>NZ_JBIVSD010000001.1:389568-771165 GCF_044756065.1 Kitasatospora sp. NPDC092039 | reverse complement strand
GACAACATGACCCGCCGTCTCACCGGCGAATCAACACCCACCTGGCGAGGCACCTGAACCCGACATCATGGAACTCACGAGATCAAACGCCCTCTAAGACACCGCTGATCCGGAAGGGCTAAGGCACGAGCGGCGGGCCCTCGTCGCGGGTCCAGAGCGCGAAGTCGCTGCTGGTGGCCACCGCGAGGGTGCGGCCGGTCGGCGAGAAGCCGGCCGCGCGGAAGGTGGACCGGTCGGCGTCGAGGACCGGCCACCAGCTCTCGCCGGGCTCGCCCTGCCACGGCCCCCGCCCGGTGGCGAGCAGCACCCGGTGGTGCGGCCACTCCGGGGCGACCACCTCGACGTGCCAGCCGCCCTCGGCGGAGGTGTGCAGCCCCCCGCCCCACATCCCCGCCACCGGGACGCGCACGTCAGCGACCTGGCCGAGACCGGGACAGGCGAGGTCCGGGCCGTCCGGGTCCTCGGCGGGCTCGCGGTCGCGGGCCAGCTTGCGGCCGGTCACCGCGTCGAACAGGCCGTGGCCGCTGTGCGAGACCGTCAGCACCACGTCGTGGCCGCTCTCCGGGTGGACGGCGAAACCGATGCCGAGCAGCCCGCCGACGGCGATCAGCCCCTGGCCGACCGGCCGCCACGGCTCCGGCGGGGAGGCCACCCCGGCGGCTGTGATCCGGTCGCGAAGGTGCCGCTGGTACGGGGTCAGGGCCATGCGGACGATCATCCCACCGGCGCACGCCCGCCGCGTCGGGCCGTCGGCGGGCGGCCCGTCAGCGCTCCGGTCCCAGCCGCAGCACCGCCGGCGCCCCCGGCCCGGCCGCCGGCAACGCCGCCGGCACGGCCGGCGCGGCCGCCCGGCCCACCCCCGACGACACCTCCCGGCGGGCTGGGCCCGTCCCAGCAGGTGCGGCGGGGCGACGGCCGCCACCAGCGCCGTCCAGCCCAGCGCCCCCGAGGTGTCCCGGCACCTGGCCGTGCTGCGCCGGGCCGGCCTGCTCACGACCCGGCGGCGCGGGCGGTACACGCGCTACGAGTTCGACCTGGCGTGCGGCGCCACGCTCGGCTCGGACTTCCCGGAGGCGGTGCCACGGTGAGCGGGGAACAGTGATCGCCGCGCGCGCGTTCCTCCGGGCATGACCGACGACGCCGCTCCCGAGATCCTCCGCTACGCCGCCTTCGCCACCCGCCCCGAGGGCGGCAACCCGGCAGGCGTGGTGCTCGACGCCACCGGGCTGACCGACGAGCGGATGCTCGCCGTCGCCGCCGAGGTCGGGTACTCCGAGACCGCCTTCCTCACCCCCGGACCGGCCGAAGGGGCCTACCGTGTACGGTACTTCAGCCCGCTCGCCGAGGTGCCGTTCTGCGGCCACGCGACGGTCGGCTCCGCCGTCGCCCTGGCCGAGCGCACCGGCCCCGGGCAGTACGTCTTCGCGACCGCGGCCGGGGACGTCCCGGTCGAGGTCGAGCGCGGCGCCGACGGACTGCTGCGCGCCACCCTCACCAGCGTCGAGCCGAAGGTCGAGGAGGTGCCGGCGGCCGACGTGGCGGAGGCGCTCGCCCTGCTCGGCTGGTCCGCCGCGGACCTCGACCCGGCCCTGCCGCCCCGGCTCGCCTACGCCGGCGCCCGGCACCTCGTCCTGGCGGTCGCCACCCGCGAGCGGCTGGCCCGGCTCGACTACGACTTCGACGGCCTCGCCGACCACATGCGCGCCCGCGACCTGACCACCCTGCAACTCGCCTGGCGGGAGGCTCCCGAGGTCTTCCACGTCCGCGACCCGTTCCCGGTCGGTGGCGTGGTCGAGGACCCGGCCACCGGCGCCGCCGCGGCCGCCTTCGGCGCGTACCTGCGGGACCTCGGCGCGGTGGCGGCCCCGGCGGTGCTGACGCTCCACCAGGGCGACGACCTGGGCCGTCCGGGCCTGCTGCGGGTCGAACTGCGGGCCGGGGACGCCCGGGTGCGGGTCTCCGGCACGGCGGTGGCCATCGGCTAGCGCCGCCTCCGGGCCTCAGGGCGGGGGCGGCCGCAGGACCTGCTCGCCCTCGCCCCCCGGGGGATCGGCGCCGTACCCTTCGGTGCGGGCCGTCTCCGGAAGAAGCTCCCGTGCTCGACCCCGCGCTCAAGCGGTCGCTCCGGCAACTGCGTTCGGTGCGGGCGCGCAGACCCGACGGCAGCGACCCGGGCCGCCTCGCCGGTTGGCGGGAGGAAACGGCGGACGCCCTGGACGAGTCGGCCCTCCGGCTCGTCTTCGCGTCCGACCGGGCGCGGGCCGCGGCGGAGGCGGAGGCGGAGCGCGAACGGGCGCGGGCCGCGGCCCTCCGGTCGGCGGGCGCGGAAAATCGGTCGCGCCCGTCCGCCCTGGTGGGCGAAGCTGCTCCGATGCAGCGAGCGAGCAACCGGACCGTGACGGTCGATCTGACGTACGGCGACGAGTACTTCGGGCAGCTGGGCCCCTTCGAGGTGGAACTCGGCTGGTGGTCCTCCGTGGACGAGGTGGTCGCCCGGGCGACGGAAGCGGCCGGGGTGCCGGTGCTGGTGGCGCGGCTGGTCGAGGGCCGGAGCGGGGAGCCCGGCCACGGCGGGCGGGTGCGCTACCACGCCGAGGCGCTGCGCCGGCCGACCGGGATCGAGCCCGGGGCCCCGGACGGCGGGACGGCCGCGCTGCTCGGCCCCGCGGAGCACCGGGCCGCCTGGGCCACGCCCGTCGGGCTGCGGGAGGCGCTGGCCTGGGCGGAGGCGGAACTCGCGGCCGCCGGACGCCCGTCGGCCGCGCCCGCGCGGCAGATCCGGACGTGGAACCTCTCCGGCCTCTTCCGTCTGCCCACCTCCACCGGGGCCGACGCCTGGCTGAAGACCACGACGCCCGCGTTCAACGCCCAGGAGGGCGAGGTCATCGCGCTGTTCGGCGGCGTCGCCCCCCGGCTCGTCCCCACCGTCCTCGCCGCCGACGCCCCGACGGGGCGGCTGCTGCTCGACCACGTCCCCGGCGAGGACTGCTGGAGCCCGTCCGCCGGGACCGTCGCCGAGGTCGTCCCCCGGCTCGTCGCCGCCCAGGCGGCGCTCGCCGACCGCCCGGCCGACCTGGCCCGCCTGCGCGACCGCACCCCCCGCGCCCTGGCGGCCCAGCTGACGGCGCGACTGGACCGGCTCGCCGAGGAGACCGACCTGACGCCCGAGGAGCTGGAGCGGCTGGCCGGCTTCGCCGCCGAACTGCCCGGGCTGCTGGACCGGCTCGCCGCCTGCGGCCTGCCGGAGACGCTGCTGCACGGCGACTTCCACCCCGGCAACTGGCGCTCCGACGGCGCGGGCACGGTGGTCGTCGACTACAGCGACTCCTGTCTCGGCCACCCGGCCCTGGACGGTTTGCGTCCGCGCGCCTACCTCGGCGAGGAGGCCTGGCAGCACCACGCCCGGGTCTGGACGGAGGCCTGGCGGCGGCACGCTCCCGGCTCCGACCCGGGGCGCGCCCTCGAACTCGCCGAGCCGCTCTACCACCTGTCCTACGCCCTGCGGTACCAGGAGTTCCTGGACCACATCGAGCCGAGCGAACGCCCGTACCACGAGGGCGATCCGGCCGCCGAGCTGCGCGCCCTGCTGGCCTGCCGGCCCGCGGACCGGCAGGCCGGGCGGGCGTAGACTGCCGGGGTGGAACGACCGACGCCGGCTCCCGGAGCCTCCGGGACAGCCGTCCTGCCCGAGCTGCCGTTGCAGGAGCTGGAGTGCTTCTCCGTCCTCGTCCACCAGTTGCACTTCGGGCGGACGGCGGAGCGCCTCGGCGTCTCGCAGGGGCGGGTGTCCCAGCTGATCAAGCGGCTGGAGAGCCGGGTCGGCGCCCCGGTGTTCCGACGGACCAGCCGCCGCGTGGAGTTGACCGCGCTGGGACGGGCGCTGGCCGAGCAGGTGGTGCCCGCCTTCGAGCGGCTGCGCGAGGGGTACGAGGCCGCCCGGGCCGGGGCGGCCACCGCCCGGCCGCTGCGGCTGGGCTTCCAGTGCGCGGTGTACGAGCCGGTGGCCCGGGTGATCGCGAGCCTGCCGGAGGGTACGGCGCGGCTGGTCGAACTGCCGTGGGCGGACCCGTTCTCGCACCTCGCCCGGGGTGAGATCGACCTGGCCATCGTGCTCGCCCCGTGCCGTGAGCCGGGGCTGGAGGTGCTGTTGGAGTTCTCCCGCCAGCCGGTGTACGTGGCGTTCTCCGCGGCGCGGCGCCTCGGCGGGGCGGACGGGGTGAGCGCCGAGGAGCTGGCCGCGCTGCCGCTGATCGAGCCGTGCGGCCCGGCGCCCGAGTACTGGCGGCGGGTGAACGCGCCCCGGCGGACACCGGACGGGCGGGAGCTGTGCTACGCGGCGGGTGCGGCCACCATCCAGGAGGGACTGTCGATGGTGGCCAGCACCGGCCAGGGGCTGCTGCTGTGCGGGCGCAGCACGACGTACGTCCAGCGGCCGGACATCCGCTTCCTGCCGGTGCCCGAGCTGGAGCCGACCGCGCTGGAGGTGGTCCGGAACGAGCGGCGGCCGCACCGGCTGGCGGCGGAGTTCGTCGAACTGCTGGCCGGGCACGTCGACTGAGCCCGGGCTACACCGGCTGCCCGCCCTCCCGGCCGGGCCGCCGCTCGCGCGGCCGGGTGAGCAGGGCGAGCAGCAGCCCGACGGCCGCCAGCCCGGCCGCGGTGAACAGGACCGCGTGGTTCCCGGCCCGGTCGACGACCAGGCCGCCGGCGAAGGAGCCGAGCGCGATGCTCGCGTTGAACACGCCCGCCCAGACCGCCGCCGAGGCCTCGAACCGGGCCGGGGCGGCGGTGCGGACCCAGGTCTGGGTGGAGACCGAAACCCCGCCGTACGAGGCGCCCCAGACGACCAGGACGAGCAGCACGGCGACCACGCCGGTGGCGTACGCGAGCAGGGCGGCGGCCAGGGCGACGCCGCTGAGGGCGAGGGCGACGGCCGTCTTCGGGCGGCGCCCGGACAGCGGGCCGAGGGTGAAGTTCCCGGCGACGCCCGCGAGTCCGTACACCAGCAGGCAGGCGGCGAGCACGCCGCCGCCGAGGCCCGCCTCGGCTTCCAGGACCGGGCGGACGTAGGTGTAGCCGGCGAAGTGGCCGAGCACGACGAAGCCGGTGATCGCGATCCCGGCGGCGACGCCCCGGTGGCGCAGCGCGCCGGCCAGTCCGCCGAGCCGTCCGCGCTCGTGCGCGGGCAGCGCGGGCAGCGTGGCGGCGAGCACGGCGGCGGACCCGGCACCGAGCAGGGCGAGCGCCCAGAACGCGGCGCGCCAGTCGAGCAGGGCCGCCAGGTAGGTGCCCAGCGGGACGCCGAGGACGGAGGCGATGGAGATGCCGGAGAAGATCAGTGTCATGGCGAGCGCGATCCGCGGACCGTCGGCGAGGCGCGGACCGATGCCGACGGCGAGGCCCCAGACGATGCCCATGGCGACGCCGAGCAGGACGCGTCCGGCGGCCAGGACGGCGAAGTCCGGTGCCAGCGCGGTCACCGCGTCGGCCAGGGCGAGCAGCAGCATGAAGGCGACCAGGACGGTCCGGCGGTCGCGCCGGCCGACGAGCAGCGGGGCGAAGGGGGAGAGGACGGCGGCGATCAGGCCGGTGATGGTGAGGGAGAGGCCGGTGACCCCGTCGGTGACCCCGAGGCTGCGGGACATCGGGGTGAGCAGGCCGACCGGCATCATCTCGGAGGACACCACGGTGAAGGTGGCGAGCGCGACGGCGAGGACCGGCGACCAGCGCTGGCCGGTGGGTGAACCGGCCGGTGGGGCAAGGGTTTCGGCGTTCGTCATGCGGCCAGCTCACCAGCCGGCGAAAGGGCCGAACAAGATCGATGAACTCATCGACCCATTAGCCGGGCTCATCGATCAGTCGGCCTGCCGGAGGTTCCCGGTGGCGCCCGCCGCCGCCGTCGTCGTCGGAGCGGGCGGGCGCCACCGGGGCGGACTCACTCCGCGGGGTCGATCCGGTAGCCGCCGCGGGCCGAGTGCAGGCTGAGCGCCTCCACCGGGCAGAAGTCCACCGCCTCGCTCAGCCCGTCCGTCAACTCCGCGCCGCCGTCCGCGTACCCGGCCAGCGGTGCGGCCAGCCCGTCGGCGCCCAGGGCCAGCGAGTCGGGGGCGCTGCGGGCGCACATCCCCGAGCCGATGCAGCGGTCCCGGTCGACCCGGACGAGCACCGGCTCGGTGTCGGCGCGGCCCGTCACCAGACCACCCGCAGGGCGTTCGGGCTGCGGGTGAGCAGACCGCGCCGCCAGTCGATCAGCTCGACCGGGTCGGCCAGCCGCAGGGCGGGCAGCCGGCGGGCCAGCCGGTGCAGGGCGAGCTCCAGCTCCATCCGGGCCAGCCAGGCGCCCAGGCAGTGGTGCGGCCCGGCGCCGAAGGTGAGCGTGGGCGCGGCCAGCGGGGAGAACAGCTCGGTGCGCAGGTCCTGGGTGAAGACCGACGGGTCGTGGTTGGCGGCGGCGGCGTCGGCGGCGACCACGCTGCCGGCCGGGATGACCACGCCGCCGATCTCGACGTCCTCGACGGTGCGGCGCATCAGTCCGGGCATGTGCTCCTGGGCGTCGCCGAGCGGGACGGCGCGCAGCAGCTGCTCGGTCGCGGCGGCGGCGCCGGCCTCGTCGGCCGCGAGCCGCTGCCAGGCCTCGCGGCCGTCCTGGAGCAGGTAGACCAGGGCGTTGCCGAGGCTGGTCATGGTGGTCTCGTGCCCGGCCACGACCAGGCCGATGACCAGCGCGACCAGCTGGCCCTCGGTGATCGAGCCGTCCTCGGCGGCGGCCGCGAGCAGACTGCTCACCAGGTCCTCGCCGGGGGCGGCGCGGCGCTCGGCGATCACCTCGGCGCCGAAGGCGGCGAACTCGGTCATCGCGGTGACGATCTCGTCGGCGCTGTGGGCGGTGATGGAGAGCGCGTGGTCGCTCCAGTGCGCGAGCCGGTTGCCGTCCAGGTTGTCCAGGCCCATCAGCCGGCTGATCACCGCCACCGGCAGCGGGCGGGAGTAGCCGGCGATGATGTCGGCGGGGGAGCCGTGGTCGATCAGCTCGTCGATCAGCGACTCGACCACCGAGGCCACCCAGGGCCGCCAGCGTTCGATCGCGCGCGGGGTGAAGGCCCGCTGCACGGTGCGGCGCAGCCGCTGGTGCTCGGTGCCGTCGATGTTCAGCATTCCCTGCGGGTCGTCCAGGATGTTGGGCGTGACCGTGATCGGCGGGGCGTCCGGCGCGTAGAGCGGGGCGCGGCCCAGCCGCGGGTCGGTCAGCACCTGGCGCACGTCGGCGTGCCGGCTGACCAGCCAGACCGGCGTGCCGGTGGGCAGTGCGGCGAGGCGGGGCGGACCGGGTTCGAGCCGGCGCATGCAGTGCAGCGGGGGGAGCGGGGCGGTACCGGCGCTGGTCGCACTGTTCTCGGTGGACATCCGTACTCCAGACTCCAGAGCGGTGGGCCGCGGGGTGCGGCCCGACGGGGGGTGGATCCGGGGATGGTGCAGGGGGACGGGTGGTGCGGCCGGCTGGCGGCTCGACACGGGCCGGGTGCGGTCGGGCTCCTACGGGGGGTGGCGCGAAATGTGCGGGGGCGTACGGTCGGTACGCCCGCGGCGCGGCCGGCGCACGGTCGCGCGCCGACGGGTGGGGCGGGTGTGCTGAGCGTGGTCGCGTGGACCGTCTCAGCTACGACCGTACGTGGGCGGCGGGCCGCCCGTCTGCGGCACTTCCAGCCAACGCCGGTGCTTTCCGGGCACTTCGAGGCGCGCTGACAGGCGCTCAGCGCCACCCGCGCGCCCCCATCCGTACGGCCGCGCTGGACCCTCGGCGGGTACGCCCCGCCGGAGCCCGGCCCGGGCGGGCGATACGCTTCGTGGGCAGTACGTCCCGCAGTCTTTTGTCGCAGGTCACGCCGGTGCAGAGCCGCACCGGCCGACGGAGGTGGAATCGGATGCCCCAGCAGGTCAAGGCAGTCATCGCGCGCGCCAAGGGCGCGCCCGTGGAGGTGACCACGATCGTGGTGCCGGACCCTGGCCCGGGCGAGGCGGTGGTCCGGATCCAGGCGTGCGGCGTCTGCCACACCGACCTCCACTACCGGGAGGGCGGCATCAACGACGAGTTCCCGTTCCTGCTCGGCCACGAGGCCGCGGGCATCGTGGAGTCGGTCGGCGAGGGCGTCACCGAGGTCGAGCCCGGCGACTTCGTGGTCCTCAACTGGCGCGCGGTGTGCGGCCAGTGCCGCGCGTGCGAGCGGGGCCGCCCGCAGTACTGCTTCGACACCCACAACGCCAAGCAGCGGATGACGCTGCTGGACGGCACCGAGCTGTCCCCGGCGCTGGGCATCGGCGCGTTCGCCGAGAAGACCCTGGTCGCGGCCGGCCAGTGCACCAAGGTGGACCCGGCCGCCGAGCCGGCCGTCGCCGGCCTGCTGGGCTGCGGCGTGATGGCGGGCCTCGGCGCGGCGATCAACACCGGCAACGTCGGCCGGGGCGACTCGGTCGCGGTGATCGGCTGCGGCGGCGTCGGCGGCGCGGCCGTGATGGGCTCCCGGCTGGCGGGCGCCGCGAAGATCATCGCGGTGGACATCGACGACCGCAAGCTGGAGACCGCCCGCCGGCTGGGCGCCACCCACACCGTCAACTCCCGCACCACCGACCCGGTCGAGGCGATCCGCGAGCTGACCGGCGGCCACGGCGCCGACGTGGTGGTCGAGGCGGTCGGCCGGCCGGAGACCTACAAGCAGGCCTTCTACGCCCGCGACCTGGCCGGCACCGTCGTCCTGGTCGGCGTGCCGACCCCGGAGATGACGCTGGAGCTGCCGCTGCTCGACGTCTTCGGGCGCGGCGGCGCGCTGAAGTCCTCCTGGTACGGCGACTGCCTGCCCTCGCGGGATTTCCCGATGCTGATCGACCTCCACCTCCAGGGCCGCCTGGACCTCGGCGCCTTCGTCACCGAGACCATCGAGCTCGACCAGGTGGAGCAGGCCTTCGAGCGGATGCACCAGGGCGACGTCCTGCGTTCGGTGGTGGTCCTGTGAGCGAGGGGACGCGCATCGACCGGCTGGTGACGGCCGGCACCTTCGAACTCGACGGCGGCAGCTGGGAGGTGGAGAACAACGTCTGGATCGTCGGCAACGACGACGAGGCGGTGGTGATCGACGCCGCGCACGACGCCGAGGCCATCGAGGCCGCGCTCGGCGGGCGCCGGCTGCTGGCGATCGTCTCCACCCACGCGCACAACGACCACATCGACGCGGCCCCGGCGCTCGCCGCCCGCACCGGTGCGCCGATCCTGCTGCACCCGGACGACCTGCCGCTGTGGAAGCTCACCCACCCCGAGCGGCTGCCGGACGGCGAACTGGCCGACGGCCAGCGGATCGAGGTGGCCGGCACCGAGCTGACGGTGCTGCACACCCCGGGCCACGCGCCGGGCGCGGTCTGCCTGTACGCACCCGCGCTGGGCACCGTCTTCACCGGCGACACCCTGTTCCAGGGCGGCCCGGGCGCCACCGGCCGGTCGTTCTCGCACTTCCCGACGATCGTCGACTCGATCCGCGAGCGGCTGCTGACGCTCCCGGCCGAGACCGTGGTGCGCACCGGCCACGGCGACCCGACGACCATCGGCGCCGAGGCCCCGGCCCTGCCGGAGTGGATCGCCCGCGGGCACTGACGCTCCACCGGTACGGCCCCCGGGGAACGACCGTTCCCCGGGGGCCGTACCATCCGGTCATGGCCCATGACCCGCGCGACCTCGACGAACCGTTCCTCGCCTTCTGGCGGGAGCGGCACATCTCCACGCTGACCACCACCCGCCCGGACGGCACGCCGCACGTGGTGCCGGTCGGGGTGACGTACCAGCCGGAGACGGGGACCGCCCGGGTGATCACCAGCCGCACCAGCCGCAAGGCCCGCAACGTCGCCGAGGCCGGGCCCGAGGGCCTGCGGGTCGCGGTCTGCCAGGTGGACCGGGCCCGCTGGTCGACCCTGGAGGGCGTGGCCGTCGTCCGCGACGAGCCCGAGCAGGTCGCCGAGGCGGAGCGCCGCTACGCCGAGCGCTACCGCGAGCCGCGGGTCAACCCGGACCGGGTGGTCATCGAGATCACCGTGGACCGCGTCCTCGGCCGGGCCTGAGAGCGCCCGGGCGGGACGGGATCGCCCCGGCCGCCGGGCCGCTTAGTACCGGGCGTCGGTGGGGTCGATGGTGAGCTCGGTGACCCGGGCGTGTCCGGGCCGGCTCATCGCCCACTCGACGGCGGCCGCCACGTCCTCGGCGAGCAGCGGGTGGTACGGCCAGTCGTCGACCTCGTGGACGCGCGGGGCCGCGGCCCCGGAGAGCACCGAGGCGAACTCGGTGTTGGTGGCGCCGGGGGAGATCAGGCAGATCCGGCAGCCGCCGGCCGGCCGTTCCTCCTCGGCGAGCGAGCGGACGAAGCCCGCCAGGCCGTGCTTGGTCGCGGCGTAGGCCGCGTAGCCGGGCGAGGGCCGGGTGCCGAACAGGGAGCCGATCAGGACCAGGTCCCCGCCGGTGGCGTCCAGTTCGGGCAGCAGCCGGCGCGTGACGACCATCGGGGCCAGCAGGTTGACCCGCAGCTGGGACTCCCAGGGCGCGCAGTCGGCCTCCCGCACCGGGCCGTAGCCGCGGCCGTGCCCGGCCGCCAGCACCGCGCCGGCCAGCGGACTCGGCAGGGCCGCGAGGACCTCCGTCAGCGCGTCGGACAGCTCGTCGGTGCGCTCCAGGTCGAGGGGCACCGCCACGGCTGCGGTGCCGTGCCCGGCGGACAGCTCCGTGGCCAGCGCCTTCAGGCGGTCCTCGCGCCGGGCGATCAGCACCAGGTCGTGTCCGCGGGCGGCGAGCCGGCGCGCGGTGGCCGCTCCGATGCCGCTGCTCGCTCCGGTGACGAGCACGGTTCCCGTTGTGCGGGGCATGCGTCCTCCTGCTTCTTCGGTGACGGACTCGGGGGCTTCGGCGCAGGCCCCAGGCCCCAGGCCTGGGGCCTCGCACCTCAGGACTCGCACCTCAGGACTCACGCCTCACGCCTCAGGACTTCTTCGCCTCGGCCGCCCGCTCGATCCCGGCGAGCATGTCGCGCGGGAACCAGAGGCTGCTCGCGCCCGCCAGGGCGACGGCCGCGGCGCCGACCAGCACCGGCACGATGCCGACCCGGGAGGCGAGCCACCCGCCGACGAAGGCGCCGACCGGCAGGGTGGCGGTCAGCACGGCCCCCAGGAAGGCGTTGACCCGGCCCAACAAGTGGGCCGGGGTCACGAGTTGGCGGCCGGTGGTCATGGCGATCGACCAGACGGTGGCCAGCAGCCCGAACAGCAGCTGGTACAGGACCAGCACCGGGAAGGGCAGCCCGAGGGAGGCCGCCGGGATGAGGAAGAGGGCCGCCCCGGCGCCGACGGCGCACAGCCGGATGGCCCGGGCCATGCCCAGCGCCCGGGTGACGGAGGTCGCGGCCAGCACCCCGGTGCCCATGCCGACGGCGTAGGCGGCGTAGACCGTGCCGAGCTGCCACGGGGGCAGCTGCAGCTCCCGGTCGGCGTACAGGATGAACAGCCCGCCGCCGGCCCCGCCGCCGAGGTTGAGCCCGGCCGCGGCCAGCGCCTGGCGGCGCAGCAGGGTCTCGCGCCGGATGACCGCGAGGCCCTCCTTCAGCGCCTCGACACGGGAGCGCGCACCGCTGCCCGCCTCCTGCGCGGACCGGTTCAGCGACGCGGGCAGCGCGAGGAACAGGGCCCCGCCGACGAGGTAGGCGGCGCACTCCACCAGCAGCGCCGGGGCCGGGTCGATCACGCCGATCAGGATGCCGCCGAGCGCCGGCCCGCCGATCAGGCCGATGGTCCGGGCCCCGGTGAGCGAGGAGTTGGCCGGCAGCAGGCGTTCCGTGGGCACCACCCGGGGCAGACAGGACTGCAGCGCGACGCTCTGGGCGGAGCTCAGCGCCCCGGAGGCGGCGGCCGCGGCGAACAGGTGCGGCCAGGTGAGGCCGTCCAGCGCGGCCGCGAGCGGCACGCTGCCGATGGCGGGGACCTGCAGCCAGGAGACCGCGACCAGCATCCGCCGCAGCCGGGCCCGGTCGACGGCGACGCCGATCAGCGGGCTGAGCAGGACGCCGGGCAGGTAGGTCATCGCCATCAGTGCCGAGGAGCCCAGCGGCCCGGCGTGCAGGTGGGCGATGGCCAGCAGCGGCAGCGCCAGCGCGGTGACCTGCCGCCCCACCGAGCTGGTCATCTGCTCGGTGACCAGCAGCAGCAGCGGCCGGTGCCGGCGCAGCGGTACGGATTCCGGGGCCGGGGGCGGCGTCGCGGGCGGGCCGGACTCCGCGGGTACGGACGACTCCTCGGCCGTGGAAGATCCCATGTATCAGACTCCTGTGTCGGGCACGGTCCAGTGGCGGATGCGTGGCGGCAGCGTCACCGCCCAGCCCCGGGTGACGAGCACCAGGCCCTCGGACGCCAGCACGGACACCGCCTCACGGCCCGTACCGCTGAGGTCGTCCAGGGCGGTGGGGGTCAGGCAGGTCCGGAAGGTGGCCACCAGGTCGGGGTGGTCCAGGGCGAAGCGGGCCGAGGCGTCCGGGTCCCGGCGGTCCCTGACCTGGAGGAAGCCCGGGCCCTGCCGGTAGTAGAACCGCCCGTACCCGTACGTGGCGCGCCAGTCGGCCAGGGCCCGGCTGGGCGCCGGGCCCGTCGGGGCCGCGTCCCCAGGGCCCCCGGCCGCGTCGGCGGGCGGCGGCAGGTGGTGCAGGTGGTGGAGGGCGAAGTCGGCGGCCGCCGGCTCGCGCAGCACCGGGTCGTCCGGGGCCAGGGACCAGCGCACCGGGAGGACGTGGCTCTGGCACTCGCGCAGCAGCCGGACGGCCTCGGCGGCGGCACGCCCGCCCGCGCCGAGCGGGACCGGCTCGGTGAGGACGACCAGCCGGCCGTCCGTCCGGTACGGCAGCGCGTCCGGCAGCTCCGGCCGGTCGGGCGCGGCCAGGGAGGGCTTGGCGATCGGCATCACACCACCTCCTCGGGGGTCGGCACGGCGGCGACGAGCGGGGCGTCCTGGCCGGGGGCGCGGACCGGCACCGCCCGGGTGGGCAGCGCGAGCAGGGTGTCGCCGTCCTTGAACACCAGTCCGTGCGCGAGGAGTTCACGTCCCCAGGCGGTGAGCTCGGCCGGCGGGACGTGGTGCCCGGCCTCGGCCAGGCGACGGTGCAGGGCGGCGATCGTCCGGCCGTGGTCCAGTTCGCGGAACGCGGCGGCCCGCCACTGGGTCAGCCGGTGGGTGCGCCGCGGCCAGCCCTCGCGTTCGTCGTGGACGAGCAGGTCGCCGTCCTCGCCGCCGTCGCCGTCCGCGGCCGGTTCGAGCAGGAGCCGGGAGGACGGGTAGGCCTCCGTCCAGCGGTCGATCTCCTCCACCAGCCGTCGTTCCAGCTCGCCCTGGATGCCGGCGGCCGGGGCGTCGAACAGGTAGACCAGGTCCTCCAGTTCCTCCCGCGGCAGCTGGTAGACGTGCTGGTAGATGTCGGCCGGGCGGCGCTCGGTGAAGCCCAGCGCGGGGTTGGTGAAGTGCGGGCTGAACCGCTCCAGGGCGATGCGGGTGGCACCGCCCGGGGGCTGGAGGTGACGCAGCGCCGGCATCTGGTCGATGATCTCCGTGTAGTCCTCGTCGTGCTCGCCCGGGAACCCGTACAGGTAGTTCCAGACGCAGGTGAGCGCGTGGTTCTCGCACTCCCGCATGGTACGGACGTTGCGGGCGCCGGTGACCCCCTTGTCCATCAGGCCGAGCACCCGGCTGTTCAGGCTCTCGATGCCGGGCTGGACGTGGGTGACCCGGGCGCGGCCCAGCAGGGCGATCTGCTCCCGGCTGAGGTTCGACTTCACCTCGTAGTGGATGCGCAGGTCCCACTCGCTCTCGGCGGCCCGTGGCAGGAAGTCACGGAAGTAGTCCATGCTGATGATGTTGTCGACCGTGATGACGTCGAGCAACTTGTGCCGGTGGACGAGCCGTTCGATCTCGGACCAGAGCTGCTCGCCGCTCTTGGAGCGGAACTCCATCAGGCTGCCGTTGAGCCCGCAGAAGGTGCAGTGGTGCTTCTCGCCCCACCAGCAGCCCCGGGCGCCCTCCACCACGAGCTTGGGTTCGACGAACTCGGCCACCGGGGAGGCGTCGAAGGACTCCTGCCAGGCGTCGAAGTCGGGGCTGGGCAGCAGCCCGACGGGCACGGTGCCCTTGGCCTCCCGGTTGGCGTGCGAGGTGTCGCCGTCCCACCAGCAGACCCCGGGGACGTCCGCGGGGGCGGTGCCGCGCTCCAGGTGGGCGAGCAGCGCCGGGAAGGCCCTCTCGGCCTCGCCGCGCACGACGTGGTCCAGGAAGCGGTGGTTGCGGTGCAGGGCGTGGCCCATGACGCTGTCGCAGTTGCTGCCGCCCAGCACGGTGACGACCTCGGGCCGCAGCCGCTTGATCTCCCGGGCGAGGGCCAGCGAGGGCACGTTCTGCAGGAAGGTGGTGGTCATGCCGACCACGTCGGGGTCGCCGGCGAGCACCTCACGGGCGGCCTCGGCGATGAACCGGGCGGCGTGCGGCCGCATCCGCAGCAGGCTGTCGATCGACGACCCGGTGCGCTGCGCGTAGGCGGTCAGCTGCTCGGTGCCCCAGTGCTCGTCGTCGTACAGGCAGCCCGAGAAGACCCAGTCGCCGAAGCCGTCGAACACCTGGTCGTCGGCGACGGTCATGTACTCCATCGGGGTCAGTTCGCCGTCGCTGTGCTCCAGCAGGAACTCGGCCCAGCGCAGCCACCCGTGGTACTCGGTGACCTCGTCGGCCGGCCGTTCCCGGGTGACGAGCGCGTGCAGGAGACCGACCTGGAGCGACGGCATCTCCAGGGCCTGCCACGGCATGGAGACGAGCGCGATACGCATTCCCTGGCCTTTCGGACTCTCGGAACAGTGGAGAGGCGGCCGTACCACCGGGGGTACGGCCGCCTCGGTACAGATGCGCGCTTACTTGGCGGCGCGGCGTGTGCTCACGCTGTACTTGTTGGCCGCCTTGGTCTCAGCGCGGACGGCAACCTTCTTGATCTCCATCACACCTCCATGTGTTCTCGCGGGGATTTGCGGCGCCGGGACAGTTCTTGCCGGTCGTCCCGGACGTTCAGGAGCACCCGCATGCGGGTGGCGTGCCGCGCCCGGAGCCAGGCGGCGACACGGGGTGCCGGCGTACCGGGCAGCAGCCGGTGCACCAGCTCGGACAGCTTGTCCACGTCGTTGTGCCTCAGCACCACCTGTTCGGCGGCGAGCAGCAACTCGGCGGGCAGGCTGCGCAGTCGGTCCGCGCCGGGTCCGTGGGTGAGGTAGGCCATGCCGAGCGCGACGTGGCGGGACTCGTCCCGGCGCACCAGCCGGTACACCTCGCCCAGGCCGTCCCCGCGCAGGCCCTCGTCGAACCAGCGGAACTCGTCGGCGGCGAAGCCCTCGGCCAGGGTGTGGGCCAGGAAGCGGGCGGTGTAGTCGTCCAGCGACCACAGGTCGTGCGACAGCTCCTCGACGGCGTCCCCCGGGTCCTTGACCGACCCGGCGACGGCGTGCGCGTAGCGGTGGAAGACGGCCGAGTGCTTGGCCTCGTCGGCGACCGCGGTGGCGAGCACCAGCTTCATGTCGCCCTCGGGGCAGGCGTGCAGCAGACCGGCCGCCACGTCCATGCCGACCTGCTCGGCGTAGGTGCTGCCGCTGGCGATCAGCCAGGAGAGCTCCGAGGGCGGGGCCGGGTCGGTGCGGTCCCGCAGGGCCCGGTGGACCACCTCGGCCGGCTCCCAGTCGTGCGAGCGGGCGTCACGGATGAAGCGGTGGTGCAGGTCGGGGACGCCGCGGGTGCGGTAACGGGCCACGCCCGACGGACGTGGCCCGCCCGGAGCACCTTCGGTCCCTGCCATCCCTCACCCCGTCGCCGCCGCGCCGACCGCTGTCATGTCCGGGGAAGCAAAACACGGCGACCCCGATTGTTCGAACGCTTTCGTCGCTCCGTCCCCGCAAACGCGCCAAGATCCAGCGGGCGGACGCTCCTTGTGCGGCGCGCCGGGAGATCCACGGATGACCAGCGGAGATCACCGGCGGGCGGACCGACGGAACGGTCGGTCCCGGCGGGTTCAGGTCGCCCCGGAGGATGGCCGAAACCCGACCTGTGGCCGGGAATTCACCCCCACGCGGCCGGTGGTCCACCTATCGTGTGTGCGCCATGCATCGGTCACGGGGGGCGGCGCACCGGCTGACGGAGCCCCCCGCCCGGCCGTGACGCCGTGAGGGAGAGGGGCCGCCACCATGCCGCAGGACACTCCGGAGGACGTCGCGCCGCAGGCGGCACCGCCCGGGCACTGGCTGAGCCCCGGCGACGCCGGGTACGACGAGGCCCGCGCCGTGTGGAACGGCATGCACGACCGCCGCCCCGCCCACATCGCCCGCTGCCGCAGCGCGGCGGACGTCGGCGAGGCACTGCGCTTCGCGGCGGCCCACGGCCTCGACGTCACCGTCCGCGGCGGCGGCCACAACGTCGGCGGCAGCGCCGTCGCCGACGGGGCCCTGATGATCGACCTGTCGCCGATGCGCGCCGTCACCGTCGACCCGCGGGCCCGCACCGCCGAGGCCCAGGGCGGCTGCCTGCTGCGCGACCTCGACCAGGCCACGGCGCCGTACGGACTGGCCTGCCCCGCGGGCGTGATCTCCCACACCGGCCTGGGCGGGCTCGCCCTCGGCGGCGGGTACGGCTGGCTCGCCCGGCGCTGGGGCCTGACCTGCGACCACATCCTCGCCGCCGAGGTCGTCCTCGCCGACGGCTCGGTCGTCGAGGCCACCGAGGAGAGCCACCCCGAACTGCTGTGGGCGCTGCGCGGCGGCGGCGGGAACTTCGGCGTGGTCACCCGCTTCACCCTGCGGCTGCGCCCGGTCGGGCCGGCCCTGTTCAGCATGGGCGTCTACGCCCTGGACGACGTCCCGGACGCCCTGGCCGCCTACCGCGAGTACACCGGGCGGCAGCCCGTGGGCCTGCACACCGTCGGCGGGCTGAAGCGCGCGGGCGACCAGGAGTGGATACCGGAGCACCTGCGCGGGCGGCCCGCGCTGCTGCTCCTGGCGGTGTGGACCGGGGACGAGGAGGAGGGCCGGGCGCGGACCGAGGAGCTCTACCGGGAGGTCGTGCCCGCGGCCCGGATCAGCATCCCGATGTCGTACCCGCAGCTGCAGGCGCTCGGCGACAGCAGCGAGCCCAAGGGCGACCGCTACTTCGTCAAGTCCTGCTACGTCGAGGACCTCTCGCCCGAGGCCGTCGCCCGGCTCGTCGAGGCGACCAGGGCCAACCCGTCCGCGCTCTGCTCGATCGACTTCGAGTTCCTGCGCGGGGCCATCGCCGACGTCCCCGAGGAGGACTCCGCCTTCCCCGGCCGCGCCGCGCCCTTCCAGGTGACGGCGGAGGCGCACTGGACCGACCCGGAGCAGGACCCGGAGCACGTCGCCTGGTCACGCGCGACGGTGGAGGCCCTGCGGCCCTTCGGCACCGGCGGGGCGTACGCCAACTACGTGCAGGGCGAGGGCGACCGCAGGGCGCGGGACGTCTACGGCCCGGAGCGCTACGCCCGGCTCGCGGCCGTGAAGAAGGCGTACGACCCGGCGAACGTCCTGCGCGGCAACCTGAACATCCGCCCCGAGGGCGCGGCGGAGTAGCCGGCGGCCCCTCGCTCAGCGCGGCGCGCAGCCGCCCGGCCCGACGACCAGCCAGTGCGCGGGCAGCTCGATCCGGGCGCCGTCGGGCGTGGACTCCGTGGTGGACAGCGGCAGTTCGCCGGCGGCGAGGACGTCGAGGCCGGCCGCGCGGAACAGCTCGGGGAACACCGAGTCGGCGACCTCGCCGGGGGTGAGTCCGTGGGCGAACACCGGGCGCAGCTTCGGCGGCGGGCCGGCCGGGCCGCGGGCGAGCTCGCCCAGCACGCCCTTGGCCGCCTCGGCGAGCTCGAACACGAAGGCCCGGCCGCGTGCCCCAAGCAGGACGCCGATGGCTTCGACCACCCGTGGGCGGTCGGCCGGCTCGCTCTGGTGGATCACCCCGCGCACGTACACGTTGGCGTCGCCGAGGCGGCGGTGGAGCGCCCGGACGGCCTCGGCGTCGGTGGCGTCCAGCCGGGTGAACTCGGCCCGCCCGGCCGGGTCCCCGCGCCGGGCGCGGTCCAGCGCCGCTTCGGACAGGTCGACGCCGAGGGCGAGCGGGAAGCGTTCGGCGAGGAAGCGGGTCTGGGTGCCGTTGCCGCAGCCCAGGTCGACGACGGGCAGCGCAGGGTCCGCCAGGTGGGGGCGGAACAGCGTGAGGTGGCGTTCGGCGCTCAGGGCCGGGTCGGCGTCCCAGATCACCGAGCCGGGTTCCTCGGGCGCGTCGCGCCAGAAGCCCTCCCAGGCGTCCAGGTACCGACTCGTCACGCTCATGGCGGAGACCTCCGGGTTTCACACAGGGTGTCTGGCTCGTGTCTATCGGTACCCGGCCGGGGCGGCAAGCGCGGCCGGGCGGCCGGTGGCCGGCGCGCGGCGGGCGCGCACGGCGGCGCCCGGGGGTCAGGCCTCCGGGCGCGGCAGGCGCAGCAGGCGCAGCAGGTAGAGGCCGGAGGCGGCGGCGAGCGCGGCCATGCAGGCGGCGAAGACCAGGCCAGCGTGCGCCAGGCCGAGCGGCCCGCTGAGCAGGCCCACCCCGATGACCGGGATCGAGATGCCGAAGTAGGCGACCACGAACAGGGCCGAGAGCGCGCCGCCGCGGTGCGCGGCGGGGGCGGCGCCGGCCACCTCGCCGACCGCCCCGCGCAGGCCCATGCCCTGCCCGGCGCCGCCCACCAGGGCGCTGAGCACCAGCGGCGGCAGGCTCTTCCAGGCGAGCGAGGCGGCCAGCAGGGCCATTCCGGCGATCAGCACCAGGCAGCCCAGCGGGATCGCCCGGGCGGTGCCGAGCCGGGGCACCAGGAGCTGGCCGACGGTGGAGGCGAGGAAGGCCGTGAAGACCACCAGGCCGACCAGCGCGCGGTTGTGGACGCCCAGGCCGGAGCCGAGGAAGGCGGGGCTGACCGAGGTGAACAGGCCCAGCAGGGAGAAGCCGGCGAAGGCGGCGACCCCGGCCGGCACGAACACCCGGCGGACCTCCGGCGGCAGGGTCGGCCGGGCGGCGCGGGCGGTGCGCAGCGGGCGGGCCCCGGCGACCGTCTCCGGCAGCAGCAGGGTGAGCGCGAACGAGACGGCGAGCAGCCCCAGGTGCACGGCGAACGGCAGCACCAGCGGGTGCGGCGCGTACTGCGAGAGCAGGCCCGACAGCAGCGGTCCGCAGCCGAGCCCGCCCATGTTGGCGGCGGTCGCGACGAAGCTCGCGCGGGCCCGGTGCCCGGGCGGGGCGAGCTCCAGCACGTACGCCGTCCCGGTGCCGGTGAACAGGCCCGCCGAGAACCCGGACAGCAGCCGGCCCAGGCAGAGCAGGGCGACGCTGTCCGCGGCCAGGAAGACCACCGCGCTGGCGGCCGAGCAGGCCAGCCCGCAGAGCAGCACGGGCCGGCGCCCGACGGTGTCCGAGACGTTGCCGACCAGCAGCAGGACGCCGATGACGCCGACGGCGTACACGGCGAACACGACCGTCACCGTCAGCTCGGAGAAGCCGAGCTCCTCCTGGTACAGCCCGTAGAGCGGGGTGGGCAGCGTGGTGCCCGCCATGCAGACGGCGAAAGCGGCGGCGGCGGCGAGGTGGCCCGCCCGGGCGACACCAGGCCGGGCGGTCCGACGATCGGTCATTCGCCCACCCTAGGCGCGCCGCCGGGGGCGGGCCCGCGCGTCCGGGGCAGTGCTGCGCCGAATGGCCGTCCGCGGGCGGCCCGGTGGCCGTCGGGCCGCGCCCGGGTGTCCGGGCGTTCGGGCGTCGGGCGTTCGGGCGTTCGGGCGTCCGGGCGTTCGGGCGTCCGGGCGGGGTCAGTGCTCCGGGTGCCGGGCGGCTTCGAGGGCGGGGGTGCCGTCCGGCCGGGGCGCGGGCTGCCACCGGGCGCGTGGTCCGGCCGGACGGGTGTCCGGGCGGGGCGTGCCCAGGGCGTCGAGCACGGTGTTGTCGAGCGGGCCGGCGGCGAGGCGGTCCAGGACCCGCGCGCAGGCGGTGCGCAGTCCGTGGCCGTGGCGGCGCACGTCGGGGACGACGGAACGGAACGCAGCGAGGACGGACATGCGGCTCACCTCCGGGGCGACCTGCCGGTCTTGCAGGTGCGGTCCGTTCAGCTTCCACCCGCCCGCCGGTGCCGGGGCCCGGATTGACGGGCTGCTGACACCCCGCTGACGAACTGCTGACGCGGGGTGGTGCGTGTCCCCCCCGGCCGGCCTCAGACCCGGTGCGCGGCGACGTAGCGGGCCGGGTCACGGCGCAGGTCGCCGTGCCAGCGTTCCCGGCACTGCTCGGCGAAGGTCCGGCCGGTGGCGAGGACCTCGTCCAGCGGATCCAGGTACCCGAGGACGTGCGGCGGTTCGAGGCCGGCCGCGATCCGGGCGGCGAGGCCGGCCCGGGCCAGCCGCAGCAGTTCGGCGGCGAGCGGGCGGACCGGGTCGCCGCCGAGGCGGGTGGACAGGCCGAGGGCGGGCAGTTCGGCCAGTGCCGCCCGGTGGTCGTGCAGGGTGTAGCGGCCGAGCAACTCCCAGGCGGCGGACAGGGATTCGGGGTGGTAGCTGAGCCCGGCCCAGAGTGCCGGGACGGCCGGGATGTGCGGGTACGGCGGGCCGTCCGAGGCGCGTAGCTCCAGGGTGTTGCGGACCCTGGTGTTGGTCCAGAGCTGGTTGAGGTGGGCGGCCCAGTGCGCCGGGGTCGGCCGCGAGCCGTCCGGGTAGCCGTGGCGGAGCAGGTCGGCGAAGGTGCGGTCGGGGGGTGCCGGGTGGTAGCGGCCGTCCGGGGTGCGGTAGTGGATCAGCGGGATGCCGACCGCCCAGTCGACGACCTCCTCGACGGTGACGCCGGGGCGCAGCGCGGGCGGCAGCACCCCGCCCCGGCGCGGGTCCATCCGCAGCCAGGCCCAGCACCGGTGGGACAACAGGCCGCTGTCTGAACTCCCCGACTGGAGGGGAGAGTTGACGAGCATGGCGGAGACCACCGGGGCGGCGGCCATCTGCATCCGCAGCTTCCGGGTGAAGTCGTCGGGGGAGAGGTAGTCCAGGGTGACCTGGGTGGAGAGCGACAGCGCCATCACGTACCGGGCGCGGCCGCCCGGCTCGCCCAGCCCGGCGAAGTAGTCCCGCATGATGGCGCCCCGGGTCATCGGCACCCACTGCATGTCGGCGAGCCGGTCGAACGGCAGGTACGCGCCGGGCAGCAGGGCCAGGCCGAACCGCCCGACCAGCTCGGCGAGTCGCTCCAGTGCGGCGCGCATGTCGTCCACCGCCTTGGCGACGGACGGGACGGGCGTCGAGGAGTACTCCAGCTGGCCGCCGTGCTCCAGGGTGATCTGGCTGCCGTCCGGGAGCAGGATCCCGGTCAGCCGACCGGCGTCCTCCAGGCGTTCGCCGCCCCACCGGGCCAGCACCGCCTCCAGGACGGCCAGCACGCCGCGCTCGCCGAAGTAGCGGGCGGCCAGCCCGGTGACCGGGTCCACCAGGCCGCACTCGACCTCGATGCCGACCAGTTCGCTGCGGCCGGGCCGGAACGGGGCCAGCAGCGCGGCCCGGTCGAGTGCGGGGGCGGAGTCGGGCGCGGGGGCGGGCGCGGGCGCGGGGTCGGGGTCAGGGGCGGGCGCCGGGCCGGGCGCACGGTTGGGATCGGCGACCGTCACACCGCCCCCACCCGGGTGCTGACCCGGGGGTGCCCGGCCCGGTCCAGCAGCGCGCCCACCGCGCCCAGGGCGGACTGCGCCGCGCCCTGGCACCAGGCGTGGGCGCCGGACAGGTGCTCGCCGGCGAAGAACACCCGCGGCCGCTCCGCCGGGAACGGGGAGCCGAGCACGGTCAGGTAGCGGGTGTGCTCGCCGGGCGTCAGATGGGCGAAGGCGCCGCCGCCCATGCCGGTCTGCACGTCCCAGTTGCAGTGCACGATGTCGTCCACGTCCCCGGTGATACCCGGGTGGAGCCGTTCCAGGCAGTCCAGCACCAATGCGTCCCGGTCGGCCTGCTCCAGCGCGGCGAAGCGGCGGGCGTTGGCCCCCCACAGGTAGGCGCCGAGCAGCGCCGTCGGCTCGGCCGAGCGCAGCGGGTCGCGCACCGCCCAGCGCGGGCGGGAGCTGCCGTTGACGCCGTCCTTCACCCGCACCGCGTTGTCCGAGGGGTACCAGCACTGCTGGATCGGCAGGTCGGTGAAGCTGCCGCCGCCGTGGATGCCGTCCTCCAGCTCCCAGCGGCGGCGGGTGAGGTGCAGGACGGTCTTGATGCTGCTCGCGTAGCTGATGCCGCGGATGGCGTGCCGCTGGGCGTGCGGCAGGCCCGGGGTGACGGTGATCCGGTCGAGCGCGGGCGCCGGGACGCAGCACACCACGTAGTCGACGTCCTCGCGCAGCGGGGCGCCGATCCGCCGGCCGCGGAGCCGGACGCCGTCCGTGGTCAGCGCCAGTTCGTCGATCTGGGTGGAGAGTTGGAGCGTTCCGGGGCGCAGCGCGGCGACGAAGGCGTGGATCAGCGCGTCCAGCCCGTCGACCAGCTCGACCTGCCCGCGGTGGAACAGGCCGAAGTAGTCGACCAGCACCTCCAGCAGCGAGGACTGCTCGTAGTGGGCGAGGCCGGTGGCGTGGCCGACCAGGTCCCAGGCGTCCTGCGACAGGTGCTCGTGGACGAACTGCCACAGCGACACCGAGGCCGCCCGCTCCAGCGCCGGGTCGTCCCAGTGGCCCTCCAGCGTGCGGCGCTGCTGCTCCACGCTCAGGGTGCGCCACACCGAGCCGAGCAGGTGGTCCAGCAGCGGGGCCGGGGCCCGCCGTTCGGTCGGGCGCAGATCGTACGCGGGGAACAGCGCCGCGACGTCCTGCACCCGGACCCGGCGGCCGCGCAGGTGGTAGTAGGCGCGCGGGTTGGCGTTGACGAACGGGCGGGTGGCCAGCCGGAAGCGGGAGACGTAGTGCAGCACGCAGTGGTGGTTGCCGGGGATGCGCATGGCGCCGAGGTCCACGTGGGTGCCGTCCCAGAACCGGTGGGTGCGCACCCGGCCGCCGGGCCGGTTCGCCCGCTCGTACACGACGACGTCGAACCCGCGGCGCTGCAGCTCGTAGGCGCACACCAGGCCGGCCACGCCCGCCCCGACCACCGCCACCCGGCCGCGGGCACCGGCCACCGGCTCCTCCAGCGAACGCGGGAACGCAAAGCTCGTCTCGAACATCGGCACCGTACCCCTCTGAGGCGGGACCCCCGCCCCAGCCTCGGCCAGACGCCCCGCGCCTGCCACTTCGCCGCACCGATGCGGGTGACGGTCGCGGGGCCTCAGCCCGCCGCGGCCCGCCCGGCCTCGCCCTGGTGCATCCAGGCGATGACGTCCAGCACCCGCAGCACGCCGATGTCCTCGCCGATCCCGGCCTCGGCACGCAGCCGCGCCAGCCGGGCGCGGAACGCCCCGCCGTCGGCGCGCAGCGCGTCGGCCAGCGCGGACCAGAAGGTGGTGTCGACCTTCGGCCGCCGGAACAGGGCCTTCACCCGGACGTCGTAGACGGGCACCAGGTGCGGCCGCTTGCGGGCCAGCAGCTTGCCCGCGACCACGGGGCCAGCCCCGTCCGGCTTGCCCGGGTACGTGCCGCTCGGGTTCGCCAGCCGTTCCCACAGCTCGGCGGCCGGCCCGCCGGGGGCGACCAGCGGGGCGCAGGCCGGATCCTCCAGCCGGGCGTCGCGGGGGATCGCGGACAGCAGGCGGTGCCAGTGCCCGTCCGGGTCGGTGAGCAGCTCGACGGCTCCGTGCGGCTCGACCGAGACGCTCAGCATGGTGATCGCGAGCAGGTCGTCGGCGGTGAAGCGGTCCGCCGTCTCCGGGCGGTCGCCGCCGCCGGCGAGCCGCTCGAAGTGGGCGCCCGTGTAGTACGAGTCCCCCTTCGCCCGGCGCCGGGTGAAGTACGTGCGCAGCAGCCGGAGCGAGGTCGGCCCGTCCCCGTACACCGGCGGAATCCACAGCGCCGTCATGGGAGCCCCCTCGGTCCGGCAGTCCGGGGGCCAGTGTGGCAGAGGGGTCCGACAGTCCGGGGCCGGTCCCGTCCGGGGCGGTGAACCGGGCCGGTGGTGGGGGCCGTAGGACCGTAGTGGGCGCGCCGCGGTGCGGCCGCGTGGCAGCGGGTGGGTCCGCGAGGAACCGGGGAGGAACTGGATGCAGTCCCGACGCGACCAGGTGCAGGCGCACCTGTTCGTGATGAGCAGGGTGGCCTCGGGCATGCTGCGGGCGGAGCCCGACGCGCCGGACACCCCGACCGGGCGCACCACCCGGGGCACCATGACCGGCCTCGCGGTGGGGGTGCTGATCGGGCTGGGCGTCACGGTCTACGGGGTGATCCGGCCCGGGGGCGGCGACGGCTGGACCAAGCCCGGCACGCTGGTGGTGGTCCGGGAGACCGGTGCCCGCTACCTGTCCGTCGGCGGGCAGCTGCACCCGGTGCTGAACGACACCAGCGCCAGGCTGCTGGCCGGTGAGCAGATGACGGTGCGCCAGGTGAGCCGGGAGTCGATCGCGGACGCGCCGCGCGGCGCCCCGGTCGGGATCGTCGGCGCCCCGGACGGGCTGCCGCCCGCCGCCGACCTGGGCGGCGGCACCTGGCTGGTCTGCGGCACCGTCCAGCCCGGCCCGACCGGCGCTCCCGCACCCCGGCTCGGACTGCTGGTGGACCCGGCGTCCGAGGGCCGGGCGCTGACGCCGACCCAGGGCCTGCTGGTCGCCGTCCCGGACGGCTCGACGCACCTGCTCTGGCAGGGCCAGCGGCTGCGCGTCGACACCGCCAACCAGGCGCTCCAGGCGCTCGGTTACGGCGGCGCGACGCCGTTCCCGGTGCAGGCCGGCGTGCTGAACGCGCTGCCCGCCGGGCCCGACCTCGCCTCGCCCGCCGTCCCCGGGCGCGGTGAGACCGGCCCGGTACTGGGCGGGAAGCCGACCCGGATCGGCCAGCTCTTCGAGGCCCCGGGCGGCGCCCACTACCTGCTCACCAAGGGCGGCCTCGCGCCGCTCACCCCGACGCTGTACAAGCTGCTGCTCGGCGACCCGCGCACCCAGAAGGACGCGTACGGCGGCGCCGCCCCGGTGCCCGCGTCGATCGGTGCGATGGACCTCGCGGGGCACACCGCGCCCGGCGGCCCGCCCTCCGCGGGGCTGCCCGAGGCGCCGCCGGCGCTGGTCGCCCCGCTGCACGGCGAGGGCGTCTGCGCCGACCTGCACACCGGCGCCGGCGCTCCGACCACCGCCGTCACCGTGCTGCCCGCCGACCGGGCGGACGCGGGCCGCCCCCCGGCGGTGCCGGCCGGAGCGCCGGGCGGGGCCTGCGCGGTCGCCGACCGGATCGCCGTCCGGCCGGGGCGCGGCGCCCTGGTGCGGGCGCTGTCCGGCGCCGGCGCGGGCGGCACGGAGTACCTGGTGACCGAGGGCGGGGTGCGCTACCCGCTGCCCTCGGCGGCGGCGGCCAAGCAGCTCGGGTACGGCGGGGCGACACCGGTCTCCGTCCCGGCCGCGGTGGTGGCGCTGCTGCCGTCCGGGCCGAGCCTCGACCCGGCGGCGCTGGGGGACACCGCGGCGCCCACCGTCGGAGCGGTCACCCCGGGGGCGACCGGAACCGCCGCGGTGCCCGCCGCCGTGCCGGGGGCGCCGGCCGCGCCCGCCGCGGGGGGTGCGGTGGTGCCGGGAGTGTCCGTCGCGGGTGCCGCCGTGCCCGCCGCAACGACCTCGGGTTGCGGCTGAACCACCGGTAGCGGCAGCCCCGTTGAGTCGATCAGAGCCGCGCGACCAGCGCGCGGAGAGACAAGGAGCACCTGGTGAGCACGCCGGCGAACTTGAACAAACAGGACGAGGCGATCCGCAAGGCGCTGTCCGACATCGAGCAGCAGATCGAGAACATGATCACCGCCGGCCGCACGGTCGAGCGGATCAGGGAGGAGCTGGCCGCCGGCTACATCTCCGGTGCCAGCTCGACCTTCCAGGAGAAGGTCGGCGACTGGATGACGCGCTACCACACGGTCATCGGGGCCTTCGAGCGCTTCGCCGAGGCCACCAAGGGTGCCGACCAGGTCCTCACCCACGCCGAGGAAGAGGCCAGGATGCACGCCGCCGACGGCATCCTCACCGCCCTGAACGGCGCCTGACGGCGCGTCGCGGACCAGAAGGGAACGAGCACACCATGTCGATGGACAACTTCGGGAGCATCCAGCTCCACCACGAGACCGTCGCCCAGGCCGCGAGCGAGCTGGGCCAGGCGGGCAAGCTGATGGACGACGCCCTGTGGGAGGTGGAGCAGAAGCTGAACTCCCTGACCGAGAGCGGAAGTTTCCAGGGTGCCGCCGCCGACGCCTTCACCGAGTTCAAGCGGGCGGTGACGACGAACGCCGCGCAGATGAACCAGGACATCATCGCCGCCGGCGGCAAGCTCACCAACATGCACCACATCATGACCGAGGCCGACCAGGGCGCGCGGAAGCAGTTCGGCTAGTCACGAGGCGGAGACGGTCCCATGGGTGACACCACGATCAAGGTCTCGACCAGCGGTCTCAAGGCGTTCGCCGCGAAGCTGGAGGCCTTCCGGATCGACATCGGCACCGAGGCGAACAACGTACTCACCTGTCCGCCCGTGCTGCCGGGCAACAACGGCGTTCCGGAGATCCAGGCGCTGAAGACGGGCGCGGACGCCTTCAAGGACAGCGTCAGGGAGGCGCTGACCACGATCCAGACCGACGTCGGGAAGATCAAGCTCGACCTGGAGATGGCCGGCACCAAGTTCGATGAGGGCGAGGACCACAGCCTGACGGAGGCGGAGACGATCGAGCTCTTCGGCGATGTCCTGGCCGGCGTCACGAAGCCCACGACCAGCACCGGCTGAGCCGCCGGGTCGCCGGGCGGAGCACCCGTCCGGCGACCGGGCCGACACCCGTCCCGTCCGCACGCCTCCAGGAGGAAGCCGTGGCAGAAACAGCACCCAGCTCGTATCCGTGGGAAGGGGCCCTGGCGGCGTTCGCGTCCTCGACCCAGGGCTCGATCATGAGCCGCGACTCCGTGACCGACAAACCGTGGATCACCGGGATCACGGTCAGCAGCACCCTCAAGTCGACGAACGACGCCCTGAAGCCGTACAAGGAGGGCGAGCAGGCCGGCTTCGACATGTGGGCCGAGTGGGTCTACGACGCCCCCGGCGAGACCTACACGTACAGCACGATCGTCGGCGTCACGTGCGACTGGAACTTCTGGCAGCTCAAGCCGCCGGAGGGCGCCCCCAACAACGACACCCCGCTCGGGAACTTCGGGAAGGCCGCGGACCAGATCCTCGGCCCGCTGATCTGGGGCGTCGGCTACAACGACCGCACCAGCGCCCCGAGCTTCGATCACCTGGCGGGGGTCATCACCGCCACCAACACCTGGGTCAAGGAGCAGCAGAAGACCGTCCAGGGCTGGGCGGACAGCGTCGAGGGCGCGGGCAGCGAGTTCCAGGGCAGTGCGGCGGGCCGGTTCAAGGAGGTCCTGATCGGGCTGCGGAACCAGCTCATCCAGGTGCACGTCGAGCTCGGCGACGACGCCGACACCAAGGCCCAGTGCCTGCGGGACACCGCGGACGCACTGCGCACGGCGGTGTACGGGCTGTACCAGGGCTACACCGCCTGGCGTGCGGTTCCGGACTCGCGGCTGGAGGCGGGGACGAAGTGGTCCCTCAAGAACGACGACAAGGACCAGAACGGCAAGGGGGCGTCCTTCTCCTGGCCCTCCGAGTGCGTCCACTCGGCCTTCGGCGCGGCGACGGCCTACGTGCAGCCGACCATGACCAGGAACACCAACGGAACGCTCACCTTCACGTTCGCGACCACCGGCGCCGCCCCGTCGCCGGAGAACAAGGAGGCCCTGAAGGCCTGGATCGACGACATCGCCAAGAAGATCTGGACGGGCTGGATCCAGATCGTCCTGGACAAGCAGGCGACCGACGTGATGACCACCTTCAAGCAGAAGTACAACCACGCCACCGCCGTCCTCCAGAAGCTCCAGCCCCCGCAGAAGTGGCTGCCCGCCGACAAGCCGCCCACCAAGGACACCCCCAATCCGCCCGGCACCGGTGACGGGGGCCCGGGGAGCGGCGGCCCGGGCAAGGACGACCTCAACCCCGAGAACAAGGACAAGACCGGCCCCGATGGCGGGGGCAAGAGCCCGCCCCCGCCACCCGTGACGGTGCCCGGCACCCCAGGCGGCACCGGCGGCAGGAACGGCTCGGGGACCGGCGGCCAGTCGACGCTGCTGGACGGCAAGGGGAACCCGCTCCTGGGCAAGGACGGCAAGCCGGTCACCGTGCCGCCCGGCAGTACCGTCAACGGCAAGGGCGAGGTGATCGGCCCGGACGGCAAGCCGGTGGTCGACAAGGACGGCAAACCGCTCGTCGTCCCCCCGGGAACGACGGTCGGCCCGCCGGCCACCGTCCCCGGCACCGGCACCGGTACCGGCGGGGGCGCCTTCAAGGTGCCCGTCGGGTCCAAGCGGAACGACGACGGCACCGTCACAGGCCCGGACGGGAAGCTGCTGAAGGACGCCAACGGCAACCTGGTCGTGCTCGGCAAGGACGACACGATCGACAAGGACGGCGTCGTCCTGGGGTCGGACGGCAAGCCGGTGTCACAGTTCGAGCAGTTGATGAACGACCAGGCGCACGCCCTCCTCGCCGGCCGTCCCACCACCGGGGTCGAATATCCCGGCGGGGGCTCCATCGGGGGCAGCTGGACGGGGCTGCCGTCGCTCGGCGGGATCTCCACCGGCTCCGGGAGCGGCGACTTCACCACCTCGTTCAAGGGCGGCACCGACCTGTTGGGCCAGCCGTTCACCGGTTCCGGCGGGTCCGGTGGCCGCGGCACCGTGGCGGCCGGGCCGCCGACCCTCGGCATCGGCGGCAGGGCGGCCGCGATGAGCGACCCGGCCAGGATCGCCGAACTCGCCGCGGAGGCACAGTCCGCGCGCACCGCCGGGGGACGGGCCGCGGCGGCCGCCGCCGAGGAGTCCCAGCTGATGGGCCGCGGCATCTCGACCACGGGCGGGACCAACGGCATGACCGGTCCGATGATGCCGCCGATGGGCGCCGGTGCGGGCGCCGGTGCGCCCGGCCAGGGCGAGAAGGAGCGCCAGCGCACCACCTGGTTGTCCGAGGACGAGGAGGTCTGGGGCACCGACTCCGGCGCGGTGACGGGCGTCATCGGCCGCTGAGCGTCCGCGGCCGGCGTCGAACCAGACGGGCGGGCGCAGCCGTAGAGAGGACCGTACGACCCCATGGACCGGCGCGTTCCGGGCCCGGCACCTCCGGGCCCGGGGCGCGCCCTCGGGAAGAGAGGGAGGTGCGGGCGTGGAGTTCCCGTTCACCGCACAGATCGAGCAGGCGATGGCCGCGCTGGAGGAGCAGCAGGTCAAGATGGCCGCGGCGGCCAAGGAGCTGGAGGCGGCGACCGCCTCGGTGACGTCCAAGGACCGGTTGCTCACCGCCGTGGTCGGGGCTCAGGGACAGGTGGTGTCGCTGACCTTCCACACCACCGCCTACCGCTCGATGGCCCCGGGCGAGCTGTCCAAGGCGATCATCGACGTGCTGAACACCGCGCGGGCCGACCTCGGGGACCGGGTGGCCGCGACGATGAGCGGGTTCAGCGGCCTCGGCGAGACGCTGGCGGCCTCGATGGTCGGCGGCACCGAACTGGACGACCTGTTCGCCCCGCTGCGCCAGATGCGGCCCGGCTTCGCCGACGCGGCGGCGGCGGAGGCGCGGCGCAAGCGCGACCGGCAGGAGGAGTTCCGTGGCTAAGCCGACCCTGACCGCGCTGTCCGACCTCACCGACAAGTTCTCCAAATACCCCGAGCTGTCCGACCTGTTCAAGGAGCTCGAGAGCAGGACCCGGGAGATCAACGAGTACAACAAGAACTCGGCCGGCAACGACGAGATCGGCAAGACGTACCACGAGAACGTCGACGAGCCCACGACCTCCATCACGGGGCTGTTCAAGAGGGTGCGGGCCACCGTCGAGAGCGCCGGGCAGGCGGGCAAGAACACCTCCACGATCCTCAACAACGCCGACGAGGACGCCAGCCGCACCTGACGGCGCCCCCGCCTCCCGTCGTGCCCGGGGCGGGCGCCGACGGCCCGCCCGAACCCCGCCTCCGGGCGCCCTCCTCCACTCCTTCCTCCCTCCGTTCGACCACTGCCAGGAGCGCATCACCGTGTCGATCATGCTGCCGCCGGGCCTGGCGAAGTTCTTCGGCATCGTGACCGGCATGAAGTGGCCGGAGGCCGACGAGGACAAGCTCCGTACGGCGGGCGACGACTACCTCGTCATCCACGAGAAGGTCCCCGAGCTCCGCGGCTACCTGGTCGAGCTGGTGAAGCTCTGCAACGAGAGCTTCGAGGGCGAGGCGGCCGACGCCTTCATGCAGAAGATGCGCGAGTTGATCGGCGAGACCGGCGGTACCGACTTCGTGACGGCGGCCGGCCACATGGCCAAGCAGCTCGGGGACTTCGCCCACAAGGTGGCCAACCAGGTCGAGTACGCCAAGTGGATGATCATCGCCCAGCTCATCCAGCTGGTGGCCCAGATCGCCTGGGCGATCGCCATGTCGCCGATCACCTTCGGCGGCTCGCTCGCGGGGATCTTCGTCGCCTACGAGACCGCGGGCGCGGTGATCAAGCAGGTCTTCATCTGGCTGTTCAAGCAGCTCCTGCTGCACGAGTTCCTCTCCATCACCACCGCCGTGGTAATGGACGGGATCATCCAGGGCATCCAGATCGGCAAGGGCCACAAGGACCACTGGGAGAAGGAGTCCTTCATCCAGGCGGTCGAGATGGGGGCGATCAACGGCCTGCTCACCGGGCCGCTGGAGCTGCTCACCTTCGGTCTCGGCAAGGCGTTCGGGCGGATCTTCGGACGCGGCGTCGGCAAGGAGCTGCAGGCCGACCTCAAGGCGCTGGCCGGATCCGAGTTCAAGGACCTGCTGAAGAACGAGCTGAAGTCGATGAGCGGCGCGGAGTTGAAGGAGTTCTTCAACATCCTGCGCAGGAGCGAGTCGAAGATCGGCGGCAAGGAGGCCGTGGAGCAGGCCAGGGCGAAGGTCGCGAAGGACCTGGAGAAGCGGCTCACCGCAGCGGAGGCCGGGCGCAACAGCCTCAAGGATCTGACCGGGCAGCTCAAGAAGGAGTACCCCGCCGGCGCGGGGAAGGGCATCGAGAACGTCGCGGGGAAGGGCGGCAACACGCTCAAGGACATCGCCGGACAGCTCGGGGAGAAGTACGGCAAGGGAGCCGGCGAGCAGGGCATCGAGAACGTCGTCGAGCACCTCAGCAAGGTCGAGAAGCTCACCAGGACGATGGGGGAGGCCTTCGGGCGGGACCTCGTCAAGCTGGGCGTCGACGCCGAACTCGCCAACGCCGCAGGCCGATTGATCGCCTCGCGACTCGCCAGTGAGGGGGCCCGCTACGCGATCGACCTCGGGGCGGTCAACAAGCTGGTGTCCACGCTGGTCGCCTCCAGCAAGGGGCTGGAGGCGGGGACGCTCAGGGCCGAACTGCAGGGCGTCACCCGGCAGATCACCCACATGCAGAACGAGCTGAAGCAGCTCGGCGGCGGCTCGCTGACCGGCGGCGCGAAGGACCTGGCGGCCCTCCAACTGCAGCAGCAGGAGCTCCGGGAGAGCGTCAGGGCCGTCCAGGACCTCGCCGGGCGGGCCGTCGGCCTGATGGACGGCCTGCACCCGCAGAGCGCCGGGCAGTTCCTGTACAAGCTCGGCGAGGGCGTCGGCAACTACCTCAAGGGCGGCGTCCAGAACGTCGTCAGCGAGGGCGCCTACAACCTGACCTTCGGCGAGAACCACGAGTTCACCGTCAGCGTGGAGAGCTTCTACGGCGGTGTCGCGATGGGGGCGCTCGGCCACCTCGGGCACATCGCCGGCGGCCCGCTGCGGCTGAAGCTCTCGGACATCGAACTCCCCAACTACGCGCGCTTCCCGTTGGCGGTGGTGTCCAACCTGATGGGCCACCCCACCTCGCTCTGGGTCTCCCGCCCGGAGGGGGCCGGGGGCGCCCCGCACGTGACCGGACTGCCGGAGGGCACCCGGCCGGAGCACCTCAAGCTGGACTCCGACGGCTCGCCCGCGCCGTCCGGGGACAAGCCCGCGCGGCCCACGGCGAACACCCCGGCCGAACCCCCGGTCAAGGTGACGGGCGGGGACGGCGGGCCGAAGGCGCCGTCCGAGCCGTCCAAGGCCTCCTCGGACACCTCCAGGCCGGAACCGCCGAAGCAGAGCTCGACGGTCGGCGGCCCGAAGGAGGAGCCGAGGCGGACGCCGGTGGAGGAGACCACCGAGACCGTGCCGGTTCCTGCGCACGCCACCACCGCCACCTCGTCGGACGTCCCGCCGCCCGCCCACGCGCCGGGCACCGGGCAGCACGGGGAGCGGCCGCAGGACCAGCGACCGCAGCCCACCGGTGACGGGGACCGGACGGTGCCCGAGCCGCGGACCCCCGAGCCGCGGAACGACGAGCCCCAGCGCCCTGACCCGAAGGACCTCGCCCCTCAACACCCCGACCCGCAGAACCCGCAGCCGACCGGGCACCGGGACCCGGCCGAGCCGGGTGGCACCGAGCGCCTGCAGTACCTCGACGTCGGCGACGACTCCCACGTCCCGCCGACCACCGGCCACTTCCTGCCCCACACCGGGCCGGACCGGCAGCCCGGCTGGGTCGCGGGCGAGGCCGAGCCGAGCCGGCACGTCCTGGAAGTGCTGGAGAAGCTGCCCGTCGACCCCACCCGCTACACCGTCGTGATCCACACCGACGGGAGCGGCGCGCCGATGCCGCCCGGCGAACTCGCCTCGGTGGTCCGAGGCCTGGCCTCGCTCGGGCACCTGTCGGGTGACCGTCGCACGATCGAGTTCGTCTCCTGCGGCCTCGACGGCGCCACCGGCCAGGGCTACGTCCGGCAGGTGATGGAACACGTCTGGTCGAACCCGAAGCTCGCCGACCTCAAGGCGGTGGCGGCCGACGGCCCGGTCTGGGTGGCGCCCCGGTTCAGCGGCAAAACCGTGGTGGAGGGCCCCGGCACCGGCCACGTGATCGTCGCGGCGAACGTCGGCTTCGGCCCGGACGGCCGCCCGACGGTGGTCGGCGGCGGTGCGTGGCACACGTACGCCAGGCCGTCCGACGGCGGCGAGCCGGTCGTGACCAGGACCGAGTCGCAGGTGCCGGCGGGGTACGAGCACCAGCCCACCGGCGAGGTGCGGCCGATGGACGCCGCCATGGTCTTCGGTCCGGACCCGGAACCGAAGGCCTACCACTACACCGACGCCCCCGAGCACGTCCGGGCCGAGGCGGACGGGGTGCGGGCCGAACAGTGGCGCCGGACCCAACGGGACCTCCAGGACCAGTACGAGGCCAAGCTCGCCGAGGCGGCCGAGGAACTGCGGACGGACCCGGACGGCAGCGGCCACCGGCGCGAGGACGAGGCCGAGCGGCTGCTGGACGAGGCCCTGGACGCCCCGGGCCGGTTCCCGGAGGACGCGCCGGCCGACCTGCGCGGAGCGGTCCACGAGCGGGCCCGCACGATGATGTACGAGTCCCTGGCCGCCCGGCCGGAGGACCGGCAGCGGATCCTCGGCGACCTCGACGGCCTGGTGCGGGTCGCCGCCGTCCGCGAGGCCGCCGTCCGGGTGGCGGTGCAGCACTTCGACCGGGCGCTGGCCGCCGGGGACGCCCTGCGGATCACCGACGGCGCGACCGGCGTCGCCCTCACCCCCGAGCGTCCCCCGGCGTCCGTCGTGGAGCTCGTCCGGCAGGACTTCCGGGCGCGCGCGGACGAGGAGGCCGCCCGGATCTACGCGGACGCGGACAGCCTCACCACCGAGGCCAACACCCTGGCCGGCCAGGCCCTGCGACGGCTCACCGAGCACGCGCGCGCCGAACTCCTCCTGGAGACCGACCGGGCGAAGGCGCTGGCCGAGGTCGAGCAGCGGGTCGAGCAGGCGGTCGGCGGCTGGTACGACCGACTCTCGCCGACCGACCGGGAGATGCTCGCCGCCGTCGGCGTGACGGAGCACGTCGACCTGTCGCCGAGCAGTCTGCGGGCGATCCGGGAGCGGCTGCACGAACGCGTCGCCGCTGACTACGACGAGGCGGCGGGCCCGCGGGACGAGGCGACCGGCAGGCGCCGGGGCCACGACGAGGTCAGGGAGCTGTACGCCCGATCGCAGGCCGAGAATCCGTCCGCCCTGCCGCACGAGTTCGCCGTGCAGGCGGTCCGCGAGGCCGCGATCAACCGGGCCGTCGCGGAGGCGGAGAGGGCGGCCGACAGCTGGGCCGAGGACCTCGCGCGCAAGGAGTTCGCCGAGAGGTTCGGCGCCGACGAGTCCGACGTGCTGCGGGCCAAGGACACGGTGCTCCGCGAACTCGCCGGGGAGATGGACCGGGCCGCCACCGAGCGCGTCGGCGAGCCCGCCGCGCTGCGCGCCGCCCTCGACCGGCTCGTCGACCCCGCCGCCCTGCACGACCGGCTCACCCACCAGGCCGCCCGCCTCGCCGTCCGCCGCCAGGCCACGGCCGAGGCCCAGGCGGCCGCCCGCGAGCACGGCCTGTCCCCGCACGCCGCCGACCGCCTGACGGAGGGCCACGGCGACCGGATCGCCCGCGCCTTCGACGAGTCCTTCCGCTCGCACGAGGACCTCGCCGGCCGCCAGGAGCACTGGCAGAACGCCCGCGGTGAACTCGTCCGGGAACTGCGCGAGCACGCGGCCTTCGAGAAGGAGGCCGCCCCCGCCCTGCGCGAGGCCGCCAGGGGCTTCGACGGGCTCGCGGCGCGCCACACCCTCATCGAGGCCCTGACCGACCACCTCAAGCGCGAGTACGGCGACGACTTCGTCGCCCGCTACCGCGAACTGTGGAGCCTCGACCACTTCGACGCGGCCGGTTGGAACGCCCACCAGCGCGCCCACGAGGACGCCTTCGGCCGCCGGACGGACACCGCGGAGGAGCCGATCCGGACCACCGGCGGCGACCACGGACCCGCCGACGGACAGCTGACCGTCCGCGCCAGGGACACCGCCGACCTGCCGGGCGGGGACGACCTGACGGCGGCCGTCGCCTCGGCGCTGGGCGCTCCGGTCGCCCTCCACGAGCACCCGCCGGTCACGACCGAGGTCCGTCCCGGCGTGCACTGGCTGGCCGACCGGGGACCGGATCCGCGCGCCACCGACGAGGCGCTCGCCCACTTCCCCGCCGACCCGTCGCACTTCACCCTGGTCTTCCACGGCAAGGGACCGGACGGCGCCCCCCACCTCGACGGGAAGCCCGTCCCGCCGCACGAGCTGGCCAGGACCGCGCTCGACCTGTACGACCGGGGCGTGTGGGACGGCCGGCCGCTGCGCCTGGCCGGCTGCGACGCCGGCCGCGGCGGTGCGGACTCGTACGCGGCGCGCTTCGTCGCCGCCCTGCGCGAGCTCAGGCCGGAGCTGAAGATCGAGGTGGACGCTCCGGGCGGCACCCTGTGGTCGGTGCGCGACCACGCCGCGGGCGACGGCTCGCGCAGGTTGATCGTCAGCCGCGACGTCGGGTTCGACAGCAACGGGCTGCCGCGCGTCGAGGCGGGCGGCCACTGGGTCCGGCTCACGGCCCCGGACGAGCACGCCCCGGTGGTGGCCACCGAGCTGCCGGCGCACCTGGACGGCGGGTCCGCGCCACGGGCCGCCACTCCCGAGCACCCGATCGTGGTGCCGGACCCGCAGGCGCACGAGTTCGGTGCCGGCCGCAGGCACCTGTACAACGCGCCGGAGTACGAGACCGTCGCGAAGAACTTCGAGCACTCCGTCGGCCTGCTCGCCTATCGCCACGAAGGGGCGCTGCGAGCGGCCCGGGAGAGCGCGTACCGGCTGTACGAGGTGCTGAAGGCGGCCCACGGCGACCCCACCGGCGAGCAGGTCTACCGGGCCTTCCTGAGCAAGGACCTGACCTCGGCCGGGCAGGTCGGCGAGCATCTCACCCAGGGGGAGTTCCACGAGCTGCTGGCGACGGGCAACCTCCGTGAGCTGATGACCGCCATCTTCAACGCCGCGTACGCGCACGACGCCACGCGGCCGCCCGGTTCGTACGGCCTCAAGCAGGTGCTGAACGGCCTCGCCGAGGACGGGGAACCGGTTGCCCGGTTGCGTGAACTGGGCTTGGACGCCACGCGGGTGTCGCAGCAGCTGGACTACCTCAACAGCACCACCCGGAAGCTCTCGCACAAACTGACCGGCGGGGGCGGCTACTTCGACAAGGACTACTTCGCCACCGGCGTGGTCGCGCACAAGGCCCCGCTGGCGCTCCACCGGGAGTTCCGGGCCAGCTACGAAGCCCGCACCGAGCGGACCGAGACGGACCCGCCGAAGCCGGACCGGAAGCTCATCGACTTCCAGATGCCGTTGAGCCCCCGGGAACGGCAGTTCCAGAACACCGACACCTCCCAGCTCCTCCACTGGGAGCCGGGCAACTTCAGGCACCAGGTGAACTCGGCCTCCAGCTGGTACGGCGAGACCCGGAACACCAAGGGGATGCAGCTCAGTACCGGCGTCTCGGCGACGACGGCGAAGATGCTCAGCGCGTTCCGCGCGCTCAAGGTCCCGGGCGTCGAGACCCAGGACATGCTGGTCGCGCTGGTCGGCTGGATGCTGCCGCTCGGCGACCACTCGCTCTACGAGATCCTCAAGGGTGCCGAACTCGCCGGCGAGCTCCCGCCGGTGCCCTCGCACCTGCTGACCGAGGCCGCCGTGATGTACCGGCACATCCCGGGCCTGCCCGAGAGCACCCTGCGCCGGGAGCTCGGCATGCTCCCGCACGAGTCGGTCTACCACGCCCTGGCGACCCGCTCGCGCCGCAACGGCGGCTTCGACGAGGAGGGCCTGGAATCCCTGCGGCGGGTGTGGCAGCGGATGGCCGAGCCGGGCCACGAGCCGTACTCGTCCGAGCGGGAGTGGCTGACCGACAACGGCCTGACCAAGGCCGAGCTCGGCGCGCGGCTGAGCCTGGCCCACGTCGAGGCGCTCAACATCTACACCGGCACGGCGTACCCGCTGATCAACGTGCTGCTGAAGTTCGACGGACCGCTGCTGCACACCGCGCTGGGCAAGCAGATCGACGCGTTGCTGGCCGGGCCGGTCAAGGGGGTGCCGTCGGTGCTCCTGGGTCACCCGGTGCTCGGCGAGCTCATCGCCCGTCCCGAGCGGGAGCTCCGCACGCCCGAGCACTCCGCGGAGCTCTCCCGGATGGCTCGGGCACTGCTGCCCGAGATCGAGAAGGAGCTGCGGATCCACGCCGAGATGATCATCGAGGCGCTGGACCGGCTCCCGGCCGTCACCGGGGTCGTCTACCGGGGCGAGTGGGGGCTGGGCCGCCTGGACGGACCGGAGGCCGTGTTCACGGCGGCCAGGCCGGGCAGGACGCAGAGGAACGCGGGGCTGCTGAGCACCAGCCGACTGGAGGAGACGGCCGAGGGGTTCCTGGCATCCGACGCCAAGCTGGCCCAGTACAAACTGGCCCACCGGGTCCTGGCCCGGATCCGTCTGGTGGGCGAGCACGGGGTCGACATCACCCCGTTCTCCCGCTACCGGGACGGGGAACGGGAGGTCCTGATCAAGCCCGGTGCACTCCTCACGGTCACCGGCACCGGCACCGGCAGCACCGAGACCGGACCGTACGAGCGGATCGACTACATCGAGAGCGGAGCCGCGCGGCCGTTCGAGTGGCGGAACGACTCGCCCCAGTGGCCCCAGCCGCTCCACGAGCAGCTCAGGCACCAGCTGGCCCGCCTCGCGAACACCTCCGACGTGCGGTTCCACCGGGACCTCTGGCCGCTCGCCAAGGCCGTGGGCGCCCATGCCGGGCTGCCGGGCGCGCACCGGGCCCATGCGGACGCTCCGGACGAGGTCCTGGTCCGCCGGGCGACCGAGCACCTGTGGGACGCCGCGCGGATCGCCGCCACCCTGCACGACGCCGTCGGGCACACCCTCGCCGAGCTCACCGGAGTGACCCTGGTCGCGACCCTGGCCCGGACCGAGCTCGGTCTGCCGCCGGACCACCGGATCACCCAGGACGACCTGCGGCGGTTCACCGAGCAGGTGACCGGCGGGACCGGGACGGGCGACCACGACCTGCGCCGGCTCCTGGCCGTCGCCCAGGACGTGGAGCACACCGGCCACGCCTCGACCCTGGACGACCTGCGGACGGCCTGGGCAGCCGTCGGACGGGCCGACGCCGAGCCGGTGGTCCCGGGCGAACCGAACCTCTACCTGCTGGGGGACCGGCCCGCGGACTACGACGCGCTGGTACCGCTCCTGAAGACGCTGCAGTTCCGGGACGACTTCCTCACTGTGGTGCTGGACACCGTCGGAGGGCGCCCCGGCCTGAACGGCACCGCCCTCACCCCGGCCGAGGCCGCGCACGCCCTGTTCAAGCTCGTGCAGGACGGCAGCTGGGACGTCCGCAGGCCACTGCGCCTGCTGGCCACCGACCTGGCGTCGGACGCCCACCGGTCGTACGCCGACCAGATGCTCGGCCACCTGTGGCGGATGAACCGGAAGGTCGTGGCACTCGCGGCGGCGGGGAACGTCTGGATCGTCGCCTCGCCGCTCGGCACCACGCACCTCCTGGTCGCCGAGAAGGTCGGTCTGTCCTTCGTCGGGGAACAGGTGCACCTGGGCCCCGGGAACTGGCTCTGGCTGGAGCACGGGAGCCGGCCGGAGAAGCTCGGGCCGTACTTCCTGGACGAGGGCACCGAGTTCAGGGTGGGCAACGGTGAGAGCACGCCCTTCGTCGGCCCGTCCCCGCACGCCGTCGGGCTCGGCGTGGACGTCTCCTCTTGGGGTGCGCACCCCGATGCGGACCCGGCCGAGGAACAGCCGGGGCACGAGCCGGGGCAGGACTCCGAGGGGAGGATCATCGAGCTGGACGACCTGCTCGACGTCGGCGGGCCCAGCACGCACGCACCGCAGACGGGGGACGGGAGCACCGCGGCGGGGCAGCAGCCGGGGTCGGTCGCCCGGGTGCCGCAAGCCGTTCCGCCGGCGTCCGGTCCGGTCGTCCACCAACTGCCGGGCACCGGGTGGGTCCAGCAGGGCCGGCCGCTCACCGACACCTCGGGACGGTTCCACGGCTGGGTGCTGGACGGCACGGTGCTGCCGGATTTCGGGTACGTCGAGGGCACGTACCTGACGTTCGAGATCGTGGGCCGCACCGACGCGGACGGCTTCCCGGTGGTCGACGGGCACCAGGTCACCGCCTGGGAGATGGCCCGGCTGATCGCCGATCTCAGGACGCACCGGTACTGGAACGGGCTGACGGGGCTCGAGTTCGCCATCCCGCGCCTGGGTGCGACGCAGAACGGCGTGTACCTGGCCATGGTCCAGGTCTACCTCTCCATGGTGAACGTGAGCGTCACCGTCCGCGCGCCCAAGGAGGACCTCTGGTTCATACCGTTCCCGGGCCGGCACCTCGACGATCCCGCGCACCCCGGTGGCGGCCGGACCTTCGTCGCTTCGACCTCGGTCGGCTACGACGCCAAGGGCTTCCCGGTGGTCGCCACGGGCGGCACGTGGATGGTCGCCCAACCCTACGAGGGGCAGGGCGGCTCCAGCGTCTCGATCGCCCCCGCGGTCATCGAGACGCCGGCCGGCTACTCGGGGGGCCCCGCCGACCGGGTCGTCACGGAACTCCCCTCGGAACTGCGGCTCACCGGACCGAGCCCCACCCCGCCCCCGCCGGCCGAGGCGACGCCGCCGTCGTCGCCGACCCTCCCGCCGTCGTCGCCGGTCCTCCCGGCCCCGGCGGCGACCGGGCAGGACGGGCAGTCCGTGGCGGGCCGGCCGCCGGTGGGCCTGGGCGGCGGGGAGATGCCGGTGCCGGGGCCGCTGCACGAGTGGGTGCAGGCGCTGGACTACCTGTCGTCGGAGGAGCGGCGGCAGCTGGCCTCGGAGGAGGCGTACCTGACGGGTCTGCGGGAGGAGTTGGAGCCGGGGGACTTCGCGCAGGCGGCGGTGAGGCTGCTGATCGAGGTCGATCCGCGGACCCACCAGCCGGTGGCGGCGCGGCGGACGGCCGAGGACCTGCTGGCGCGGATGCTGGCGGACAAGGTCGTCGCGGAGCGGTTGGTGGCGTCCGGTGCCAGGGTCGTGGTGGTGCCGCGCGACGTCCCGATGACGGACGTCCCGGGCTTCGTGGCGTCCGGGCACGGTACGGGCGACGGCCGGGACTGGGCGGTGGTCCGGGGCGCCAGCGGTCACGGGCTGGTGCTGATCACGGAGGAGAACCTGCTGGGTTCCCGGACGTCGGTGGGACCGGACCCGGCGCATGCCGAGGGCTACTCCACGTCGGTGCACGAACTGGCGCACGCGATCCACGAGTTCGGCCTCACCGCGGCGCAGCGCGGGCTGGTCGAGGAGGCGTTCCGGGAGCGGAGCGACGCCGACGCGCTGACCGGGCTGTTCGGTGAGGAGGACGTCACGGCCTGGCCGGACGGCGGTCTGCGGGACGGGAACGGCGACCGGGTCGGGAACTACTCCGCGCGCGACGAGCACGAGTTCTTCGCGCAGCTGGTCACCGCGTACTTCGGGTACAACCACGGGAACGACCCGGTCACGGGGCTGGCGCGGAACAACGGCGCCGAGTGGGTGCGGGAGAACGTGCCCGAGCTGGTGCCGCTGCTGACGGACCTCTTCGGTGCGGACCCGCAGGTCGGCCACCCGGAGCCGGCCAACCCGGTCGCCCGGACCGATGCCGAGGAGCAGCTGTTCGACGGCTTCCGGGAGTTCGTGCGCTCGGCCGAGCGGGAGAGCCGGCTGGCCCAGCGGCCCGGCGAGGAGGAGCTGTTCGGGCGGTTCCGGGCGTTCATGGAGTCGGCCGAGCGGGAGAGCCGGCTGGCCCAGCGGCCCGGCGAGGAGGAGCTGTTCGGGCGGTTCCGGGCGTTCATGGAGTCGGTGGAGGGGGAGGGCCGCCCGGTGGTGCGGCCGGGCGAGGACGACGTGCTCGACGGGTACCGGGCGTTCATGGAGTCCGCGACGCGGACCGAGGGGCCGCACGAGGACGACGGCGCGGTCCTTCAGCCGGGCGACGTCGTCACCGAGGCGAACGGTACGCAGCACACCGTCCTCGGCCCGGTGCTGCCCACCCGTCCGACGAGGATCGACGAGCACGGCCTGGCGGCCTCGGACGTGCTGATCGGCCTCGGCAGCACCCGTACCCAGCTCCTGGAGCACTTCACCGACCGGTTCGCCCGGGTCCTGCACGGCGAGGAGGCGGCGGCCAGGACGCTCGCCGAGAGCCTGTTCGGCGCGGAGACCCTCCAGGCCAAGCTCACGGCCCTGTCCCGGGGCGAGGTCTGGGACGTCCCCTTCTCGATCGGCACCTGGAGCGGCACCGTCCGGGTCGCGGCCGACCTCGGCCGCAGCACCTTCGTCAGGTCCGCCGACGACTTCGAGTTCGAATACGGCTCGGAGCGGCAGACCTCGGTCGGGGTGACCGGCGACCGGCTGCTCCAGCTGAACGCCGGCGTCCAGGCGAAGTTCAAGTTCGGCAAGCCGGCCGACCTGACCGAGACCGTCGGCTACCAGCGTGACTGGCAGCACGGCAAGGCCGACGCCCAGGCGAGCCGGATGGTGGCCCGCGGCAAGACTTCGGAGACCGCCGCCCTGTTCGACACCGTCTTCCAGCTGAGGGCGGAGTTCGTCGGCCTCGGCCGGCGCACCCTCGGCGTGTTCGGCGAGGTCGCCTCGGAACCGGTCCCGCCGGTCGACGTGCGGGCCCAGGTGGCCGTCCCGCTCCGGGAGACCGGTGCTCCGCGGCCGGCCGTCCCTCCGCTGCTGCCCCCGCCGGGGGCGGGTCCGGGCGGCGGACGGCTGTCCGGTCCGCACATCGTGACGGACGTGTGGGCGCTGCCGCACACGCCGGAGGCGGCCGCGGGGCCCGAGGGCATCCAGCTCGTCGACCTGAACGCGGCCGGGGGCGCCAAGGGCATGCCCGGGTTCGTCGCGGGCTTCGAGGCCCAGGCGAGGGAGCACTTCGGCAGCACCTGGCCCGCGCTGAAGGCCAGGCTGCTGGAGCAGATCGACCTGGGCGCGCTCCACCAGGACCTCAAGGCCCTGATGTCGGGCGAGACCAGGACGGTCGAGGTGGACAGCCTGACCGGCCCGAAGGCCGTCATTACCCTGCGGAACGCCCGGATCCACACGATCGGGCCGACGGCGGAGCTGCCGCCCACCGAGTTCAACATCGCCACCGGGACGTCCCGCTCGCACGTGGAGCAGGACACCACCGGCAAGGGGTGGCAGTTCCCGCTGGTGGGCACCGGGACCGGATCGGCGAAGAACGGCGGCGGAGGCCTCGGCGCCGGTGTCAGGACGGGCCGGGACCGGGTCGTGCTGACCGGCGGCGGCGACGAACTGTCCCTGGGTACCAAGGTGAAGACGGCGGGAGTGGTGTTCGAGGGCGAGGCCCGGATCGAGGTCGAGTTCGGGGCCTTCGGCACGGTGCGGCGCGTCCAGGCCCGCTCGGTCGACGCCGGGCTCGGCTTCCGGGTGGTCATCGACCGGTCGGAGACCAGCCCGGCCGCCCCTGACCAGGTCAACCCTGCTCCGCACCCGGACCACGCGGCACTGCCGCCCGGCGCGCTGGTCCCGCACCCGCCGGCCGGGATCTGGCACGGCTCGGCCGCCTACACCGGGCTGCCCGAGACCACGGTCGTCCGCGACGTGCGCAGCGTCGCGCCGCTGCACGCCAGGCTGGACGAGATCGGCCGCGCCCGGCTGGGGGCGAAGGACTGGGCCGGGGTACGGGAGGACGTCCTGCGGGCGTTCTCGCAGTCGGCCGTCGCGGCCCACCTGGTGGGCATGACGCAGGAGGTCCCGCTGCGCAGCCCCGCGGTCGCGCTCGGCCCGCTGAGCAAGCTCGGCATCGGCGTCACCGCGCACGTCACCGCGTTGACGTACCGGCGGGAGCAGGCGTCCGCGGACCTCAACCCGGTCCGGGAGAGCACGACCACCGAGTCGAAGCGGCTCCTCGACTCGGACGCCTGGAACGTTTCGGCCCAGGGCTTCGGCAAGGGGCCGGTGCGCACCCGCGAAGACGTGCTGGACGAGAGCGGCAAGCCGTTCACGGACACCCTCCAGGGCACCGCCACGGTCACCCGCGAGGTGCGCGACCGGGACGGCTGGCGGGGCGGCAGCTCGGCCAAGAGCTACGCGAGCGGCAAGTACCGCAGTGCACAGGTGCTGTACGACGCCCGGTTCGAGCTTCAACTGACGGTCAACGGCAGGCCGCACGGCGAACCGATCGCGCTGGACGCCGCGCTGAGCATGGAGCAGGCGCACACCCGGCCCCTGGCCCGGAACAGCCGGGTCATCGGCAACCCGTTCGACGGGGCGGCGCCGCCGCGCTCCGACGTCCCGCGGCCGCAGCCGGAGACCGCAGGGCAGGCCCCCGCGAACCTGCGGGTCCCGGACCGGCTCGGCCACTCCGACGTGGTGCTCGGCGTCGGCCGGCGCGGCCGGTCCGTGCTGGACGTGGTCCAGCACGCCCTCGGCACGGCGGGCCCGGTGTCCGCCCAGGCGTCCGTCCGCCTGGCCGCCCGGTTGGACGGGGCCGGCCTGACCGCCTCGCTGTCCCGGCTCAGCCGGGGCGGCACGCTCCGGGTGCCGGTGGACACCGGGCACTGGAAGGGGAAGGTGGAGGTCACCGTCGCCCCGCTGGCCCTGCGGCACCAGCGGACGGTGGAGGGCTTCGAGTTCGAACTCGGGAGCCAGCAGCGCACGATGGTCGGCTACAGCTGGGACCGGCTGAACCGCTGGCGGATCGGGGCCGCGCTCAAGGGCACCGTCCCGCACGTGACCGTCACCGGCGAGTACGCCCACACCAGGGACAGCGTGCGGGGCCTGACCATCGAGCGCACCGGCGGTACCGGAAGCCGCGGCAAGAGCGTGGAGACGGCCGAACTGTTCGACGGGGACGCCGTGTTCAGCATCCGGTTCGTGCCGGACCGGTTCCAGCGGGCGCTGGCCGGGACGACCGCGGCGGCGCCGGTCCTGGTGGCCGCGCCGCACCGCGAGGTGGTGCGGCCCCCTGCCGACCACAACCCGGCGGCCCGCCAGCTCCCGGACAAGCGGCTCGGCTCCTCCGACATCGTCACCCGGGTCCACCTGGAGGGCGCGGACGGAACCGTGCACACCGGGCCGGAGGCGGTGGCCACGGTGGTCGCCGCACTCCAGCCCAAGGGCCGGGCGGCGCTCGGCCGGGACTGGGAGGGGATGAAGGCCAAGCTCCTCGACGCCCTCGACTTCGACGCCCTGCACCCGCTGCTGAAGCCGATGACCTCGGGCCACGAGATCGTGCTGACGCACGGCCGCAGCACGGTGCGGATCACCGCCTCGGTGGACCGGGTGACCAGGTCGGGCGACGCGCCCCAGGTCGAGTTCAACATCGGCGCCAGTACCCAGACCGCCTTCACCAGCTCCGACGCCGGCGGCAACGCCGGCAGCGGGCACGCCGACGCGCTCGGGCTCAACGTGCTGGGAAACCTGGGCACCGGTGTGTCCCCCGTGGTCGGCGGCGGTGTCACCCACACCCGGCGGCAGGACGCGCTGGAGTACCGCCGGGACGTCGTGACCACCGGAACGGCCGTCAAGACCAAGCTCGCGGCCGAGGCGCACCGCGCCGTGATCCGGCTCTCGGTGGTGATGGAGCGGCGTCCCGCCGTCCCGCTGCCGCTGGAGACCCGGCCGGTGGTGCCCGCCGCCGAACCCCCGCGGTCCGGACTGCCCAGGGTCGCCCACCGTCTGGCCGGGGCCGGTGACGCCGTCGTCCCGCAGTGGCGGCTGCGCCGTACCGTCGCGGAGACCGTCATCCACGCCGACGTGCTGACCGAGCCCGGCCGCACCACACCGGAGGCCACCGTGCCGGGGCGCCGGCGCGGCCCCGCACTGCCGAGGGAGCTGCGGGTGCCGCCGGCCGAGGTCTTCACCTCCGGTCTGCGTCCGGGGGACGTGCTGCGATGGCTCGGCGACACGGCGGGCCTGCGCAGCCTCCTGCGGACCGAGGGCCCGCGGTTCTTCGGCGAGGGCACCTGGAAGCGGCTGGAGCCCGTCGTCTCCGGCGGGCTGAGCCACGCCCAGCTCTCCGCCCTGCTGACCCCGGCGGTCGGAGCCCACCACGAGGCCGGCCCGGCGGCCGGCCCGCAGCGGGCGGTCGGCACCCCGTCCGTGAGCCGGCGCTGGTTCGTCGACGACGTCGAGGTGACGGTCAAGGCCTCGCTCGTCCAACTGGAGTACCTGGGGGACAGCACCAGGGCCGCGCTGAGCCCGGCGAACGAGTCGGGCGGCGGCAGCCGGAGCACGCGGCTGACCGGCCGGCAGTGGAACGTCCGGGGCCAGGTCGGCGTCCAGGGCGACGTAGGCGGCCCGGTCGAGGCCACCGGTTCGGTGCTGCTCGGCGGTGCCCACCGGCAGCGGCTGGGCACCGTCACCGACGCGGGCGGCCGGTTGGTGGCCAACGCCAAGGCGAACACCCCGATGGCCCGCTACACCGGCCACGTCCAGCTCGAACTGACCTTCCACAAGGGCGGCGACCCGACCGGGCAGACCCCCGGCACCGAACGCTCGCTGTCCGGACTGGTACCCCTCGAACTGGAGATCCCGCACGCCGACACCAAGCCGGGCGTCTCGCCCGAGGACCACTGGACGCAGTTCACGCCCGAGCACCCGGACGGCCAGGCGGTGTCCAGGCGCCCGGTCGGCGTCCAGGTGGCCCGCGCGCTCGCCCCGCACCACGAAGGCGGCGTCCACGTCCTGCGGGACCCCCTCGCGGACCGGGCCACGAGCGAGAACCTCGAACGGAGCGTGGGCCGGATCCAGGACGACCCGCGCTACTTCACCGTCGCCTACCACTCCGTCACGGAGAACGGGGCGCCGGGTTGGAACGGCCGCCCGCTGCACCCGGACGACATGGCCGACTCGCTGGCGGAGCTCCACGCCGCCGGGACGTGGGACGGCAGGCCGCTGCGGTTCGTCGCCTGCGACGCCCAGGAGTACGTCACCCAGGTGCTGCGGGCGCTGCGCGAGCGGCTGCCCGGCGTGGAACTGGAGGCGTACGCCGCCGACGGCAAGCTCTGGGTGGTCCAGGACCAGGGCCGCACCCACCTGGTGGTCGCCGGGCGGGTCGGTTGGGACGCCTCCGGCCGGCCCCGGCTGGAGGCGGGCGGGCAGTGGCAGCACCTGAGGCTGCCCGTGGAGGAGGCCGGGGGCCAGGTGCCGCCCGTCGACGACGGGGCGGGCGTCCAGGCCCCGCAGCCGCAGCCGCAGCCGCACGGCGCGCCGGTGGTCGAGGTGGTCGGGGCACACGGCCCGCAGCTGCACGACCCCGACCCGCTCGCCGAGGCCACGCCGACCCACCCGATCACCGACCAGCGGGACCTCCAGCCCCTCGGCACACCCCGGCAGGCGCTCCACGCGACGCCCGAACACCGCACGCGGGCTGAGGAGTTCGAGGCCAGGCTGGGCGCCTACGCGTTCGCGCATCCGCAGGCCCGGGCCGCGGCTCGCAACGCCGTCGAGCGGCTCTACGAGGCCCTGGTGGCCGCCAACCCGGGCACCCCGGAAGGCGAGCTCTACAAGGTCTTCCTGAACAACGACCCGAAGCCGGAGCAGGGCTCCGCCGGACAGGTCGGTGAACAGCTCGGCCTGGAGGAGTTCCGCACCCTGATGCGGACCGGCAACACCCGGGAGCTGCTGACCGCCTTCTACAACGCGGCCTACGTCAAGGACTCCCCGCTCGGACTCAAGCAGGTGCTCCAGCGCCTGCTGGACGCCCCCGAGGCCGAGGCCGAGGCGCGGGCCGCGGCGATGAAGCTGGACCTGCGCGCGCTCAAGGAGCAGGCGGACTTCATCAGGAGCGGGGCGCGCTCCGTGCTGGAGATGGTGCCGGGCCTCAACACGATGTTCGCCAAGGACCACTTCGGCACGGGCACCGTCATCAAGCAGGGCGCGGAGCCGTTCAAGGCCGGCAAGGAGTACCTGGAGAGCCTGAACGCCCGCCAGGAGCGCGACCCCGCACCGCCGAACGACCTGACCGCGCAGGGGCTCCAGGACCGCGGCATGCCGCTGAGCGACCGGGAACTGGCCTACCAGCAGTCCGTCGGCGACGGCGTGGTGCTGACCTGGAAGCCCGGGCGGGCGCACTTCGTGCTCAACGAGAAGTCCGCCTGGTTCGGCGAGGCCCACCACGACAAGGGCATGCCGCTCAGCACCGGCATCTCGGCCACCACGGCGAAGATGCTGAACGCCTTCCGACTGCTCAAGGTCGAGGGCAGCACCTCGCAGGACATGCTGCTGGCCCTCGTCGGCTGGATGCTCCCGCTGGGCGACCACTCGCTGTACGAGATCCTCAAGGGTGCGCAGCTGCTGGGCGAGCTGCCCCCGGTCCCGTTGAACGCGCTGTCCGACGTGTCGGTGCTGTACCAGCACATCCCGGGCATCCCGCAGGACGTGGTGCGCGCTCAGCTGGGCGAGGGCGGCATGCTGCCGCACGAGGCCGCGTACCATGAGCTGCTGCGGAAGCCGCGTTCCGACGGCGGCTGGCGGGACGAGGTGGTGGGGAACTCGCAGCGCAACCGCGACGGGTTCACGACGGCCGCCAACGACCGCACCCGGGCGTCGAAGGAGGTGTCCGGCTGGCTGGACCGCAACCCGATGACCGCCCAAGAGGTGCTTGACCGGGTGACGCCCGCGCACTTCGACGCGCTGGCGGTCTACACCGGCGCCGCGTACCCGCTGATCAACGTGGCCCTGCGGTTCGGCCCGCTCACCCGGCGCAAGGCACTGGAGTACCAGATCTCGCAGCTGCTGGAATCGCCGGACCCGAACCGCCTGCCGACGATCCTCCGGCGCGACCCGCTGCTCGACCCGCTGCTCGCCAAGCTGCCCCGCGACCGCACCGCCCAGGACCGCAAGGACCTGGCGAAAGCCGTCAAGGAGCGGCTCCCGCAGATCGAGCGGGAGCTGCTGGCCCACGCCGAACTGATCTCCGAGGCCCTGGACAAGCTTCCCCCGTACTCCGGCGACCTCTGGCGCGGGGACCGGGTGGTGGGCCGGCCCGGAGGAGTCGCCAGGCGGCTGTCGCCCTCCTTCGGCGGGGACACCTTCACCAATCCGGACTTCGTGAGCACCAGCACGGAGGAGCGGACGGCGATGATGTTCATGCAGACCCGCAAGGAACTGCCGTTCACCTACCGGGCCCTGCTGCACTTCTCGCTGAGCGGCGGCGGCAGCGCCTTCGACATCCAGCCGTTCTCGGACAAGCAGGGCGAGGCCGAGGTCCTGATCCGGCCCGGCAGCACCTTCGACCTCGGCGAGCGCCTGAACCGCGAGTCCGCGGCGCGGGAGTCGTTCGTCCAGATCGAGGCCACCGAGCGGGTCACACCCCCGCCGTTCCCGAAGACCGAGGACGCCGACCTGCGCCTGCACGCGGCCCTCGCCAAGCTCGCCAACGTCGCCGAGCTGCGCACCCACGACGACCTGTGGCCGCTGGCCCAGTACATCGGGGCGGACCACGGTCGCCCGCTCGCCGACCGGGTCGCCGACCTGGTCTCGGGGGAGGCGGCCCGGCGCGAGGCGAGCATGAACGCCTGGCGCACCGCCAAGCTCGCCCAGGAGCTGCAGCGGGGCACCGAGGGGATCACCCTCCAGCAGCTCACCGAGCTGCGCCGGACGGCCGACGTCGTCCGCGCGGCGCTGCGCCTGCCGGCTGACCACCAGGTGACGGTGGAGAACCTGGCCGCCTACGTCCGGCGGTTGAAGGGGCAGACCGGCGGGACGGTCGGAGCGGACGAGCTGAGGGCCCTGATCGACACGGTCGACCGGCTCAAGCGACCGGGCCGCGCGGTGACCCCCACCGAGGTGGAGCGGGGCTGGCGGGACCCAGGGTACGAGCCCGACCCGGGCCTGACCGAGCTGGCGTCCTCGACGCTGTACTGGGTCGGTGACCGGCACGCCGACTGGCGGACGCTCACCGAGTCGGTGTTCCCGCACCTCCCGCGCGCGAACGACTTCCTCAACCTGGCCATGCACACCACCGACGGCGTGCCCGTGCTGGGCCACGTCGTGGTCGCCCCGGCCGACATCGCCGACGGGCTGCTCAAGCTCCACGAGGAGGGCGGCTGGGACGGCGTGAAGCCGGTGCGCTTCATCGCCTGCGACCTCAACGTCCAGCCGGACCGCTCGTACGTGCGCGAGGTCATGCAGCACGTGTGGACCCGGCTGCCGGAGGCGGTGGCCTACGCCGCCGACGGCCGGGTTTGGTTCGTCCCGCCGGTCGCCGGTGCGGGCGGCACGCCGGGCCACCTGGTGGTCACCTCCCACGTCGGGGTGGACGCGCAGGGCCGACCGAGGATCGTCCAGGGCGGCAGCTGGTTCCGGCTCACCGCGACCAGGACCGAGAACGTCGGAGCCTACCTGGACGGCGACGGCAGCACGGCGTACCCGCAGGCGGCCCCGGCCGCCGTGCACGGCGAGATCGCCGGAGCGGTGAAGTTCGCCACCGACACGCCGCTCGACCAGCTGCCGCACACCGGTGACGGGCCCTCGCACACCGGTGACGGGCCCTCGTCAGCCGTGCCGCCGGACGAGGGGCAGGGGCCGACACCCGGATCCGAGGCCCTCGCACCCTCCGGTCCCCAGCCACCGCCCGCGGCGATGGCCGTCCGGCACGCGGTCTTCGACGAGCCCCGGTACCGGCAGCACGCGGAGGACTTCGAACGCGACCTGGGAGCGTGGACGGCGAGCGATCCCCGGGTGGTCGCCCGGGCCCGCGAGGCGCTGCGGCGGATCGCCGAGGAGACCGGGGCGCAGGGCACCGCCGACCTCGTCGCGGGCGGGAGCCTGCACGAGGTGATGCGGGAGTTCCACCGGCTGGCCGGCGACGAGCGGTTCGGGGCCGGCCGGCCCGGGGCCCCGGAGGGCGGCCCGGCCCTGCACACGGACCTGCGGGAGCGGGGCATCCGTACCGTCGGCGGCACGGCCTCGCACGCCGCGGCCGTGGCGGTGCACGCGTACCGGCTCCTCGGGCAGGCCGACCACGACCTGTTCGCGCGGGCGCTGTACGGCTGGCTGCTGCCGGGCGGCGAGCACTCGCTGCACGAGGTGGTGGCGGGCATGCGGCTCGGCGGCGCCTTCCCCGGGCACCGGTACGAGGACGGTGCCGGGCTGTACCGGAACGTGCCCGGCGTCCCGCCGGCGGAGCTGCGCCCGCCGGTCGAGGGCTGGGCCGGGCCGGTCAGGCCCGCGTTCGACCACCCCGCGCCGGAGTCGCTGACGGCCGGGTTGCCGCACGAGCGCACCTACCTGGAGTGGGCCGCCACCTCGCGGGAGGTGACCGGCGAGGTCCTGGAGGAGGCGCGCGCCCGCTGGGAGGCGCTGACCGGGACCGACCCGCAGGAGGGACTCGGGGCGCCCCCGTACCTGGCGTGGATGGCCCGCAACGGCGTCACCAGGGCGACGGACGTGACCGATCTGCTGGGCCCCGCGCACTTCGCGGCCCTGTACACCTACACCGGCCCGGCCTACTCGCTGATCAACGTGCTGCTGGAGCACCAGGGCGCCGATCCCGTCCCCGCGCTCCGCGGGAAGATCGCGGCGCTGATCGCCAAGAGCTACCGGAACCCGGACACCGCCCTGCCGAGGTCGATCACCGAGCTGCCCGAGCTGCACGAGGGGATGCGGGCGAAGGCCCAGCCGTGGCGCCTCGCCGAGTCGCTGACGGACAGCCAACTCATGGGCATCCAGCGGGAGATGGCACTGCACAGCCATCTGCTGGCGGACGCGCTGGCGCTGCTGCCCGCGGCGCGGGGCACGCTGTACCGAGGCGACGGCATCCTGGAGGACCCGATGCGGCCGACCGGCCGCCCCGGCGGCTCCGGATACGGCGGCGACCTGATCCGGACCCGGACCTTCGCCAGCTTCAGCACCGACGAGGCCACCTCGCTCGGCTTCATGAAACGGCACGACGGCGAGGACGAGCACCGCGTCCTGCTGGAGCTGGAGGCGACCGGCCTGCACGGCCGGGACATCGCGGCGTTCTCCTCGCACATGGCGGAGGACGAGGTCCTCTTCCTGCCCGGAGCCCGGCTCCAGGTCGTCGAGCGGACGCTGACGAGCACCGAGGACGGCGTCAGCTACGTCCGCCTCAGGGCGCGGGAGACGGCGTCCGAGGAGACGGACAACACGGCCTTCGCGACGGTGCCGCAGCGCGCCGGGGCCGGCCCGGACCTCACCGGGCAGCTGCTCGGCCACAGCATCACCGACGGCACCGGCCGGGAGACCGGGCAGGCGCACTTCGACGAGGCCGACTGGTCGAAGCGCTCGGCGCTGTACCCCGAGCTGAGCGAGCTCACCACCTTCGTGCCGCGCTCCGCGGACGGCTTCGCGACCGGGGCGCCGCAGCAGGTGCCGTGGGACGGGAAGCACACCTACTTCTTCGCCGCGCACGCCGGTCCGGACGGGTTCGTCCTCCCGCTGGCCGACGGCACCAAGGTCCACGGGGTCACCGGCACCGAGGTCGGCGCGCTGCTCAAGCGCCGGCTCGCCGACCTCGCGCTGAAGGCGGCCGACGCGCACGTCGACGCACACGACGCGGGCGGCGGCCCAGCCCGCGGGCCTGCCTCGATCACGCTGCTCGGCTGCGAGTCCGCCGAGCACGCCCAGGCCGTCGCCCGGCAGACCGGACTGCCCGTCCACGCGCCGACCGGCCGCACCGGCGTCAGCGGCAGTCCCGCGGGCCCCGACGGCCCGTCGACCGCGAGCCTGTACGTCAAGTCGGGACCGGACGGGTCGCCGGGGCGGTTCCGGACCTTCCACCCGGACGGCCCGGGCGACACCGGGGGAGCGACGCCCCCGCCGTCCGGCCCGGGTCCGGGCCGCGCCGACGGGCCCGCGCCGACGGAGCACGCGCTGGACAACACGGGCAACGGCGAGGGGTCCTCCCAGTCCCGTCCGGAGATCGTCCGGTACGCGACCGGCGAGGAGGTCCACGTCCACCCGGACGGCCGGGAGGTCCACCACCTGGCGGACCGCGTGGTCGACTACCGCGCGAACGGCGACGTGATCGAGAGCTACCCGAACGGCACGGTGGTCGAGACCTACCAGGACGGCGAGGTGGTCGAGCGCTACCGGAACGGCATGGTGATCGAGCGCCACCGGGGCGGCGACGTGACCGAGTACCACCAGGACGGCACGGTGGTCCGCCTCCTCCAGGACGGCACGACGATCCACCGGCTGACGGACGGGAGGGAGATCCGCCGCTTCCCGGACGGCCGGCAGGACACCTACGACCGGGACGGGCGGCTCGTCGAGCGGTACCGCATCCCGGTGGACCACGAGGACCGCGAGCCCGGCGTCCGCCCGCTCGACACCGTGCTCGCCGAGCGGAACGTCGTCCGGAGCACCGGGGCCGACGACCCCCGGCTCCCGTTCGTGCCGACGGACGAGGTCCCGCGCGTCTCCGAGTGGCGGCCCGAACGCCCGGTGGCGACGGACGAGCACGTCGACCTGACGGCGCTGGACGACGCCCAGTCGGTGCCCCTGCTGTGGCGGCACGACCGGGGCCACCTCTACCGCTGGGAGCGGCAGCGCTCCGACCTGGTCGACTACCCGGACGTCTTCGAGTCCGGGCTGCGGCCGAGGCAGGAGGACCGCCACCCGGACCTCCAGGACTACGTGGGGAGCAACGACGCGTCCTCGCTGGTGAGCACGACCCGGTCGCGCACGGCCCAGCACGTGGACTGGGGGACCTGGCACCGCTACGTCATCGACGCGCCGGGAGGCATCGACGTCCGGGAGACCCTGAACCGTCCGGGCCTCTCCGAGGAGGAGCAGGAGGTCGCGTTCCCCGGGGGCATCGACGGCCGGTACATCGTCGGCGTCGAACTGGTGCGGGGCACCGAGCTGGACGGGGCGACCGGCCGGTACACGGAGACGGTCGAGTTCATCCCGAACGAGGACTACTGGCCCGCGCACCGGCCCACGGAGCAGATCGAGACGATGCAGCCTGCGCGGCCCGGCTCGGAGCCCGGCTCGGAGCCCGGCTCGGAGACGGGCGAGCACCCGGCCGACCACTCCGCCGACCGCTGGAGCGACCACTCGGCCGACGACATCGAGAGCGTCCTGAACGGCCTCACCGGCCTGAGCGTCCGGAACGCCGACGACGACTCCTCCGTCGGGTACGACTCCGACAACAGCGCGGTGCCGCCGGGCGGCGGCCACCCGCAGGTGCTGGACCAGACGGACCCGGCCGTCTGGGCCGACCCGGCCACCTGGGCCCACTTCGGCGTCGGCGGCGCCCAGGCCGCCGAGCTGTTCTGGCACTACGACGGCTGGACCATGGACACCGCGGAGTTCGACGCGATGCCGCGGGCGTTCCGGGAACGCCTCGCCCAGCTGGAGCTCTTCGGGCCCGACCACGAGCGGCACGCCCGCGACGCCCACTACGACGGGCCGGGCCTCGAACCGATGGCGGAGCTGGTCCGCGGGCTGAGCGAGGCGGAGCAGCAGGCGCTGGAGTTCTACACGGCCCCCAGCGAGACCGGGGACGGCGAGGTCGCCGAGCAGTTCTCGTACTTCGAGGTCAAGCAGACCCGATGGGGGCTGACCGTCCAGGGGCTGGACCACACCGCGCTGCCGCCGGGCCCGATGCGGCACGTCATCGAGCAGCTCGACAACGCCATCGAGCAGAGCCCGGTGACGGGGGACCTGGTGGTCAGCCGGGGCGCGCCGTACGTCGGGCAGGGCCTGCACCCGGACACCCTGCGGGTGGACCAAGTCGTCGTCGAGCCCACCTACGTCTCGGTCTCGGCGGGCAGCCGGCTGCACGGGGCGTTCGGCCAGCGGCTCATCCGGCTGTACCTGATGCTGCCCGACCGGACCCCGGGGGCCTTCCTCCGCGAGGTCTCGCACAGCCCGGCCGAGAACGAGATCCTGCTCGGCGCCGGGCTGCGCTGGTGGCCGGTTCGGATCATCCCCCCGGAGCACCCGCTGCCGGGGCCGCTGGACGGCGGCGAGGCGGACGTGCCCCCGGAGAGCCAGTGGATCGTCTACGGCAGGGTGGAGGCGCCGGACCACAGCGACGAGGACTCCGACGCGATGGAGGACGTGTCGGGAGCGCCGTTCGCCCCGAACCCCGACTACGGCCTGCCCGCCGACTGACCCCCGCCCACCGCAGGAAGGACCGCCATGACAGCTCCCGGACCGGGCCCCGACGAACCGTCGCCCGCCGTTCCCCCGCCGGCCCCCGAGCCGGTGCCCGAGCGGATCCTGGCCGCCGCCAGGGCCGCGCCGGGCCAGTGGATCGGGCTGGTCGACCCGCACTGGCAGGGCGAGGGGGAGCCGCCGGACTGGGCGGTGATCGGCCGCTGGCGCGCGGGCGAGGACGGCTCCGTCGAGGAGTTCGCGCCGAACGAGGAGTACCGTCCGTCGCCGCTGGCCCTCGACTGGCCCGCGCCGACCGACCCGGTCGACGCCGCCGTCCGGCTGGCCGCGACCGGGTACGGGCCGAGCGGCGAGGTGTACCGCGAACTCGCCTCGGCCCGGGTCGCCGTGCTGCTGGACGACTCCGGCAGCATCGGAGGCTTCGGACTGCCGGACGGCGAACCGGCCGTGGCGGTGTTCTCCGCACGGTCCTGGCTGGAGGCCGCAGGCAGCCCCGCACATGCCGTGGTCGCCCCCGGCACGCTGCTGGAGCGGCTGCCCCCCGGCCTCGGGATCGTCGTCAACCCGGGGGCCCCGGCCGCGATGCGGCTGGAGCCCGGCGGCCTGTGGGAGGCCCTGGAGGACCGGGACCGGGCCGACCACCGGGGCGGCCCGCTCCGCCCGTTCGGCTGACGTCGCGCCGCTCCTGCTCCGGCTCCCGCGCCGCTCCGTACCAGGGCGGACGGCCGCGGGCCCGCCACCGGGGACGGTGACGGGCCCGCGGATCCGCGTCCGGCTCAGCCGGCCAGGCCGCGCAGGCGGTGGTAGACGCCGCAGGCCTGGAGGGCGAGCGGCAGCAGGGACAGCGCGCTGAGGGTGTGCAGGATGTCGGCGGCGCGGCCCCAGTAGGGGAGCAGGCGGCGGCCGGGGACGGTCCAGGCGGCGACGAGGAGGGCGGCGGTGAGGGTCAGCAGGACGGCCACGAGCAGCAGCCGGTCCGTGGTGGTGGCTCCGGTGGCGGCGCGGGCGAGCAGCACCAGGCCGCCGAGGACGCCGGGCAGCAGGACGGCCAGGCGCTGGCGGGTGCTGCCGACGGCCCGTCCGTGCAGCAGGAGCAGCAGGCTCAGCGCGCCGGCCTCGGCGGGGCCGGCCCAGCCGTCGGCGAACGGCAGGACCACCAGGCAGGCGGCGCTGACGGCGCCGATCGCGGTGTGCAGGGCCATCAGGTAGTCGTCGGCGACCAGGGCGCTGGGGAGCACGGCGGCGGCCGGGACCGGGTCGATGTTCTCCTGGAGCTCCTCCGCGTTGCGCGGCAGCATCGGCAGCCGCAGTCCGGACAGCCGGAAGGCCAGCGAGGGCACGAAGGCGCCGACCAGGACGGCCGCCACCGCGACGACCGCGACCAGCTGGGCGAGCGTCAGCCCGGCGAGCACCAGCACCCCCGACAGCACCCCGAGCAGCGCCACCAGCGCCACCCCGAGGAACAGCGGCGCCGCCGCGCCGACCGCCGCCAGGGCCAGCACCGCCGCCCCGGCCCCGGCCGAGGAGGCCGACAGGATCCGGGCACCGAGCAGCTCACCGTCGTCCGGCCCGTTCGGCAGCAGCAGGGCGGCGAGCGCCAGGTACGGCACGGCGGCGGCGCCCAGCGCGGCCCCCGCGCCCGCGTCGGACATCGCCCGCGAGGCGCTGGCCGCGCCGAGCAGCAGCAGGACGGCGACCGCCGCGGCGGCGGCCTGGCGCGGGGCGGCGGCGCCGGGCAGCGCGAGCAGCACCCACCCGGCCGCCAGCGCGGCCAGCGCCAGGGCCAGGGCGAGGACGCGGGTGAGTGCGGGGCGCCAGGTGTCGCCGCGCTCCTCCATGCCGGTGGCGACGCCGTCCACCAGGTCGTCGAAGTGCACGGTCGGCAGTGCCTCGTGACGGGCCCGCAGGTACAGCGCGTCGCCGTCGTGCAGGCCGAGCGCCTCGGGGGTGCGCTCCTCGTCCAGCGGCTCCTCGCCGAGCCGCTGGAGCACCCAGCCGCCGTGCTCCAGGCCCTCCTCGGCCAGTTCGGGGCCGGCGTGCCCGAGGACGGCGGGCAGCAGGTCGGCCAGCGGCACGTCGGCGGGGACGGCCAGCTCGAAGGCCGTCCCCGGTGCGTGGAACCTCAATCGGCACAGTCCTGCCACGACACTGCTGCTCACGCCGGTCCTCCGGTTCGGTGGGGTGGTGCTTTCTACGCCCGGATGAACGGCCTGCCCGGCGCGCCGCGTTCAACCGCCGTCGTGAACCCGGGGACCGGCGCCGTCCGTGGGTGTGAACGGGACGGGCGCCGCGGTGGGGAGCCGCAGGTGCGGCGCCCGTCCTCCCCGAGCAGCCCGGGACGGTGAGCAGCCCGTCCCAGTGAGGAGCCCTGTGTGAGCGTGGAGCTGATCAACCGGACGCCCCGGCGTCCGGGGCCCGAGATGCCGGACGGCGAGATCCAGCTCCAGGAGCCGCCGGGCCTGCCGGAGAAGCAGAGCGGCATGGCGAGCGTGATCGCCATGGCCCCGATGGCACTCGGCTCGCTGTCGATGGTGTTCATGTTCCTGCACCCCGGCGGGGGCGACGGCCGCAGCGGGATGCTCAGCTATGTCGCGATGGGCATGATGGCGCTGTCCGCCGTCGGCATGCTGGTCACCCAGCTGATCCGCGGCTCCAGCGACCGCAAGCAGCAGCTGCGCGCCGAGCGCCGCGACTACCTGCGCTACCTCTCCCAGATGCGCCGCCAGGTGCGCCGCTCGATCGACGCCCAGCGCAAGGCCCTGGCCTGGCGGCACCCGGAGCCGACCGAACTGGGGGCACTGGTCGGTACCACCCGGCTGTGGGAGCGGCGGGCCGCCCACCCCGACTTCAGCGACGTCCGGATCGCACTCGGCGCCCAGCGCCTGGCCACCCCGCTCGCACCGCTGGCCACCAAGCCGGTGGAGGACCTGGAGCCGCTCTGCGCCCACGCGCTGCGCCGCTTCATCCACGCCTACGGCACCCTCGCCGACCAGCCGATGGCGATCCACCTGCGCGGCTTCGCCCACCTGCTGCTGCGCTCGGACGACCCCGAGGCCGCCCGTTCGCTGGTGCGGGCCGTACTCGCCCAGCTCGCCGTGGTGCACGGCCCGGACGAGCTGCGGGTCGCCGTCGTCACCGACACCGAGCGGCGGCCCGCGTGGGAGTGGGCCAAGTGGCTGCCGCACGCCCTGCACCCCACCGACACCGACGGCGCGGGCCCGGTCCGGCTGGTCGCCGGCAGCCTCGGCGAGGTCGAGCAGCTGCTCGGCGAGGAGTTCACCGGCCGTCCCGGCTTCGAGCCCGACGCCGTCCCCGACCGGGACGAGCCGTTCACCGTCCTGGTGCTGGACGGTCCCGGCGCGCACTCCGGCAGCCGTGCCGCGCTGACCGGCTACCGCAACGCCGTCCTGATCGACCTCTGCGACTCCCTGGAGTGGCGCGCGGCCCGGACCACCCTGCGGCTGCGGATCGAGGAGGGCCGGCTCACCATGGTCGGCGCCGACCGCAACCGCAAGGACGTGGTCACCGACCTCGGCCGACCCGACGCGCTCCCCCTGCCCGCGACGACCCGGCTGGCCGCCCGGCTCGCCCGCTACCGGATCGCCGACGGCGTCGACGCCGCCGAGCCGCTCGCCACCGACTTCGACCTGACCGCCCTGCTCGGCATCCCCGACCTGCACGCCCACGACGTCGAGGCGCTCTGGGCCCAGCGCGGCATCCCCCAGCGGCTGCGCGTGCCGCTGGGCCTCGGCCCGGACGGCCGGCCCGTCGACCTGGACCTCAAGGAGTCCGCGCAGGGCGGCATGGGCCCGCACGGCATGCTGATCGGCGCCACCGGCTCCGGCAAGTCCGAGCTGCTGCGCACCCTGGTGCTGGCGCTCGCCGTCACCCACTCCTCCGAGGTGCTCAACTTCGTCCTGGTCGACTTCAAGGGCGGCGCGACCTTCCTCGGCCTGGACACCCTGCCGCACACCTCCGCCGTGATCACCAACCTGGCCGACGAGGCCGCGCTGGTGGACCGCATGCGCGACGCCCTGCACGGCGAACTCGTCCGCCGCCAGGAGGTGCTGCGCGAGGCCGGCTACGCCTCGCTGCTGGACTACGAGACCGCGCGCGCCGCCGGCACCGTGCTGCGGCCGCTGCCCACGCTCTTCGTGGTGGTCGACGAGTTCAGCGAACTGCTGTCCGCGCACCGGGACTTCATGGAGCTGTTCATCATGATCGGCCGACTCGGCCGCTCGCTCGGCGTGCACCTGCTGCTGGCCTCGCAGCGGCTCGACGAGGGCCGGATGAGCGCGCTGGAGTCCCACCTGTCCTACCGGATCGGCCTGCGGACCTTCTCCGCCATGGAGAGCCGCGGCGTGCTCGGCGTCCCGGACGCCTACCAGCTGCCCTCCCAGCCCGGCAACGGCTTCCTGCGCAGCGACATCTCCACCCTCACCCGGTTCAAGGCCGCCTACGTCTCCGGCCCGTACCGCCCCAAGCGCCGCGCCGCCCAGCAGGCGGCCATCGCCGGCCAGGTCGTCGCGTACGGCACCGACTACGTGATGCCCCGGCAGCGGCCGGCGGCGGAGACCGAGCCCGCGGAGGAGCCGGCCTCGGCCGGCTCGCTGCTGGAGATCGCGGCCGACCGTCTGCGCGACGCCGGTCCGCCCGCCCACCGGGTCTGGCTGCCGCCGCTGGACGTCCCGCCCACCCTCGACGAGCTGCTGCCGCCGCTGGTCCCGCACCCCGAGCGCGGCCTCACCACCGAGGACGAGACCCGTCACGGTGCCCTCGACCTGCCGGTCGGCGTGGTCGACCGCCCCTTCCACCAGCTGCGCGACATGCTCGTCGCCGACCTCTCCGGCGCCGGTGGCCACATCGGCATCGCCGGTGCCCCGCAGAGCGGCAAGAGCACCCTGCTGCGCACCCTGATCACCGGCCTGGCACTCACCCACACCCCACGTGAAGTCCAGTTCTACTGCCTGGACTTCGGCGGCGGCACGCTGTCCGCGCTGCGCGGCCTGCCGCACGTCGGCGGGGTCACCGGCCGGCACGACGGCGAGCGGGTGCTGCGGACCGTGGCCGAGGTCAACGGGATCATCACCCGCCGGGAGCAGTACTTCGCCGAGCTGGGCATCGACTCCGTCGCGGCCTTCCGCCGCCGCCGGGCCGCGGGCGGACTGCCCGACGAGGCCCACGGCGACGTCTTCCTGGTGGTCGACGGCTGGAACACCCTGCGCCAGGAGTTCAACGACCTGGTGCAGCCGCTCACCCTGATGTCCCAGCGCGGCCTCAACTACGGCGTCCACCTGGTCATCGGCACCACCCGGTGGGGCGAGATCACCGGCGGTCTGCGCGACCAGCTCCAGACCCGCTTCGAGCTGCGCCTCGGCGACTCCGTCGACTCCATGATCAACATGCGGGCCGCCGCCAAGGTGCCCAAGCTGCCCGGCCGCGGCCTCACCGACGAGCAGCTGCACTTCCTCTCCGCCCTGCCCAGGATCGACGGCTCCGGGCGCACCGACGACCTCGGCGAGGGCGTCGCCGACCTGGTCGACGCGGTCGCCGCGCACTGGACCGGGTCGCGCGCCCCCGAGGTCCGGATGCTCCCGCTCACCCTGGACGCGGCCCGGCTGCCCGCCCCCGAGGGCCGGCTGCGGGTGCCGATCGGCCTGGAGGAGACCGAGGTCTCGCCGCTCTGGCACGACTTCGAGGAGAGCCCGCACCTGCTGGTCGTCGGCGACAGCGAAGCCGGCAAGACCAACCTGCTGCGGCTGATGATCAAGGCCATCACCACCGCCTACACCCCGGCGGAGGCGAGGATCATGCTCGTCGACTACCGGCGCGGCCTGTACGACGCGGTGCCCGAGGAGTACCGCCTCGGCTACGCGGTGGCCGTCGACAAGCTCCGCCAGATCGTGGACGGCGCGTCCCGGGCGATGAAGAACCGGATCCCGCCCGCCGACATCACCCCCGCCCGGCTGCGGCTGCGTGACTGGTGGACCGGCCCCGAGCTCTTCGTCCTCGTCGACGACTACGACCTGGTCGGCTCCAGCAGTGGTGCCCACCCCTTCGCCGCCCTGCTGGAGGACCTCTCCCAGGGCGCCGAGATCGGCCTCCACCTGGTCGTCGCCCGCGGCGCCAACGGCATCGGCCGGTCGCTCGGCGACCCGCTGATCCGCAAGCTCCAGGAGGTCAACTCGCCCACCCTGCTGATGTCCTGCCCGCCGTCCGAGGGCTACCTGTTCGGCAACCTCAAGCCCCGCCAGTACCCGGCCGGCCGCGGCCTGTACATCACCCGGCGGCGGTCCGTGCTGGTGCAGACCGCGCAGCTGGCGGAGGAAGAGTGATGGGTGCCGCGACGCTGCGGGCGCTCGGCCCGCACTACGTGATCGCCCCGCCCGGCGCGGAGGCGGACGGACTGGCCGAGGCGCTGGCGCCGGTGCGGGCGGAGCCGCGGGCGCTGCTGCTGCTCGCCGCCGCCGCGGACGCGGCGCCCGTCCTGCTCGGCTCGCTGGACGAACTCGCCCGAGCGGCGCGTGAGCGTGACGCCGAGGTGCTGGTGCTGGCCGCCTCCGGGCTGGCGGCGGTCGGCCCGGACGGCCGGCGGCCCGCCGAACTGCTCGCCCGGCGCAGCGGGTTGACGGTCGTCGCGCCGGACACCGTGGTCAGCGTCGAGGCGGACGGCACCCTGCCGGCCGTGGACGGGACGTGGTGGCGCTGCCGTCCCGGCGGGGGAGCGGAGCCGCTCGGCGGCCGCTGGCCCGCCGCCGCGACCGTCACCCCGCTGGCCGACGGGGCGTACTGGGTGACCGAGGCGGCGGTCGGGCCGGTCCGGCCCGCCGTGCTGGACCGGGCCGTCGCGCCGGCGGACGGCCTGCTGCTGGTCATCGGCGAGCCGGCCGGGCCGCTGCCCAGCGGAGCCCAACTGGCCGATGCGGCATCCCTGTTGCAGGAGACGGCCGGGCGGGGGGAGCGCCTCGTGCTGAGCGCGCCGTGGGCCGCTCCGGTCGAACTCATCGAACTGGCGGCGGTGCTGGCCGCCTCGCTCGGGCAGGAGGTGCGGGCCGCGGTCGGCGTGCCGGTCGGCACGGCGGGGGCGTCCGGTTTCGGCGCGCGGCACGTCCACCCGGCGGCGGACGGCGGCGAGGGCTGGGAACCGTACCTCACCGAACTGGTCGCCCGCCCGCGCGAGCGCACCGTCACCGCCGTGGGCTGGCGCACCCGCCCCGACCTGCCCGCCGCCCCCGGCGCGGCGCGCTACCCGGCCTTCCCTGGCTGGGAGTTGGAGGCGGTGGCGGCCGGCCTGTGGCTGCGCCCGGCCGCCACCCCGGACCGCGGGCCCCGGCTGCGCCGGCCGGACCCGGCGCAGCCGGTGCTGGTCGTGGGCACGCCGGGCCGGCCGGTGCCGGAGACGGTCTGGGACCACCTCGGTGCGGTGCTGGGCGCGCTGCCGCCCGGGCCGGCACGGCTCGCGCTCGCGGTGGCGGGGGCGCTGGACGTGGGGTCGGCGGCGGTGGGGCGGTTCTGCGCGCGGCTGTACGGGCTTGACTGGGTCGGGGCGGAGGCGGTGGGCGAGGTTGCGTCGGTGGCCGAGGCTGTGGTGGGGCCGGAGGCGGTGGTGGTTTCCGAGCCCGAGCCGATGGTCATACCCGAGCCTGAGCCTGAGCCTGAGCCGGTGGCGGTTCCGGAGGCCGAGCCCGAGCCCGAACCCGTGACGGTTCCGGAGCCCGCCGCGATGGTGGCGACGTCGGGCGGTGCGTTCGTGGCGGAGGCTCCACTGGAGGTCGACGAAGGGCCAATGTTGGTCCCTGAGGCCGTCCCGGAGGAGCCCGCGGCTGAGGAGCCGGTCACCGAGCCCGACCCGGTCACCGAGCCCGACCCGGTTCCTGAGCCCGAGCCGGAGCCGGTTCCCGCCCCCGAGCCTGCGCCGGTCCCGGAACCCGAGCCGGTCCCCGAGCCCGTGGTGCCCGCCGTCACGCCCCCGTCCCTGTCCCCGGCACCGCCGGTGCCCACCACGCCCTCCACCCCCGCCGCGGACGGCGCGGCCCTGGCCGCCCAGCTCGGCCCCGCCTACCAGCGCCTGGCGCGGCGGGCCGAGGACGTCGCCACCCGGCTGCCCGCCCTGCGAGCCCGGGCGGAGGAGGGCGGACAGGGCCCCGAACTGGTCGCCGTCCTGCTGCAGCACGGCGACCCCGGCCCGCTGGCCCCGCGCGCCGAGCTGCTCGCGGCGGCCCGGTCCGGCGCGCCCGGCCCCTACGGTCCGTACCTGCGTTGCCTGGCCGCCGGGCTGCGGCGGCTGCCCAGCCACTACGGCGGCGTGCTGGTCGCCGGCCCGGCGCAGGCCTGCGACCTCGCCGCGTACGCCCCGGGCACGGTGCTGACCGAGCCGGCCCCGGTGACCGGCCTGGCGGCGCCCGGGGTGGACCTGGGGGAGGACGTCGGGATCGAGTTCGCCATCTGGTCCGTCGGCGGCCGCCGCAGCTCGGCCTTCGGCGAGCCGGGCGACCAGCCGACGGTGATCTTCGCTCCGGGCACGGCGTTCGAGGTGGTCGAGGTCGAGCCGGCGGACCCGGACGGCGGCCGCCCGCCCCGGGTGCTGCTCCACGAGATCGGCGGCGTCCGCCCGGGCCCCGACCGGCTGCGCACCTGGCTCGCCCGCCGCGACGCCGTCGCCCCCGCCGACCGGATCCGCCCCGCCGACCCCGCCCGCTACACCCTCGCCCTCGGCGCCGACTCCGGCGCCGGGTGACCGTCGGGACGACGGATCCCGACGCCTCGTCGGTCGGTGCGCGCGGCGCGGCGAGGAGGCGGCGCGGCCCGGTGCGCTGGGGGGCATCCGCCAGTGCGCGCACTGGCAACCACCGTGACCACGACGGACGAGACTCCTCACGCGGAACGCTCCGTACGGAACGTCGAACGCTCCGTACGGAACACCGGACGTCGCAGGTAAACGGCAGGGAGGTCGTTGTGTCCTTGGTTCGTCAGCGTATGGTCCGCGGTTGGCGCGCGGTGCTGGCCGCGTTCGCCGGGGTGGTGCTGGTACTGGCCGGCACGCCCGGTCCGGCGCAGGCCGCGGAGACGGAGTGGATCAGTCTCGACGGAAACCAGTCACGGGTGCTGTCGGCGGTGTACTCGGTGACGATCGGCGGTGCCACGTACGACGTCGCCCGGGGCACGGACAACAACATCTGGTTCCGCTACAACGGCGGGAGCTGGCACCCCCTCGGCGGCGACAACGCGTCCCGGACCACATCGCCGCCGCGGATCATCGAGTACCCTCCGGGGCGCGCGATGGTCGTCATCCGAGGCCTGGACGGGGAGATCTGGTACAGCCAGGCGAACAACGGATCCCTGAACTTCTGGACGAACTGGGTCCGGCTCCCGGCCGGTGCCAACGCGATCGGCAGCCCGATCCTCACCATCAGCTCGGCCACCCGGGACCTCATGATCGAGGTGCCGAACACCTACCGGCGCATCAACATCACGTTCCTGAGGAACTACAACGGGACACTGACGGCCGACGGTTGGGGGGTGACCTCGCACGCGCTCCTCGGTACCAATGCCACGGACATCGAGGGTGACAGCCAGATCGCCGTCTACGGCACCCATTACTACGAGTCGGTGCTGCGCAGCTTCTTCACGGGAACCGACCACCGGGTGTGGCGCGAGACGACGAATCCCACGACCGGCGCGGTCCGGGACCTGTCCGAGGTGAACGGTGGTGCCGAGTGCGCCAGCGGCGTGGGGGCGGCGCGGCTCGGGAACCAGACCACCGTGGTCGGCCCCGGTCAGCCGGGCTACGCCGAGCAGCAGCGCGTCATGATCTCCTGCATCGGGAACGACGGGTACGTGTGGGAGAGCACGTCGAACGACGGCGGCAACACCTTCGACGGCTGGCGCCGCCCGGCCGGTGCGCTCGCCCCGTCGAACTCGACACCGGCGGTGTTCCCGACACCCCTGGGGTACCTCTCGTGGACGATCACGATCAGGTGGAACGGCGCCAGGAGCAGCCTGTTCCCCGACAACGCGGCGGTCTCGAAGCGCATCTGGTAGCTCTGCCGGAGGTCCTTCCGGGAGCACGGCCGGAAGGACCTCCGGCCGTGCTCCCGGTCGTGGTCACGGAACCCCGACGGCGGTCCGCCGCCCCCGGTGAACCCGGCGCCGCCGGCCGTCCGTCGGAGGGTACGTAGGGATGTGGCCGGCGGGAGGAGTGCGGGATGAGCGAGACGGTGCGGGGCGGGTTCCGGCTCGCGGCGGTGTTCGACGCGGTGGATCCGGTGACCGGGCCCGGGTTCGCGCCGGACCGGCCGCGGCTGGCGGCGGGGGCGGAGCGCGAGTCCGTCGCCCGGTACCTGCGGGCCGGGGCGGCGGTGCTGCTGACGCCGATGCTGATGGACGACGTGGTCGACCCGGGCCGGCGCGGCGTCGTGCCGATGGGCTTCCGCACCGACGGCCGGTGGGTCTGGACCGACACCGTCACGTACTACCTGGAGGAGTACGGGCTGGCGCCCGACCCCGAGCTGCTCGCGCACGTGCGCGAGCAGGGTGACGGGCCGTGGGAGGAGCCGTCGGCGGAGGTGCTGGAGCAGGCCGTCTCCTTCGTGCTGACCCCGCCGGAGGCGGCCGAGGAGCCGGTCTGGACGGTCGGGTCCTGAACCGCGCCGATGCGGCTGAACCGGTTCGGGCACGCCGTCCGTACCTCCCCACAGGAGTGTCGTCGAACGCAGGGGATGCATGGTGGGCGAGGAGCAGCGCGGCGAGCCGGAGCGGAGGTCGGGCGGCTTCCGGCTCCCGGCGGTGAACTGGGCGTTGGCGGCCGAGGCGGCGCCCGAGGAGGAGTCCGCGAGCGCCGCGACCGCGGTGCTCCCCGCGCCGCCGGCCGCCGGGCTGGGATCCGGGGCCACGGGCGGCGCGACGACGGGTTCGCGGACCGCGCCGCGGCCCGAGGCCGGGGCGGAGACCGAGGTCACGCCGGAGGCCGAATCCGAGTCCGGGGCGAAGCCGGAGGCCGGGGCGGGGATCGGCCCGGCGACCGTGCCGTCCCCCGCCGCGAACCGGTCCGCCTCGGCGGCCCCCGCGGGGCCCGAGGCGGTGGCGCTCGCCGCCGCCGCGGCCGCCGAGCCCGGCGGTGACGGTGCCGCGGACCCGGGGCCGCGTCCGGGCAAGGTCTCCCGTCCGATGATCGCCGCGGCCGTCGCCGTCGGCCTGGTGCTGGTCGGCACCTCCGTGGTGGTGACCCAGCTCGGCGGCAACGACCCCAAGCACGGGCCCGCGCAGGCCGACGTCCCGCCCGGTTACGGGCAGGGCGGCGACGGCGGCAGCGGTTACGTCCCCGGTTTCGACGCGCACGGCGGCAGCATCGATCCGGTGAACCCCACGCCCGACGGTCAGCCGGGCGCGGTGGTCCCGCCGGTCGACGGTTCGAGTTCACCGCCTCCGGGCGACCAGCCGGCCGCGGCCCCGAACGGGACCGGCGGCGCGGGCGCCGCCGTCCGGCCCGGCGGTGCGGCCAACCCCGCCGGGAGCGCCGGTGGTTCCCCCGGTGGGGTGGACCGGCCCCAGGGCGGTTCGGGCTCCGCCTCGGGCGGTTCGGGCGGTTCGAGCGGCTCCGGTGGTTCCGGCGGCGTGATCCCGGCCCCCAACCAGCCGGCCCCGAACCCGCCTGCCCCGAACCCGCCGGCGCCCCAGCAGCCCGCGCCCCCGGCCGCCAAACCGCCCGCACCGGTCACCATGGTCGCAGGCCCGTACTGCAAGCCCGGCGGCACGTACAAGGCCAACGGCTGGTTCGACCAGGGCGACAAGGGCTGGCGCACCAACTCCGGCGGCTACGGCGGCGACGGCTGCACCGGAAACTTCGTCTCGATGCCGATGTCCGGGGACGCGAACAAGGACGACAACAGCAACTCGGTGGTCTGGACCTTCACCGTGGACAAGGTCACCAGCTGCACCCTGTCCGTCTACATCCCGGCCAGCGGAGACGTGAAGCAGGTCGGCGGCAACCCGAGCTACTACACGGTGCAGAGCGGCGGTGGCCAGATCGGCTCGTTCTCCGTCAACCAGACGGCCAGTCGGGGCAGTTGGGTGAACCAGGGGCCCTTCACCTACCGCGGCCCGATCTCGCTGACGCTGCACAGCCGCGGCCTGGACTTCAAGGGCAGCACCGACACCTACGCCCACCACGCCGCCAGCGCCGTCCGGGCCACCTGCACGGCCTGACCCGCGCCCCGAGCCCACCGACCCGACCCACCGACCCGCACCACCGACCCGAACCACCGAACCCCACCGAACCACCGAACCACCGAACCCCACCGAACCACCGAACCACCGAACCACAACGTCCCACGACGAAGGGAACCCCAGGCAATGTCGCGCCCGGTGCTGACGGTCTGCGCGGAGCAGCGGGAGCCCGGCTCCTACCGCACGATCGGCGAAGCCCTCCAGGCTGCCCGCAGCGGCGCGGTGATCTCGGTCCGCCCCGGCCGGTACGACGAGAACCTGGTGCTCACCAAGGTGGTGAGCATCACCGCCGAGGACGTCCGGGGCAGCGTGCGGATCAGCCCGCGGCGCGGCTCGGTGGTCCAGGTGCTCACCGAGGCCGTCCAGCTCACCGGCCTGGTGCTCCAGGGGCAGGACGACGACCTGCCCGCCGTGGACGTCCCGCGCGGCCAACTCGCCATGCAGGACTGCGAGGTGATCGGCAACGCGTGGACCGCCGTGCTCACCCGCCAGCAGGGCGAACTCGCCATGCGCGGCAGCCGGGTGACCAACCCGGCCGGCGCCGGGCTGGTCGAGACCTCCACCGGTGCCAGCGTGATCGAGGACAGCGTCATCGAACACCTCGGCACCTCGGCCGTGGTGATCGGCGAGCGGGCCAACCCGACCGTACGGCGCTGCGTGCTGCGCGACGCGCGCGGCAACGGCCTGTGCGCCAACGGCGAGTCCCGCGGCCTGGTCGAGGACTGCGAGATCTCCGCCACCGACAAGCCCGCCGTCGCCCTGGAGGAGCAGAGCACCACCCGCCTGCTGCGCACCGAGGTCCGGGACAGCGCGCTCGGCGTCTTCGTCGGCTCCACCGCCCGGGTCGTCCTGGAGGACGTCACCGTCACCGCCGTGCGCGGCCACGGCTACGTCCTCACCAACGGCACCGACCCGCTGCTGCGCCGCTGCCGGGCCGTCCGCCCCCAGGGCCACGGCCTGCACATCGCCGGCCGGGCCCGGGGCACCCTGGAGGACTGCGAGGTCACCGCCCCCGCCCAGGCCGGCATCCACGTCGGCGAGTCGGCCGGGCCCAGCCTGGTGCGGGCGGTGGTGCGCGACGCCGGGACCGACGGCGTCGAACTCACCGGGGAGAGCGCCGCCGAGTTCGACCGGCTGGAGGTCCGCGACGCGGCCGGCGTCGGCATCGTGGTGCGCGAGGGCGCCAACCCGCTGCTGCGCCGCAGCACCGTCACCGCCGCCGGCGGCCACGGGATCGAGGCGCTGCACGACGGGCGCGGCCGACTGGAGGACGTCACCGTCATCGACGCCGGCCGGCACGGCGTGCGGATCGCCGACGGCGCCAACACCTACCTCGGCGGCAGCCTGGTGCGCGGCAGCGGATCCTGCGGGATCTCGGTCGGCCCCGAGGGCATCGCCACCCTGCGCGACGTCGAGTCCACCGACAACGCCCTCGACGGGGCGGGCGTCGAGGACGGCGGCGAACTGACCGCCACCCGCACCCGGCTGCGGACCAACCGGCGGCACGGGCTGCACCTGCTGCCCGGCGCCCGCGCCACCCTGACCTCCTGCCAGCTCGTCGACAACACCGTGGACGGGCTGCGCTCCGAGTCCACCGAGCCGGTCCGGCTCACCGACTGCGTGGCCGCCGAGAACCAGGGCGCCGGGCTGCGGCAGACCGAGCCGACCGAGCGCCTCGCGCTGGAGAACCTCGACAGCCGCGACAACCGCTCGCCGGACGCCCACGGCACCGCCGCCGTCGCCACCACCGAGCCCGGTGCCGTCCCCGCCGTCGACGGCGCGGACGCCCCGGCCGAGGGGACCGCCGGGCCCGGCTCGGCCCCCGCCGAACCGCAGGGCCCGCAGGCCGTCCTGCAGACCCTGGTCGGCCTGAAGGGCGTCAAGGAGCAGGTCGCCACCCTGGTCAACCTCAACAAGCTGGCCCGCCGCCGCGAACAGGCCGGGCTGCCCGCCCTGCCGATGAGCCGGCACCTCGTCTTCGCCGGCCCGCCCGGCACCGGCAAGACCACCGTCGCCCGGCTCTACGGCGCGATCCTCGCCGAGCTCGGCGTGCTGCGCAGCGGCCACCTGGTCGAGGTCGCCCGGGCCGACCTGGTCGCCTCGATCATCGGCGGGACGGCCCTGAAGACCACCGAGGTGGTCAAGGAGGCGCTCGGCGGGGTGCTGTTCATCGACGAGGCGTACACCCTGTCGGCGGGCTCCGGCGGCACCGGGCCGGACTTCGGCCGGGAGGCCATCGACACCCTGGTCAAGCTGATGGAGGACCACCGCGACGACCTGGTCGTGATCGTCGCCGGGTACGAGGCGGAGATCCGCGAGTTCCTGGCCTCCAACCCGGGCCTGGCCTCCCGGTTCAGCCGCACCGTCGAGTTCGCCAACTACAGCGACGACGAGCTCACCACGATCGTCGAGCACGCCGCCGGCGGCCACGGCTACGAACTCGCCGAGGGCACCCGCGAGGCACTCGCCGCGCACTTCGAGCGGATGCCCAAGGGCGCCGACTTCGGCAACGGCCGGGCCGCCCGCAAGGTGTTCGAGGAGATGGTCGACCGGCAGGCCTCCCGGCTCGCCGAGCTGGAGCACTTCGACAACGAGGCGCTCACCCGGCTGCTGCCCGCCGACGTCGGCGAGGAGGCCGCCGCGGCCGCCGCCGGCGAGGAACGGGCCGAGCAACCCGGCCTGCTCGACCGGCTGCGCGCCATGGTCGGCCTCGCCGCCGCCAAGGAGCAGGTCGAGGACCTGGTCAACCTGACCAAGCAGACCAGGCGCCGGATCGAGGCCGGACTGCCCGCCGCCACGATCAGCCACCACCTGGTGTTCTCCGGCCCGCCCGGCACCGGCAAGACCACCGTCGCCCGGCTCTACGGCGAACTCCTCGCCGAACTCGACGTGCTGCCCTCCGGCCAGCTGATCGAGACCGCCCGCGCCGACCTGGTCGGCCGCTACATCGGCCACACCGCCCAGCTCACCCGGGACGCCTTCGAACGCGCCCGCGGCGGCGTGCTGTTCATCGACGAGGCGTACACCCTGACGCCCCGCAACGGCTCCGGCGGGGACTTCGGCCAGGAGGCCGTCGACACCCTGATGAAGCTGATGGAGGACCACCGCGACGAGGTCGTGGTGATCGTGGCCGGTTACCAGGAGGAGATGCGCGGCTTCCTCGCCTCCAACCCCGGCCTGGCCTCCCGGTTCTCCCGGGAGATCACCTTCGACCACTACGCGGACGAGGAACTCGTCACCATCGTCCGGGTGCAGGCCGAGACCGCCGGCTACACCTGCGCTCCGGAGACCCTGGCCGCGCTCGGCACCCTGTTCGGCGCCGTCCCGCGCGACCGCTCCTTCGGCAACGGGCGGTTCGCCCGGCAGGTGCTGGAAGCGATGATCACCCGGCAGGCGGGCCGACTGTCCCGGCTCGACGTGGCGGACCTCGACGAGCTCAGCCTGCTGCTGCCGCAGGACATCCCGGTCGAGCGGATCGGCAGCTTCGCATGAGGACGGCGCCCCGGGCCCGGGCGGTGGCCGGGCTGCCGGCCGGTCGGCTGTCGGCTGGTCGGCTCACGTCCGTCGGCCGTTCGGCCGTCCGGCTCACGGCCGTCGGGCTGCTGACCGCCGGGACGCTGGCCTCCGGGCTGGTCCCGGCGGGCACCGCCGCCGCCGACGCCCCCGACGCCCTGCCCGGCGTCAGCCAGCAGCGGCGCGACGCGAGCGGACGGTCGGCCGGCTGCCTGCCGCCCTCCACCAAGGGCACCCAGCTCACCCCCTGGCCGCAGACCTTCCTGCGGCCCGAGCGGGTCTGGCCGCTCAGCCGCGGCGAGGGCGTCACCGTCGCCGTCCTCGGCTCCGGGGTCAAGGACGGCAGCGGCCTGCTGGCCGGCCGGCTCGACCTGGCCCCGCTGCCCGGCGGCCCCGACCCCGCCCAGGACTGCGTCGGCCACGGCACCTTCCTGGCCGGCCTGATCGCCGCCGACCAGCGCGAGGGAGCGGGCTTCGCCGGCCTGGCGCCGCGCGCCCGGATCCTCGCCGTCTCCGTCACCAACGACGCCGGAACCGCCTCGGCGGACCTGCTGGCCCAGGGCATCACCACCGCCGCCGACCGGGGCGCGCGGGTCATCGCGGTCGCCGTGGCGCTGCCCACCGGCACCGACGCCCTCGCCGCCGCGGTCCGTACGGCGCGCGCCAAGGGGGCGCTGGTCGTCGCCCCGGCCGCCCCCGACACCGCCCCGACCGACGCCTCCGGAACGGTCAAGCCCGGCCCGGCCTACCCCGCGGCCTACCCCGAAGTGCTCGCCGTCCGGGACCTCGCGCCCGGCGGCGCGCTCCCGGACGGCCCCTCGGCCGTCCCGGTCGGCGGCCGGATCGACCTGGCCGCCCCCGGCGACGCCGTCACCGGCCCCGGTCCGGCCCCCGGCGGCTACTACACCGGCGCGGGCCCCAGCTTCGCCACCGCCTTCGTGGCCGGCACCGCCGCCCTCGTCCTCGGCTACCGCCCCGACCTGACCGCCGACCAGCTGGCCCAGCGCCTGGAGACCACCGCCTACCGCGGCCCCGGCCCCCAGTACGGCCACGGCACCGTCGACCCCGTCGCCGCCGTCAGCCGCCTCGCCGCCCCCGCGGCCCCGGCCCCGCCCACCCCGGCGGCCGCCCCCACCATGCCCCCCGCCCCGCCCCCGAGCGACACCGGCACCCAGGCGAGCCTCATCGCGCTCTCCTCCCTCGCCGTCATCGCCCTGGTCGCGGCGGCCGGCGCCGTTGCCCCCCGGGCCCGCGCCCGAGGCTGGCGCCCGGGCCGGGCGGAGGAGAGCTGACGGGGCGCCGCTCCCACGCCCGGCCCCGTCCGGCGTGGTGGCCCGCCCACCGGCTTCGCGGCTCCGAGGCTCACCAGCCCCACCGCAGAGCGGAGTTCGGCAGGCCGGCCTATGCCCCTGCCTGCCGGTAGAGCGTCACCAGGACGCCGTGCACCGGCTCGCCCTCCGGATCCTCCTCCGTCTCGTCGACCAGTGCGGCCAGCGCCTCGGCGAGCCGCGCCGCCTTGGCCGGGCTGAGCCGGAGGTGGCGCAGTGACAGGAGGTGGTCGGCGGGCGAGCGGTCCAACTCCTGGGCGACGGCGCCGAGCAGCGCGGCGGTGCCCTCGGCCTGCGGTTCGGCGACGAGGAGCCGCTCGGTGGTCCGCCGGTAGTACTTCTCGGTGCCGCCGCGCACCCGCCGCGTTCCCGCGTCCTGGACCAGTCCCGCCTCGCACAGCACCCTCAGGTGGTGGGAGACGCTGCCCTTGTTCACCCCCAGCTGCGCGGCGAGCCGACTGATCGTCGACGGACGGCCGCCCAGGGCGAACAGCAGGCGCTGGCGCAGGGGGTGGGCGAGTGCGGTGTGCTGCGGGGACGTGTCGATCTGCTGGACGGTCTCGTCTGGTCGGTGGCTCACCCGATCAAGCGTTAAGTACGTTTGACGCTTTGGCAAGCCGCTGGTCTACTCCCTCCCATGACCTCCACCACATCGCCGTCCGCGCTGGACACCGCCGCCGTCGTCGAGTCGATCGCCGACCTGGTCGCCGAGAACTACGTCTTCCCCGATGTCGCCCGGGAGTTGGCGGCCCTGCTGCGGAGCCGCAGCGCCGGGGGCGGCTACGGGGCCGGATCCGCCGAGGAGTTGGCCGAAGCGGTCACCGCGGACCTGCGGTCCGTCAACGGCGACCTGCACCTGGCCCTCAAGCACCACGAGGCGCCGGTGCCGACCGAGCGGGGCGCGGCGGTACTCGCCGCGATGCGCAGGGACTTCGAGGCCTCCCTGGGCGGCGTGCCGCGCGTGGAACTCCTTGACCGTGGCGTCGCGGTGCTGGAGATCGGACCCAAGATGTTCCCGCTGGACTGGGCGGCGCAACCGCTGGCCGCGGCGCTCTCCCTGGTGGCCCCTGCCCGCGCCCTCATCCTGGACCTGCGCCGCAACACCGGTGGCGACCCGGGCACGGTCGCCTTCGTCTGCGGCTACCTGCTCGACGGCCGCACCCACCTCAACACCCTGCTCTCCCGGCAGGGCCAGGTGGCCGAGCAGTCCTGGACGCCCCCGTTCGTGCCGGGCGCCCGCTTCGGCGGCGGCAAGCCGCTCTACGTGCTGACGAGCGGGAACACCTTCTCCGCGGGCGAGGAACTCGCCTACGACCTGCAGCAGCTCGGGCGCGCCGAGATCGTGGGGGAGGCCACCCGGGGCGGTGCGCACCCGCGCGAGGGCTGGACGGTGCACCCGCACCTGGAGCTCAGCGTGCCCGTCGCCCGCGCGGTCAACCCGGTCTCCGGCACCAACTGGGAGGGCACCGGCGTCCAGCCCGACGTGCGGTGCGACGCCGCCGCGGCGCTCGACCGCGCGCTGTCCCTGGCCGTGGCGCGCCTGGCCTGAGCCCCGGCCGCCCGTCGTCGCTCCGCTCGGGCCGGGGGGCTACAGGACGACGAGCAGCTTCGTCCCCGGCACCAACTTCCGGTTGACGGAGGTCGACTGGACGAACACGGTGTACGACGGGTTGTCGCCCGGCTTCACCGTGGCCTCCGACGCCGGCAGGCCGAGCAGCTGCCGGGCCGCGGGGCCCGAGAACACCCTGCCCGTCATCCGGCCGGTGGCCGGGTCCTTCTCCGCCACGGCGAGCTGCTTGCCGCCCTGGATCTTCTCGCGCTTGGAGAGCTCGTAGAAGGCGCAGCCGGTCTTGTACGCGTGCCCGGCGGTGGTGACGAAGTCGCGGATCGGCATCGGCTGGTCGACCGGGATCAGGATGTACCTGCCGGTGTCCAGGGCGTCGAGGTTCGCCTTGACGTCGGCGGTGCTGAGGTCCTGGCCCATGGCGAACAGGTTCCTGGTGCCGCGAACGCCCTGCTCGCGGCCCCGCAGGAAGCTCGTGGCGGCCGACTTGACGGTGCCGATGGCCTCCTCGACGCCCTTGGTGGAGTCCGCGTCCCAGATCGCGATGTTGCCCGCCGGGAAGCCGTACTCCTGGGCGGTGCGCTTGGCCAGGGAGTTCGGGACCAGGATCGCCGAGGTCCAGTGGTCGGGGAGGTCGTCCATGGCGCCCCGGATGCGCTCCATCCACCCGCGCAGGACGGCGGAGCCCCGGCCGGCACCCATGCGGGTGTGCATCTGGCCGCTCTCCGAGCAGCCGGAGGCGTTCTCCTCGCCGTCGGTGACGACGACCTGGAGGAACGAGTGCTCCCCGTACCCCTCCCAGATGTTCTTCAGGTCGTCGACGGACTTCACGGCCGCCTCGATCAGCGCCGTCGCGCCGTTGTCGACCTTGTAGAGGCCCCGCAGGGACGGCAGGTGCTTGACGTCCATGTCCCAGACCAGGTTCTGCACCTCGTGGTCGAAGGCGTAGAGGCTGATGCGGGTCTCGTGGCCGAGCCGGTCGGACTCCTCCTGCAGGCCCTTCACGAACTCGTCCACCACCCGGACGAGTTGCGCCTCGTGCTGGCGCATCGAGCCGGACTTGTCGACCACCAGCGAGACGTGGTTGACCTTGTGCTTGATCCTGTTCGCAGACATTGCTTCCCGCCCCTTCTCCGACGCCCGTACGGCGTCACCGGCGCCTCCCCGGCGCCCCCTCCAACGTTGGTCCCACAGTACGAGGAGGCACTGACACCCCGGCCCGGCCCGGGGCCTGCGGATACCGACCACCGCTCGCCTCGGGCCGGTGGCGGCGGGCCTTAATAAATGATCCACCATTTACTAACGTGCTACAGTCGGTCCCGAGAGGAGGGATCGATGCCACGACCCCGCGTCACCAGCGACACCGACATCCTTGCCGCCACCGGGCGCGCCATCGGCGCCCACGGTCCCGGCAGGCTCACCCTGGCGCAGGTCGGCGCCGAGGCGGGCGTCTCCCCGGCGACCCTGTCGCAGCGCTTCGGGTCCAAGCGGGGCCTGTTGCTGGCGTTCGCCGCGAACGCCGCCGCGGACGCCGCCGCGCCGTACCGGAGGGCGCGGGCCGAGCACGACTCGCCCCTGGCGGCGCTGCACGCGGTCGCCGCGGAGCTCGCCGGCCTGATGTCCACCCCCGAGGAGCTGGCCAATCACCTCGGCATGCTCCAACTCGACCTGTCCGACCCGGAGTTCCGCGTCCATGCCGCCGCGCACACCCGCGCGGTGGAAACGGCGCTGCGGGAGCTGCTCGCCGAAGCCGTCGCCAAGGGCGAGCTCCCGTCCGGCACCGACGTGCCGCGCCTCGCCCGCGCCGTCAAGATCACCACGGACGGCTCCCTGCTGCGGTGGGCCCTCACCGGCGACGGCGATCCCGCCGCGCTGCTCCGCGACGACCTCGACCACCTGCTCGGGAGGACCTCATGACCTTCACCGCCACCGTCTTCATCGGCACCAGCCTCGACGGTTACATCGCCCGCCCCGACGACGACATCGAATGGCTGACCTCGCGCGGCGAGAAGGCCGGCGACCTGGGCTTCTTCGAGTTCCTCGACTCGGTCGACGCCGTGGTCATGGGCCGCAACACCTACGAGAAGGTGATCGGCTTCGGCGAGGAGAACTGGCACTACGGCGACCGCCACGTGGGCGTCCTGAGCACCACCCTTCCCGAGGAAGCCGACCCGCGCGTCACCGTCTACCGCGACCTGGACACCCTCTTCGCCGACCTCGACCGGCGCGGGACCGAGCACGTCTACCCCGACGGCGGACGCCTCGTCCAGAGCTTCCTCCGCGCCGGTCGCGTCGACGCGTTCGTCATCAGCGTCGCCCCGGTCCTGATCGGAGCCGGCCACCGGCTCTTCGGCGAGCTGACCCAGGACGTCCCGCTCCGCCTCGACTCGACTGCCGCCGTCGGAGGCTTCGCCCAACTGCGCTACACCGTGGAGAAGTAGCGGCTCGTCCGGCGCCCGGTCGAACCCACCCGCCGGGTAGGGTACGTACCTGCCGATCCCGGCAAGTTCCCTCCTCCGCTACCACCTTGACGTTTGGGGCTACGGTGACCCACCTTCCGGATTCCATCGAATCGGCCCGGCAGCTCGCCGTGGGCTGGCGCGCCATGGTGCTCGACCGCGACGCCGGCGCGGACGTGCGGGACCTCCCCGGCATAGCCGTGCGCTGGGCCGACTGCCGGTTCGCGTTCTGGAACTGCGTCACGCTGACCGACGTCGGCGCGGATGCGGAGCTCGTCGGGAAACGGCTGCGGCAGGCCGCGGACATCATGCGCGGCAAGGAACACCCGGGCTTCCTCTGGCTGTTCGAGGACCTGCTCACCGACGAGGCCCGCGCGGCGCTGCCCACGGCCGCCGACGAGGCGGGCCTGCAGTTCGCCTTCCCGGGGACGGGCATGGCGGGGGACATCCTGCCCGTCCCGGAGCCCGCCCACCCCGAGCTGACCTTCGTCCGGGTGACGACCGACGAACACCTGCGGGCCTACGCGGACATCAACTCCCGCGGCTACGGCTTCCCCCTGGAGGACGGCCGCGACGGACTCCTCGGATCCGCCCTGTGGACGAAGGACGTCCACGCCTACCTGGCCCTGCGCGACGGCGTCCCGGTCGCCTGCGCCGGCACCGTGGAAACGGACGGCCGCCTCTTCGTCGTCCTGGTCGCCACCGACCCGCGGTGGCAGCGCCGGGGCTACGGCGAGGCGGTCACCCGCAAGGCCCTCCACGAGGGCGCCCGCGCCACCGGCCTGACCCGCGCCACCCTGCACGCGACCGTCGCCGGAACACCCGTCTACCCGCGCATCGGGTTCGAGGCGAACTCGCCGATCCACTTCTACGCCCTGAAGGCCTCCTGAGCACCTGACCTGCGGGGACGTACAGCCGGGTGCGACGTCGGGAGCCTGTTGTCACACTTGGTCCCGACACGAGCCGTCCACGGAAGCGGGGTGAACGCGATGCCTGTCGAGGGCGAGTACGAGCCGAGCCCGGCGCGGTGGGTGCGCGAACAGGTCGAGCTGTACGAGAGGTCGGGTGGCACTCAGGGCACGACGCTCTGGGAGACGGGCCTGCCGGTCGTCGTCGTCACGATGCGCGGCGCGAGGAGCGGCAGGATCCGCAAGGTTCCGCTGATGCGCGTGGAGCACCAGGGGCGGTACGCGGCGGTGGCGTCGAAGGGCGGCTTTCCGCGCCACCCGGCCTGGTACTTCAACCTCAAGGCCGATCCGCGGGTGGACCTCCAGGACGGCCCGGAGCGCCGGGCCATGACGGCCCGTGAGCTCGCGGGGGAGGAGAGGGAGCGGTGGTGGCGGCGCGCGGTCGCCGCGTATCCGCCGTACGCCGAGTACCAGGAGATGGCCCACCGGGTGATCCCGGTCTTCGTGCTCGAACCCGGGCACCCGGCCGGGCCGGCGAAGGCTCCGGCGCCGACGGGGGACTGAGCCTCGGAGCCCGCCTACTCTCCGGCCGACGACCGCCTGGCAGAGCCGCCCGGCCGCACCGTGGTGCCGAACTCGGGGCGCACCGGCCGTCCCGTCCGCAGGGGAAGGGGGTCGTGCAGCCTGGCCACGTACCGCCGGTACGCCCGCGCCTCGGCCGAGGCGGTGCCGACGGCGGCGAGGCGGTCGGGGAACATCGCTCCTCCCGCGTGCAGTCGGGCACTGGTCCCGAACCGGTTGCCGTGCAGTCGGCCGGTCACCAGTCGGCCCCGGTTCCGGGGAAGCAGCCTGGACCGGCCGGCGACCACCGGGCCGCGGTTGACCTGGAACCAGACCTCCCGCCGGTTGCCGAACCGCACGACACTCTCGCGGAGGTCGCGCACGTCGGTGTACACGTCGAAGTCCCAGTCGCCCGGGGCGCCCCCCCGAACCGTAGTTCCCGCGAAGGTGGTGCAGGAACCGGGGCAGGCCGACCGGGGCGCCGAACGGAATGACCGCGTCGCCGTAGGGCTCCCCGGCGACGAAATGGATCCTGAACTCCAGGCCGTACAGCCGTCCGCGGACCTTCCTCCGGACACAGAGCGAGAACGTGTCCGCGTCGCCGTAGCCGGAACGGTTCTCGGCTCGGACGTGCCGACTCAGGTGCTCGAACGACAGCGTCTCCCGGTCGACCAGCAGACCAGGGATCCGGTCGACCGAGCCGTGCAGCAGGTAGAGGCACATCAGGTCCACCGGATGCGCGTCGTGCGCCAGCCGCGTCAGGAATCCATCGGAAAAACCGTCCCGCAAGGGTGTCTCCAGCCGTCCCGCCCTCCGCCGTGTCGTGGGGCATCGGCCAATCTACGGCCTTCGGGCCCCCTGCGGTTGCCCCCGACCCTGGTCTTCGACCACCCGACCCCGCCGCGCTGGCCGGGGCGGAACGGGCCGGGGCGCGCCAGGCTGGAGCAGCTGCTCGACCGGCTGGGCGACGCCGACGTGCCGCCGGCGGAGCACGGCGACAGCGACCTCGAGTCGGCGACGGCGGAGGACGGCTTCGCGCTGATCGACGATGAGTCGGGGAGCTGACGGGAGGCCCCTGGACCGGGGACGGGCCGCCCCCTGCGGGACGGCCCGTCTCAGGTCACCAGGCAGCGCCGGAACGCCTCGCCGGCCGCGCCCGCCCGGTCGCGCACGCCGAGCTTGTCGTAGACCCGCGGCAGGTGCGTCTTCACGCCGGCCTCGGTGATGAAGAGCTCGCCGGGTGACCTCCTTGTGGGAGGAGCCGTGGGCGACCAGCCGCATCACGTCCAGCTCGCGCGCTCAGCACGCCGAGACCGGGCCTGCGCACCCGGTCCATCAGCCGCTTGGTGATGATGGGGGAGAGCATCGCGTCGCCCCGCGCCGCCACCCGGGCCGCCCGCAGCAGCTCCTTTGTGGGCGCGTCCTTGAGCAGGTAGCCGGTGGCGCCCCGCCTCGATCGCGGGCAGCACGTCGTTGTCGGTGTCGAAGGTGGTCAGCACCAGCACCAGCACCCGGACCTCGGGCGCGTTCTCGCCGAGCCGCCGGCCCATCCCCGGAGGGCGAGGGGAGAGAGGACGACGGAGTCGAGTGAGCGGCGCGAGGAAGCGCCCCCGGCCGAGTGGTCGGGGGCGCTTCGTCCAGGGGCGGAGCAGCGGGGCCGGGACGCGGCCGCGGGGCCCGTGCGGTGTCGGCTACTCGACCGCGCGCAGGGCGTTGACGATGCCGAAGCCGTAGAAGCCGTTCACGCGCTCGCCGCCCGCGCAGGTGGCGTCCACGACGCCGTCGCCGTTCCCGTCGTACGGGGTGGCCGGGCATCCCGGGTTGTCCGCCTGGGCCTTGAGCATTGCCCGCAACTGGGCCGGGGTCGCCCGCGGGTGGGCGGACTTCAGCAGTGCGGCCACGCCGGAGACGTGGGGCGTGGCCATGGACGTGCCCTGCTGGTAGCCGTACTGGTTGTTCGGCAGCGTCGACAGGATGCCGCCCTCCTTGGACGGGGTGTCGGCGGCCTGGTACATGTCGCCGCCCGGCGCCGCGACGTCGATCACGCCGAGGCCGTAGCTGGAGTAGTACGACTTCGTGTTCTTGGCGCTGGTCGCGCTGACCGTGACCACGCCGGGCAGTTGTGCGGGCAGTTGCCGGCACGTGTGCGGGTCGATCGTCCGGTTCGTCGGGGTGGAGTCGTTGGGGCTGCGGCGGTCGGTGACGGCGGCGGAGTCCAGGTCGTGGTTGGAGTTGCCGGCCCCGGCGACGTTGAGGGTGCCCTGGCGCTGCGCGTAGAGCTGGGCGCGGTCGACCGCGTCGACGACGGCCTTCTGGTCGGGGTCGTCCAGGCAGTTGTACTGCCACGGGTCCACGTAGTAGCTGTTGTTGGTGATCTGCACGCCGTGGTCGGCGGCGAACACGAAGGCGCAGACGACGCTCTCGGCGTAGATCAGCTGGCGCGGGGTGGGCTGGGAGACCGTGATGCCGGAGACCCGCACGCCGGGCGCCACGCCCGCGACGCCGACGCCGTTGCGGGCCGCGGCTATCGTGCCCGCCACGTGCGTGCCGTGGAAGTGGTCCGGGCTCGCCGGCCGCCAGGATCCGTAGCCGGTGTCGGCCTTGCCGCTGACGCAACTCGCGGACTGCGCCGGGGAGAAGTTCGCGGCGAGGTCCGGGTGGGTGTCGTCGACGCCGGTGTCGATCACCGCGACCGTGACGTCCCTGCTGCCGGCGTTGACCTCCGCGGCCTTGTCCGCGCCGATCGTCCGCAGGTCCCACTGGTCGGCTTCGAGGGGCTCGGTGCCGGCGCCGGACGCCTGCTCGATCCTCGCGGCCCCGGCCTCGGAGAGGTACCGCACCGCACCGTCGCCGGTCGTCCCCGCCGCGCTCAGCGGCGCGGTCCGGGTGGCACCCGCCGACCGAACTCCGCGCACCGCGCGCAGCCGCTCGCCGAAGCCGGGGGCGGCCGAGTGGGCGACGATGACGCCGATCCTGTCGTAGGTGACGACGACGGTGCCGCCGGCCGCGGTGACGGCCCGCTGCACCGCCGCGATCGTGTGAGGGTCGGTCTCGGTGTTGATGACGTACGCCAGCGAGTTCGGGTCCTCGACCTGCGCGGCGGACGGTATTCGGGGCGTTGCCGAGGCCGGCGCGGGGAGGAGCCCGAGCGAGGCGGTCAGCGACAGCGCGATCGGTGCGGCCAGGCCGAGTCGGAGTAAGGAGCGTCGTCGAGCCATGTGGTCTCCACATCATCCGTGTGCGGGACCCACCCGAGGACAGAGTGGCTGCCGGGCAGGGAGAGGACGGGTGGTGCAGGAGTGAAGCTATCCCGCCGCCTCGCCAACCATCAATGACCCGGTGGGACTTGATCCCTACCTGACGGGGTTGGTGGCGGCGCGCGGACCGCCCGCGCCCACACCGGCGCCGATGCCCACATCCGCGCCCGCGTCCGCGTCCAGGCCCGCGAGCAGGCGGAGCCCTTCCTCGGCGGGGCTGCCGGGGGCGGCGGACAGCACCAGGAGTTCGATGCCCGATTCGTCCGGCAGCGCGAAGTTCTCCTGGTGCAGTTCCAGCAGCCCGACCATCGGGTGCCGGTAGGCCTTGCGCCCGTGGGTGCGGGCGCGCACGTCCGCGCGGGCCCAGAGGCGCCGGAAGCGTTCGCTGCCCATCGCCAACTCCCCGATGAGGGAGGCAAGTCGGGGGTCGTCGGGGTACTGGCCGGCGGCCAGGCGCAGGTGGCCGACCACGTCGAGGGTGCAGGCCTCCCAGTCCGCGTAGAGGCCGCGTTCGGCTTCCTCGAGGAAGATGTGCCGGGCGGTGTTCAGGCCCGGTGTCGGGCGGCCGAGGAGGAGTCCGGCGAGGCGGTTCGCGGCGAGGACGTCCAGGCGGTGGTTCATGATCAGCGCGGGGGCGCCGGCGACCAGGTCGAGGACGCGCAGCAGCTCCGGCCGGACCCGGCCGCCCGGGGTCTTCGCGCGGCGGCGGCGCTGCCGCGCGAGGCGGTAGAGGTGCCCGCGTTCGGTCTCGTCGAGGTCGAGGACGCGGGCGAGCGCGTCGAGCACCTGCTCGGAGGGCTGGGTCGCGCGGCCCTGCTCCAGCCGTACGTAGTAGTCGACGCTGACGCCGGATAGGTGCGCGACCTCCTCGCGGCGCAGCCCGTCGACCCGTCGGCGGCTGTCGGTGGGAATGCCGACGGCCGACGGATCGACCCGGGAACGCCGGGTGCGCAGGAAGCCCGCAAGATCGTCCATGCCCTCCAGTATGGCCTCGGCCGTGCCCACGAGGGTGGTCCTGCCGGTACCAGGAAGTCCGGTCCGACGGAAGCGGCGCCCCTGAACGCCGGGCGCCGCGGCCTCCAGGATCGAAGGCATCCGATGCGGAGGATCCGATCCGAAGCGTCCTTCGAAGCACCCGATCCCGAGGAGTTCCCGTGAAGACCCTGATCGTCCACGCCCACCCGGAGCCGAAGTCGCTCAACGGCTCGTTGAAGGACCTCGCGGTCTCCACCCTGGAGGGCGCCGGACACGAGGTGCGGGTGAGCGACCTGTACGCGATGAACTGGAAGGCGGTCGTGGACGCCGCGGACTACGGCCCCCAGGCCTCGAACCCGCTGAAGGTCGCCCGGGACTCGGGCCGGGCCTTCGAGGCCGGCACGCTCTCCCCGGACGTCCTCGCCGAGCAGGAGAAGCTGCTGTGGGCCGACACGGTCGTCTTCCAGTTCCCGCTGTGGTGGTACACGATGCCCGCGATCCTCAAGGGCTGGGTGGACCGGGTGTTCACCTACCGCTTCGCGTACGGCGTCGGCGAGCACAGCGACACCAAGTACGGCGAGCGCTTCGGCGAGGGCACCCTCGCGGGCAGGAGGGCCCTGCTGTCGGTGACCGTCGGCGGCCCGCGGTCGCACTACGCCGCTCGCGGGATCAACGGCCCCATCGACGACCTGCTGTTCCCGTTCCAGCACGGCATCCTCTACTACCCGGGCGTCGAGGTGCTGCCGCCGTTCGTGCTCTACGGCACCGACCGGCTGACCGAGGAGGACTACCCGGAGATCGCCAAGGCCTGGGAGCGGCGCCTGCTCACCCTGGAGACGGCCGAGCCGATCGCCTTCCGGCGGCAGAACTTCGGCGACTACGAGATCCCCTCGCTGCACCTGAAGGAGGGACTGGAGCCCGCGGGCCGCACGGGGTTCGGGCTGCACGTGCGGGGTTGACCGCGGCCGGCCCGTCTCACGGGTCGGCACGCCCCGGCCGTCAGGTGGCCGCTGTCGTCGCGCCGGGCCGCTCAGCCCTGGCGGTCGGCCATGGCGTCGCCGACGAGGGCGGCGAGTTCGAGGTAGTCGAGGAGGGCGCGCGGGCGGAGGCCGGCGGGGGTCGCCCGGGGGTGGGCGGGGAGGGTGAGGGCACCGCGGCAGCGGGTGCGGAAGTGCGGGAGGAGGTCGCGGTCGGCGATCGGGCGGTCGGTGGGCGGGGCGGGGGTGAAGGCGGCGGCGGCCCCGCGGACCAGGCCGTCGTGGCCGAGGGCGGTGAGGTGGTCGAGGAGGGTGTCGGCGGTGCGGGCCCCGGTGGCGGAGGCCTGGGCGCAGAGGACGAGGTGGTCGGCCTGGTCCGCGGCGGCGAGCTGGACCTCGGCCGGGGCGCCGGTGGTGTCGGCGAGGACGACCGGGTAGTGGCCGGCGGCCTCGCCGAGGGCCTCCCGCAGGGCCGACGGGTCCGGCCGTACGGACCGCAGGACGAGCCGGCCGCCGGTGCGGCACTCGCTGCCGGCGGGCCCGGTGGTGGAGAGCACGAGGACCGGGTCGGCGCGGTGTTCCGCGAGCAGGGCGCCGAGGACGGCGGCGACCCCTTCGGCGGTGCCGCCGAGGACGGCGGTCCGGTGGTGGTCCCGTAGCGGCACCCGGATGCGTTCGAGCAGGCGTTGCCGCCGGCTCTCCCCGCCGCCGGGGAGGGCGAGCCGCCGGGCGCGCCGGTCCGGGCCGGGGCGCTGTACGGGCGGAGCGAGCGGCGCGGACAGAACGGGCTGTGCCGGTAGTACGGGCGGTGCCGGAGGTGCGGGCGGCGCGGACAGAACGGGCTGTGCCGGTAGTACGGGCGGTGCCGGAGGTGCGGGCGGCGCAGGCGGTACGGCCGGTACGGGCGGCGGGCCGGGGGCCGTCCGGGTGCCACCGAGGCGGGCGGGCGGCTCCGTCGCGGGGGCGGCCGGTCGCGGCGCCGTCGACAGCGCTTCGGCGGTCGACACCCTGGTGAACAGCTGCCGTTCGGCGGCCGGGATCAGCACGGTGCCCAGCGGGTCGAGCGGGCGCCGGGGCAGGAGGGCGACCGGCTCGGGCCAGGCGGCCGGCGAGTAGTCGGGTGCGGCCGGGGCGGTGCAGCCCGTGCCCGCGGTGCCGTCGGAGAAAGCCATCGGATGACCTCCCGGTCCAGGGTGCGTCGGACCGGTGCCTCCGGTTCGGCCGGCCCGTACAGCCGGGACTACGGCTGAAGGAGTCCTTCCGGTTCACTGAACCGCTCGCGGTGGAGGGCCCGTTGAGCGGGGCAGGGCGCACCGGGCGCCCCCTGAGATCGGGAGGGGCCGCATCGAAAAACCCTCCGCCCGAGCGGCTACCGATCGGTACCGTCGTTCGGTGGCACCCGGCGCCCGTCGAGTGCCACCGAGTCGGAAGGAGCGTGAGTCCCGTGAACGGGACGGGGGAGGGACGCGGTACGGCCGCGGACGAGCCGGAGGCGCGGGAGTTCATCGCGGCCCTGGTGCGGTCCGGGGCACCGAGCGTCGCCGGGCCGGCCGGGCTGGCGGTGCCGGAGGCGGCGGCGGACGAGGTGATCGCGCTCGCTCGACGGCTGGCGCTGCGCGCCGTGCCGGAGGGGCGGTTGTGGCCGCGGCCCGCGCCGGGGCTGCTGGGCATGGCGACGGCGCTGGTGGTGGACGAGCACCCGTCCGCGCCGCGCTGGTCGGCGGCGGAGCGGCAACGGCTGGCGACCTGGGTCGCGATGCTGATCGAGCACCGCGGCGAGGACGGGGTGCGGGAGCTGCTCCGGGCGCTCGCCGGGGACTGACGCCGGTGGGCCGTAGGGCGCCCGGCGGGGGGCCGGGCGCCGTCGCGGCGGTGCCGGGAGGGGCCGCGGCTCACGGCCGCTAACGGCCGGCCAACAGTCGTCGGCGCCCGCCAACGGTGGCACCCGGAGCCGGGCCGAGTGCTCCGGACGGGGGCGTTGGCGGATCCTTGGTGCGGACTTGGCGGCCTCCGGCAGTGTGTTCTCCGCAGCCACCGCCGGGGTGTCCGGTCGGTGCCCAGCATGTCCCTGCCCGTGCTGCGCCCCCTGCCCGACCTGAGAGGTAGCGCGTGTCGATGCCGTCCGTCGCCCAGCCCACGTCCGTCACTCCGCCGTCCGAGGGTCCGGCGGCCGCGCCGGAGGCCGCCGCCCCGGCCCGTCCGACCCTGGACCCGGACACGCTCGCCGAGATCCACCGGCTGCACGGCGGCTACCTGCTTCGCGCGCTGCTGCGGGCCACCGGCGGGGACCGCGGCAAGGCCGAGGACATCCTCCAGGAGACGCTGCTGCGCGCCTGGCAGCACCCGGAGGCGCTGGCCGCCGGGCCGGAGGCGAGCCGGCCGTGGCTGTTCACGGTCGCCCGGCGGATCGCGATCGACCACTACCGGATGGCCGCCGCCCGCGCCAAGGAAGTGATCGGCGAGCCGGTGGAGGACAAGCCGGTCGCCGACGACCCGTACGAGCGGGTCGTGGTGGCCCGGGACATCGCGCTGGCGCTGCGCCGGGTGCAGAAGCACCACCGCGAGGTGCTGGTCGAGCTGCACCTCAAGGACCGCTCGGTGCTGGAGGCCTCGGCCCGCCTGGGGGTGCCGCCGGGGACGGTCAAGTCCCGCAACTTCTACGCGATCCGGGCGCTGCGGCCGGTGCTGGCGGCGGAGCACGGGTACGCCCCGGCGGAGCGCGGGGCCGCCTCGGCCGCCGGCTGACGGTACGGCGGCTCGGCGGGTACGGCGGTACGGCGGTACGGCGGACGGAGGCTCGGCGGTACCGCGGCACGGCAGGCTCCGGCTGTCCGTTCGCCGGCGGCCGGGTCCGTTCCGGGCCGGCCGCCCCGGCCGCCCGCCCGTCCGGGCCCGTCCGGACCCGCGCCGGCTCAGCCGTCCACCGGCCGCTGACCGGTGCGGAGGTCGAGCGACTCCTCCAGGCTGGTGGTGAACCCGCTGACGTACCCCGCCTGGCGGTCGTGCGAGCGGAAGCGGTCGAGCGCCGTGCGCAGCCTGCCGCGCACCTCCGTCTCCCGCCCCCGCGCCAACAGGTGGGCGGCGTAGGACTGTTCGGCCAACGCGTGCAGGTACAGCAGGCCGGCCTCCTCGCACGCGGCGAGCAGCCGGTGCCAGACGAGATCGGCGGCGTCGTCGCGGACGGCCGGCGGGAGGGCCTGCGCCTCGGTCAGCAGCGACCAGAGGTGGACCTGGGTGACGGGCCTGGGCGGCAGCAGCTCCCGCGCCTCGCGGGACCGCCGCTGGGCGCCCTCCCGGTCCCCGACGGCCAGGCTCACCCAGCCCTGGTGCACCTTGGCGTCGACCAGCCGGCGGCGGTCGCCGGACTCCAGCGCGAGCGCGGTGGCGGAGGCCGCCAGCCGCTCGGCCTCGGCGGAGTGGCCGAGCATCGCGGTGACCAGCGCCAGCGTGGCGAGCGCCCGGACGCGCGCGGACGCGGCCGCGGGCCCGGCCGCGGACTCGGCGGCGGCCACCGCCCTGCGGGCCGCCTCCGCGGACTCCTGCCGGCGTTCCAGCGCGACCAGCGCCTGCGCCCGGCAGTTGAGCAGCAGCGCCACCGCGACCGGGTCGCCGCACCGTTCGGCCGCCGCCTGTCCCAGCCGGGCGCAGGCGAGCCAGTCGGTGAAGCGGCTGGCGCCGTAGTAGAGCGAGCCGCAGGTCAGTGCGAGCCGCCAGGCGCGGTCCGGGTCGGTGTCGGGGGACGCGATCAGCGCGGAGACCGCCGGTTCCTCGGCGTCGAACCAGTCGAGCGCGGTGCGGATGTCGACGGCGGCCGGTACGGCCTGGTCCGGACCGGCGGGCGGGGCGGTGTCCTCCTGGCCGGGGTCGAGGAAGGCGCCGCAGTGCCGCAGGGCGGCGAGGTAGTGGTCGGCCAGCCGTTCGCGGAGCAGCCGCCGGTGCCGTCCGGGCCGCTCGGCGAGCAGTCCGGCGCCGTACAGCCGGACCAGGTCGGTGCGGGCGTGGCGGCCGGGGGCGGTGCCGGTGACCAGGTGGTGGGAGGCCAGTTCGCCGAGCGCCCGGTGGGCGGTGGCGGCGGCGCCGCCCAGCAGCGCGGCGCTGGCCGGGGTGTCCACCTCGCGGCAGGGGTGGGCGGCCAGCGCGGTGAGCAGTTCGGCGGCGGGTGCGGAGAGCCGGCGGTGGGTCAGCCGGAGCCGGGCCGTGACGGAGAGGGTGCCGTCGGCGTCCAGGACGGCCAGCCTGGTCCGCTCGTCGGCGAGTTCGGCGACCAGCTCGGCGATCGTCCAGTCCGGCCGGGCGGCCAGCCGGGCGGCGGCGATCCGCAGGGCGAGCGGCAGGTGGTCGCAGAGCCCGGCGAGCCGGGCGGCGGCCTCGGGCTCCGCGCGCACCCGCTCGGGCGTCAGGGCGCGTTCCAGCAGGTGCAGGGCGTCGTCCTCGGGCAGTGCGGCCAGGCGCAGCAGGGTGGCGCCCTCCATCGCGACCAGGCCCTCCAGGGGGCCCCGGCCGGTGACCACGGCGGTGCCGGCCGGGCCTGCGGGCAGCAGGTCGGCGACCTGGTCGGCGTCGTCGGCGTCGTCCAGCAGGACCAGCAGCCGCCGGCCCCGGGTGCGCTCGCGGTAGAGCGCGGCCCGGTCGGCGCGTCCGGCGGGGATGCCGTCCTCCGGGACGCCGAGCGCGCGCAGGAAGCCGGCCAGCACGGCTCCGGGCCGGGCCGGGCCGCCGGGGCCGCCCCGGCCGCCGCCGGGTCCGATCGGTCCGTCCGGTCGCTCCGGGGTGAGGCCGTGCAACCGGGCGTGGAGCAGGCCGTCCGGGAAGCGGTCGGCGGCCCGGTGCGCCCAGGCGGTGACCAGCGCGCTCTTGCCGACCCCGGCCGGGCCCACCACCAGCACCGGCCCGTCCCCGGCGCGGCCGGTCCCGCAGGCCCGGTCCAGGCGGGCGAGGTCGGCGGTGCGCCCGACGAAGTCCGGGTGGCGGCGCGGCAGTTGGCGCGGCACCGACGGAGGCTGCGGCGCCGGTCCAGGGGCCGGGGCGGCGAGCGGCGGGGGCTCCGCCGTACGGTCGTCGGCCAGCACCTCGGCGAGCGCCGCCCGCAGCGCCGGGCCGGGGTGGATGCCCAGTTCCTCGTCCAACCGCACCCGGGCCTGGTGGTAGGCGGTCAGCGCCTCGGCGGGCCGGCCGGCCTGGTGCAGGCAGCGCATCAGCAGCGCCACCAGTTCCTCGCGCAGCCCGTCCGCCCGGACGCCCTGCTCCAGCACCGGCACGGCCGCCGCCCCGGTGCCCTGGCCGAGCCGCAGCTCGGCCCAGCGGAGCAGGGCGGCGGTGCGGGACCGCTCCAGCCGGTCCACCGCGGCGGTGCGGAGCGGGGTGCCGGGCAGGTCGGCCAGCGCCTCGCCGCGCCACAGCCGCAGCGCCTCCTCCAGCAGCGCGACCGCCGCGGCGCGGTCGCCGAGCCCGGCCTGCCGGTCGGCCGTGCCGGTGAGCTCCTCGAAGCGCAGCGCGTCCACCGCGCCGGCCGGCCCGGCCAGCAGGTAGCCGGAGTCCCGGGTGTGCAGCTCGAACGGGGTGCCGGCGAGCACCTTGCGCAGCGCGGCGACGTGCCCCTGCACGGCCGCCCGCGCGCTCGGCGGCGGCTGCTCGTCCCACAGCAGCTCGCACAGCTGGTCCACGGTGACGAGGTGCCCCAGCCGCAGCGCCAGCAGCGCCAGCACCGCCCGCCGCTGCGCGCCCGCCACACTAGCGAAGCCCGCCGCCCCGACCCGCAGCTCCACCGGCCCGAGCAGCCGAATTCGCACCAGTACCCCCACCTCACCGCAAACCGCGCATCGCACCCGAAGCGGCCTCGGGCCTCGGGGTGGAGCAGTGTAGTGCGAGAACATGTCCGGTCCGCGCGGACCGGCTGCTCCTGCCCTAGATGGACGTGCGCGGGGCGGCCGGAGGTTGCACCCGCGGACGTGCGGGCCGACGTCAGAGCGTGCCGCCCGGCGGCCTCGTCGGCGTGCGGCCGGCCGGTGGACCGGAAGGCCCTGTCGGACCGCCCCGCTACGGTTCCCGAGGAAGCGCCCGGCCCGGTGGGCAGGCCCCGGCCGGGCGAGGAACGCCTGGTCGGACCTATCCTCGATCAGGCCGGGCAGTCGAGGGTGGGGGAGGGGAACGGGCGCGTGCACATCGATCTGCTCGGACCGGTGGTGGTGAGACGGGAGGACGGGACGGCGGTGACGCCCTCGGCGCCCAAGCGCCGGGCGCTGCTGAGCGCGCTCGCCGTCCAGCTGAACCGGACGGTGACCACCGAGGAGCTGATCGAGCTGGTCTGGGAGGGCTGCGCGCCGCCCACCGCGCGGGCCGCCCTGCAGGGCCACGTCGCGGCGCTGCGCCAACTGCTGGACGGCACCGGGCTGGAGCTGGACACCCGTGGGTCCGGCTACCTGCTGGCCGGCGAGCCCGACCGGATCGACGTGCTGCGCTTCGGCCGGCTCTGCGAGGAGGCGGGCGTGCTGCTCCCCGACCCCGCCGCCCCGCCCGGCCCGCCGGACGGCGCCTCGCCGGACCCGGCGCTGCCGCTGCTGCGCACCGCGCTGGACCTGTGGCGCGGCCCGGCGCTCGCCGACTGCGGCTCCGCCCTGCTGCGCGAGCGGACGCTCCCGTACCTGACCGACCTGCGGCTGCGTGCCCTGGAACGGCTGGCCGACGGCCTGCTGCTGGCCGGCCGGGGCGGCGAGCTGGCCGCCGAACTCGCCGGGGCGGCCGACGACCACCCCGCCCGGCAGGCGTTGGCCGCCCGACTGGTGCGCTGCCTGGAACAGGACGGGCGCGGCGCCGAGGCGCGGGAGCGCTACGAGCGCGCGGTGGCCCGGCTCGGCCGGCCGCCCGGCCCGGAGCTGCGCCGGGCCGGCGAGCAGTCCGGCGCCCGGCTCGCCGCCGACCGCCGGTTCGTCGGCCGGAGCGCCGAACTCGCCCGCCTGGACCAGGCGTTGCCAGCGGCGCGGGACGGCCGCCCGATCCTGGTCACCGGGCCCGCCGGGGTCGGCAAGACCAGCCTGGTCCGGCAGTGGACGGCCCTGCGCGGCGACGCCTACTTCCCGGACGGCATCCTCCGCGCCGAGCTGAACGGCTTCGGCCCGGACGGCCCGCGCGAACCCGCCGAGGTGCTGGGCGGGTTCCTCACCGCGCTCGGTGTCGCCCCGGACGCGCTGCCCGCCGAACCCGAGGACCGCGCCCGCCGCTACCGCGAACTGGTCGGCGGCCGCCGGATGCTGGTCGTCCTGGACGATGCCGCCTGCTACGAGCAGCTCGCCCCGCTGCTGCCCGACCCGCCCGCCACCGACAGCGAGCCCGCCCCGGTCACCGTCGTCACCAGCCGCAGCCGACTGCGCCACGTGCTGGTCCGCACCGGCGGCATCCCGCTGCCGCTGGGCGTGCTCGGCCCCGAGGAGGCCGCCGCCCTGCTCGCCCGCACCCTCGGCGCGGAGCGCACGGCCGGCGAGCCGGAGGCCGTCGCCGAACTCGCCGAGCGCTGCGACCGCCTGCCGCTCGCGCTGCGGCTGGCCGCCGCCCGGCTGGCCGCCCGGCCCGACTGGTCCGCGGCCGACCTCGCGGCCGAACTCGCCGACGAGCAGACCGGCCTGACCGCCCTCTCCGGCACCGGCACCGCCCGCGGCCCGCTCGGCCTCACCACCGCGCTGGACCGGACCCACCGCACGCTGGCACCGGACGCCGCCCGGCTGTTCACCCTGCTCGGCCTGCACCCCGGCGCGGAGATCGGCGCCGACACCGCCGCCGCCCTCGCCGACCTCCCGGCCGCCGCCACCCGCACCCTGCTGACCCGCCTCGACGCCGTCCACCTGCTGGAGGAGACCAGCCCCGGCCGGTACGCCCGGCGCGAGCTGGTCCGCCGCCACGCCGCCGCGCAGGCAGCCGAACTCCCCTGCGACGACCGGTACCTGGCCCTCGACCGGCTGATCGCCCACTACCTCGACGTCACCGCCGGCTGGACGGCCGGGGACGGCACCGCGGCCGGCGGCGAGGCGCGGGCGGCGGTCTGGTTCCGCCGCGAGGAGAGCGCCCTGCGGGCCGTGGTGCTCTGCGCCGAGCAGAAGGGCCGGGCCGCCGCGGCCTGGAAGCTCGCCCACCGGACCAGCCTGTTGTACGAGGCCACCGGCCACGACCGGGCGCACTGGCGGGCCGTGGTGGAGGCCGGGCTGAGCGCCGCGCACGCGGAACGGGACGAGGCGGCGGTCGCCCGGCTCGCCACCGACCTCGCCGTCCTGCACGTCGACCGCGCGGCCCACCGCACCGCCGCCGACACCCTGGAGCGGGCGGTCGAGGCCGCCGACCGGGCCGGCGACGCGGTGCTGCGCCACCACTGCCGCAGCCGGGTGGCCGCCGCCCTGCTGCGGGCCGGCCGGTACGAGCGGGCGCTGCCCATGCTGGGCGACCTGGTGGCCGCCGCCCGTACCCCGGCCACCGACCACCTGCTGGTCCGCTCGCTCACCGACCTCGCCGACGCGCTGGTCCTGGCCGGGGAGCCCGCGCCCGCCCTGCGCCACGCCGACGAGGCGGTGCGCGCCGCCGCCACCCGCTCCGGCGGCGCCGAGGCCGTCCTCGCCACCCACAGCCGGGCCCGCGCGCTGCACGCCCTCGGCAACCGGGACGCCGCGCTCTCCTCGGCCCGGCTCGCCGTCGCCCTCGGCCGCACCGTCGGCGACCCGGCCCTCGAAGCGCGCTCCCACGGCCTGCTCGCCGACCTGCTGGACGCCCTCGGGCGCACGGCGGAGGGAGCGGAAGCGAGGCGGCTGGCATGAGCGCCCGTCGGCCGCCGGTGGCGGAAAACCGCTGTTCGACCAGCGGAACCACAGGCGGAACAATCGGCGGTTCGACGCCCGCGGAACCGCACCCGGCCGGCCGTCCCGCCCGGGTGCGGCCCTCCTGACCTGGGCGGATACCCTGGGGGAGGGCCGGGTACGAGGACGGTGTCCGGCCGGGCATACTTCTGCCTGGGACGAACCGCCGGTGGCGGCTCCAGGCAGAAGTGCGGAACTGCGCAGGACCGAACGAGTGGGGGCGGGGCATGACGGCCGGGGGCGGCACGGACACGGACACCAACGGGTTCAGCCGTCTGCTGGCCGGGCACCGGGTGGCGGCGGGCCTGACCCAGGAGGAGCTTGCTGCGTCCGCCGGGGTCAGCCTGCGCGCCCTCGGGGACATGGAGCGCGGCCGCACCCGCGGGCCGCAGCGGCGCACCGTACGGGCCCTGGCCGAGGCGCTCGGGCTGGACGGCCCGCAGGCGGAGGCGCTGGACCGGGCCGCCCAGTCCGGCCGCCCGCGCGGGGTGCGGCCCGGCCCGGCGCTCGCCGGGAGCCCGGTCCGGCCCCGCGGCTCCGCCCCGCGCGAGAGCGTCGTCGGGGACACCGCCGGCCGGGAACCGGTGGGACAGAACGCCGCCGACCGGGATGCCGGCCCGGACGCGCCGCGCGCCGAGGCCTCGTCGGCGGCCCCCGACGAGGCCGGTCAGAGCGCCCTCGCGCTGCCCCGCGACATCGCCGACTTCACCGCCCGCGAGGAGGCCCTCGCCCTGCTCGCCGAGATGGCCGAGGACGAGCGTCCGACCCATCCGCGCGTGGTGCTGATCAGCGGCCAACCCGGCCTCGGCAAGACCTCCTTCGCCCTGCACGCCGCCCACGCCCTGGCCGAGCGCTTCCCGGACGGTCAGCTCTCCCTGGACCTCGGCGGCATGTCCCCGCAGCCGCTGCCCGCCCGCGACGCGCTCGGCCAGGTGTTGCGCGCGCTGGGCGTCGCCGACGCCGCGGTGCCCGCCGGGACGGAGGAGCGGGCCGGGCTCTACCGGGCGCTGGTCCGCGAACGGCGGCTCGTGCTGGTGCTGGACAACGCCGCCGACGAGGGCCAGGTGCGCCCGCTGCTGCCCGGCTCCGGCCCGGCCGTGACCATCGTGACCAGCCGCAACGTGCTGCCCGGCCTGGAGTCGGTGCACCGGCTGAACCTGGACGTGCTCTCCCCGGCCGAGGCGGCCGGCCTGCTGGCCCGGATCGCCGGCCGGGAGCGGATCGAGGCCGCGCCCGACGCCACCGCCGAGCTGGCCAGGCTCTGCGGCTACCTGCCGCTCGCGCTGCGGATCGCCGGGCAGCGGCTGGTCGCCCGCCCGCAGCAGCCGGTCGCCCACCTGGTGCGCCAGCTCGCCGCCGAGGAGAACCGGCTGGACCTGCTGGAGACCGGCGACCTGGCCGTCCGCCCGGCCTTCGAGCTGTCCTACCGGCGCCTGCCCGTCGAGTCCCGACTCGTCCTCCGGCGCTGCGCGTTGACCGCGGGGAAGGACTTCACCGCGGAGATCGCCGCGGCCTACGCCGGCCGGTCGGCGGCCCGCACCGAGCTGGTGCTGGAGCAGCTCGTCGACGCCGGACTGATGCAGGCCGCCACCCCGGACCGCTACCGGCTGCACGACCTGGTGCGGCTCTACGCGGGCGAACGGCTGGCCGCCGACGAGACCGCCGAGGAGCTGGCCGAGGCCCGCACCCGGGCCGGGCGCTGGATCCTCGGCCGGGCGGCCGAGTTCGGACTGCGGTTCGACCCCGACCACGCCACGGACGGCACCGGCACCGGCGGCTCCGCACCCCCGCACCTCACCGAGGCCGCCGCCTGGCTGGAGTACGAGCACCCGGAGTGGCTGGCCGCCCTGCACCAGGCGCAGCGGGCCGGCCGGTACCGGGAGGTGGTGGACACCGCCGAGGCGATGCACTGGTTCTCCGACCGGCTGCTGAGCTGGGGCATCTGGGCCGAGGTGTTCCAGCTCTCGGTGGACGCCGCCCGCGCGATCGGGGACACCCGGGTCGAGGCGGTGCACGTCAACTACCTGGCCTGGACGCACGTCACCTGCCTGCACCGCTACCAGCGCGGCATCGAACTGGCCACCGAGGGGCTGGAGTTGGCCCGTGCGGTCGGGGACCGGGAACAGCAGGGCTGGGCGCTCACCTACCTCGCCTCGGGCCTGCGCTACCTCCAGCGGCACCGCGAGGCGACCGACGCCTTCCACCGGGCGGCGGACGCCTTCGCCGACGTCGCCAACCGCTCGGCGATGATCGGCCGGCTGGTCACCCTCCGGGGCGCCGCCAACTGCCTGCGGGAGTCCGGCCGGGCGGAGGAGGCGGTGGAGTCGCGCAGGCGGGCCCTGGCCGGGGCGCTGGAACTGGTGGAGCGCTGGTCCTCGCCGCTGATCCACCTGCTGGCGGCCATGACCGCGCACGAACTCGGCCTGGACCGCGCGGCGCTGAAGCGCTGGCCGGCCGCCGAGAAGGCCTACCGGCAGGCCCTGGTGCACTTCGAGGCGGTGGGCCGCCCGGACAGCATGACCAAGACGCTGACCGAACTGGGCACCGCGCTGATCGAGCAGGGCCGCGCCGAGGAGGCCCGCGAGCTGCTCACCGAGGCGCTCACCGACCTGAGCGCGGAGGGCCCCCGCTCGGCGGGCGCCCGGCACTGACCGGCGTCGCACGGGGCCCGGTCCGCACGGGGGCCGCTCCGCACGGGGGCCGCTCCGCACGAGGAGTGCCCCGTACGGGGACCGCGCCCGCCCCCGGTCGGGACCGGGAACGGGCGCGGCGGGGAAGGCCGTACGGCCGGTCAGATCCGAGTGTCCTCGACCACCGGCAGCGAGTTCACCGGCAGTGAGTCGGCCGGCGGCGAGTCGACCGGGGCCGAGGACGGCGCGAAGGCCGTCTTCGGGGCGACGGCGGGCTGCTTGCCGCAGAAGGCCGGCTCCAGGGTGTTCATCAGCCCCTGCGTCACCGCGCCGTTGTTGGAGGCGTTGGCGAAGACCACCACGCTGCGCCGCCCGTCCGGGGTGGTGAAGGACTGGCTGTTGAAGCCCTGGACGATGCCGCCGTGGCCGTAGACGTCCCCGCAGGAGAGCGAGATGCGGCGCAGGCCCAGGCCGTAGGAGATCTTCGCGGTGGGCGTGGGCAGGGCGGCGGTCATCTGCTGCAGCGAGGCGTCCGAGACCAGCCCGCCGTTGCCGCCGGCCATCAGCGCGGAGAGGAAGCGGTCCATGTCCTCGGCGGTGGAGATGACGGCCCCGGCGCTCCACACCCAGGAGCCGGTCTGCTCGGTGGAGTCCAGCAGCGGCTTGGTGCGGTCGTCGTTGGTGAGGTAGCCGGTGACGTGGGCGCCGCGGATCTCCCGGTCGGGCACGACGAAGGAGGTCTTGCGCAGGCCGAGCGGCTGGATGATCCGCTCGTTCAGCACCTCCGGGAACGGCTGGCCGGTGAGGTGCTCGACCGCCAGGCCCATCAGCACGTAGTCGGTGTTGGAGTAGGAGTAGCGGCTGCCGGGGGTGTACTGCAGGCCGTGCCTGACCGACATCGCCACCAGCTCGCGCGGGTCGTACACCGTGTTGCGGATGCGCGCCTCGAACGCGCTGGTGGTCTCCTCGCCGGCCTGCTCCAGCAGGTCGTTGGTATGGTCGAAGATCCCGGCCCGGTGCTCCAGCACCTGGCGGCCGGTCATCGTCCAGCCCTCCGGCAGGGTGCCCTCGGGCAGGTACTCCCGCAGCGGCCGGTCGAGGTCGATCCGGCCCTCCTGCGCCAGCTGCATCACGAGAACGGCGGCGAACATCTTGCTGTTGCTGCCGACCCGGAACCTCCACGAGGAGTTCATCGGGGTCCCGTCCAGGTCGGCCAGGCCGACGCTGACCGAGCGGGTCCGCTCGACGGCACCGTGGTCGCGGATCACCGCGAAGGCGCCCGGGGCGCCGGCCGTGGCGGTGGCCTGGAGGGCGGCGCGCACACCGGCGAGGTCGGGGGCGGCCGCGTCGATGGTGTCCTGGCCGGCGGCCGCGGCGGGCAGTGCGCCGGTCGCCACCAGGACGGCGCCGGCGGCGGCCACCGCGAGCGGGCGCAGAAGGCTGGTCTTCGCCATGTTCCTCGGTTCTCTCGTCAGCTGACGCGGTGTCGGACCGCGCCGTTCGAAGATCACTATCACCGGCCGGGGCGGGGATGGCAATGTGAACCGGTTCGCCCGCATTTCCCGTTGTCGGTGGTGGTTTCGACGGTCCCACCGTCCGTTTTCCGCTCCGGGGCCAAGGTTTCACCTTCCGACGGCTACCCGCGTCAGGCGGCACGCCCCATGCTGTTCGGGCGCCGCCGCGCACTCCGGTGCGCTCGACCCACCGGCTTCCCCCTCACCGACCACGGAGCTTCCCCTCCCGACGGCAGGCACCTCCGCTCCCGCACCCCGGCTCGCCGGGCCGTCTCCTACCCGAGGAATTGTCATGACTTCGTCCACGAAGCCCCTGAACCCCCGCTCCCGCCGGACCGCGACCGCGATCGGCTCCGCCGTCGCCCTGGTCGCCGCCTCCGCCGGCCTCTGGGCCGCCACCGCCACCACCGCCACGGCCGCCGCGCTGCCCACGCCCGACCACATCGTCGTCGTGGTGATGGAGAACCACGCCTACACCCAGGTCATCGGCAGCAGCAGCGCCCCGTACATCAACAACACCCTGAAGGCGGGCGGCGCCAACCTCACCCAGTCCTACGGCATCACCCACCCGAGCGAGCCGAACTACTACGCGCTGTTCTCCGGCTCCACCCAGGGCCGCGTCGACGACAGCTGCGTGAAGGTCGGCGGCTTCCAGGGCGCCAACCTCGCCTCCGAGGTCATCGCCGCGGGCAAGACCTGGGCCAGCTACAACGAGTCCCTGCCCGGCGAGGGCAGCACCGTGTGCAGCAGCGGCAGCTACGCCCAGAAGCACAACCCGTGGTTCGGCTTCGGCAACGTCCCGCTCAGCTCGGCGAAGACCTTCGCCCAGTTCCCGACCGACTACTCCACCCTGCCGAACGTCTCCTTCGTGGTGCCGAACCTCTGCAGCGACATGCACGACTGCTCGGTCGGCACCGGCGACACCTGGATCAAGAACAACCTGGGCGGGTACGCCGGCTGGGCCCAGACCCACAACAGCCTGCTGGTCGTCACCTTCGACGAGGACAACAAGCTGTCCGGCAACCGCATCCCGACCGTGGTCTACGGCGCCCACGTGACGCCCGGCAGCAGCAGCGCCACCACCTACAACCACTACAACGTGCTGCGCACCCTGGAGGACCTGGCCGGCGCCACCGGCCACGCGGGCAACGCGGCCTCCGCCGCCGACATCACCGGCATCTGGAACTGAGCCGCGGTGATCAGGCCCTGATCCCGGTCTGATCCTGGTTCGGATCCTCGGCCGGGGCCCGGTCCGGGGCCTGATCCGGGGCCTGAGCGCGGGCCCGGGCCGGTGGCCGTTCGGTCACCGGCCCGGGTGCCGTCCCGGCTCCGGCTCCGGCTTCGGCCGCGGTCGCCGGGCGGCCGCCGTACCGCCGGACGCCGGGCACCGCCGCCGTGCCCGCGCAGACCAGCGTCACCAGCCCCGCCGTGACCAGCAGCGGCGCCCGGCTGCCCCAGGCGTCGGCGGCCAGCGGCGCCAGGACGTACCCGAGCGGGGCGCCGGCCAGCGAGAGCAGCCAGTCGTACGACGTGACCCGGGCCAGCACCCCGGGCGCGAACTCCTGCTGGACCACCGTCTGCCAGACCGGGTTGAGGAAGCCCAGCCCGGCCAGCGCCACCGCGTTGGCGGCCACCACGAGCGGCGCCGGGGCCGGCAGGGCGAGTGCGAGCAGCGGCAGCCCGTACAGCGCGAGGGCGAGGTTGCCGGCCAGCACCGGGCGGCGGGGCCGCAGCCGTCCGGCGACCAGCGAGCCGGCCAGCAGGCCCACCGCGCCCGCCTGGGTCAGCGCCACCCAGACACCGTCACCGCCGAGCCGGGTGGCGGCGATCAGCGGGCCGAGGGTGAGCAGAACCGCGTTCGCGGCGTTCCACGTCCCGTGGGCGATCAGGCTGGTCCAGTACCAGTTCCGGGAGCGCACCTCGCTCCAGCCCTCGGCGAGGTTGCGGCGCAGCGAACGCGGTTCGACGGGGACGCGGTCGACCCGGAGCCGGGTGAGCAGGGCGGCGCTCAGCACGAAGGTGGCGCCGTCCAGCACGAACGCCCAGCCGGGACCGGCGGTGTACACCAGCAGTCCGGCGAGCGCCGGGCCGCCGAACCGGGCGGCGGCGGTCGCGGAGCCGAGCAGGGCGTTGGCGCGCAGCCGCAGCTCGCCCTGGACGGTGGCCGCGACGAGCGGCGCGGCGGTGGGCATGGCGAAGGCGGAGGCGATGCCGCCGACCGCCGAGGCGATCGCGATGTGCGGCAGGCTCGGGTGCCCGCCGAGCAGCTCCAGGCCGACCAGCAGCTGGGCGACGGCCCGGACCAGGTCGGTGACGAGGGCGACCAGGCGCGGGTCGAAGCGGTCCCCGACCACGCCGCCGAGCGGCAGCAGGAACAGCCTCGGCACCATCGCGCAGCCCAGGACGAGGCCGAGCGCGCCGGCGGAGCCGGTGGCGCGGGTGATGGCGATGGCCAGGGCGGCGGGGACGACGGCGTCGCCGAGAGTGGAGAGCGTCCGGCCGATGAAGAGCAGGCGGAAGCCGCTCAGGCCCAAGGGGTGTCGTGTCACGGACCGCAGCTTATTTCGGTGACGAAATTTCGACAACGAATATTTTGGTGGCGTCATTTCTGCCATCGGGTTTGTACACTCCTCCCATGGCCGAGCACCCTTCCGAGCAGCGCACTCCGTCCCGCGACCGGACGGAGCGCCGCGGTCGGGGGGAGCCCGGCGACCGGACGGAGCCCGGCGACCGGACGGGGCCCCGTGGTCAGGCGGAGCGCCGGGACTGGACGGACGGCCACGTCGAGCGCTGGCAACCGGTGCTGCCCGGCCTGGACCCCGACATCGAGGCCGCCGTCACCCGGATGTCCCGGCTCACCCGCCACCTCGGCCGGGTCCGCGAACAGGGCGTCGCCGACTACGACCTGCACAAGCACGAGTTCGACACCCTGCACGTGCTCGCCGGCCGCGGCGGCCACGCCGCCCCCTCCGACCTCCGGGCCGACCTCGACCTCGCCCCGGCCTCGGTCACCGGCCGGCTGGAGACCCTGGAGCGGCGCGGCTTCGTCCTGCGCTCGCCGTCCACGGAGGACCGCCGGAAGGTCGACATCGTGCTGACCGAGGCCGGGCGCGCCGCCTGGCGGGAGGCCCTGGACGTGGTCGGCCGGGAGGAGCGGCGGCTGCTGGGCGTGCTGTCCGCGGACGAGCGGCGCACGCTGGCCGACCTGCTGCGGAAGGTGATGCTCGCTCAGGACGACGTGGGGTAGCCCCGTCCGTCCCGGCGGCCGGGTCGACCCGCGGCGCCCGTCCCTGGTATCGATAGGGGCGTGCGATTCGAACTTGTGCCGGTGCCGGACGGCGTGGGGGCTCGGCCCCGGGACGGGCGGGGCTACCCGGTGCCGGCGATCACCCCGTGGCAGGACGACGTGCCGCAGTTCGCGCTGACCGACCACGGGCGCAGCGCGGACTGCGCGCTGGAACGCCGGTGCTCGGTGTGCGGGCGGTTCATGGAGCGCGGCCCGGTGTGGCGGGTGGTCGGCGCGGCCGAGAGCGCGGCGATCGCCGGGGCGCTCGCGGCGGGGCAGCCGTACCGCAACCTGGCGCCCACCATGGAGGGCCCCGGCCACCGGTCCTGCATGCTCTACGCCGCCATGGTCTGCCCGTACCTGGCGCGCCCCAACGCCCGGCGGCGGACGAGCGCCGGGGACGCGGCCGACGAGCTGACCTCGGCCGCCGTCCGGGGTGCGGCGCGCGGCGGTACGGGAGCGGTGGTCGGGTTCGGCGACTACGAGTACGCGGTCACCGAGACGCGGGTGCTGTTCCGTTTCCTGGACCTGGTCGAGTTCCTGCCGCACGAGTCGGCCGACGAGCACCTGGCGGAGCTGCGCGCCGAGTTGGCGAAGACCTCGTAGGCCGGGTGGGCGCCGTGGCCCCGGCGGCCCGGGCCGGGGCGGACCGCGCGGCCCGCCCGGCCCGGACCGCCCGGGCCGGACTACCGGGGCGGACCGCGCGGCCCGCCCCGGTTCGGACCGGCCGGGTCAGACCGCCCGGGTCTGCGCCCAGTCGTGGAGCCGGTGGGCGCTGTCACCGAGGCGGGTGGCGTACAGGGTGCCCGCCGGGCCGCCGGCGAGCTCGTCGGTGGTGGTGGTGACGCCGACGACGGTGCCCGTCCCGGTGACGGGGTCGAAACGGGCGAAGTGGGGGCCGCCGCTGGCCCCGTGCGACATGTCGCAGGGCCCGCCCCACAGCAGCGGGGCCTTGGGCCCGGGCCGGGCCGGACCGGCGCAGTGGATCATGCGCGAGCCGGTGTACCTGCCGCGGGGATCGTTCAGCCGGTCCTTGGGGTACCCGAAGGCGTGGGTGAACCCGCCCTCGGCAGGCGGGGCGAACGCGATCCGCTGGCTCCCGGTGACGTCCGCGACCCGCCGCCCGTCGGCCGACCGGTTCGCCACCAGCACGCCGGTGTCGAAGCCGGCCACGGCGACGTCGTCCGACCCGGTCCCGCCCGGATCGGCGTCCCAGCGGGAGGAGGTGGCCATGGACCTGATGGTGAAGCCGCCGAGCGGCTTGGTGCCGTTGCGGTAGCCGGGCACGAAGTAGAGGTTGTGGTTCCAGGTGCCGTCGGTCGCGGGCGCCCCGACGCCCCGCAGGCAGTGCGCCGCCGTGACGAGGGTGCTGCGGTTCGCGCCGGTGACGACCGTCGCGGTGCAGCTGCCGTCGTAGCCGTCGGAGAAGGTGAAGAAGAGCCGCCCGACGCTCCGGTCCACCGCTCCGCCGTGGGTCCAGACGGACCCGGGGTCCGGGGTGTCGGCGGGCAGCGGCCGGGGGTCGTCGGGCGTGTCGTCGTCCTCGGGCACGGGGGTGATCTCGGGGACCATGGCGCCCGCGAGCTTCATCCGGACGGGCGTCCAGTAGGCGTCGATCCGGTCGCGCTCCTGCGCGGTGGTGGCACCGGAGTGCGTCGTGACGGTGTCCCGCTCCGCGGCGACGGCGGCGCTCGGCAGCAGCACCGCCGCCGTGGTCGCACTCAGCAGGAGGGCTCCCGCGGCGGCGAGCCCGCGGGGCAGGGCGCGGCCGGTGGCTGGTGTTCCGGGTTTCTTCGGCATGTGCGGCACGGTAGGCGCGGGACGTCAGGATCGCGTGTGGACCGCGTCTCGGCCCGCCGTCGGAAGGATCAGCTTCCGGTAACGGCGTCTCGGCCGTGTATCGGCCACCGTCGCCGGTGACCGACCGTCCGTCAGGGGCGGTAGGAGGGCAGGCCCTTGATGGTGGAGACCTGGGTCGGCGCGGCCGAGCCGTCGGCGGGCAGGGTGCTGACGCCGTCCGGGGTGCGGACCGCGATGGTCTTCCCGTCGGGGGACCAGGCGGGCTGGGTGTAGTCGGTGGCGGCCGCCGGGGTGAGGTCCTTCTCGGCCTTCTGGTCGCCCTGGGTGGAGCGGGTGAACAGGTGGTCGTGCCCGTTCACCGAGCGGACGAAGACGACGTGCTCGCCGTCCGGGGAGAGGGCCGGCTGGGAGCCCCTGCCCAGGTCGCGGGTCACGGGCCGGATGTAGTCGTCGTAGAGGTACACCTCGTTGGCCGGGGTGTTGGCGTAGACGATCTCGCCCCGGTGGCCGCCCGCGTTGGCCCAGGTGTTGCCGGTCTGCGGCGGCTGCGGCACCGGGTCGCCGCCGCCGTCGGAGGTGCCCGGGGTGAGCACCTGGGGGGTGGCGCCGGGGGACTTGGTGAGCACCTTCTCCAGTCGCAGCGTGCCGCCCTTCTCGGAGGTGAAGACGACGGCCGCGTAGCGCTCCAGCGCCTCGGCTCCGGCGGTGACGCTCGGGTCCGCGGTGGCGTGCTGCCAGGTGGGGTGGGACCAGGTCTCGCCGCCGGGGTTCTTGGCGAGGACGACCTTGCCGGTGCCGTCCGGGTTGGCGGTCATCAGGTCGCCGTTGCCGCTGACGAAGGCGGCCTTCCTGCCGTCGGGGGACCACGCCAGGTCGCGGACGACGGTGCCGAAGTCGACGGTGGTGCCGTTCAGCGCGACGCTCTTCGTGCCGGTGGAGATGGTCAGGTGGTTGGCGGCCGAGGTGCCGTTGACCTCCTTGCCGCCGGGCGCGGCGCTGCCGGAGGCGGCGGGCGCGCCGGGCGCGGCCGTGCCTGGGGCCGCCGCCCCGGGGGCGGTGCCGGCCGGGGCGGCGGTGGGAGCGGCCGTGGGGGCGGCGGTGGGGGCGGAATCGCCGTTCTCCGGTCCGCAGGCGGAGAGCAGGACGGCGCCGACGCTGACCGTCAGGGCGATCGCCGCGGTGGTGCCGAACCGGTTTCGCACGGAGCTGTCGCGCACGGTCATCTTCCAGGTCCCCCTCGAATGCAGTTCGCTTTCCGACGAGGAGCCTCGCAGCGCGAGGTCAGCGGCGGATGCGTGCCGTGTCACAGCCGTGGAACAGCGCCGGCGGCCCGTGCCCCGGCGGTGGTCCCGGACCGGCGTCCGGGATCAGAGGCCGAGTTCGGTGAGGCCGGGGTGGTCGTCGGGGCGGCGGCCGAGCGGCCAGTGGAACAGCCGCTCGTCGGGGGTGATCGGCAGGTCGTTGATCGAGGCGTGCCGGTGGGCCATCAGACCGTCGCGGTCGAACTCCCAGTTCTCGTTGCCGTAGGAGCGGAACCAGCGGCCGGCCCCGTCGTGCCACTCGTAGGCGAAGCGGACCGCGATGCGGTCGCCGCCGTACGCCCAGAGCTCCTTGACCAGGCGGTAGTCCAGCTCGCGCTGCCACTTGCGGGTGAGGAAGTCGGCGATCCGCTCGCGGCCGGTGACGAACTCGGAGCGGTTGCGCCAGCGGCTGTCCGGCGTGTAGGCGAGGGCGACCCGCCGGGGGTCGCGGGTGTTCCAGGCGTCCTCGGCGGCCCGGACCTTCAGGCGGGCGGTCTCGTCGGTGAACGGGGGCAGGGGCGGGCGCTGCGCGGTGCCGGTCTCGGGCATGGGTGCTCCTCGGAAGGGGTGTTCCGCCGGTGAGAACGATCGTTCTCACCGCTGTGGCTACGATAGGAGAACCATCGTTCTCACGCAAAGGGCAAGGAAGATGGAGCAGGAAGACCCCCGGACCCGGATCCTCGACGCGGCCGAGGAGCTGTTCTACGGCCAGGGCATCCAGGCCGTCGGCATGGACGCCGTCCGGGCCGCCTCCGGCATGACCATGCGCCGCCTATACCAGCACTTCCCGTCCAAGGGCGAGCTCGTCGAGGCCTACCTGCTGCGCCGCGACGGCCGCTGGCGGGCGAGCCTCGCCGCGTACGTCTCGCGCACCGGGGGCTCCCCCCGGGAGCAGCTGCTCGCGGTCTTCGACTGGCTCGGCCGGTGGTTCGCCGAACCCGGTTTCCGGGGCTGCGCCTTCGTCAACTCGCTCGGGGAACTGGGTGCCGTCAGCCCCGCGGTGGCGGCCGCCGCCCGGCACCACAAGGCAGAGTTCGGCGGCTACCTCGCGGCCCTGGCCGAAGCCGCCGGAGCCCCGCCCGCCACGGCCGTCCACCTGACCCTGCTGGCCGAGGGCGCGATCACCAGCGCCGCCGTGCACGGCGATCCGACGGCCGCGGCCGACGCCCGGGAGGCCGCCCGGGTGCTGCTGGACGCGCTGCCCGCCCGGTAGTGCGGTACCGGTGGTGCGGCAGCAGGGCGACGCCCCGGAGGCCGCGAGCCGTCCGGCGGTCCCGGTGCCGGTGCCGACCGTCCGGCCCACCCCGGTCAGCAGGGCCACCAGGGCCACCGGGGCCACCGGGCGGGGGAGTTCCGGTGTCGGGTGGTGCTGATGGGGCGTCATGGAGTGCGACCGTCGCGGGCCGGACCGCAGGCGGCACGTGCTTTTCGCCCGAACGCGCGTTTATCGCCCATTGATCGACAGCGCCTAGCCTCGGGCGCATGGACGAGAGAGTGGCCGAGCGGCCGGGGGCGTTGCCCGAGGGTCGGATGACGGAGCAGGACACCGAGCGGTTCCGGCAGTTGCTGGCGCGGCTGGAGGACTCGCTGGCGGTGGACCGGAAGGTGGCGGGGCGTGATGCCTGAGTGCGTCGAGCTGTGCCCGCCGGCGGTGCTGCCGGTGCCGGTGCTGCCGCTGTGGCGGCGCGCCGAGGCCGAGGGGTGCCGGGACGCGGACCGGCCCGGGGTGCTGCGGGGGCACCCCGGGCCGGTGGTGGCCGGTCGGGTCGGGCAGATCGGCCGGCTCGGCCGGTCCGGTCAGGACGGGAGCGTCGGCGCGGAGCCTGCGGGCTGACCGGTCAGCAGCCGCAGTCGCAGCAGCAGCCGTCGCAGCAGTCGCACCCGTCGCAGCAGTTGCAGCAGTCGCCGCAGCCGCTGCAGTCGGGGCAGTTGCCGCACTCGCAGCAGTCGTGCCGTTCGCAGAAGCCTTGGCGGCGCTCGCGGGAGAACGGGTCCTCGTGGTCGCAGCAGAGCAGCTGGCAGGTGCAGGCCATCAGCGCCCACATCGCGCACCCGGCCAGCAGGTTGCGCGGGTTCGGCGGCTTCTGGCCGGGCGGGGTGAAGCCGGGGCCCTGCGGCACCCACGGCGGGACCGGCGCCTGGTTCGGGTCCGGGCCGGGCGGTGCGTGGTGCGGCGGCGCCTGGTGCGGGTGCTCGCCGGTGGCGGTGCCCGGCGCGTCCGGGCGGCGGCAGCTCGCGGTGTGCCGGGCCTGGCCGAAGACCCGGTCGACGGCCCGCTCGGTCTCGTGCGCGAGCAGCACGTGCACCAGGGCGCGGTCGGTCAGCTCGACCTCGCGCAGCGCGAGCCGGATGCCGTGGACGGCGTCGCGGCAGAGCCGCTCGGCCTCGGCGCGGTCGGTGCCGGTGGCGGTCAGCGGGTTCCAGGCGCCCGAGGCCGCGTCGGCCGCCTGGTCCTCGGCGGCGTCGAGGAGGTGGGCGAGCCGGCCGAACAGCCGCCCGGCCTCGGCGAGCGGGGCGGCGTTGCCGGGGCGCCCGGCGATCACGGCGGTGTGCGCGAAGGCGGCCGAGGTGGCGGTCTCGGTGGGCTCGGTGACCAGCAGGACGGAGCCGCCGGGCCGCAGCGAGCGCTCCAACTCGCCCTGCCGGGAGGCCGCGTCGAGCAGCACGGCGGTGTCGAAGCCGATGGCCGAGGCGCTGCCCGCGCTCTGCCGGTCCCAGCGCCGGGTGACGGCCCGGGCCCCGGCGGCGACCGGGCGGCGGGCGAAGACGCCGTCGCGGTCCTCGACGTGGTCGCGGATCTTGACCGAGGCGAGCGCCAGCGAGACGGCGGCGGCGAGCCGGGCGCCCTCGCCCTTGGCGACGGAGGCGGTCCGCATGCCGCGCAGCGGGCACGGCCCGGCGGTACGGCGCCAGGAGGCGTCCTCCTCGGCGGCCTGGGCCTCGACCAGCACGGAGATGATCAGACCGTCGTAGTTCGTCGCCGTCCGGGCGAGCTGTCCGTGGTCGTCCCGCAGTGCGAGGCAGAGCCCGCACAGGTGGGCCATCCAGGAGGTCTGCAAGCTCTCGGACAATCGGTGCCTGCACGGTTTGATGATGCCGAACACGCTGGTCCCCCTCGCCTCACGGGCCGCCGACCGGCCCCGATTCGCCGCACATCATATGATCAGCGCCCGTTTGGGGCCGAGCGCCCGTCAAACCGTGACCCGGCGGCCGACGGCGGCCCGCGTGCCCCGGCCCGGGCCGCGGCGTACGCCGCGGTGCGGCGGCCGGAGGGAGGCTCCCGGTGGTCGGGGTCCCGCGCCCGACCCCGGTGAGTGGATCTCATATCCGGGATAGCATCGCGAATATGGGAATCGAAACGGCCGCCGACGAGCGGTTGGCGCAGAGGCTCGCCGAGCTGAGGCTGGAACGCGGATGGACCCTGGAGGAGCTGGCGCGGCTGGCGGACGTCAGCCGGTCGACGCTGTCCCGGGTGGAGCGGGCCGAGGTCAGCCCGACGGCCGCGCTGCTCGGTCGGCTGTGCGCCGTGTACGGGCGGACCATGTCGCGGCTGCTCGCCGAGGTGGAGTCCGGCCCGGCCCGGCTGGTGCGGGCCGGGGAGCAGCAGGTCTGGCGGGACGGGACGACCGGGTTTGTCCGCCGCTCGGTCTCGCCGCCGCACGGCTCGCTGCGGGCGGAGATCATCGAGGGCCGGCTGCCGGCCGGTGCGGACATCGCCTACGACCGCGCCTGCACGCCCGGCCGGGAGCACCACCTCTGGCTGTTCGAGGGGAACCTGGAGCTGACCGTGGACGGCGAGCCGCAGCCGCTCGGCCCCGGCGACTGCCTGCGCTACGCCGGCGGCACCAGCCGCTTCCGCAGCCTCGGCCCGGACCAGGCCCGCTACGCGCTGGTGGTGGTCGAGCCGTGAGCGCCGCCACCGGGCCGATAGCCGACGAGCCCGACGAGCCCGGAAAGCCCGGAAAGCCCGGGGAGGCCGAGGGGCCCAAGGAGCGCTTCGACGCCGCCGGGCGCCGGGTCCTGTTGGTCTGCGTCGCGGGCGGCTTCACCACCCTGCTCGACCAGTCCGTCCTCAACACCTCCATCCCCGCCCTGCGCGAGACCCTGCACGCCGGCCCCGCCGACCTCCAGTGGATCGTCGCCGGCTACTCGCTCGCCTTCGGCCTCGCGCTGATCCCCGGCGGGCGGCTGGGCGACGTCAAGGGCCGCAAGTGGTTCTTCGTCACCGGCCTCGCCCTGTTCACCCTGGTCAGCCTGGTCTCGGCGACCGCCACCGAGCCCGGGGCGCTGATCGCCGCCCGGCTGCTCCAGGGCGCGGGCGCCGGCCTGGTCAACTCCCAGATGATCGGCACCCTCCAGGACGTCTTCGACGGGCAGCTGCGGGCCCGCGCACTCGGCATGTACGCCGTCACCGGCGGCCTCGCCTTCGCCCTCGGCCCGCCGGTCGGCGGCGCCGTGCTGGCCCTGGCCGGCCCCGAGGACGGCTGGCGGCTGACCTTCCTGCTCAACGTCCCGTTCGGCCTGGCCACCGTCGCCCTGGCGGTCCGTCACCTGCCGAGGCCCCGCCCCAGCGCCCGGCACGCGGACCTCGACATCCTCGGTCTGCTGCTGGTGGGGGCGCTCACCCTGGCCCTGATGCTGCCCTTCGTCCGGCCGCCCGGCTGGGCGGGCTGGCTCGCCTTCGCGGCCGCCGCCCTGCTGCTGTTCGGCGCGCTCGCCTGGTGGCAGCGCCGCTACGCCCGCGGCGGCGGCCACCCGCTGATCCACCCGGCCCTCACCCGCTCCGCGCCGTACGCGCTCGGGACGGCCACCGCGATGGCCCAGTTCGGCTCCTCGCTCGCCGCCTCGCTGGTCCTGACCATGTTCCTCCAGGACGGCCTGGGCCTCTCCCCGATGGGCGCCGCCCTGGTCGCGCTGCCCTCCGCCGTGGCCATGGGCGTGGCCTCCGCACTCGCCTGGCGGGTCGTCCAGCGCTTCGGCCGACGCACCGTCACCGCCGGGATGGTGGGCTCCGCGCTCGCCATGCTGCTCAGCGGACTGCTCGCGCACTGGGCGCCCGCCGCCGTCCTGCCCTGGCTGCTGGCGCTGCTGCAACTGCTCGCCGGTGCCTCGGTCGGCCTGATGGGCTCCACCAACCAGGCGTACGTGCTGCGCCACGCGCCCGCCGAGGCGGCCGGGGTGGGCGGGGCGATCCTGCAGATGGCCCAGCGGATCGCGGCGGCCGTCGCGATCTCGGCCCTGTCCGGGGTCTACCTGCGGGAGACCGCCGCGGGCGGCGGGCACCGCTCGGCCTACCTGACGGCGAGCGCGGTGTGCGCCGCGGTGGCCGGACTGGCCGTCCTGGCCTCGGTGTTCGCCGGCCGGGCCACGGCGCGGGAACAGCGCGAGGGCGAACCGGCCGCGATGAGCCGAGGGCGAACGCCGGTCCGCTAGCCGGTGGTCGGTGCGTACCGTGGCGGGCATGACCCACGACGTACGGAACCTGACCGTGGACCTGCCCGAGGTGACGCTCGCCTACCGCGAGAGCGGCCGGACCGGCGGCCCGCCGCTGGTCCTGCTGCACGCCCTCGGCGAACGCGCCGCCGACTGGGACACCGTCCTGCCCGACCTCGCCCCCGGCCACCACGTGTACGCGCTCGACCTGCGCGGCCACGGCGACAGCGCCCGCACCGCCTCCTACTCGGTGGAGGCGATGCGGGACGACGTGCTGGCCTTCCTCGACGCCCTCGGGCTCGCCCGGGTCGACCTGGTCGGCCACTCGATGGGCGGCGTGGTCGCCTACCTGCTGGCCCAGGCCGCGCCGGAGCGGATCGACCGGCTGGTCCTGGAGGACATCGCCGCGCTGTACCCGCGCCCGGCCGGCCCGCTGCCCGAGGAGCCGGACCCGGCGGTGCACTTCGACTGGACGATGGTCCGGGCGGTCAAGGCCCAGTTCGACGACCCCGACCCGGCCTGGCGGGAGGGGCTGGCCCGGATCACCGCCCGCACCCTGGCGGTGGCCGGCGGGCCGACCAGCCACGTCCCGCAGGAGCGGATCGCCGAGCTCGCCCGGCGGATCCCGGACTGCCGCCTGGTCACCGTCGAGGCCGGGCACCTGGTGCACGGTGCCCGGCCCGCCGAGTTCGTCGCCGCGGTGGCGCCGTTCCTGGCCCGTTGAGCCGTGGCCGCCGGGTGGGTCAGACGCCGTGCTCGGCGGGCAGCCGCCCGTTGCGCACGGCCGTCAGCAGGTCGGCGTGGTCGGCCTCGGTGCGGTCCGCGTAGGCCACCGCGAAGGCGGCGACCGCCTCGTCCAGCGCCTCGCTCTTGCCGCAGTACCCGGCCAGCAGGCTCGGGTCGGCGGTGTGCGAGTGCGCCCGGGCGAGCAGGGCGCCGGTGATCCGGGCGTAGTCGTCCAGCTGGGACGGCTGCAGTGCGGCCGGGTCGACGCTGCCCTTGCGGTTGCGGAACTGCCGCACCTGGTAGGGGAGTCCGTCGACGGTGGTCCAGCCCAGCAGGGTGTCGCTGACCACCTGCATGTGCTTCTGCCCGAGCACCACCCGGCGGCCCTCGTGCCCGTCCGCCGCCGGCCGGGACCCGCTCGGCAGGTACGGCAGCAGCGCGGACGGACGGGCCTCCTTCACCTGCAGCACCAGCGGCTGGTCCCGGTGGTCGGTGAGCAGCACCACGTACGAGCGGGTGCCCACGCTGCCGGTGCCGACCACCCGGAACGCCACGTCCTGCACCCGGTAGCGGGACAGCAGGGTGCGCACCTCGGCCGGCACCGTCTCCACGTACGGGCCGAGCGCGTGGGCGACGGCGCGGGCGGTCGCGTCGGTCACCTCGGTGAGCACCGGGGGCGCGGCCGTGAAGCGCCAACCGCCGTCCGCGGTACGGTCGGTGCTGCGGGCGGCGAACCGCGCACTGGTGTTGCCGAGGGCCTTCGCGCCGACCTTGCGCAGCACCTCGGTGAGGTCGTGGGCCTCGGCGAAGGAGACCAGCTGCTCGTCCGCGACGGCGTTCCAGGCGTCCAGCGAGGGCAGCTTGGCGAGCGTGCGCACGGTCCGGCGGTACGAGCCGGCCGCGTGCTGGGCGGCCTCGCGCGCGATGGACTCGCCCGCCCCCGCCTCCCGGGCGGCCAGCACCAGGCTGGCGGCGAGCCGCTTGAGGTCCCACTCCCAGGGGCCGGGGACGGTCTCGTCGAAGTCGTTGATGTCCAGCACGATCTGGCCGCGGGCGTCGCCGTACAGGCCGAAGTTCGCGGCGTGGGCGTCCCCGCACAGCTGCGCGCCCACCCCGGTCACCGGGGTGCCGGCGAGGTCGGCGGCCATCAGGCCGGCCGAACCGCGCAGGAACGCGAACGGGCCGGCCGCCATCCGGCCGACCCGGATCGGCACCAGCCGGTCTATTCGGCCGGTGTTGGAGGCCTCCAACGCGGTCACGGCCGTCGGCCGGTCGGGCGCGGGCGTGAACTCCGCGTGCCGCTCCCGGGGCAGCCGCGTCCGCAGCTCCTTGCCGCGCTCCCGCGCCCGCCCGTCCTGCGCCGGGGCGAACCCGGCCACCGCGAACCCGCGCCGGGTCCGTCCGTCCCGCCCCGCCGCCGACTCCGGCCGCGCCCCGGCCACTTCGGCCCCACCCACGTGCGCCACTCGTCCCGCCCGTCCCTTCCGGTCCTCACCCCGCCCGCGACCTGCGCGGACGTTCATCGGGGGGAGTGACGATACGGCGTGGTACGGCGGTTCCGGGGGGCGGGGGTCCGCTTGCGGGCGTGCGGGAACGCCCCCTCCGACGCTGCCCCTGCGCCCCGGCGCCCCGGCACCCTCCACCGGGGCGACCGGGTAACGTGGGCCGGATGAACGATCTCGGGGGGAACGGCCTTCGGGCACGCCGGCGCACGCGCCTGGCGGCCGCCGTGGCGGCGGTGCTGACCGTGGCGGCCGGGCTGGGGGTGCGGGCGGTGCTGGGCGGGGAGCTCGCCAAGTACGCCGGGGACGCGCTCTACACCGTCCTGCTGTACGCGCTGCTGGTGCTGGTCGCGCCGAGGGTCCGCCCCGGCCGCGCCGCCGCCGTGGCCGCCGCGCTCAGCTGGGCCGTGGAGCTGTTCCAGCTGACCGGCCTGCCGGACGACTGGGGGCGGCAGAGCACCCTGGCCCGGCTGGTGCTGGGCTCCACCTTCAACCCGCCGGACCTGCTCTGGTACCTGGTCGGCGCCGGCTGCGCCGGGGTGCTCCACCGGGTGCTGCGGACCTCCCGAGTCGCAGCACCCGGCGGAGCCGTCCGGGACGGCGCGAACTGACCCGGCGTCAGAGCGGAAGCAGGTCCGGACGCTTGGGCTCGACGTGGTCGCCCGAGGACTCCCCGCGCAGGCGCCGACCGACCCAGGGCAGCAGGTGCTCGCGGGCCCACTGGATGTTCTCCCGCCGCTGGTCGGCGGGGGTGAGCACGCGGGTGTCCGGCCAGGGGGCCTCCGGGTCCTGCTCGGTGCGCAGGCCCAGCGAGCGGGCGGCCAGCAGGGCGACCCGCTGGTGGCCCTCGCCGGACAGGTGCAGGCGGTCCTCGCTCCACGCGCGGCGGTCCTGCACCGCGCGCAGCGACCAAAGGTCGGCCACCTTGCAGCCGTTGCGGTCGGCGACGGCGCGCATGTGCCCGTTGTAGGTGGCGATCTTGCCGCGCAGGTGCTTCAGCAGCGGCACGTCCTTGGTGTCGAAGCCGGTGCAGATCAGCACCGTCCCGGCGTTCTCGGCGAGTTGGACGACGGCGGCCTCGAAGCGCTCGGCCACCTCGTCCGGGTCGCTGCCCGGTCGGAGGATGTCGTTGCCGCCCGCGCAGAAGGTGACCAGGTCGGGCTGGAGGCGCCGGACCTCCGGCACCTGCTCGGCGGAGATCTGGTCCAGCAGTCGTCCGCGCACCGCGAGGTTGGCGTAGCGGAAGGCGCCCGGCGGGCGTCCGTCGGCGAGGAGCCCGGCGAGGCGGTCGGCCCACCCGGCGAACCTGCCGTCGACGCCCGGGTCGTTCAGGCCCTCGGTGAAGCTGTCCCCGAGGGCGGCATACGAATCGAGGTCAAGGGTCTCCTGGAGATTCGGCATGAAAGAGATAGTTCACCCAATCAAGTGACCTACGCCACCGTAGGTGGCTCCGGCGGCACGTGAGATGGGCCACGTACCCCCGCCGGCCGCTGCGCCCGCAGATGGACGGCTCCCGGAAAGCACAAGATCGCCACCCCCTTCCGCTTTCCGGCCCGCCCGGCGGATGCTCGAAGGGAGCGGCCGCTCCGGCCGCCGTCCCTCTGGGGGAGGACATCCATGACCACCGACCCGCGCGCCGACGTGTCCGAGAACTGGTCCATCGACGACCGGTGCACCAACTGCGACGTGGCCCGGCAGCTCGCGCCCGACCTGGTCCGCGAGCACGAGGGCCGCTCCGAGCTGGTCCGCCAGCCGCGCGACGCGGCCGAGCGCGGGCAGCTGCTCGCCGCCGCCCACGCCTGCCCGACCCGCTCCATCCGTCCCGGCACCGGGCCGCTGGACCCGGCCGAGGACCCGTTCCCGCTCGCCCTCGCCGACGACCTGCTGCTGCTCGGCCAGAACTCCCGCCACACCGCGGGCGCCAACTCCTACCTCTGCCGCCGGCCGACCGGCTGGGTGATGGTCGACACCCCGCGCTACAGCGAGGCCCTCGCCGCCCGGTACGCCGAGCTGGGCCCGGTGACCGACGTCCTGCTCACGCACCGCGACCACGCCGCCCACGGCCGGGCGTACGCCGACCGGTTCGGCGCCCGGCTCTGGATCCACGAGGGCGACCTGGACGCCGTGCCCGACGCCGACCAGGTGCTGCGCGGCACCGGGCCGACGGAGATCTCGCCCGGCCTGGTCGCCCACCCGTTCCCCGGCCACACCCGGGGCAGCGTGCTCTACCTCGCGGACGAGCGGTACTGCTTCAGCGGCGACAGCCTGTACTGGTCCCGCGCCACCGGGGACATCGAGGTGGCGGAGTCGGTGACCTGGTACTCGATCGAGGAGCTCGCCGCCTCGCTGCGGCGCGGCGTCGGCGTGCTGCGCTTCGAGTGGCTGCTGCCCGGCCACGGCGGCCGGCACCGGATGTCCGTGGCGGAGGCGGACCGCAGGCTGCGGGCGCTGGCCGAGCGGTGCGGGGAGCTGCGGCCGAGGCCCGTGGACTTCGGCGCGGTCCGCTGGTAGCGGACGGGGCCCGTCCGCCGACCGTGGCGGAGACGGCGGAGGAGCGGTGCGCCGGTGCCTGCGCCGGGTACGCGGGGGCATGCGACCGCTGAGAGCCGCCGCCCGGGTGTGCGCATCGTCCCGCCGGGGCAACCGCCTTGGGAACGAAGGTGTTCGGCCCTGCGAACCCCGAAGCTCCGTGCGACGAACTCCCCGCGATCCAAGGATGGTTGAGCCATGCTCACGCAGACTCCGGAGCGCCACGCCCGGCCGCGGCGCTACCTGATGTGCCGGCCGACGCACTTCACCGTGGACTACGCGATCAACCCGTGGATGGACCCCTCCCAGCCCACCGACACCGCGCTCGCCCTGCGCCAGTGGGAGCAGCTCTACTGGACGTACCGCCGGCTCGGCCACACCGTCGAGCTGATCGACCCGGTGCCCGGCCTGCCCGACATGGTGTACACCGCCAACGGCGCCACCGTGCTGGGCGGCCGGGCCCTGGTCGCCTCCTTCCGCCACCCGCAGCGGGCCGCCGAGTCGGAGGCGTACCAGAGGTGGTTCCGCGAGCGCGGCTACCGCGAGGTGCGCCTGGCCGGGCACGTCAACGAGGGGGAGGGGGACCACCTGCTGGTGGGCGGCCGGGTGCTCGCCGGGGCGGGCATCCGCACCTCGCGCGCCGCCCACGCCGAGGTCGGGGAGCTGTTCGGCGTCCCGGTGGTCAGCCTGACCCTGGTCGACCCGCGCTTCTACCACCTGGACACCGCGCTGGCGGTGCTCGCCGACGACCACATCATGTACTACCCGGAGGCCTTCGACGCCGACAGTCGCTCGGTGCTGCGCGCGCTCCACCCGGACGCGATCCTCGCGGACCGGGCCGACGCCGAGGTGTTCGGGCTCAACGCGGTCTCGGACGGCCGCCGGGTCCTGCTGCCGGAGGCCGCCAAGAACCTGGCCGGCCGCCTCGCCGAGCAGGGCTACCAGCCGGTCCCGGTGGACGTCTCGGAGCTGCTGAAGGGCGGCGGCGGGGCGAAGTGCTGCACCCTGGAGCTCAGGCCGGAGTGACGGGCCCCGGCCGGGTCTCCGGGGCGGTGACCAGCAGCACCTCCAGGGTGCGCGGGCCGTGCACCCCCTCCACCCGGTCCAGCTCGATGTCGCTGGTGGCGGACGGCCCCGAGATCCAGGTCTGCGGCCGGGCCGGATCGAGCCGCGGCAGGGCGAGCGGCACCGAGGCGACGACCTGCTCCGGTGCGCGCACCACGCAGACGTGGTGGTCGGGCACGAGCGAGAGCAGCCGCCGCCCCTGGCCGGGGCCGGCGTCCAGCACGATCGTCCCGGTCTCGGCGACGGCCAGCGCGCAGCCGGTCACCACGCTGTCCACGGCGTCCAGCCGGGCGGCGGTCAACGTCCCGTCGTCCGGGAGGAGCTCGACTCCCGCGGCCTCGGCCGCGGTGAGCCAGGGGGCCGGCAGCCCGGCCGGCACCACGACCGTCCGGCTGCCCCGTTCGGCCAGCAACCCGGCGACCCGCCGGGGCAGTTCGTCCTCGGCGCAGCGGTGCACCAGGGCCCGGTACTCGGCCAGGTTGCGGTGCAGCAGGTCCAGCACCGCCGCCCGGTCGTCGGTCGGGACGTGCGCCGTCAGGTAGTCGCGCGGCAGCGGCTGTCCGGCCACGTCGGAGGCGCCGCCGAGCGCGGCCCTGATCCGGCCGAGGACCAACTCGCGGGAGCCGCCGGGCCGGTGGGGGAGGCGATTTCGGTCGGACGCGGTCATGTGCGGTTCCTCCGCCACCAGTCGCGGAACGGTTCGGCCGGAACCTCCGGCAGGTCCCGGGTGTCGGTCCAGGCCCGCCCGGGCCCCGGCAGCCGGCGCGGGTGCAGCGACCGGGTGCGGCCGGCCAGCCGCTCGGCGGCGGTGAGCGCCGCCGGGTGGTCCAGCACGAACCCGGCGGCCGCCATCGCGGCCCGCTCCAGCGGGTGCCCGCCCTGCTCGGCGACCCGCTCGCGCAGGTGCACCAGCACCTCGGGGATGTCGATCGCCACCGGGCAGACCTCGTAGCAGGCCCCGCAGAGCGAGGAGGCGTACGGCAGCGAGGCGTCCACCGGACTGGCGGTGCCGCGCAGTTGGGGCGTCAGGACGGCGCCGATCGGCCCCGGGTAGACCGAGCCGTAGGCGTGCCCGCCGGCCCGCTCGTACACCGGGCAGACGTTGAGGCAGGCCGAGCAGCGGATGCAGCGCAGCGCCTGGCGGCCGACCCGGTCGGCGAGCGCGGCGGTGCGGCCGTTGTCCAGCAGCACCAGGTGGAACTCGGAGGGGCCGTCGCCCGGCGTCGTCCCGGTCCAGAGCGAGGTGTACGGGTTCATCCGCTCGGCGGTGGAGGAGCGGGGCAGCAGTTGGAGGAAGACCTCCAGGTCCCGCCAGGTCGGCACGACCTTCTCGATCCCGACCACCGAGATCAGGGTGCGCGGCAGGGTGAGGCACATCCGGCCGTTGCCCTCGGACTCGACCACCACCAGGGTGCCGGTCTCGGCGACCATGAAGTTGGCGCCGGAGACGGCGACTTCGGCGCGCAGGAACTTCTCCCGCAGGTGCAGCCGGGCGGCCTCGGCGAGTTCGGCGGGGGAGTCGGTGAGGCCCTCGGGCGCCGGGCGGCCCCAGGCGGCCATCCGGTCGGCGAAGACCTCCCGGATCTCCGCCCGGTTGCGGTGGATCGCCGGCACCAGGATGTGCGAGGGCCGGTCGTCGCCCAACTGCACGATCAGCTCGGCGAGATCGGTCTCGTAGGCGGTGATCCCCTCGGCCGCCAGCGCCTCGTTGAGCTCGATCTCCTGGGTGACCATCGACTTGACCTTGACGACCTCCGTCGCTCCGGCGGCCCTGACCAGGCCGGCGACGATCCGGTTGGCCTCCTCGGCGTCGGCGGCCCAGTGCACGGTGCCGCCGGCCGCCGTGACGGACTCCTCCAACCGGACCAGGTAGTGGTCGAGATGGCGCAGGGTGTGGTCCTTGATCGCCTTACCGGCGGCGCGCAGCTCCGCCCAGTCGGCGAGTTCGGCGACGGCCCGGGCCCGCTTGTCGCGGATGGTGTGGGTGGCGTGCCGCAGGTTGGCGCGCAGCCGCTCGTTCCGTACGGCCTCGGCGGCGGCCCGCGGGAAGGCGGGCATGCCGAGGAAGGTGCCGGCCGGGTCTCCGGTGCGCCCGCTCCGCTCGCTCATGCGGACGGCCTCCAGGGGTGCTCCTCGGTGCTGGCCAGGATCTCCGCCAGGTGCAGCGGCCGCAGCGGCGCGCCCTTGCGGCGCAGGGTCCCGCCGAGGTGCAGCAGGCAGGAGTTGTCGGCGCCGCAGAGGATCCGGGCGCCGGTGCCGAGGGCGTTGGCGATCTTGTCCTCGGCCATGGCGGCCGAGACCGCCGCGTTCTTGACCGCGAAGGTGCCGCCGAAGCCGCAGCACTCCTCGGCTCCGGGCAGCTCGAGCAGTTCCAGGCCCCGGACGGCGGCCAGCAGCCGGCGCGGGCGCCCGCCGAGGCCGAGCAGGCGCAGGCCGTGGCAGGACGGGTGGTAGGTGACGGTGTGCGGGAAGTGCGCGCCGACGTCCTCGACGCCAAGCACGTCGGTCAGGAACTCGGTCAGCTCGACCACCCGGGGCACCAGGGCGGTGGCCAGGTCGGCGAGTTCGGTGCCCCGGCCCTCGGCGGCGGCCCGGGCGCCGATCCGGGGGTAGTCGTCCCGCACCATCGCCACGCAGGAGCCCGAGGGCGTCACCACGTGGTCGTACCCGGCGAAGGCCTTCGCCGTCCGCCGGACCAGCGGCTCGCAGGCCCTGCGGTAGCCGGTGTTGTACTGGGGCTGCCCGCAACACGTCTGCCCGGCGGGGAAGTCCACCGTCACGCCGAGCCGTTCCAGCAGCCGGACGGTGGCCACCGCGGTGGCGGGGAACAGCGCGTCGTTGACACAGGTGGCGAACAGCGCGACCCGCATCCGGGCTCCCTCCTGCCGAACCTCCGCGAACCGGACTCCCGCGAACCGGACTCCCGCGAACCGGACTCCCTCGCACGGGAGTCCGGCGAACCGGACTCCCGCCGAACGGCGCCGGTCCGCTCGTGATCGTACCGAGCGGACCGGCGCCGCGGTGGGACCTCAGCGGCGGAACGCCGGGCCCCGGGACTCAGGCCCCGGGAGTGCAGGCCCCGGGCAGGGGCGCGGCGATCAGGCGCCGAGCCAGAGGTCCGGGCCGAACACCTCGTAGTGGATGTCCGCCGCCGCGACGCCCGCGGTCAGCAGCTGCTCGCGGACGGCGCGCAGGAAGGGGAGCGGGCCGCAGAGGTAGGCGGTGGCGCCGGCCGGGACCTCGACGGTGGAGAGGTCCACCAGGCCGGTGCGCTCGGCCGGCCACTCGCCGAGCGGCTGCTCGTAGAAGACGTGCGAGGTGGCGTTCGGCAGCGTCGCGGTGAGCCGTGCCAGCTCGGCCCGGAAGGCGTGGCTGAGCTGGTCGCGGTCGCCGTGCACGGAGACGACCCGCCGGGTGGAGCCGGTGGCGGCCAGGTGGTCGAGCATGGCGGTCATCGGGGTGTTGCCGATGCCGGCGGAGGCGAGCAGCACCGGGCCGTCGCCGTCGGCGAGGGCGATGTCGCCCAGCGGGGGCGCCAGTTCGACGGGGTCGCCGGCCTTCAGGTGGTCGTGCAGGTGGCCGGAGACCTCGCCGCCGTCCTCGCGCTTGACGCTGAAGCGCAGCGCGCCGTCGGCGCCGCCGGAGAGGCTGTACTGGCGGATCTGGTGGGCGCCGTCGGGCAGTTCGGTGCGCACCGAGACGTACTGGCCGGGGCGGAAGGCGGGCACCGGGCGGCCGTCGGCCGGGCGGACCAGGTAGGTGGTGACGGCCTCGGTCTCCTGGACGCGGGCGACCACGGTGTAGGGGCGCCACAGGTCGGCCGGGTCGCCGCCGGCGGCGACCTCGGCGCGCAGCCGGTCCTCGACGGCGATCAGCGCGTTGGCCATCAGCCAGTAGACCTCGTCCCAGGCGGCGGCGACCTCGGGGGTGACGGCCTCGCCGAGCACCTCCACGATGGCGGCGAACAGGTGCTCGTGGACGATCTTGTACTGGTCGTTGCCGATGCCGACCGAGACGTGCTTGTGGGCGATGCGGGCGAGCATCGCGTCCGGCCGCTGGTCCGGGTTGGCGACCAGGGCGGTGGCGAAGGCGGCTATCGAGCCGGCCAGGGCCTCGCGCTGGCTGCCGTTGGCCTGGTTGCCCCGGTTGAAGAGGTCGCGCAGCAGCTCGGGGTGCGCGGCGAACATCCGGTCGTAGAAGCGCGGGGTGATGTCCCCGATGGCGGCGCCCACGACGGGCAGGGTGGCCTCGATGACCTCGGCGGACTTCGCGGACAGCATCAGACGACTCCTAACTGGTATCTGGGATTCGCATTAAAGGCCGCGAAGTGGCGCGCGGCCCCGGGTGGGCTGGTCAGCCGGTGGGTCCGGCGGAACCGGTGGGGCGGACGGTGCCCGAGGTGCGGGTGGCGCCGGCGGTGTCGGCGGGTCCCGCGGTGAGGCTGAGCAGGACCGGGCCGGTGGGGGAGGCCACCAGGTCGGCGATGGAGAGGTGGTCGAGCGCGGCGAAGAACGCCTCCTGGGCTCCCCGCAGCGCCCCGCGCAGCCGGCACGCGGCCCGCAGCGGACACGGCGGGTCGTCCTCGCAGCCGACCACGTCGCCGACCCCCTCCAGCTCCCGCAGCAGCAGCCCGAGCGAACCGGTCCGCCCGGCGAAGGTGAGCGTCAGCCCGCCGCCGCGACCGCGCCGGGCCTCCACCACCCCCAGGTGCTGCAGCCGGCTGACCACCTTCGCCGCGTGGGTGTACGGCACACCGACCGACTCGGCCACCTCGCGGGTGGTCGGGTTGTCGCCCTCGCCCAGGACGGCCAGTCGCATGGCGATCCGCAGGGCGATGTCGGTGCTCTTGGTCAGCCTCACGTTCGGAACGCTATCGAATACGACTCTGCAACTCCAATTTCCTGCACGACTTCGATCGAGACGCTGGTCACGTCGTCCCGGGAGCCCTCGACCGGTCGGATCCGGCCGCCCTCTGGTGGGCTCCGGCCGGGGGCCGCTCCCGTGCCGGGCCCCGGCAGTCGCTCGCCCCGTGATCGGAACCGAACAGTTGGCGACATTACCCACCACTACCTGACGTCGCGTCAGGGCTGCTTCTACGCTTCCCCCGGCTCCGAACCCACCACGCACCCCGCATGTCCGGACCTGCCGAGCAGTTGGAGAGACCCGTGAGAAGAATCCGTACACCCCGTTGTGCCCGGACGGCCGTGGTCGCGATAGCCGCGACCACGGCCGCCCTGCTGTCGCTGCCCGCGACGGCAGGGGCCGTCACGCCGCCGCCGACCGTCGCCGCGCACCTGGCGGTGGTGCCGTACCCGGCGGGCGTCGCGCTGACCCCGGACGGCGGCCACGCCTACGTGACCAGCCAGAGCAGCGGCGCGGTCAGCGTGCTGGACACCGCGGCCAACACCGTGTCCGGCACCTTCACCGCCGGGAGCGGCTCGTACGCCGTGGCCGTGTCGCCCGACGGGCGCCGGGCCTACCTGACGCACCACCTGGACGGCACCGTCAGCGTCGTGGACACCGCCACCGACACCGTCACCGCGACCGTCCCGGTCGGCGCCCAGCCCTGGGGCCTGGCCCTCTCCCCGGACGGCTCGCGCGCCTACGTGGCCAACGCCGGGGCCGGCACCGTGAGCGTGCTGGACACCTCGTCCGCCACCGTGACCGCCACCGTCCCGGTCGGCGCCGAACCGCACGGGCTGGCCGTCTCCGCGGACGGCTCCCGGCTGTACGTCGCCGCCTCCGGCGACAAGGCGGTCACCGTGGTCGACACCGTGAGCAGCACGGTGAGCGGCACCGTCGCGGTCGGCCACGGCGCCTTCGGCCTCGCGCTCAGCCCGGACGGCACCCGGCTGTGGGCCGCCGACGGCGACGACGGCACCGCCGCCGTGATCGACACTGCCGCCGGTACCGTCCTCGGCACCGTCGCGGTCGGCTCCGGCCCCTACGCCGTGACGCTCTCCCCGGACGGCGCGGCGGCCTACGTCTCCAACTACGCCGACGACACCCTGAGCGTGGTGGACACCGCGAGCCGGACGGTCACCGCGACCGTCCCCGTGGGCGCCGGCCCGTACAGCCTGGCGCTGACCGCCGACGGGCGGCACGGCTACCTCGCCGACTTCACCGGCGGCGCCGTCGACGCGGTGCACTTCCCGCTGCCGGTGCCGGACGTCACCGCGATCAGCCCGAACGGCGGCTCCGGGGCGGGCGGCACCACGGTGACCGTCACCGGCACCGACCTGGCCGGCGCCACCGCGGTGACCTTCGGCGCGGCCGGCGCCGCCACCTCGTTCAGCTGCACCAGGACGAGCTGCACCGCGACCGCCCCCGCCACCACCGTCACCGGGCCGGTGGACGTACGGGTCACCGCGCCCGGCGGCACCAGTGCGGCCGTCGCCGCCGACCGCTTCACCTACACCGCCCCCGCCGCCCACCTGGGCGTCGAGCTCACCGCGACCCCGGTGGCCGGTCTGTTCTCCAGCCGGGTCGACTACACCGTCACCCTCACCGGGCAGGGCCCCGACCCGGTCCTCTCGGCCACCGTCGCCGCCGACCTGCCCGCCGGGCTGACCGCGACCTCCGGCGACTGCACCGTCTCCGCCGGGAAGCTCGGCTGCGCGCTGACGGCGCCGCTGGCCAAGGGCGCGAGCACCACCCGGCACTTCTCGATCGGGGTCGGCCTGTTCTCGCTGCTCCGCAGCTGGGACGTCACGGTGGCCCGCACCGGCGGAGCGCCCGCCGACCCGTCGCCCGCCACCAGCCGGGCGACCCGCAGCTGCACGGCGGTGCTCGGGCTGCTGATCACCTGCAGGTAGCGCCCGGCCCTGCGCGTGGCGCCCGTCCCGTCGCGGGCGGGCAGCCGGCCGGGCCCCGCCGAATCCTCTCGGCGGGGCCCGGCCTGGCGTTGCGCGGGCTCGCTCAGCGCGTGCTCAGTGCGTGCTCGACGCCTGTCCGGTGCCTGCTCGGCGTCGGCTCAGAGCTTCTGCCAGACCGGCTTCGCCGCGTAGGTGTCGCGGAAGTAGTCGGCGAGCTTGAGGCGGGAGGCGGCCGCCTCGTCCACCACCACGGTGGCGTGCGGGTGCAGCTGGAGCGCCGAGGCGGGGACGACCGCGGACAGCGGGCCCTCGACGGCGAGCGCGACGGCCTCGGCCTTGGCCTCGCCGGTCGCGAGCAGGACCAGGTGGCGGGCCTCCAGGATGGTGCCGATGCCCTGGGTGATGACGTGGTGCGGGACCTCGTCGATGCTGTCGAAGAAGCGGGCGTTGTCCACCCGGGTCTGCCGGGTCAGGGTCTTGATCCGGGTCCGGGAGGAGAGCGAGGAGCAGGGCTCGTTGAAGCCGATGTGGCCGTCCGTGCCGATGCCGAGCAGCTGGAGGTCGACGCCGCCGGCCTCGGCCAGCGCACGGTCGTAGGCGGCGGCGGCCGCGGCGATGTCGGAGGCGTTGCCGTCCGGGCCCAGGAAGGACTCCTCGGTCAGACCGAGCGGCTCCACGACCTCGCGCAGCACCACCGAGCGGTAGGACTCCGGGTGACCGGCGGGCAGGCCGACGTACTCGTCCAGCTGGCAGACGCGCGCCCTGGTGGCGTCCAGCCGGCCGTCGCGGACGCGCTCGGCCAGGGCCTGGTAGATCGGCAGCGGGGTCGAGCCGGTCGCGACGCCGAGCAGGGCGTCGGGCTTGTCGGTCAGCAGATCGGTGATCGCCGCGGCGATGAGTTCGCCGGCCGCACGGGCGTCAGGGACGATCACGATTTCCATACTGGGTCCACCGTTCTGAGGCGAGGCTGAGGTCTAGACCTCCGAGGTCTAGACCAGTTTGCCGTGAAGGGGTGCCCCAGGTCCACCCGGGTCCGGTGCCCGGACGATCTTCCGTCCACCGCCTCCGGCCGCCCTTCCGCCTGGTGGGGCGCCGGGGCCGGCCGTCGGGACGCGGTGTCCCGGCGGCCGGCCCGGTGGTGGTGCCCGCTACTGCTTCCCGCTCCCCGGCCGTCCGGACGGCTGCCCGGTCGTACGGACGGTGTGGGGGCGGTGGGCGCGGCGCTTCGGTGGCCCCGCGGTCAGAACGGCCTGGTGCAGGTGGTGACCTGCTGGGAGACGTCCAGTGCCGGGCCGGCGGTCGCGCAGATCAGGCGCGGCGCGGTGGCGGTCACCCGCGGAGTGACCGCCGTGGCGGAGCCGTACCGCACGGTGGTCGCGGAGGCGACCGTCTCCCACGGGCTGCCCCAGGCCTCCTGGGTGCGGATCTCGACCCGAACCAGCGTCAACTGGCCGGGGTCGGCGCTGACCTGGGCGACGCCCACGATGCCCTCGCCGTCGGCCTGGTGCGAGACGCAGGGCTGGTTGAGCACCGCGGCGCAGGCCACGGCGTCGGTGCCGGACGTCGCCGGGGCTGCCATGGCCGGAGCCGCCGTCAGGCCGGTGATCCCTGCCGCGGCCAGCGCCAGAGCTGCGATCCGAGCGCGCATAATGCGAACCTCCTTGGAAATTAAGGGAATCTCACTCCTTGAGATGAGTCTTGCACACATCGTGGAGGTCGTGCTGTGTGCGTTGCGTCACACCCATGGTGACCGTTCAACTACATCCTGCAACCATTCGCCCCCTGTTCAGCGCGCGGACAACTCCCGTCCTGACGGATGATCAGTTGATGGGAGCGGCATCCGCCCTGCGGCCCGCACGTCGGTGCCGGCGCCTTGACCGGTCCTTGAACCGCCCTTTTGCCCACCGTGTACGCGCCGCCGTCCGGCCGGGCCCGCTCGGCTGCGGAGGACGGCAACCCGGGCCGGGGCAGGCGGGGTTGGCCGTACCTCACTCGTCCGGGTGGCGGTGCGCCTGCGGAGCGGATCGGACGGATACCATCGACCCGATCCCACGGAGGTGCCGCGTGGACACGGTCATCGTTCAACTTCCCTGCCCCGGGCCCGGGATGGCGCCCGGCGACGCCCCCCGCCTGCTGCGCATGGGCCCGGGCGAGGCCGCGGTGTTCGGGCGCGGGGAGCCCGGCCGTCCGGCCCCCATCCCGCTGCCCGACCAGGGCGTCTCCCGCCGGGCGGGGGAGGTGGTCGCGGCCGAGGACTACTGGCGGCTGTCCAACTTCAGCACCTCGGCCACCTACGTGGTGGAGAACCTGGAGGGCGCGGGGGAGCACGTCAAGGTGGCGCCCGGCCGGCTCGGCGCGCCCGTCCCGTTCGAACTCTCCCGGGTGCTGCTGCCCGCCCTCGGCGAACCCGCCGCCTTCAAGGTGTTCGCCCCGCAGCACGCCTACCTCGACGGCCCGCCCGGCCGCGCCGACGGCGAGCGCACCGTCAGCCCGTTCGCCCTGGACCCGACCGCCAAGTACTTCCTGGTCCTGCTCGCGCTCTGCGAGCCCCGGCTGCGCTCGCCCTCCGCCGCGGCCGTCCCCGGGGTGACCGAGGTGCTCGCCCGGCTGCGCGCCCTGCCCGGCTGCCGCGGACTGAGCCGCTCGGCGGTGAACTACCACATCGACTACCTGGTGGAGACCAAGCTGCGGCTGCGCGAGCCGTACGAGGAGGGGGCGGGCGGCGGCAAGCGCGAGGAACTGGTCGCGCTGGCGCTGAGGTTCGACCTCGTCCGGGAGGAGCACCTGGCGCTGCTCCCGTCCCGGCGCGCGGCCGCCCGGCCGTGACGCCCGCCGCCCCGCCCGGGCCGGAGCCGACGGCGTCCGGGCCGGAGCCGGAGTCCTCCGAGCCGACGGAGCCCGGGCCCGAGCCGCCCGGCGGTCCGTCCTCCGAGGTCCCGGAGGGCTACCCGATCGCCGGCTACCGGCTCGGCGCCCTCCTCGGCGCGGGCGCCTGGGGCAGTGTGCACGCCGCCGAGGGCCCCGACGGCAGCCGGGTCGCCGTCAAGCTCCTCGGCGCGGCCCGGTTCAGCCCCGGCCAGCGCCGGACGGTGGCCCGGATGGCCCGCAGCGAGCAGCGCTTCAGCCGCCGCGCCGACCACCCCCACCTGATCCGCACCCTCGCCGTGGTCACCGTCGAGGACCCGGACCACCCGGCGCTGGACGGCGCCGTGGCCCTGGTGATGGAACGCGCCGCCCGCAGCCTCCAGGACCTGCTGGCCGGAGCCCGTCCCGGTACGGCGGTGCCCGGCGCCGAGCGCATCCTCACCGAGGTCTGCGCCGGGCTGACCCACATGCACCGGGCCGGCTGGGTGCACGGGGACCTGAAACCGGCCAATGTCCTGCTGATGCCCGACGGCACCGCCAAGATCGCCGACTTCGGCCTCACCGCCGAGCTGGAGGGCACCCACGCGTACGCGCCGCCGCTGGGCTCGCCCGACCACGTCCCGCCCGAGTGGTGGTCCGAGCGCACCGGCGCCCGGGGAGTCGTGGTGCGCCCCAGCGCCGACGTCTGGGCCTTCGGCGTGATCGCCCACCAGGTGCTCACCGGCGGCCTGCACCCCTTCCTCGGCGCCACCGCCCGGGCCCGCTCGCTGGCCGCCCAGGCGTACGCCCGGGGCGCCGCGCCGCTGCGGCTGGACGAGGCGTTGCCGGTGCGCTGGCGGCCCGTGGTCGCCGCCTGCCTCGCGCCCGGACGGGAGGAGCGGTCCCGGACCGAGCCGGCCGTGCTGGTGGCCCGGGCCGTCGCCCGGCCGGCCCGGCACCGCCGCGCCGCCGTCCGGGCCGGGGCGGGCCTGGCCGCCTGCGGGCTGGCCGTCCTCGCCCTGGCGGGCGGGCCGGAGCCCGGCGGACCGGGTGCCGCCCACCGGGCGGTGCCCCCGCCGCCCGGCGCGATCCCGGCCGGCTCGGACGTCCCGACGGCGTACCGGGGCATGATCGAGACCGCGGCGCGGCGCTGCCCGGAGCCGGAGGTCACCCCGGTGCTGCTGGCCGCCATGCTGAAGGCCGAGAGCGGCTTCGACCCGAACGCGGCCCGTCCGGAGACCGGCGAGTACGGCATCGCCATGTGGACGCCGTCCGTCTTCGAGGCCTGGGGCAGGGCCGCGACCCACCCCGGCCCGAAGTCGTACTGGGACCCGGGTGACGCGATCGCCGCGTTGGGCAACTACGCCTGCTGGCTCGACCAGCGGATGAGGCACCACGGCTTCACCCGCGACCTGCCCGCCCTGGTCGCGGCGGCGTACCGGACCAGCGACAAGACCGTGACGGCCGAGGGAGGCGTCCCGGAGCGCGTTCGGAAGCATGTCGACACAGTGCTCCAGTACCTCCACGACTACGGCGGGTGAGCGGAGAAACGGGATGAGTTGTGCCACAACGCCACGAATCCCGGCGCGGGCACCCGGGGGACGGGCCTCCGGTCTGGGATCCTCGGCGGCATGATCACGAAGCTCCGCTCCGCTGCCGCGCGATGGACCGTCGTCGTCCCCGTGGTGTCGTTCCTCGTCCTCGCCCTGACCTGGCACAAGGACCTGCCCGGCTGGGTGGTGGCGGTGGTCGCCTGCTTCCTGGTGGGCGCCGTGCTGTCCGCCGTGCACCACGCCGAGGTCATCGCGCACTGGTCGGGAGAGCCCTTCGGATCACTGGTCCTCGCGGTGGCGGTCACCGTGATCGAGGTCGCGCTGATCGTGACGCTGATGGCCGACGGCGGGGACAAGTCCTCCACGCTGGCCCGGGACACCGTCTTCGCCGCCGTGATGATCACTTGCAACGGCATCCTCGGCCTGTCCATCCTGGTCGCCGCCGTCAGGTACCGGACCGCCGTCTTCAACGCCGAGGGCACCGGCGCCGCGCTCGCCTGCATCGCCACCCTGGCGACCCTCAGCCTGGTGCTGCCGACCTTCACCACCAGCTCGCCCGGCCCGCAGTTCTCGACCACCCAGCTCACCTTCGCGGCCACCGCCTCGCTGGTGGTCTACGGGCTGTTCGTCGCGACCCAGACCGTCCGGCACCGGGACTACTTCCTGCCCGTCACCCCCGAGGGCCGGGTGCTGGACGAGGAGGACCACGCCTCCCCGCCCACCCTCCGGGCCGCCGGGGTCAGCCTGCTGCTGCTGGCCGTCGCCCTGGTGGCGGTGGTGGGCCTGGCCAAGGGCGTGTCGCCGACCATCGAGAAGGCGGTGGACGACGCCGGGCTCCCGCACGCCGTGGTCGGCGTGGTGATCGCCATGATGGTCCTGCTGCCGGAGACCATCGCGGCGCTGCGCGCGGCCGTCCGCAACCGGGTGCAGACCAGCCTCAACCTCGCCCTGGGCTCGGCGCTCGCCAGCATCGGCCTGACCATCCCGGCAGTCGCGATCGCCTCCAGCTGGCTCTCCGGCCCCCTCGTCCTCGGCCTCGACCCGGCGCACATGGTGCTGCTGACCCTGACGATCGTGCTGCTCACCCTCACGGTCATCCCGCGCCGGGCGACCCCGCTGCAGGGGGCGGTGCACCTGGCGGTGCTGGCGGGATACGTGGTGCTGGCGCTGAACCCGTGACGGCCCGCCGGCCGTAGTCGGGAGTGGAAGCCCCTGGCCCGTTCCCCCCGTGCAGGCCAGGGGCTTCCGGCGTACCCGGGGCCGTACCGGACGGTGCCGGTGGGGCCGACGCGTCCGAGGGGCCGACGGTGGACCCCGGAGGGCGGCGGTGAACCCGGGAGGGGGCGGCGGCCGTGGTTCCGGATGAGGGCCCTGGCTCACCCCCGTGGCCAGGGCCCCTCGTCGAGCCGGGCGCGACCGCCGGTGAACCCCCGAGGGGGTGCGCGCCGTGGAACGACAGGGAGCCCCTGGTCCCGCAGCTGCTCGCGGGACCAGGGGCTCAGTAGCGCCGCGGCTCAGTCGCGGCGCGCCGCCCGGGACGCGCCCGGGCGGGTACCTCAGGAGCTGGTGCGACGACGGCGGGCGTAGACCACCGCGCCCGCGCCGCCCAGCAGCAGCACGGTGCCGGCGCCCGCGTAGAGCAGGGTGCCGTCGCTACCGGTGGTGGCCAGCTTCTTCCCGTCCGAGGGGGCGCCCGGGATCGGGGTGGGGACGCTGACCTTGTCGGGCATGACCAGCGGCTGCTCCGGGTTGACCGGGGTCTCGGTGGTCGGGACGTGCACCGGCACGGTGGCGGTCGGCGCGTCCGACGGGGCCGGGCTCGGGGCGCCGGTGGCGGTCGGCTTCCCGGTGGGCTGCTCGGTCGGCTTCTCGGTGACCGGAGGCGTCACCGGGGCGGTCGCCGCCGGGGTGGTCGGGGTGGCACTCGGCGTCACCGGGGGCTTCGGCGTCTCGGTCGGCTTCGGGCTCCCGCTCGGCGGGGCCGGAGTCGTGGCCGGGGTGGTGGCGGGCGTCGTGGCCGGGACCGACGGGGTGTGCGAGGGCACCGCGGTCGGGCTGGTCGGCGGCGTCTTCACCGGGGTCGGCGTCACGCTCGGCGAGGGCTTGCCGGTCGGGGCCGGGCTCTGGCCGCCGCAGTCGACCTTGAAGACCTTGTGCTTGGGGTTGTTGAGCTTGGCGTCCTTCGGCAGCTTGCCGTCCACCAGCTCGACCGACTGCCAGTAGAGCTTGTAGTGGCCGTCCGGCAGGTGGATGTCCTCGGTGCGCACGTGGCCGTGCGGGTCGACCGGGATGTCGCCGAAGGCGGCGAGCGTCTCGCCCTTGGGGCCGACGGTGGAGATCGCCCAGATGACGTCCTGGTTGGCGTCGAAGCCGAAGGAGTCCAGGTAGAAGGTGCAGACCTTGGGCTCGTTGCGCACGTCCTCCTGGCCGGTGCCGGCGTCGTGGATCTTGACGGTGCCGTTGTTGCCGGGGGCACCGCCCTTGCCGCCCGCGGCGGCGTGCGCGGCGGGGGCGAGCAGCATGAGCGCGGCGGCGGTCGGGACGGCCACCAGGGAGCGCGCGGCGGTGGAACGGAGGTGCATCTGACTTCCATCGGGTACGGCAGGCCGGGACGGGCCCGCGCGGCGGCAGGGAGCCTCTGGTCGGCCGTTCGGCGGGAGCCGGTGTCGTGCGACGGGAGGGGCACAAAAGTTCCCGCAGCCGGGAACGTGACGCAAGGTGGGTTTGGCCGAAATGCATCGCTCCAGGCGATTGGTCCGACTAGTTCATTACAACGATCTGATTACCCGGTTGTCGGGGCTTCGTGTGCGTTCGAGCCGGTTGGCCGGTCAACTCCGGGACATGGTCCGGCGGGTGAACCCGGACCACCGCGGTGGCCGGTATTGACCGGTTCGCGGCGGCGGCCTGCGTGTCGGGGCGGCGGGCGGGTGCCGGGGTTCTCTATCGTCCGTCCGGAACCGCCCAGTCCGACGCTTCCGTCGCGCGGACAGCCGATCCGACCCGTGGGAGAGTGCGATGCCCGGTCCAGAGCAGACCGTCCGGCCCGAGCAGACGGCCCGGCCCGAGGAGGCCGCCGGGGGCGGGGAGGCCCTCCGGGCCGCGGAGAGCGCCGACGTGATCGTGGTCGGCGCCGGCCCGGCCGGCTCCACCGCCGCCGCCCACCTGGCCCGGACCGGACTGGACGTGCTGCTGCTGGAGAAGTCCGCCTTCCCGCGCGAGAAGGTCTGCGGGGACGGCCTCACCCCGCGCGTCGTCAAACAGCTCGCGGACCTCGGCATCGACGTATCCGAGGAGGCCGGCTGGCTGCACAACCGCGGCCTGCGGCTGATCTCCGGGCACCGCTCGATCGAGTTCGACTGGCCCGAGCTCTCCGCCTACCCCGGGTACGGACTGGTCCGGCGCCGCGCCGACTTCGACGAACTGCTCGCCCGCAGGGCCGCCTCCTGCGGTGCCAGGGTGGTCGAACGCGCCAATGTGACGGGCCCGTTGCTGGACGAGCGGACGGGCCGGATCACCGGCGTCACCGCCAAGCTGGGCGAGGAGCGCAGGCCGGTCGCCTACCGGGCCCCGGTCGTGGTCGCCGCCGACGGCAACTCCACCCGGCTGTCGGTGGCGATGAAGCGCTACCGCCGTACCGACCGCGCGATGGGCGTCGCCTACCGGACGTACTTCACCACCCCGCGGCACGACGACCGCTACCTGGAGGCCTGGCTCGACCTGCGCGACCCCAAGGACCCGGCCCGGCGCCTGCTGCCCGGCTACGCCTGGGTGTTCGGCATGGGCGACGGCACCGCCAACGTCGGACTCGGGGTCCTGGACACCGCCAAGACCGAGGTGGACTGGCGGGAGCTGCTGCGCCACTGGTGCGACGGCCTGCCGCCGGAGTACGGCTACGGCCCCGACGCGGTCACCGAGCCGATCCGCGGCGCCGCCCTGCCGATGGGCCTCAACCGCCAGCCCCACTACGCCGACGGCCTGCTGCTGGTCGGCGACGCGGGCGGCACGGTCAGCCCGGGCACCGGCGAGGGCATCGCCTACGCGATGGAGTCCGGCCGCTACGCCGCCGAGACGATCGTCCAGGCCCTCGCCCGCCGCACCGACCGCGGCCGCGAACTCGCCCTGCGCGCCTACCCGCAGGCGCTGCGCTCCGCCTACGCGGGCTACTTCGCCCTCGGCCGCCTGGCCGCCGACCTGCTGGGCCGCCCGAAGCTGCTCGGCGCGGCCGGGGCCGCCGGGCTCGGCCACCCGGCGCTGCTGAAGGTGGCGTTCCGGCTGATGGTCAACCTGACCGAGCCGAACTCCAAGGACGCCCTCGACCGGCTGCTCCACCTGCTCGGGCGGGTCGCCCCGGGGAGGTGACCCGGCGGCGCCGGACCGCTCATCCTCGCGGGTGGGCGGGCCCGGCGTCCCGGGTTCGGCCGAATCCGCAGGGTCGAACGCTCGGACGTACGGGTCATGTTGACGAATGATCAGGTGATCCGATTGCTTGGTGTCGAACCAGCCGCGGAGGGTGAGCACACCGCCCCTCCGCGGCTCCTTTCTCGACCGCTGACCCGTTCGACGGAGACACCATGCGCCTTCGCCTTCGCCTGCTCGTAGCGCCGCTCGCCGCGGCCGCCGCCCTCACCGCCGTGAGCACCCCCGCCGCCGTCGCGGCCCCGGCGGCCACCCCCTCCGACCAGTGCTCCGCCGCCTTCCGCGACGACGACGCCCGCCTCGGCCCCGCCGACCTCCCGACCACCGGACCGGTCGGCCGCCAGCTCGCCGGCTACCAGCGCACCGGCGGGGCGAGCGACCAGGACTTCCTCGCCGAGTACTACGACCCGGCCGGCAACGGCGGCAAGGGCGGCTGGACGTACCCGCCGGCCGACGGCTACGTCACCCGGCCCGACGGCACCCCGATCGAGTTCGACCTCACGCTCCACCCCGACCAGAACATCGACCGCTACGGCAGCGAGTACGGCGCCTTCCTCGCCCCCGAGGGCCTGCCCTACGCCAACCGCGCCATCCCGCCGCAGAGCCTGGACGGCAACCCGCCGGCGGCCTGCAACTACCACGACTACAAGGTGGTCAAGGCCTTCACGGTGCACGCCGGCCCGATCGCGCCGTGGTTCAACCAGCCCGGCTGGGGCCTCCAGTACCAGCTCGACGGCGCCCTGCTGCCCGGCGGCCCGGCCAGGCTGAACGTGCTCTGGCTGGTGGAGAACGGCTACCTGGCCCGGATCTGACCCGCTCCGCTCCCCGTACGGCGGCGTCCGGGGGCGCCCGGTGCGAGCCGGCCACCGCGCGCCGCCGCCACGCCGGGACCGCCGGACGCCGAGCCGCGGCGTCCCGACGCCGGATTATTCGCTGGCGGACGCCGGGCGGCGGGGGATAGGAAGACCGGATGACCATCAGCGATCCCGTCACCGACCGGCGCGTCTTCCGCCCCACCGTCCTCGACCTGGGCGACGCCACGCTGCGCCCGTGGGGCCGTGCCCTCGACGTGCCCGGTGGCGTCGTGCCCGCCCTGGTCGCCGCCTCGCGGGACCCGGCCGTCGCCCGCTGGAGCCCGCTCGGCGGCACCGGCCCGGTGGTCCCCGAGACGTACCTCGACCGCTGCGAGGAGCGCTGGGCCGCCGGCACCGCGGCCTCCTTCGCCGTCCTCGACGCCGCCGACGGCAGCCTGTGCGGCAACGTCTACCTGGGGTGGACCGACCGGGAGGACGGGGTGGCCATGATCGGCTACTGGCTGGTCGCCGCCGCCCGTGGCCGGGGCCTGGCCTCCCGGGCCGCCACCGCCGTCACCCGCTGGGCCGTGGAGCACGCCGACGTCCGCCGCGTCGAGCTCTACCACGCCGTCGCCAACGCGGACTCCTGCCGGGTCGCCGAGCGGGCCGGCTTCCCCTACGAGGGCACCCTGCGCGGCTCCTACACCTACGGCGGGGGCGTCTACGTCGACGAGCACCTCCACGCCCGGCTGGCCTCCGACCCGTTCCCGGACTGAGGGCCCGCCCCCGGCCTCCCGGGCCCGTGGACCCGCGGGGCCGGGGGCCGCAGGCTGCGCGCGAGGCGGGGGAGCGACCTAACCTGGAAGGGAGCGTCCGGTGTGTCGCCCGCGAACGGAATCGGTGGTCATGACGGTGATCTCGGCGGCCCTCTTCGGTACCGACTGGTGGCAGCCCGCACTGCCCGGCGGTACCGAGTTGCTGCGCGAGTGCGCCGCCCGGGGGTGGACGGTGGTGCTGACCGGCCCCGGGCCGGCCGGGGCGCCGGCCCTCACCGTGGCCGATCCCGGGGGCGACCCGGTGCGGGCCGCGCTGGACCTGGTGGACGGCAGGCCCTCGCACGCCGTGGCCGTCGCCGGGAGCGTGCGCGAGGTCCGGGCGGCGCGGCGGGCCGGACTGCCCTGCGTCGCCCTGGCGGCGGGCCGGGACACCGGCCCGGAACTGCGGGCGGCGGGCGCGGCCGAGGTCCACCGCGACGCCGCCGCGCTGTTGGGCGTCCTGGACGACAGCCTGCTCGCCCGCCCCCGGGCCTTCGGGCCCGTCGGCGCCGGAACAGCCGGCGCCCCGAACGGTTAGCGCCCGCCCGTACCGGGCAACCGCCGGGTGCGAGCACGTCACCGGAGGTGTCGGAGGTGACCGAGATGGACGGCCCCGCGTTGAGCGGATGGGAGCGGCGGCTCCTCGAGGAGATCGAGTCCGATCTGCGCCAGGACACACGGCTCGACCGGAAGTTGAGCACGATGGGCGCCAAGCCGCCCAGCCGGGCCCGGGGCGTGCTGCGCGCGGTCGGCCGCAGGATTTCGGCGGGGGTGGTGCTCACCGCCCTGGTGATGACGGTGATCTGCCTCGGCGTGGGCGTACGGACGCCGGTCACCTCCGTGCTGGTCGCGCTCGGCGTGGTCTGGGTGGCCACGGTGGCGGCCGCGGTCGCGACCGCCGAGCTGCTGCGCCGCCGCAGGGCGGCCCACGGCGGCACCGGACCCGTGGACCCGGCACAGGCCCGGGAACACCGGGAGCGCCGCGAGCGGCGCCCCTGGGACCGACCGGAGGCGTGACGCCATGACCACCGACCTGTGGGAGTACCGCCCGGGCTCCCACCCCGCCGCCGACCTCGCGCTGACCGGGTACGAGGTGCACGCCACCGACGGCCCGGTCGGCCGGGTCGTGGAGGACGCCGGGGACCACCTGCTGGTCGACGCCGGGCCCTGGGTGCCGGGCACCCGGGTGCTCGTCCCGGCCGGGCTGATCGCCCGGCTCGACCACCTGGACCACGCCGTCCACCTCGACTGCCCGCGCGCCAGGCTGAGTTCCGCCCCGCCCGTGGCCGTCGACCTGACCGCCCCGCTCCCGCGCTGAGCGACCGAACCATGGGCTGGCCCGCCACCACGCTCACCGGCCGGACGATCGCCTTCCTGGTCGCGCCGGACGGGGTCGAGCAGGCCGAACTGACCGACCCCTGGCAGGCGGTCGCCGAGTCCGGCGGCACCCCGCGGCTGCTGTCCACCGCCGAGGGCCGGGTCCGGGCCGTCCGGCACCGCGCCCCGGGCGACACCTTCGCCGTGGACGCCGTGGTCGCCGAGGCGGACCCGGCCGACTACGACGGGCTGGTCCTGCCCGGCGGCGTCGCCAACCCCGACCAGCTGCGCCTGGACCGCCCGGCGGTCGCCTTCGTGCACGCCTGCTGCGCCGCCGGCCGGCCGGTCGCGGCGATCTGCCACGCGGCCTGGACGCTCATCGAGGCCGACGCCGTGCGCGGGCGCACCCTCACCTCCTGGCCCAGCCTGCGCACCGACCTGGTCAACGCCGGCGCGCAGTGGGTGGACGAGCCGGTGCACGTCTGCCACGACGGCCCCGGCCCGCTCGTCACCAGCCGCAAGCCGGGCGACCTGCCGCTGTTCGACGACGCCTTCGTGACGGAGTTCGCCCACGTGGCGCCGAAGCGGCGGCGCTGACGGCGGGCGGGCGCGTCGGCCCCCCGGTCGGCCCTCCTGTCAGTCCCCCCGGAGCCGGACGAAGGTGGCGGCGGGCGGTCGGCCCGTGAGGGTGAGTTCGGCGCGCAGGGGAGAGGTCAGCGGGTGCACCGGGCCGTGGTCGGGGTCGGTGGCGGGCGGCCCGAGCAGCGGGCGGACGATCTCGGCGACCTCGCGGGACTGGACCGCGGTGAGCCGCGGGGTGGTCAGGAACACCCGGCCGTCGTCGAGCTGGAGGACCAGCGCGTGCGGGTGGGCGGCCGGGCCGGTGACGGCGCGGACGGTGGCGTCGAGGGTGTCGCTGCGGCGGTACTTGACCCAGACCCGGCCGGCGCCGCGCGGGCGGTAGGAGGAGGCGGCGGCCTTGCAGACCAGGCCCTCCACACCGGTGTCGGCGAGCCGCTCCATCCACTCCAACGCCTCCGCCCGGTCCGTGGTGGCCATCACCGGCTGGACCGGCGGCGGAACGTCGGCGAGGGCGGCGAGCAGCAGCCGGCGCCGGTCGGTGAGCGGCAGTCGGCGCACGTCGCGGCCGGGCAGCGCCAGCACGTCGAAGGCGATCAGGCCGAGCGCCACCTCGGGCGCGGCCGCGCGGGCCTGGCGGGTGCGCAGCAGCTCGCCGAAGGCGAACCGGCCGCCGCGCCAGGCGACCAGCTCGGCGTCCAGCACCAGCCCCTCGGGCAGCCGGGCGACGGCCGCGGCGACCGGCGGGAACTCGGGGGCGAGGTCCCGGCCGCTGCGGGACTGGAGGTAGGCGGGCTCGTCGCCGCGGGCGAAGGCGACGCAGCGGAAGCCGTCCAGTTTCAGCTCGTACAGCACGCCCCCGCCGCCCAGGCCGTCGGCGGGCGGGACGGCGGTCACGGCGGCCGGGCGCATCACCTCGACGGGCGGGTGCAGCACCTGGCGCGGCGCCTGCGCCCGGCGCGGCCGCGGCTGCTGTTCCGGTGCCGGTGCCGGTCCGGACGCCGAGGGCGCGGCGGGCAGCGGCCGGGCCCGCTCCCGGTCCAGCAGCGGGGCGAGCAGGTCGCCGTGCGCGGCCAGCCGGTCCGGCACCTCGGCGAGGGTGAAGACCAGGTCCCGCTCGGCGGCGGCCCGCTCCAGCTCCGCCCAGTCCAGCGGGGTGGAGACGGTCGGCAGCGGCCGGGCCCGCAGGGTGTACGGGGCGGCGGTGGTCTTCTTGGCGTTGTTCTGCGACCAGTCGACCAGCACCCGGCCCCGGCGGCGGGCCTTGGCCATCGTGTGCACCACCAGGTCCGGGTGCTCGGCCTCCAGGGCGGCGGCCAGCGCCTTCGCGTACGCGGAGACCCGGGCGCTGGGCGTGGGCTCGATCGGGACCAGCAGGTGCAGGCCCTTGGAGCCGGACGTCTTCACCCAGGCCGCCAGGCCGTCGGCGGCGAGCCGCTCGCGCAGCAGCAGCGCGACCGTACGGCAGGTCAGCACGTCGGCGCCCTCGCCGGGGTCGAGGTCCAGCACCAGCCGGTCGGCGAGGGCGGGCGCGGCGGCGTGCCACTGCGGGACGTGCAGCTCCAGGCAGCCCAGGTTGGCGACCGCCAGCAGGGCCGCGCCGTCCTCCAGCACCACCTGGCGCAGCTCGCCGGTGCTGCTCGGCACGTCGACCGTGCGCACCCAGTCCGGGGTGCCGGGCGGTGGGTTCTTGGCGACGAAGACCTCCGCCTCGACCCCGTCCGGGCAGCGCAGGAAGGAGACCGGGCGGTCGCGCAGGTGCGGGAGCAGCGCGGTGTGCACGGCGGCGTAGTAGCGCAGCACCTCGCCCTTGGGGGTGCCGGTGCGCGGGTAGTACACCTTGTCGAGGTGGGAGAGGGCGAGGGTGCGCCCGTCCACCGTCATCTGCGGCACGGTCCGCCTCCGGTGCGTCGGATCGAGTGGCCCCCGCGGCCGTGGCGCACCCGCGTCACCCCCGGGGGCGGGCGACCGGCCGGGGCGCACCCGGGTAGGTGCCGAAGTACCAGCGGTTGCCCTCCGGGTCGGCGGCGGCGAAGTCGCGCGAGCCGTAGTCCGTCTCGTACAGCCCGGTGGTGATCCGCGCCCCGGCGGCCACCGCGCGGGCGTGCACGCCGTCCGGGTCGGCGGTGACCACGTACGCGGAGAAGCCGCCGGGCCGGCCCGGCCAGGGCTCGGCGCCCTCGGGCGGCTCGCGGTCGGAGCCGAGCATCACGCCGCCGCCCTCGGGCCAGGCGAGTTCGGCGTGCGCGACGAAGTCGCCCTCCCCGTAGGTGACGACCTCCTGGAAGCCGAAGGCGTCGACCAGGAAGCGGATCAGGGCCCGGGCGTCGGTGGCGCGCAGGCTGGGCCAGACCTGTGGGGCGGGGGTCTCGGTGGCGTCCATGGATCACTCCTCGGGAAGCGCGGGTCGTCCTGCCTCCCACTCTGCGGCCGTCCCCCGCGCCCTGCCCTCGGACGCGCCGGACCGCGCTGCTCCGGCCCCTGCGCCGTGGGCCAGGGGTCGCGGGCGGCGGCGGGGTTGCTTATGGTGATGGCGCGGTCACACCGCTTCCGCTCGGACGGCGGGAGCCCGGGAGCACCGCCGGGGGGACGCGGGGGGACCGGCGGGGGGAACCATCGACGAAGGAGTCCCCGTGACCACTGCCCGAGACATCATGCACACTGGCGCCCAGTGCATCGGCGCCCACCAGACGCTGGCCGAGGCCGCGCAGATGATGCGCGACAAGAACGTGGGCGCGCTGCCGATCTGCGGCGACGACCAGAAGCTGAAGGGCATCATCACCGACCGCGACATCGTGCTGCGATGTATCGCGGAGGGCAAGGACCCGGCCCGGATGACGGCCATGGAGCTCTCCGGCCACCTGCACTGCGTGCGCGCCGAGGACAGCATGGACACCGTGCTGCGCAAGATGGAGCAGCACCAGATCCGGCGCATCCCGGTGATCGACGGGGAGCGGCTGGTGGGCATGATCAGCGAGGCCGACCTGGCGATGGGGCACCGCGACGGCCAGCGGTTGACCGACCAGCAGATCATCGAGTTCATGGACAGCGTCTACATGATGCGGTGACCGGCCGGCGCCCGCGCGCCCCGTCCCCGCCCCAGCCCCCGTGACCGGCCGGTCCCCGTACCGGCCGGGCCCGGGGGTGTGTCGTGCGGCCCGGCCAGGAGTCGTACGGTCGGGCCGGGCCGTCCAGGGTTCGGACGGCCGTCCAGGGTTCGGACCCTTCTTTCCCGCCCGCCGGGACGCGGGCACAATTCGGCCCATGGGACAGCAGTACGAAGGAATCGACGGCCGGCTGCGCCGGTTCATCGAGCGCCAGCCGGTCTACTTCGTGGCCACCGCTCCGCTGGCCGCCGACGGACACGTCAACCTCTCCCCCAAGGGCCGCTCCGGGACGCTCGTGGTGGTCGACGAACTCACCCTCGCCTACCTGGACTTCGGCGGTTCGCAGGCCGAGACCGTCGCCCACCTGCGGGAGAACGGCCGGATCACCCTGATGTGGTGCTCCTTCGAGGGCCCGCCGACCGTGGTGCGGGTGCACGGGCGCGGCGAGCCGGTGTTCCGCGACGACCCGCGGTTCGCCGGACTGCTCGGCCGCTTCGACCCGGCCGCGGACGGCTCCGGCCTGCGGGCGATCGTGCTGGTCCGGGCCGAGCGGGTGAGCGACTCCTGCGGGTACGCGGTGCCGTTCATGGACTACCGCGGCGACCGCGACCTGCACGCCCGGTACTTCGACCGCAAGGACGAGGAGGAGTTCGGCGCCTACTGCGAGCGCAAGCCGCTGGTCGGCACCAGCCTCGACGGCCTGCCGGCCGTCCCGCTGCCGCTGCCGCCCCGGCCGTCCTGAGTGCGGGCGCGGAACGCGACGAGGCCGCCGCACCCCGAGGTGGGGTGCGGCGGCCTCGTGGCACACGGTCTTACTTGGTCAGACCGGCCTTGACGGAGCAGACCGGCCAGGCGCCGGGGCCCTGGGCGGCGAGCACCTTCTCGCCGATGGCGATCTGCTGCGCCTTGCTGGCCTGGTGGGCCTGCGGGGCGTACGCGGTGCCACCGAAGGCGGCCCAGGTGCTGGAGGTGAACTGCAGGCCGCCGTAGAAGCCGTTGCCGGAGTTGATGGCCCAGTTGCCGGTCGCCTCACAGGCGGCGACCTTGTCCCAGACCGACGCCGGCGCGGCGGAGGCGCTGGTGGCCGTGACGAGGCCGGCCACCGGCAGGGCGGTGAGCGCCCCGGCCATCAGAGCCATCCGGACGCGGTTGCGGCGCTTCGGGGTGGCGGTGGTGGTGGCAGCGGCGGTCTCGTTACGGAAGGTCATGGATTTCCTTTCGGAGGGCTTTGCGAGCGCGCGGAACCAGGCCCTCGGAAGGCCGTCGGTTTCGGGGACACGTCACTCGCGTGGTCCTGCACCGTCCTGCCCGGGGGCGGTTGGCCCGGCCGGAGCGGATCGCTCGGTGCAACGGGTTCGAAGTTACGGGGGTGGCCGTGGCGGTTTCAAGGATTCGAAGGTTTAGCCACGTCAGAGGGCTGTTACCGGGCGTAAAGATCAAGGAAATGTGGCGATTTCGCCTGATTTCCCACCTTTTCCAAGATCAAATCGGCGCTGGAAGTGGCCCGCGCCACTCCGAACGGGCCCGGAAACCGCTGTGAGGCCGCCCACACGATCGACGGTGCGTGACGACCGGCCAGCCACCGGTGCCGATTCCGCCGCCCCGGCCGTCGGCCCGGGTGGCCCGCACCACAGCCCTCACCCGGAGCGCCCCCTGCCGTCACTCCCGGTGGCGGGCATAGCCTCGGCCCATGAGCAACGAGAGCGATGCGGCGGACACGGCGGACGCGGGAGAGGCGGCCGCCGGTGCGGGTGGAGCGGCGGGCGCCGGTGGGGGAGGAGCGGCCGAGGCCGGGGGGCCGATCGGCGCCCAGGACCACGAGGCGGCGGCCGCGCCCGCGGGCTTCGAGCTGGGCACCGACGGTCCCAGCGTGGTCCTGGCCGGTCTGGACGGCTCCGACTCCTCCTGGCGCGCCACCGCCTACGCCGCCGGACTGGCCCGCCGGCAGGGTGCCGTCCTCGCCGTGGCGTACATCCAGCCGATCCTCGGGGCGGCGACCGCCCTGGCCGGGGCCGCGGTGGAGGAGACCACCCAGGAGATCGCCGAGGAACTGCTGGCCGCGCTGCGCGAGGCCGAGCAGCGGGTGCGCGAGGTGTGGAAGGTGGAGTGGCGTTTCCTGACCAGGCGCGGCGACCCGTACACCGGTCTCGCCAAGCTCGCGGACGAGCTGCGCGCCGACGCGGTGGTGGTCGGCGCCTCCGAGCAGGCCGGGCACCGGGTGATCGGTTCGGTGGCGGTCCGGCTGGTGAAGGCCGGCCGCTGGCCGGTCACCGTGGTGCCGTAGCCGTAGCCGTAGCCGTAGCCGTAGCCGTAGCCGTAGATGTAGTGGTGGCCGTGGGCCCTGGGCCGTGAGCGGCGCGGTCGTGCGGCCGCGCGGGCCGTGGTCGGTGAACGGGCGGCCGCCCGCAGGGGGCCGGGGCGGCGGCCGGTAGGGTGCGTGACCATGACGGACACGCGGGGCACGCACCCCTCCGAGCCCGCCCACCCGACCGGCAACGACCTGCACCTGGACCTCCCCGCCACCGGCGGCCGCCGTGCCGCGCTGATGTCGGCGCTGCGCGAGGCGATCCGCAGCGGCAGACTGGCCCCCGGCACCCGACTGCCCCCCTACCGCGCCCTCGCCGCCGACCTCGGCCTGGCCCGCAACACCGCCGCCGAGGCCTACGCCGAACTCGTCGCCGAGGGCTGGCTCACCGCCCGCCAGGGCTCCGGCACCACCGTCGCCGAACGTGCCGAACCCGTCCCGCGGGCCCGGGCCCGCCGGCCCTCCCGCCGCCCCGGTCCCATCCACGACCTGCGCCAGGGCCAGCCCGACGCCTCCTCCTTCCCGCGCACCGGCTGGCTCGCCGCCGCCCGCCGGGCCCTCACCGCCGCCCCCAACGAGGCCTTCGGCCCGGGCGATCCCCAGGGCCGGCGCGAACTGCGCACCGTCCTCGCCGACTACCTCGCGCGCGCCCGCGGGGTGCGCACCGACCCCGACCGGATCGTGGTCTGCTCCGGCTTCGCCCACGCGCTGCGGCTGCTCTTCGACGGCGCCTCGCCCGTCCTGCCGTCCGCCGAGCACGGCCCGCTGGCCGTCGAGGCGTACGGGCTGGGGTTCCACCGGGGGCTGCTGGCCGCCGCGGGCGTCACCACCGTGCCGCTGCCGATCGACGAACGGGGGGCCCGCACCGGCGAGTTGGCGCGGCACCCGGACGTCCGGACGGCCCTGCTGACCCCCGCCCACCAGTTCCCGACAGGAGGCCCGCTGGAGCCGGGCCGCCGCGCCGCCGTGGTCGACTGGGCGCGCGGGCGCGGCGGGCTGGTCCTGGAGGACGACTACGACGGGGAGTTCCGCTACGACCGCCAGCCGGTCGGCGCCCTCCAGGGGCTCGACCCCGAACGGGTGGTCTACCTCGGCAGCGCCAGCAAGAGCCTGACCCCCGCGCTGCGGCTCGGCTGGATGGTGCTGCCCGACCACCTGGTGGACCGGGTGCTCGCCGCCAAGGGCGAACGCGAGGGCTGGGCCAGCGCCCTGGACCAGCTCACCCTCGCCGAGTTCATCGACTCCGGCGGCTACGACCGCCACGTGCGCCGGATGCGCCGCCGCTACCGGGAGCGCCGCGACCAGCTGGTGGCCGCACTCGCCGCCCGCGCCCCGCACGTCGAGGTGTCCGGCATCGCGGCCGGGCTGCACGCGGTGCTGCGCCTGGAGCCGGGCACCGAGCGCTCGGTGCTCAAGGCCGCCGCCTACCGGGGCCTGGCCGTCGACGGGCTCGCCGACTACCGCCACCCGGCGGTGGGCGAGGAGGCGATGCCCGCCGTCGACGGCCTGGTGGTCGGCTACGCCACGCCGCCGGACCACGCCTACCCGGCGGCGATCGGCGCGCTCTGCGACATCCTGCCGCCGTGCGGGTGAGGTCGGTGGCAGGGCCCCGGGAGGGCGGCGAAGCATAGGCCCCCGGGCACACCGGCGGGGGCGGAACGCGGGCGGCGTGGTGCCCGGTGTCCGCTCGCCGCTCCTGCGTCGGTACGGACCGGAGCCGAGGAGCGGAACCCTGGCGGAAGCGGGGCCTACGCTCCTTGGTCATGCGCAGAACACATCCGCGTCGCATCGCGCTCGCCGCGTGTCCGGCCCTCGTGGCCGGTCTGCTCCTCTCCGCCGCCCCCGCGGCCCGGGCCGACGGCCGGCTGCCCCTCACGGTCGTCTCCGACCGGCAGACCACCGTCCGGGGCGGCGGGTTCACGCTCACCCTGACGCTCACCAACCCGCACGACACCCCGATCCAGTTCGTCTACCAGAGCATCCAGGAGACCTACGGCACCGGTCGGCAGGCCGGTCTCAAGTTCACCGCGACGGCCTGCGGCACCCAGACCAACGGGTGCAGTGACAACGTCCACGGCGGCATCGCCCGCTACAACGTGCCGCTCGCCCCGGGCGCCGGCAGCGCCTTCACGGTGACGTACACCGTGGCCCCCGATTCGGCCTGCGGCCCGGACGTCCGGATCGACTTCTACTCCTACCTGTACTACGAGTACCAGGGCGGCGAGTCCAACGACTCGGGCATCGTCGGCATCCCCGGCACCCAGGTCGCCTGCGTCTGACCCTTGGGCACCGGCGGCACCGGCGGTGCGACCGCCGGACCTCCCCGGCGCAGGGGCCCGACCGCGCACCCCCCGATCACCCGTCAGGTGCCGGCTTCCCCCGTGCCGGCGCCTGGCGGGCCGTTCGCGTTTCCCGGAGGGGCCGCGCCGCTGCCGGGGCGGTGTGCCGGGTTGACGCCGGGCGACGGCTCCGGACCGGCCCGGCCGGGCGGCGGCCGGGGCGGGAAGGCCGTTGGCAGTACGGGGATCGCAGCGGCGAACGGATGTTCCCGGAGTCCTCGGGGCCATAGGGGCGGACCGGGCGAGATTCACCCTATCGGGGGGTAGTGGGCCTTCGTTCGGGCTCCGCCGGGGCCTGGTGATCTAGGGTTCCGGATGGGCCGCCGCGAGAGGGTGGCCGGTACTTCGCGAAATTCGCCAACGCCCCCACCGAGAAGCGGATCTGACGGTCCGCCATGCCATGCGTCAGGGCGGGCCGGTACGCCCCTGGACGCGTGACCCGATCACAGGAATGGAGAGCCCTGCCGATGACCGTGGACACGAGCCCGGAGGCAGTGCAGGCCAAGCAGCAGAGCCTTGCGACGGCTGCTGCCCGGAACCTTGCCACCACGACCAAGTCCGCACCGCAGATGCAGGAGATCACCTCCCGCTGGCTGCTCAAGGTGCTCCCCTGGGTCCAGGCGGCCGGTGGCGCCTACCGCGTCAACCGCCGGCTCACCTACGCCGTCGGCAACGGGGTGGTGGAGTTCATCAAGACCGGCTCCCAGGTGCGGGTGATCCCGGCCGAGCTGGGCGAGCTGGCCCTGCTGCGCGGCTACGAGGACGAGGACGTCCTCGCCGCCCTGGCCGACCGCTGCCAGCAGCGGGACTTCGGCCCCGGCGAGGTGCTCACCACCCAGGGCGACGCCGCCGACAGGATCTTCCTCATCGCCCACGGCAAGGTCAACAAGATCGGCACCGGCAAGTACGGCGACGAGACCGTGGTCGGCGTGGCCGGCGACGGCGACCGCTTCGGCGAGGACGGGCTGCTGAACCCCGACGCCGTCTGGGAGTTCACGGCCAAGACCGCCACCGCCGGTGTCGCCCTGACGCTGAGCCGGGCGGACTTCGCCACGATCCGGGACAACGCGCCCGGCCTCCAGGAGCACCTCCAGGCCTTCCTGGCCTTGCCGCTCCAGGCGCAGAACGAGCGCGGCGAGGCCGAGATCGCGATGTCGGCCGGCCACCACGGCGAGTACGAGCTGCCCGGCGCCTTCGTGGACTACGAGCTCAAGCCCCGTGAGTACGAGCTGAGCGTCGCGCAGACCGTCCTGAAGGTCCACACCCGCGTCGCGGACCTGTACAACCAGCCGATGAACCAGACCGAGCACCAGCTGCGGCTGACGATCGAGGCCCTGCGCGAGCGCCAGGAGCACGAGCTGGTCAACAACCCGGAGTTCGGCCTGCTCAACAACGCCGACTTCGACCAGCGCATCCAGACCCACTCCGGCCCGCCCACCCCGGACGACCTGGACGAGCTGCTCAACCGCCGCCGTGACCCGGACTACCTGCTCGCCCACCCGCGGACCATCGCCGCGATCGGCCGGGAGCTGAACGCCCGCGGGCTGTACCCCACCCACGTCGACCTCGGCGGGCAGCAGGTGCCGGCCTGGCGCGGGGTGCCGATCCTGCCCTGCAACAAGATCCCGATCACCAAGGAGAACACGAGCTCGATCCTGGTGATCCGTACCGGCGAGGACAACCAGGGCGTCATCGGCCTGCACCAGACCGGCATCCCGGACGAGTACCAGCCGTCGCTGTCGGTCCGCTTCATGGGCATCGACGAGAAGGCGATCATCTCGTACCTGGTCAGCGCCTACTACTCGGCCGCCATCCTGGTGCCGGACGCGGTCGGCGTGCTGGAGAACGTGGAGATCGCTCACACCCGCCACTGAGCGCGCGGAACGGCGAGCACGGGCCGTAACCGGTCGGCTCGAAGATCGTTTGACCTGATGACGGACGGCCTGCCCCCGAGGGCAGGCCGTCCGCCTGACCATGTCTGATCACTTCTGGTCGCGCCCGATGGGTCTTCCGTCATGGGTGCGACCGAATTCGACAGCTATGTCTGTTCTGTCCTGCCACCCGTTCCCTCGCGGCCGGTCGGCCCGAGCCCGTTCCGTCCTCCCCGGACGACCCGAGAGGTGTCCGGACGACCCGAGAGGTGTGTGGAGCCCATGCCCCAGCGTCGGCAGATCCGCCGGATACCGCCCGGCGGCGGTGGGGGATCGGCGCCCGGGCGGCGGGCGCGGCTGGGCGGGGCGGCGGCCGGCGTGGTCGCTCTCTGCGCGCTGGTCGGCGGGGCGACCGCGTCCGGTGCCGGGAACGCCGGCGGGTACCCGCACGGCCCGCACGGCCCGGTGGTGGACGTCTGCGTGTGCAACGAGACCGACATGTCGATGTCGGTGCGGCCGGGCGGCCAGGTGACGGTCGACGTGGACGTGGACGTCCAGGTCGGGGTCGACGTGGCGCCGAGCGTCGGGCCGGGGCATCCGGGGCCCCGGCCTCCGCACGGGCACCACCCCTGCCCCACGCCCAAGCCCACCCCGAAGCCGACCGGCCCGCCGAAGCCCACTGTGCCGCCGAAGCCGACCGGGCCCTCGAAGCCGACCACGCCGCCGAAGCCCACCGGCCCCCCGATCCACTCGCCGTCCTTCTCGTCGCCCGCCGTCCCCTCGCCGCCGTTCGCCTCGCCCTCGCGTCCGGCGGGCCCGCGCGGTGGGACCGGGCAGCCGGTCGCGGCGCAGACCGGGTCCGGGCAGGTCGGGCCGGGCCACGGCGGGGGCGACGAGGACGACGACTGGTACGACGACGACTGGTACGGCGGCCACGGCTGGCACCACCATCACCATCACCCCTGCCCGAGTCCGAGTCCGAAGCCCACCCCCACCCACACGCCGTCGCCCACCCCGACGCCCACTCCCACGCCAACACTTTCGCCGACGCCCACCCCGACCCCCACGCCGACACTGACGCCCACCCCGACTCCCACGCCCACCCCGACCCACACGCCCACCCCGACTCCCACGCCGACACCGACCCCCACGCCAATACCGACGCCGACGTCGACTCCCACGCCAACACCGACTCCCACGCCGACGCCCAGCCCCACCCCGAGTCCGACTCCCACCCCGACGCCGTCGCCGACCGTGCCGTCCCCCAGCCCGACCGCGGCCCCTAGTCCGACCACGGCCCCCACCTCGGCGCCTGCGACATCCGCGCCCCCGGCGTCGCCCGCCCCCGCGCCGCCACCGGCACCCGCACCGCCACCGGCGCCCGCCCCCGCACCGGCTGTACCCGTCCCGGCCCCGGCGGCCCCCGCGCCCGCGGCCCCCGCGGCGCCGAGTGCGGCCGTGCCGAACCCGGCGGCCCCCAGCCCCGCGGCGTCGCCCAGTCCGGCACGTCCGAGCCCGCTGTGGCCGACCCCGTCGGCGCGACCGGTGTTCCACGCCCCGGCGGCGAAGGCCGCGCCGATGGCCCGGCGCCACCAGGGCCTCTCGATGACCACCACGATGGTGCTGGTCATGGTCCCCGCCGTGATCGCGGCGGCGGCTCTGCGACCGGGCCGTGGTGGCCGGGGACGCGGCGGCCGCTCGGGCCCGTCCTGACCGCCCCCTGACGGCCCGCCGCCCGACCCGGGCGGCGGGCCGGGCGGAGCCGGCCCGGACCGACCCGACCGGGGTTCGCCCCCTTGACCCTTTACTTTCCGTCACGAGCCAAGTCAGAGAAGGGAGTTGCCATGTCCGAGTGGGTGGCGTTGATCATCGCCATGGCGTCGGCCTGTGCCGTCGTGGTGGCGGTGGTGGTGCTCAGGCAGCGCCGACCGATCGAGGAGAGCAGCGACGAGACCCCGGACGTCATCGAGTACATCACGATGATGATCGGGGTGGTCTACGCGATCGTCCTCGGTCTCGCCATCGCGGGTGTCTGGGAGGCGCGCGGCGCCGCACAGGACGACCTGTTCCGCGAGGCGCAGTCGCTGCGCGAGGTGAGCGACCGCGCGGTGGTCTACCCGGTGGAGTTCCGGGACCAGGTCCGGGCCGACGTGGACGCCTACGTCTCGTACGTGGTGAACACCGAGTGGGACTACATGAAGAAGAACGGTGCGATCACCGAGAAGGGCGACCAGCTGCTCGAGAAGCTCCGGAACGACGTCGCCACCCGGCCGCCCGCCTCCGACCTGGAGGCGCAGTCCTACCAGCCGGTGATGGACCGGATCGGCCAGACCTCCGAGGCCCGCGACTCGCGCGGACAGAACGCCGGGCCGACGATGCCCGGGGTGGTCTGGCTCGGGCTGATCGGCGGTGCGGTGGTGACCGTCGGCATGCTGTTCGCGCTCCAGATCCGGCGTACGCCGAGGGAGTTGACCCTGGCGCTCTGCTTCAGCGTGCTGATCGCCTTCCTGTTGTTCATGATCTGGGACTTCGACAATCCGTTCTCCCGGAGCGTGTCGGTGACCACCCAGCCGTTCGAGGACCTCTTCCCCTCGCTCAACCTCGGCGACTGAGCGGGTCGGCGGGTCGGCGACCGCGGTGCTGCGGGCCCGCCGTGCTGCCGGTCCGCTGGCCCGCTCAGTCACCGGTCCGCCGGACCGGTCCGGGCAGATGATCCTCGGATAATCTTGCCCGGATCGTCGGGGGCCGGTCCCCGACGGAGCCAACGAGGGGACCGTCAGCAGTGTCCGAACCGACGCCGGATCTCGGCGCCCACGTCCCGCCGGCCCGCCCTGAGCGCGCCTGGTGGTGGCTGCCCGCCTCGGAGCGGATCCGGCGGAAGAAGCAGCGCCGGGCCTGGGAGGAGTACCGGGAGCGCTACCGCAAGGAGGACCACGTCAAGGCCAAGCGGCGCAAGCGCCTTCGGAACGAGGGGATCGACTGCTGCGGCGACGGCTGCTGCGAGATCGCCGACCCCTGCATGATCGCCCTGATCCCCGTGATGATGGTCTCCGGCGTCCGCTTCGCCCTCACCGGGGTGCGCGAGCGCCGGACGGCCGACCCGTCCGCCCCCGTCCCGCGCGGGTTCGCGGCCGGGGTGCTGTACGGCGCGGTGCGCTACTACCGCACCGAGGTCAGCCCCCGACGTCCGGCCTGCTGCCCGTACACGCCGTCCTGCTCGACCTACGCGGTGCAGGCGCTGCACCGGCACGGCGCGCTGCGCGGGGCGCGGCTGACGGCCGGACGGCTGCTGCGCTGCCGCCCGGGCGCGGGCGGGGCGGACCCGGTGCCGCCGCGCTGAGCCGCGGCCGGCCGTGTGGAGGGCGGAGTCACGGCTCGGCCAGGGTCACGGCCGGTCGCGGACGGCCCGCGCGGAGGTTCCGTGCGGGCCGTCGCTGGTTGCCGACCGTCCGTCAGCGAAGGCCGGCGTCCATCGAGTTGAGCATCGTGCCGGAGGCGTCGTCGTTCTCCAGGGAGAACGCGAACAGCCCGCCCAGGCCCTTGCTCTTGGCGTAGGCCCCGCGCGCCTGGACGGCCTGCGGAGTGTCACCGGTCCAGAAGTTCGTGCCGTCGTAGACCCAGCTGCTCTCGGTGACCGGGTCCCAGTGGGTCTGCGCCGCGGTCGGGTTGAGCTCCTTCCAGGCGGCCAGGCCGGCCTCCTGGCTCAGCGGCTTCTTCGCCGTCGGGCCGGTCGCGCTCTGGTACAGGCCGTAGTCGGAGCCGGCCGGGACGCCGGTCCAGCCGCGCCAGTAGAACGGGATACCCAGCACGATCTTGTTCGCCGGGAAGCCGCCGGGGATCCCGTACTCGGGCAGACCGGTGGTGTAGGCGGCGAGCGTGGTGTCCACGTTGTACTTGCGGGTGCCCGGGGTGATCGGCGTGGTCGGGTCGGCCGGGCTGTCGTGCAGCGGGTCCTGGTGGTTGGTCGGGCCCTTGGCGTCCCACGCACCGTGCATGTCGTAGGACATCACGTCGGCGAAGTCCAGGTAGGCGCCGATCTTGTCGGTCTCCAGCTGGGCGACCTTGTCCTGGCCGCTGGGCAGCGCGGCGGTCAGCAGGTAGCGCTTGCCCTGGGCGGCGCCGAGGGCGTCCAGCTGGCTGCGGAACTCCTTGAGCAGCAGGGTGAAGTTCTGCTTGTCGGCCGCGGAGTAGTGGTTGCCGGCGTGGCCGCCGGCCGAGCCCGGGTACTCCCAGTCGAGGTCGATGCCGTCGAAGAGGCCCGCCGCCGAGGCCGGACCGCCGGAGGCGTCACCGGCCACGCCGGTCGGCAGGTTCCCCTTGAGGAACATGTCGACGCAGGAGGAGACGAAGGCCTTCCGGGAGCTGTCGGTGGCCGCCGCGTCGGAGAAGTACTTGGAGTACGTCCAGCCGCCGATCGAGATGGTGAAGCGCAGGTTCGGGTACTTGGCCTTCAGCTGGCGCAGCTGGTTGAAGTTGCCCTTGAGCGGCTGCTCCCAGGTGTCGCCGGTGCCGTCCACGCTGGTGCCGGAGTTGTAGTCGGCCTGGTAGTCGGCGTAGGCGTCGCCCGCGCCGTCACCGGCGTTCGGGTTGGACTCGTTGGACGAGTCGGAGGCCTTCACCGCCTGGAAGCAGGTGAACCTGGTGGGGTCGATGTTGGCGAACGCGTAGTGGATGACGTCCAGTTTGCCCGCCGCGCCGCTGGTGTCGACGTTCTTCGCGTGGTACGCGTTCTCGTAGACGCCCCACTGGTCGAAGTACGCCGAGCGGATCGGCCGTTGCGCGGGGGCGGCCGCGGTGGTGGTGCTCACCGGCGCGGACTGGGCGGAGGCGTGGCCGCCGGAGTAGCCCTGGACGCTGAAGGTGTAGCTCCTGCCCGGCAGCAGCGAGCTGACCGCGACCGAGGTGCCCATCGAGGTGGCGACCAGCTGGCCGTTGGACCACACCTTGTAGGCGACCGGGCCGTCACCGCTGGTGAGGGTGGACGGCTGCCAGGTGAGCACCACCGCGTCGGACGTCGTCCTGGTGACCGCGAAGCCGGTCGGGGTGGTGACCTTGCCGTCCCCGGCCGGGCCGGTCGCGGTGGCCGTCGGGGTCGGGGTGGTGGTCGTGGGGGTGCCCGTCGGGCTGCCGGTGGCGGTCGGGCTGCTGGTCGCGGTCGGGCTGGCCGTGGGGCTACTGGTCGCGGTCGGGCTGGCCGTCGGGCTCGCGGTGGCCGTCGGGCTGGCGGTCGAGGTGGGGCCGGCCGGGCCGGTCAGCGTGAGGTCGTCCGCGTAGTACGTCCCGGTGCCGTACCAGCCGTGGGTGAAGACCGTGACGGAGGTCGTGGCGGCCCCCGTGGTGAAGGTGGTGCTCAGCTGGTTCCAGCCGGTCCCGCCCGGCGTCCAGGCCGAGGAGTTGACCCCGCTGCCGGTGGCGCCCAGGTAGACGTAGCTGCCCTGGACCCAGCCGGCCAGGGTGTACGTGGTGTTCGGCCGGACGGTGACGGTCTGCTGGCACTGGGCGGTGTCGGCGGCCGAGGCGGCGCCGCTGAGCGCACGGCTCCCGCCGTGCACCGGGGTGGTGACGACGGAGCCGTTGGAGCAGCTCCAGCCGGCCAGGGTGCCGGTCTCGAAGCCGCCGTTGGCCAGCAGGTCGACCGGGGCGGCCGAGGCGGAGCCGAAGGTCAGGGCGATGGCCGCGCCGCTGGTGGTCAGGGTGGCGGCCAGCGCCAGCGCGGTGGCCCTTCTGCGGTGGGCGGCCCGGCGGCCGGCGCGCTCCCCGGAGGGGTGAGCGGGCCGTGCGGGCAGGACACGGTCGTGCATGCGGTGGGTCCTCCGGATGTGTGGGGGTTCCGGCGGTGCGGTGGCCCGGGGCGGGCCGAGGGGAGCCGGCCCGGGCGCGGTGGGGGCGCGCGGGCTGGTGACGCGTGCTGACGAACGGTGCGCGGACCTGCCGGGCCGTCGACCCGGGCACGTCACGACTGAACAGATTGGACTGGACCAATATTCGCCGTCAAGGGTGTCCGCCCGCTGGACCGTTCCGGGCCGGGCCGGCGGCGGCCCGGTAGGTTGGCCGGTACGAGCAGGCCGTCGAACGGAGGAGGCGCGATGGACAGCCAGGACTGGGACGACCGCTACGCCGCGAGCGAGCTGGTGTGGGGCTCCGCGCCCAACCGGTGGGTGGTCCGCGAACTGACCGGCCACGCCCCCGGCCACGCCCTCGACCTGGCCGCCGGGGAGGGCCGCAACGCCATCTGGCTGGCCGCCCAGGGCTGGGAGGTCACCGGACTGGACTTCTCCGCCGTCGCCCTGGAACGCGCCGAACGGCTCACCGCGGAGCTGCCCGACGAGGTCGCCGACCGGCTCACCTGGCGCCACGGCGACGCCCGCGCCCTGGAGGTCGCCGCCGGCGGCTACGACCTCGTCCTGGTCGCCTACCTGCACCTGCCCGCCGCGGACCGCCGGGTGGCGCTGCGCCGGGCCGCCGACGCGCTCGCCCCCGGCGGCACCCTGCTGGTCATCGGGCACGACCTGAGCAACCTCACCGAGGGCGTCGGCGGCCCGCAGGACCCGGCCGTGCTCTTCACCCCGGACGACGTCCTGGCCGACCTCGCCGACCGCGGGCTGCGCACCGTCCGGGCCGAGCGGGTGCACCGTACGGTCGGCGGCGAGCCCGGCCACCGGCGTGACGGGGGCGGCCAGGCCGAGCAGGGCGGCCGGGTGGCGGTGGACGCGCTGGTGCGGCTGGAGCGGAGCGCCGGCTGACGGGTCCGGCGCTCCGCCCGTCCGCGGTACCTGCCGGACGGGCGGAGCCGGATCCGCCCGGCGGCGGACGACGGCTGACGTGGCGTCAACTAGCGTGTGGGCATGAGGACTCGTGCGCTCACGGCGGTCGTGGCTGCCGCCGTGCTGCTGGCCGGATGCGGCGGCTCGGACTCCGGGGCCGGCGGCCGGGAGGAGCCGGCGCCCGGCCCCACCGGTGCGCCGGCGACCACCGGCGCGCCGGCGGTCACCGAGGCCCCGGCCGGTGCCGAGCACCGCGCCGACGCCGCCCGGCTGCTCTACCACGCCGGCGGTGGCCGCAGCGCGCAGAACCCCGCCTTCGCCCCGGACGGCCGCTCGGTGCTGCTGACCGAGTTCAGCGGGGGCTACAACCAGGGCGCCGCCGCCCTCGGCGTCCTGCCACTGGACGGCGGCGCCCCGCGCACGGTGCTGGAGGACCCCGACCGGACGGCCGTCAACCTCCCCGGCTCCAGCTGGAACGCCGCCGCCGACGCCTTCGTCTTCGCCACCGACCGGGAGTCCGGGCACGACGAGGTCTGGCTGATGAGGCCGGGCGGCGTCCCGGAGCGGGTGACCAGCCACGCCGACGGCAGCGGCTACAGCGAGCCGAGCTTCTCCCCGGACGGCGAGTGGATCGTCTTCCAGCGGAGCAGGGAGCCGGAGCACGCCGCCGCGCGGGGCGACACGGCCGAGCAGGACTCGCTCTGGAAGGTCCGCCGCGGTGGCGGCGCGCCCGTGCTGCTGGTGGACGGCCGGGGCACCGGCAGTGACAACCGGCAGCCGAACTGGTCCCCGACGGGCGACCGGATCGTCTTCCAGCGGCGGAGCGCCGGCGGCGAGGACTGGTCGCTGTGGACGGTGGACGCGGACGGCGGCGGGCTGCGCCGGGTCGTCGACTCACCGGGCGAGCACACCGACCCCAGCTGGTCCCCGGACGGCCGCTACCTGGTGTTCTCCTCCACCCTGGGCGACCTGCCGAACGCCCAGGTCTTCGTGGTGGACGCCGCCGGCGGCACTCCCGTCCGGGTGACCCGGGACGACACCGCCTACGACGGCGCGCCGAGCTGGTCCCCGGATGGGCGGTGGATCGCCTTCGAGTCCGCCCCGGGCGGCGAGGCCGGGCCCGCCGCCCTCTGGCTCATCCGGGCCCCGAGCACCCGTTAGCCGACGGTGATCGTCACCACCGAGTACTGCGCGACGGTCAGCGGCACGCTGACCGTCCCGGCGGTGACGGTGTACGGGACGGCCTTGGGCGCCGGGTCGGTGCCGTCCGGGCTGGCGACGGTGACGGCGGTGACGCCCGCGCTGGCCGGGAGCGCGTAGGAGAGCGTGCAGTTGGCGGGTGTGCTGCGGAACGCCGCCGGGGCGTCACCGAAGTTGGTGAAGTTCACCAGGTGGACGACGGTGTCGGCGCCGAGCCGCCGGGCGTCCAGGAAGATCCGGCGGTCCCCGGCCAGGGTGACCGCGGGCGGGGCGGACTGCCGGACGGCGGTGAGCAGTTGGTCCGCCGAGGCCTGGTCGGTCCTGGCGAGGTAGCTCAGCCCGGGCAGCCCCTTGACGTACCAGCAGCTGCCGCTGCCGTAGGAGTTCTGCCTGCTGGCGGGCAGCGGGTCGGCCCTGCGCAGGCCGAGCACGTCGGAGAGCGCGAACTCGGCCCGCCGGCCGCCCAGTTCGTCCAGCGCGGTGGGTGCCGGGCCGGTGATCACGATCGTCCCGCCGGCCGAGACGAAGCCGCGCAGCAGCGCCGCCTCCGCGTCCGAGACCGCCTGCAGGTTGGGCAGCAGGAGGACCTTGAAGCGGGCCAGGTCCTCGGCGGTCAGGCCGGGACTGGGCACGGTGTCGAACGGGACGTGGGCGTAGACCAGTGCTTTGACGGTGCCCCGGAACTCGCCGAGCCAGGGGATCGAGGCGCAGCTCATCTCCGGGTCGTCGCCGCCCCACCAGTCGGTGATCCCGGCCGGCGCCGTGGCGTTGACGTACATCCCGTTGCCCTCGCCCGGGGCCACGTAGTCCCGGGACGGCGCCGAGTGGTAGACGCCGACCTGCGCGATCGGGGCCGGGTCGTAGAGCTTCGCCTGGTTGGTGCGCACGAAGCGGTACATCCGGGTGCGCATCGCGGCGTCGACGGTGTCGTTCTTGAACGGGGTCTTCACCTCGTACGGGTTGCAGCCGGCCGCGATCAGCTGGGACATCACCAGCGAGGCGTCGTCGGCCTGCCAGCCGTAGGAGAAGGCCCAGGCCGGCTTGGTGCCGCTGGCGGCGCGGGCGTACTTGTACATGGAGATCAGGCAGACCCAGTCGGAGGCGGTGGCGTGCCGCATGCCGTCGTAGTTGCCGAGGATGTCCACCTCCCAGACCTGGCTGACGGCGCCGGGGGCCTGGCGCAGGTAGCCGCCGTCCAGGCCGATCGAGGTGGCGTAGCGGTAGTCCATCGAGACGGTCTCGACGAAGGTGACCAGGTCGGGGTTGACCGAGCGGCCCGCTTCGGCGATGTCCAGCTGGAACCGGAGCAGGTTGCGGTGGCGCCACTCCACGTAGCGGCGGAAGACCGGGTCGGCGAAGTCCGCGGCCTTGGGCAGGGCCAGGCCGGTGTCGGCCTTGAACGCGGCCGCGCCCCAGGTGGAGGCGTCGCACCAGGAGAGCACGCCGTCGAAGTAGATCGGGACGTCCGGCCAGATGCCGTCCACGCCGGTCGCGGCCACGCCCTTGATCCGCTTGAGGTAGTAGTCCCGCCAGGGAGAGTTGGGGCTGAGCCAGACGCTCTCGTCGCCCGGGTCGACCCAGACCACCACGCTGCCGTAGAACACGTTGGGCTTCCCGGCGAGGTCGCGCTGGACCCAGTTCCCGCCCTGGTCGTTCTTGTAGAAGGAACGGCCCTTCTCGCCGCCGGGGGAGATCAGCTCCAGGGACGGGTAGTACATGACGACCTTGAGGCCGGCGGCGTGGGCCAGGCCGGTGAACGTCTTCACCTCGGCCATGTGGGCGGCGAACTGGGCGTCGGTGAGCCAGTCGGAGAGCAGGGTGTCCAGCTCGATGACGCTCACCTCCTGCGCCTTGAGGGCGTCGATGTAGCCCTGCATGTCGGCGGGCTCGTTGAAGGTGCCGTCGGCGATGCGGGCGTAGCGGGCCCAGTCCGGCCAGACCTGCGCGGTGGTGGCGGTGCCGGTGCGCGGGCCGGCGTTCCGCGTGGCCGGCCGGCTGCCGTCGTACTGCGCGGTGCCGTGGTCGGTGTCCGGCGCCGCGGCGGCCCGGGCGGTGCCGCCGGGCAGCAGCCGTACGGTGGCCAGGGCGCCGCCCGCGCCGAGGCCGGCCCGGAGCAGCCGGCGGCGGCCGAGGCGGGATCCCCCGGGTCGTTGCGGTGTTGCGTGCCGTTCGGTTCCTTCGTGCTGCTCGGGCATGGTTTTCCCCCCAGCGTGAGCGGGCCGGCGCGGGTCGGCGTGGCCCGGGAACGGTCGTGAGCACTGCGAGTCGTGAGCACGGCGAGTGGTGAATGCCGCGGGTCGTGAGCACGTCGGGTCGTGAGCGCCGCGACGGGTGCGCGGGCGGCGCGTCGGCTCCGCCGGGCGCCGTCCCGGGGCCGACCCTAGACTGTGCGCTGCCCCGGTCGTCCGGTCGCGGTCCACGGCTACGCCAGACGTCGGACCGCTGGTTCCCTCAGTGTGCGGACCGTTGTCGGGGTGAGGGTCGGGGGAGATCGGGGTACAGGTGCTCCCAGGACGCCGTCGATGATCATAAATTCTCTACAGTGCTGTAGATTCGCGGCACGGGCGGTGGCAGAACGAGGAGGACGCGATGAGCGTTTCGCTGGCCAAGGGACAGAAGATCAGCCTGGAGAAGCCGGGAGGTGGGCAGCTGAGCCTGGTCCGGATGGGCCTCGGCTGGAAGGCCGTGGAGCGCAAGGGCTTCATGGCCAAGCTGCTCGCGGCCGGCCGGGAGATCGACCTGGACGCGTCGGCGGTGCTGTTCGCCCAGGGGCGGCCGGTGGACGTGGTCTTCTTCCAGCACCTCAACAGCGACGACGGTTCCGTCCGGCACAGTGGGGACAACCTCGTCGGGGGCTCGGGCGACGCGAGCGACGACGAGTCGATCACGGTCGACCTGACCAGCGTCGCGGCCGAGGTCGACCAGATCCTCTTCACCGTCAACTCCTTCACCGGGCAGACCTTCCAGGAGGTCGAGGCGGCCTTCTGCCGGCTCGTGGACGAGACCACCGGCGTCGAGCTGGCGCGCTACACGCTCACCGGCGGCGGCCCGTACACCGCCCAGATCATGGCCAAGGTGCAGCGCACGGCGACCGGTTGGCAGATGGCCGCGATCGGCCAGCCGGCCAGTGGGCGGACCTTCCAGGACCTGATGCCGGAGCTGGTCAAGCACCTCTGAGTCCCCGTCCGGGCCTTCGTCCGGCCTTCCCTCCGAGGCGCCGCCGAGGCGCTTCGGAGGGTTCCGGTGTCCGGTGTCCGGTGCGCGGTGCCCGGCGAACCGGCGTCAGTCGATGTCGCGGCGCCGGAACCCGGCCAGGGCCAGGGCGAGCAGGGCGGCCGCGACCAGGGTGAGCACCACGAGCGGCGTCCAGTCCATCGCGGCCGCCGGGAGCCGGGGCACCCGGCCGTACGGGGAGAGCCGCTCCAGGCCCGCGGGGAGGTCGAGCAGCGGGCCCAGGTAGCCGATCACGAAGGCGTACGCGGGCACCAGCCAGGTCAGCGGCGCCGCCCGGGGCAGCCAGCCGTACACCGCGGCGGCGAAACCCACCGTCACCCACTGGGCGGGCGCGAAGGCCAGCGCCGCGCCGGTCAGACGGAGGAACGCGCCCCCGTCGCCGCTGGACAGCGCACCGGCCAGGCCGAAGCCCGCACCCGCCGCGAGCAGCACGGCGGTGGATCCCAGCAGCGCCGCCGCCAGGTGCCCGCCCAGCCAGGCGGACCGCGACACGCCGGTGGCCAGTACCGGCACCGCCCGTCCGGCGCTCTCCTCGGCGCGCGGGCGCAGCGTGGCCAGCACCGCGTGGACGCCGCCGACCACCGCGACCACCAGCATGGTCAGCGCGGCGTAGGAGTCGGCGAGGGTGTGCCCGCCGAGCCGGTCCAGCGCCTCCCGGATCCGGTCGACGTCCTTGAGCATCGAGTCGGCGCTGCCGAGCAGTGAGCCGTACATCGCGCCGACCAGCAGCAGGGCGGCCGCGAAACCGCCGAGCAGGCCGCGGTGCAGGCGCAGCGCGAGGCCGAACGGGGTGCCCAGGGCCGGGCCGCCGGTGGCCGGGCCGGGGCGGGCGGCGCGCAGGCCGGCGCCGTGGTCCCGGCGGCTGCTGAGCGCGAACCCGGCGGCGCCGGTCGCGGCGGTCAGGACGAGCGCGGGCAGCAGCGGCCACCAGCGGTCGTCCACGAAGGGGTAGCCGCGCTGCAGCCAGCCGATCGGCGAGGCCCAGGAGAGGGCGCCGGAGCCGGCGTCCCCGGCGGCGCGCAGCGCGTAGGCGGCGCCGAGCACGGCGAGGGCCAGTCCGGAGGCGATCCGGGTGTGCGCGCTGAGCTGGACGGTGACGGCGGCCACCGCGGCGAACAGCAGCCCGGCGAGAGCGGCCGAGGCCCCGTACAGCGCCGATCCGGCGGCGCTGAGGCCGGGGATGCCGAGTGCGGGCAGGCCGGCGGCGAGGAGCAGGCCGAGTGCGAGGTCGGTGACGGCGGCGGTGGCCAGGGCGGCGGCGAGCGGGGCGTGCCGGCCGACGGCGGCGGACCGGAGCAGTTCGGCGCGTCCGCTCTCCTCCTCGCCCCGGGTGTGCCGGGTGACGGTCAGGACGCTCAGCAGCGCGGTCAGTACGGCCAGCAGGCCGAGCAGCCGGTGGCCGAGCATGGCGCCCCAGGTGTAGTCGGCCAGGTAGTGGGCCGGGCCGCTCATGGCGAGCAGCGCCGGGTTGTCCGAGCCGTGGGCGATCGAGGCGCGGTCGGCGGCGGTCGGGTAGACGGTGTGGACGCTGTCGGCGGTGGCCAGGGTGACCAGCCAGAGGCCGAGCACCCAGGCGGACAGCCGGAGGCGGTCGCGGCGCAGGGCGAAGCGGAGCAGTACGGCGGTGCCGGCCAGGGTGGTGCGGGCCGCCGGGCGGCGGGGTGCGGTGGCGCGGCCGGCGGCCGGCTCGGCGGTGGTGGCGGTCATCGCGCGGCCTCGTCCTCGACGCGGTGCCCGTCGGCGGCCGACCCGCCGCCGTAGTGGCGCAGCATGAGCTCCTCCAGGGTGGGCGGGTGGCTGATCAGGCCGCGCAGTCCGGCCGCGCTCAGCGCACGCACGGCGGCGTCGAGTTGGGCGCCGTCCACGGCGAACCGGACCAGGTCGCCCTCGGTGCGCAGGCCGTGCACGCCGGGCAGCGCGTCCAGTCCGGCGACCGGGCGCAGGGTCCGGGCCTCGACGGTGGTGCGGGTGAGGTGGCGCAGCTCGCCGAGGGTGCCGCTCTGCACGACCCGGCCGTGCCGGAGGATGCTGACGCGGTCGCCCAGCTTCTCCACCTCGTCCAGGATGTGGCTGGAGAGCAGGACGGTGCGGCCCTCGTGCTTGGCCCGGCGCACGACGTCCTGGAAGACCACCTCCATCAGCGGGTCGAGGCCGGAGGTCGGCTCGTCGAGGAGCAGCAGCTCGGCGTCGGAGGCGAGCGCGGCGATGATGGCGACCTTCTGCCGGTTGCCCTTGGAGTAGCTGCGGCCCTTCTTGGTCGGGTCGAGGTCGAAGCGCTCGATCAGCTCGTCCCGGCGGCGGCGGTCGAGCCGGCCGCGCAGCCGGGAGAGCAGGTCGATGGCCTCGCCGCCGGTGAGGTTGGGCCAGAGTTCGACGTCGCCGGGCACGTAGGCGAGGCGGCGGTGCAGCTCGACGGCGTCGCGCCACGGGTCCTTGCCGAGCATCCGGGCGCTGCCGCCGTCGGCGCGCAGCAGGCCGAGCAGGATGCGGATGGTCGTGGACTTCCCGGCCCCGTTGGGCCCGAGGAAGCCGTGGACCTCGCCGGTCTCGACGGTGAGGTCGAGGCCGTCCAGTGCGGTGGTCCGGCCGAAGTTCTTGCGCAGGCCGGACAGGGTGATGGCCGTGGTCATGGTTTTGAAGCTATCGTAGTTTCAGAAAAACGTGAAGGTTGCGAAGGCGTTAAAGTTCGGGAGCAGGGACGAGTGATCACCGGAAAGAGGTGCAGGGTGGTGCAGGGGACGGAGGCGGCGGAGGGTCCGGAGCGGGAGCGCGGGGACAAGGCGGTGTCGGACTTCGTCGAGCGCTTCGCGGCGGAGCTGGTGGTCGCGGGCATGGGACGGATGCCGTCCCGGATCTTCTCCTGCCTGATGGCGGAGGAGAGCGGGGTGCTCACCTCCGCCGAGCTCTCCGAGCGCCTGCGGATCAGCCCGGCCGCGGTCTCCGGTGCGATGCGCTACCTGACCCAGGTCGGTCTGGTCGCCAAGGAGCGCGAGCCCGGCTCCCGGCGGGACCGCTACCGGGTGCTCAACGACGTCTGGTTCGAGTCGCTGACCCGGCGGGACGAGATCATGCTGCGCTGGATCCGGGTGCTGCGCGACGGCGAGGCCACCGTCGGCGCCGGGACGGTGGCGGGGGAGCGGCTGGCGGAGAGCGCCGACTTCTTCGAGTTCATGATCGACGAGCTGCACGGGATGCTGGGCCGCTGGCGCGAGCACCGCGCGGCCCAGGCGCGGTAGCGGCCCGCGGGCGGCGCGGAGGGAACGCGCGCGTCGTCGACGCCTCCGGGCGGTCGGGCCGGACGGCGCCGCGAGTCGTGAACAGCGGTGGGGCGCGGCCCCCGGAGCGGGAACCGCGCCCCCGGGCTCACTTCGTCGGGGCGGCCGACGGCGAGAACGCGGCGCTGGGCGTGCTCCCGGGCGCGCCGCTCGGGGTGGTGGCGGCGGTCGGGGTGGCGCCGGCCGTCGGGGTGGGGCAGCCCGGGAGCGGCGTCGCCGTCGGGGTGCCGGTGGGCGTGGCGGCCGGGGACGGGGTTCCCGTCGGGGTGGGCGTGCCGGTGGGCGTGGCCGTCGGGTCAGGGCAGGCGGTGGGCGTTCCGGTCGGGGTGCCCGTCGGCGTGCCGGTGGGCGTACCGGTCGGGGTCGCCGTCGGGGAGGTGCCGCCGCTGGGAGTGGTCGTCGGCGTCGCGGACGGCGAGGTCGAACCGCCGGGCGTGGGCGTGGCGGTGGCGCTCGGGCTCGTCGTCGGCCGGGCGCTCGGCGACTGGTCCGGAGCCGGGGTGACCGGGGTGGTCGGCTGCGGCTCCGTGGTGGGCGTGCCGCCGGCGCCCGCTCCCGAGCCGCCGGCCGACGGGCCGGGGAGGTACGGCGTGCTCGGTGAGGTGGGCGGAACCGGGGAGCCGGGACGGTTGGGGACGGTCGTCACCGTGCCGCTGCCGAAGTGCGCCATCCAGTTGCGCACCGTCCGCAGGTACTCGCCCGAGTTGTTGTAGCTGAGCACCGCCCGGTCGAGCTGGGCCGGGTCGGCGAGGTCGCGGCCGCCCGCGCACAGGTAGCGGCCGGCGCTCTCGGTGGCGTCGAAGACGTTGTTCGGGTCGGCCTTGCCGTCACCGTTGGCGTCCACGCCCCAGGAGGCCCAGGTGGACGGGATGAACTGCATCGGCCCGACGGCGCGGTCCCAGCGGGCGTCGCCGTCGTAGCGGCCGCCGTCGGTGTCGGATATCGCGGCGAAGCCGTTGCCGTCCAGGGCCGGGCCGAGGATCGGGGTGAGGGTCGTGCCCGCCGTGTCCACCCGGCCGCCGTTGGCCTGGCCGGACTCGACCTGGCCGATCGCGGCGAGCAGCTGCCAGGGCAGGTGGCAGCCAGGCGAGCGCTGCGCCAGCGCGGCCTCCGCCTGCCGGTAGGCGGCGAGCACGGTGGCGGGCAGCGCGGGCCCGGTGGCCGCGAACGGGCCGGCCGGGGGCAGGCCGGGCAGCGCGCCGGGCGGCTGAGGGAGGTGGACGGTGCCGCCGCCGTCGGCCGGGACGCCGGTGCCGAAGGTGCCGGGGAGGTCGGTCGAGGGGCCGCCGGTGGGCAGGGCGCGACCGGCGCCCTGGCCCGCGGCGCCGTTCGTCGGGCCGGCGTCGGCGGCCGCGACCGGGGCGAGCCCGATGCCCGTCACCTGAGAGCCGGTCAGCGCGGCCAGCGCGGCGAAGGCCGCCGCGGTGCCCGTGAGCCGCTTGCCGATCCGGAGCCTGCGCCCGCCCCCGGCCTTGCCGGTCCGCGCCGTCATCCGCTACCCCTCCCCGTCGCCGCCCGGACCCTCCCGGAACGGTTGAGCTGCCGTCATCGTGCCCGCCCCACCGAGGGCTGGGCCCACCACCGGACGATTAGTATCACGACGATCTGACAGGGACAGGGTGACCGGGAGGTGGACCGGAGCCCGCCGAGGGGTTGAATCGGCACTTCGGCGGGGGTGCGGCCGGAGTCCGCGGAGTTCCGGGACCTCGGCCGCCTGCCGCTTCGTCGGCCGTGCCCCGCCGCAACTCCCTTCCCGGTACGGAAAGTTGACCGAGAGATCAACTGCGGTGGGACGGGCGCTCCCCGGCGCCGGACCGGCGGTTCGGAGCGCGGGGGTGGTGCGTGCGCGGTGTTCCGGGCCCCCGGCGCCGCCCGTGACCGACCCTCCTGACCTGCCGGAACACCGGGTGCCCGGCCGGCGCCCTCTACCAGGACGGGCGCCCGGACGCCAGGGGGTGGCCCCGAGTCCGCCCTGGACGGGTGACGTTCTGGTGAAAATGGGCATGCCAGGAAACACCGCCCGGCATGCTGTGCCGCGTGACGATGCGGATGGAGGACCGGACCGTGAGCGCGAACCTGCCGGAGACCGTCGCCGAGGGAGCGGTCGTCCTGCCGGCTCCCCCTCGGGTGGTGGACGACCTGGCCCGTGACCTGACCCAGGCCGCCGCGGCCGTCCGGGCGGTGTCGCGCACCTGCCGCTCCGGCGGGGACGTCGCGGTCGCCGCGTACACCGCCGTGGTCTGCACGGCGCGGTCGGCGGCCGGCGCCCTCGAGGAGGCCGCCGCCTGGTGCCGGCAGGCCCCCGAGGCCGAGGTGCACTCGCTGGCCTGGGCGCGGGTGCCGGGGCACCGGGAGGACGTCCACGAGTACCGCGTCACCATGGCCGTCAGCTTCCCCGACGGCGACACCGGCGAGCACCTGGGCGACACCCACCACGCCTGGCGCTGAAGTCGTATCATCGCCCCATGGTTGAGGGGGGTACGAACGAGATGGTGAACAGCCCGACCGCCGAACCGGAGGGCACGGCCACCGATCCGGACGGCACGGCCGGCGGGGAGCGGGCCGACGGCCCGCGGGAGCTCTCGCGGGCCGCCGCCGTCCTGGCCACCGTGCTCGCGGCGGCGTTCGGCGCCGCGGTGCTGCTGGCGGTGTTCCACTGGCTGGGGTGGTCCGTGCCGTGGATCGGCTGGATCGTCGCCAAGGCCGGGATCAAGCTCGCCGTCGGCGGCTTCGCCGGGCTGGCCGTCGCAGCGACGTGGCTCCGGGCCAGGCTGCGGGCGCGGCGGAGTTGACCGCCTCCGTGGTCAGTCCGCCTGCGGCGAGGGGCAGGTGAGGTCGCGCTCGGGTGCCCGGTCGGCCAACAGGTAGCGCTCGACCACCTCGGTGACGCAGGAGTTGGGGCCCGGGTACTGGCCGTGGTCGCCGTTGCCGGTGACGGTGACCAGCCGGGAGCCGCGCAGCGCGCGGTGGGCGCCGAGCGCCGCCTCGTAGTACGTCGACGGATCGTGCACCGAGTTGAGCATCAGCGTCGTCGGCAGGTGGGCGCCGGTCACCTCGACCCTCGGCGCCGGGGCGGCCGGCCAGGCGGCGCAGACCGCGCTGAAGGCGAGCGTCCGGGCGCCGGCCAGCGGCCGGCGGGCGGTGTTCTCGGCGCCGCGCTCGATCCAGGTGTCCAGGTCCCTGGTCCACGGGGTGTCGTTGCAGGTCACCGCGAAGTACTCGGCGAGGAACTCCGGGCTGAGGTAGCCGTCGAAGGCCTTCGCGGCCGCCGCGCGGGTGGCCGGGTCCGCGGCCTGCCAGTCGTCGACGGTGGCCAGGATCCGGGCCAGGTCAGGAAAGTTGGACGCCCGGTAGATCGCCGACATGGCGAGACTGTCCAGCTGGTTCGGGCCGATCGTCACCGCGCCCTCGACGATGGGCGAGTCGTGCAGCGCGGCGCGCCGCCGCTCCCAGTGCGCCCGTACCTGCTCCGGCGTGGCGCCCCAGTGGTAGGTGGCGTCCCGGGCCGCGAGCCAGGGCACGAAGTCCTCGTCGAAGCGGCGCTGGAAGCTCATCGGCTGGCCCAGCTCGTACCTCTCCCAGGTGCCGTCGAAGCCGATGTTGCTGTCCAGCACCATCCGTTCGACCCGGTGGGGGAAGAGCGTCCCGTAGTAGGCGCCGATCATCGAGGCGTAGGACGGGCCGTAGTAGCTGAGTTTGCGCTCGCCGAGCAGGCCGCGGAACAGGTCGATGTCGTGGGCGGTCTGCTCGGTGGTCAGGCGGGGCAGCAGGTCGCCGCTGCGCTCCCGGCAACTCGCGGCCAGCTTCTTGGAGTTGGCGATCACCCGGTCGATCGCGGCGGGGGACCGGTCGCGGTAGTCGCCGGCCAGGAACTCCTGGAACTCCTCCTTGGTCTGGCAGACCGCCCTGGTGCTCTCGCCGACCCCGCGCTGGTCGAAGCCGACGATGTCGTACGCGGCGGCGACCGCCGGGGCGCCCGCGGCCAGATCGGCCGGGCGCAGCAGCCCGGTGCCGCCGGGGCCGCCGGCCGCCATCAGCAGGATGCCCTTGCGCCGCGCCGGGTCGGTGGCGCGGTGCCGGGAGACGGCGATGGTCAGGTCCGCGCCGACGCCCGGGTGGTGCCAGTCGCGCGGGACGGCCATGGTGGCGCAGTCCAGGGCGGGCCGCCGGGCGCAGGGCTGCCAGTCCAGGATCTGGCGGGTGTAGCGGGCGGGCGCCGGGTCGGCGTCGCCCGGGTTGCGGCCGGTGGCGGCGTCGGCGGTGGCGGGTGCGGGCAGGCCGGCCAGTACGGCGGCGGCGACGGCCAGGGCGGCGCGCCGGGCGCGGGGTGCGCGCCCGGCGGCCGGGGCCCGCCGGGTCGAGGTGCGGTGGGCCGGGGCCTGCTGGGCCGCGGCGGCCCGGGCCGGGGCCGGGATCGTGGTCGTGGTCACGGGGACGATCCTCTCCGCGCCCGGCCCGGTGATCGATCCTGCCCACTGCCGTCTTCGGAGTGGTGCTGGGTACACCCCCGCCGGGGCGGGGGCCCCAGGGCCCGCCCTCAGTAACCGGCGGTGAAGCGGGCCCTGCGGTGGGCGGGCTCCTCGACCTCGTCCAGGAGCGCGACGGCGAGGTCCTCCATGGAGATCGCCGAGTTGCCCTCGGCGTCGACCAGCAGCTCGTCGCGGCCGGTCCGGAACCGGCCGGTGCGCACGCCCGGCTCCAGCAGCGCGGCCGGGCTCAGGTACGTCCAGTCGACGTCCGGGCCGGCGGCGCGGTAGTGGTCGAGCTGCTCGCCGCAGGCCAGGGCGATCGGCCGGATCGCGTCGGGGAAGCCGGGGCTGTCGACCAGGACGGTCCCGTCGCCGCCCGGGACGAGGAGGCTGCCCGCGCCGCCGACGGCCAGCAGCCGCACGCCGGTACCGGCGATCCCGGCGAGCAGGCCCTTGGTCGCGACGGCCAGTTCGTGCTCGCTGCCGGGCACCGGACGGGTGGCGGTGACCACCACGTCCTGTCCGGCGGCGATCCGGGCGACGTCCTCGGGGTCGCGGGCGTCGCCGACGACCAGGGCGACGGTGGCCGGCAGGCCGTGCGGCTTCGCCGGGTCCCGGACGACGGCGGTGACCTGGTGGCCGCGGGCCACGGCCTCGGCCACGACCCGGCTGCCGACGTTGCCGGTGGCGCCGAACACGGTGATGCGCATGGGGTACTCCCTGAAGGTGGTGGAAACGGTGGGGTGGGACGGGGTCAGACGTTCTCGCGGACGGACCGCGGGGTGGCCGCCGGATCGGCCTCGGGCGCCGCGCCGGCTTCCGGAGTCGGTGTCGCTCCGGGCGCCGGCACCCGTGCGGTGCGCGGCCGTTGGGTCTGGGCGGCGACCAGCGAGCCGAGCACGACCAGTGCGCCGAACGCCTGGAGCGGGCTGAGGTCCTGGCCGAGTGCCAGCCAGCCGAGCAGGGTGGCGACCACCGGGCTGAGCAGCGCGAGGAAGGAGACCGACGTCGGCGGCAGCTCGCGCAGCCCCCGGAACCAGAGCGCGTAGGTGACGGCCGCGCCGATCAGGCAGAGGTAGGCGTAGCCGAGCACGTTGGCGAGGGTGTAGTGGGACGGCGGTGCGCCCTCGGCGATCAGCGTGACCGGGACCAGCAGCAGTCCGCCGGCGGTGAGCTGCCAGCCGGTGGTGGCGAGCATCGGTGCGGGGGAGACCCAGCGCTTGGAGAGGACGATGCCGGCGGCCATCACCACGGCGCCGCCGAGCGCGGCGAGCACCCCGACCGCGTCCAGCTGGGCGTTGGCCCGCAGCACCAGCAGGCTGACGCCCGCGACGCCCGCGATGCCGGACAGCACGGTGCGCAGGGTGAGCCGGTCGCCGAGCACCAGGGCCGAGAGCCCGGCGGTGACCAGCGGTCCGACGGCGCCGACGGTGGCCGCGATGCCGCCGGGCAGACGGTAGGCGGCGATGAAGAGCAGCGCCTGGAACACCCCGATGTTGAGCGCGCCGAGGACCAGCGAACGCCACCACCAACTGCCCTGCGGCAGACGACGGGTGAGCGCGACCAGGAGCAGCCCCGCGGGCAGGCAGCGGATGACGGCGGCGAGCAGCGGACGGCCGGGCGGCAGCAGCTCGGTGGTGGCCAGGTAGGTCGTGCCCCAGACCGCCGGGGCGAGGGCCGTCAGCAGGACGAGGGCGAGGCGATTTCTTAGCACTAAAGCAATGTATCTCAGCGCTAAGGCATTCTTCACCGGATCGGGCGAGTGATGTGGCCCACAGTTACCTCACCGCTAAGGGATTCGCCCGGATCGCCTACCCTGAACACGTGGCAGATCACGTGGACCGCATCGTCGCGCAGTGGGGGGCCGAGCGCCCCGACCTGGACGTCTACCCGATGGAGGTGTTCGGTCGGCTCAAACGCCTCTACCGGCTGGTGGACGCGGCGCTCAACCGCACCTTCGCCGAGCACGGCCTGGACGCCGCCTCCTTCGACGTCCTCGCCACCCTCAGGCGCAGCGGCCCGCCCTACCGGCTGACCCCCACCGGCCTGATGCGGTCCGCGATGGTCACCTCCGGCGCCATCACCCAGCGCCTGGACCGGTTGGAGGCCCGCGGCCTGGTCACCCGCACCCGCAGCGACCAGGACGGCCGCAGCCGCGAGGTCGCCCTCACCCCCGAGGGCCACGCCCTGATCGACCGGGCCCTGCCCGACCATCTCGCCACCGAGCACCGCATGCTGGCGGGCCTCGACGAGGCGCAGCGGAGCGCGCTCGTCGAGGTGATGCGCACCCTGCTGGCGGACCTCGGGGACGGCCCGGAGTAGCCCGGACCGCCGGACGGCGCGGCCCGCGGGCGCGGTCGAGACCCCCGTCCACCACCCCGCCCGCGGGCCCCGCCGCTGCCGCGGCCCGTCCTGGCCGGGGCCCCGCCGCTGCCGCGGCCCGTCCTGGCCACGCCTCAGGGCCTGACCGCCACCGCCTTGAAGAAGGTGTAGTGGAACGTCCCGCCCGGCTCGGCCGCCCGGCGCAGCTCCGCGATGCCCCGGTCGAAGTCCTCCCGGCTGGTCAGCCCGGCGGCCAGCGCGTCCGCCCGGACGGCCTCGACCATCGCGACGAAGGTCCGCCGGGTGAAGCCCTCCACCAGGGCCGGGCGGGCGTCGTCGGCGTAGACCGTGCGCGGGCGGACCGCGACCCGCGTGAAACCGGCCTCCGTGAGCAGCGGGTGGAGGCGGCGGCCGAGCAGGCCGTCCCCGCCCGCCCGGGCCTGCAGCCCGACCAGGTGGTCGACGGTGCGGCGGGCCGCCGGGGTCTCCGGGTGGAAGAACGCCGAGCCGTGGTCGCCCTCGATCACCGTGATCGTCCCGCCCGGCCGCAGCACCCGGCGCAGCGCCGCCAGCCCGGCCGCCGGATCGGGCAGGTGCTCCAGTACGAAGCACAGGAAGACGTGGTCGAACGAGCCGTCCGGGAACGGCAGTCGGTGCAGGTCGCCGTGATGCCAGGTGACGTCCGCGGCGGGCGCCTGCGCGGCCACCCGGGCGCGGGCCTGGTCCAGCGACGCCGCCGAGAGGTCCGCCGCCGTCAGCCGTACGCCCGGGCTGGCGGCCAGCAGGTGCACGGTCTGCGCCCCCACCCCGCAGCCCGCCTCCAGCACCCGGCTGCCCGCCGGGTACGCCGTGCCCGCGTGCAGCAGCTCGGCGAGGGTGTCGGCCTGGTCGCCGAGGCGTCGCGTCTCGGCGACCGAGTAGCCGTGGACGTAGTCGTCGTGGGGGATCGGCGCTGCCGCTTCGGTGCTCGTGGGCGTCTCTGTGGTCATGACCCCACCCTCGCCGCCACTATGGTCCGGTGAACAGGTCCAAAGCAGAGGCATCGGACAGGTCCAAAGAGCGGTCCGAAGAGCAGTCGGGGGAGCGGCCCGCAGCGCGGTCCGAAGGACGGCCCGCGGAGAGCGGCGCCGACTTCCTCCAGCTCGACACCGCCGACGCCCCGCCCGGCGGCCTCACCGACTGGCTCGCCCGCCGGCTGCGCGAGGCCGTCGCCGACGGGCGGCTTCCGGTCGGCGCCCGGCTGCCCGCGAGCCGGGTGCTGGCGGCCGAGCTCGGTGTCTCCCGCGGGGTGGTGACCGACGCCTACCAGCGCCTCGCCGAGGAGGGGCAGGTGGCGGGCCGCGGGAGGGGCGGCACGGTCGTGGTCGCGGCCTCCGCCGGCCCCGAGGAGGCGCCGGCCGCGGACGCCCCTCGCCCGGCACCCGCACTGTTCCGGGACGACCCCGACCCCGAGGTGTTCGACCTGCTGCGCGGCACGCCCGCCCGGATCGACCTCACCCCCGGCGTGCCCGACCTCGCCGCCTTCCCCCGCGCCGCCTGGCTGCGCGCCGAACGCGCCGTCCTCGACGGCCTCGCCGCGTCCGACCTCGGCTACGGCGACGTGCGCGGCACCCCGGCCCTGCGCCGGGCCGTCGCCCACTGGCTGGCCCGCAACCGGGGCATCCGCGCCGAACCGGACGAGGTGCTGATCGTCGCGGGTACGGCCCAGGCCCTCGCCCTGCTCGGCCGCGCCCTCGGACAGGCGGGCATCCGCGAGGTCGCGGTCGAGGACCCGGGCTCGCTCGGCGCCCGCCAGCACCTCGCCCACTGGCTCGCCGCCACGCCGCCCGTCCCGGTCGACGCCGAGGGCATCCGGGTGGACGCGCTGCGCGCCACCGGCGTCCCGGCCGTGCTGCTCACCCCCGCCCACCAGTACCCGACCGGCGTCGTGCTCGGCGGCGACCGGCGGCGCGAACTGCTGCGCTGGGCGGGCGCGGGCGGCCTGGTCGTCGAGGACGACTACGACGCCGAGCACCGCTACGACCGTCCGCCCGTCCCGGCCCTGCGCGCAGCCCTGCCGGACCGGGTCTGCTACGCGGGCAGCGTCTCCAAGCTGCTCGCCCCCGCGCTGCGCACCGGTTGGCTGCTCGTCCCGGCCCGGCTGCGGAACGCCGTCCTGGACGCCAAGCGCTTCGCCGACCTCGGCAACCCCGTGCTGCCCCAGCTGGTCCTCGCCCGGCTGATGGAGTCCGGTGACCTCGACCGCCACCTGCGGCTGCTGCGCCGTCGGCACCGCCGCCGCCGGGACGCCATGATCGCCGCCATCCGCACCCACCTGCCGGACGCCACCGTGCACGGGGCGGCGGCGGGCCTCCACCTGATGCTGACGCTCCCCGAGGAACCCGGCCGCACCGACACCGGGCTGGCCGCCGCCGCGCTGGCGGAGGGGGTGAAGATGCAGCCGCTGTCCTGGCACGCCCGGCTCCCGTACCCGCCCGGGCTGGTGCTCGGCTACGCGGCGGGCTCGGTGGCCGAGATCACCGAGGGGGTGGCGGTCCTGGGCCGGCTGGTCCGCCGCGCGTCCTCGTCCCGGTGAGGCGGCGTCGGGACATCGGATGAAACCGGCGTGGGGAGAGAGTGCCGAGCCGCCCCCGCGGGTAGGTTGACATGCCGAAGTCAAATGCCGAGCCGGGAGGCGTGATGGCCCCGTTCCGAAGTATCGCCCAGCTCGGGGTGCTGCTGGCCGTCATGGGCGCCGCGCTCGGTCCGGTGCCGCTCGGCCCGCCCGCCCCGCGGCACGGCGCTCCGGGTGCGTCGGGCGCTCCGGGTGCGTCGGGCGCTCCGGACGTTCCGGGCGCGACGAACGGGAGGAGCGCGGCGACGGCCGGCCAGGAGCAGGAGGACTCCCGGGAGCTCGCCGGGCGGCGGATCGTGCTGTCGTACTCCGGGCCGACACCGCCGGCCGGAGTGCTCCGGACGCTCCGCGAGGGGCGGGCCGCCGGGGTGATCTTCTTCGGCGAGAACGTCACCGGCCCGGAGCAGTTCGCCCAGGCGGTCGCCGACCTGAGGCAGGCCGCGGCCGAGGCGCCGCACCCGCGCACCCTGCTGCTGATGACGGACCAGGAGGGCGGCAGGATCCGCCGGCTGCCCGGCGCGCCCGAACTCTCCGCCCGCCGCGCCGGGCAGGCGGCGGACCCGGTCGGCGCGGCGGCCCAGTCCGGGGCCGGCGCCGCCCGGACCCTCGCCGACGCCGGGCTGAACCTCAACCTCGCCCCGGTGCTCGACGTCTACGACGAGCCGGACAACTTCATCGACCACTACGAGCGCTCCTACAGCCAGGACCCGGCCGAGGTGGCGGAGCTGGGCACCGCCTTCCTCACCACCCAGCAGGGTCTCGGCGTGGCCGCGACCGCCAAGCACTTCCCGGGCCTCGGCGCCGCACCCCGGGGCGGGAACACCGACGAGCGCCCGGTCACCCTGGACGTCCCGCTGTCGCAGCTGCGCACCCGCGGCGAGGCCCCGTACCGGGCGGCGATCGCGGCGGGCGTGCGGCTGGTGATGGCCTCCTGGGCGGTCTACCCCGCGCTGGACCCGGACCGCCCGGCCGGGTTCTCGCCCGCGATCATCCAGGGCGAGCTGCGCGGCCGGCTCGGCTTTCGCGGCGTGACGGTCACCGACGCCATGGAGGCCAAGGCGCTCGCCGCGTACGGCGGCACCGGCGACCGGGCGCTGGCCGCCGCCCGGGCCGGGATGGACCTGCTGCTCTGCTCCGCCCGCGACCCCCAGCAGGCCGAGGAGGCCACCGAGGCGCTGGCGGACGCCCTGGACGACGGCCGCCTGGACCGGCATGGGTTCACCGAGGCCGTCGCCCGGGTCGACGCCCTGCGCGGCTCGCTGGGCTGAGCCGGCGGCCCGGTGCCGCTCGGGCCGGTCACCGGCCGAGTGGGGGCGCGCCCGGCCGTGGTTCGGACGCGGTTCACCTGGGCTCAAGGTGGGCGTCGCATGGGCGGGTACGGCAGTTCGACTGCTGGAAGGTGATTGCGCCATCGAAGGTCGCATTTCGGCCGAAGGTTCGATTTAAAGGGTAAATCGCGGCCATGGCACAGGAATCGCATGGCAAAGTTCCTGTCGTGGACCTATGAAATGTCATATGTGCCACGCCACCTGTCACAGTCCGTCCTCGTCCCTCTCAAGGAGGAACCCATGAACAGGATCGCCCGGATCGCCGTCGGCGCCGTCGGCGCCGCCGCCCTGCTCTCGGCCCCCGTCCCCGCGTTCGCCGCGGCTCCGGCCGCCACCGCCACCGTCACCACCTGCGGCAACTCCAGCCTCCAGGCCGGCCTGGCCACCTACGCCTGCGCCGACGTGACCGGTGACAGCGTCGCGATCTACGGGAAGATCGGCCTGGCGGGCCCGCCGTCCCCGGGCAGCCCGTGGCCGCCGGCGCCGAAGGAGCTGGTCACCCACCTGTCGGCCGACGTGGCCGGCGGGGCTTCGCTCGGCACCGTGAACGGCCGCACCGTGTTCCAGGTGTCCACCGTGCGGGTCGACGGCATCTCGGCCACCGTGCCGTGCGGCTCCACCGTGCACGTGTCCTTCGCGGTCGAGGGCTTCTGGAGCGGTCAGGTGCCGGCCACGGTGAATGTGCCTGTAGTCTGCTGACGTCTCGTCACCATGACTGCCGAGCCCGGGAGTTGGCAGCGTCCCGGGCTCGGCGTTCGCATGCCCCGGCGCGGCCGCGGCCGAACGGCGGACCGACGGGCCAGAGTCGGCCGGGGGTGACGCGCTGTGACGACTTGAAGAAATCTTCATCTGTCGCGATGATGCCTACCGGCCGCGGCATCGATTCCCGCCCGGCCGGACGACCACCGAGCCGGAACCGAGGGAGAGCGCGGACGATGCCGGTACCGCTGTACCAGGCCAAGGCGGAGTTCTTCCGCACCCTCGGCCACCCCGTCCGGATCCGCGTCCTGGAGCTGCTCCAGGACGGCCCCCGGCCGGTGCGCGAGCTGCTGGCGGAGATCGAGGTCGAGCCGTCCAACCTCTCCCAGCAGCTCGCGGTGCTGCGCCGCACCCAGCTGGTCACGGCGACCCGTGAGGGCAACACCGTGGTGTACGCGCTCAGCACGCCGGACGTCGCCGATCTGCTGCGCGCGGCCCGCCGGATCCTGACCGAGCTGATCACCGACCAGGGCGCGCTGCTCACCGAGCTGCGCGCCCCCGGCGGTCGGCCCCGCTGAGCCGCGCCCGGCCCGTCCGCCAGATCCGAGGAGAAGCACCACCATGAGCGACAGCACCAGTGACGACAGCACGAACGAGGAGAAGCGGCGCCGCAAGGCGATGCTGATCCGCGCGGGCATCTACATCTTCGCCACGCACCTGTTCGCCGGCTTCGTGCTGCTGCTGTTCGCGCTCGGCGGCCGGAAGTAGCGGGCCGGGGGCGGGCCGTTCCCCGGCGCGCTCACCGGCGCCGCGCGCCGTCCGGCACCAGGTAGCGGTCGCTGGTGCTGGTCCAGGCCTGCACCCCGGCGACCAGCTCCCGGGTGCCGTCCAGGTACCAGCGACCGGCCGGGTGGCGGTGCAGCAGCTCGCGGCGCAGCTCCTCGCTCTCCTGCCGCAGCCGCGCCACCCGGGCGCGCACCGCGTGGACCGCCCGCAGCCGGGTGCAGCCGTGCGCCCGCTGGAGGGTGAGCACGGTGTTGAACGCGGCCCCGGCCTGCCGTTCCTCGCGCTTCAGCGAGTAGAGGTCGTTGATCAGTGTGGCGGCGTCGGCGGTGTTGGCCCGCAGCCGGTGCAGCGCGGGGTCCGCGTGCAGCGCGGCCGGGGCGTCGGCGCCGTGGACCCGTTCCAGTATGTTCATGAACGGATACAGACAACTGCCGTGCCGGCGCAGCAGCATGGTGTCCGTCAGGTCGAGGCCGAGGGCGGGGACGGTGCCGCGGGCGCGGTGGTCGGCCTCGGCGGGGAAGGTGGCCAGGCAGGCCCGCCACTCCCGGGCCGCGCGGGCCCGCCACTCGGGGGACATCGAGGCGGTCTGGCGGTCCCACAGCTCGCGCCAGGCGAGCAGGAGCCGACTTTCGGAGCGGCTGCCGCCGGAGGACCCGTCGAGGACCGCGACCAGCGGGTCGACCAGGGCGTGGGCCTCGCCGGGGTGGCGGCCGGGCGGGCCGTCGAAGCGGTCGTCCAGGATGGTGAACCAGCCCAGCACGTCCACCAGGAGGTCGAGTTCGGCGCCCCGCGCGCGGGGGAAGGCGTGGCCGATCAGCTCGTGCAGCGCGTAGGCGCGGTAACGGGGCAGTTCCGACGGGGTGAGCAGGCCGCGGCGGACCACCCAGTCGGCGTGCCGGTCGGCGGCGAGCCGCAGCTCGTCGTGCGGCCGGGGGCCCGCCGGCACGGTGGGGGCCGTGACGGCGGCGGGGGCGCTCGCGGGGGTGGTGCCGGTGAACGGGCACCGGCCCGGCGTCGGCTTGCTGGACGAGGACGGCGAGGCGAGCGGGGAAGCCGGGGAGGGCGAGGCGGCCGGGGAGGGTGAGGAGGGCGAGGCGCCCCCGGGTGAGGAGGCGGAATCGCCCTCGGGGGAGGCGGCCGAGGCGCCCCCGCGCGGGGAGCGCGCGCCGCGCGGCGCGAGCCGTACCCGCAGACCCTGCGCCTGGACCGTCGTCCACACCACCTCGCGGGCCCGGGCGCCCGGCACCGCCACCGGCCGCCAGCGGCGCAGGATCGCCGCGGCCGCGACGGTCAGCTCGGCCCAGGCGAAGGCCTCCCCGATGCACTTGTGCTTGCCCGCCCCGAACGGCAGGAAGGACGGCCGCCCGGTGCCGCCGCCGTCCTGCCAGCGCTCGGGCCGGAAGCTCATCGGCTCCGGGTAGCGCACCGGGTCGCGGTGCAGCGCGGTGAGGCTGTACAGCAGCTCGGTGCCGGCCGGGACGCGGTAGGGGCCGAGCTCGACGGGCACCTGGGCGGTGCGCATCAGGAAGGCGTTCGGCGCGTGCAGCCGCACCACCTCCTGGGTGACGCTGCGGGTGTAGGTGAGCCGGGCCAGCGCCTCGGGGGTGGGGACGCTGCCCGCGGGCAGGTGCTCGTCCAGCTCGGCGAGGATCCGGGCCTCCGCCTCGGGGTGGCGCAGCAGCTCGTCCAGCAGCCAGGTGAGCGTGGTGGAGACGGTCTCGGTGCCCGCGCCGAACATGGTGATCGCCTCGGACCGCACGTCGGCCTCGGTGAGCGGGCAGCCGGTGGCCGGGTCGGTCGCGGCGCGCAGCAGGGCGGGCAGGGTGCGCCGTCCGGCCCCGGCGCCCGCGGTGGCGGCGCGGCCGTTGACGGCCTGGTCGACCACCCGGTTGAGCACCCGCACGGCATCGTCGAAGCGCCGGTTGACGGGCAGCGGCAGTCGGGCGAGCGCCGGGTTCGGGTAGAGGGACTGGACGATCTGGCCCTTCACCAGGTCCGGCAGCGCCCGGTGGAAGGCGACGGTGGCGTCCTCGCTGAGCCGGGCGTCGAACAGCGAGCGGGTCACGATCTCCAGCGCCAGGTGGTTCATCTCCTTGGCCACGTCGAGAACCTGGCCGGGGCGCCACCGCGCGGCCCGCTCCTCGGTGACCTGCTGCATCACGGCCAGGTACTCGCCCATCCGGTCCGGGCCGAAGGCCGGCTGGATGATCCGGCGGCGGTCGCGGTGGGCCTGCCCCTCGGACATCAGCAGGCCGTCGCCGAAGGCCGTCCGGAGCGTGTCCTGGACGGCGCCGCGCGGGCAGTCGTGGGCCAGCGCGACGAGCAGGGTGTGGACCAGCCGGGCGTCGGTGACCACGCAGACGGTGCGCGGTCCGAGCCGGATCCGGACCACCCCGCCGTGACGGCCGAGCGAACCGAGGAAGCCGAGCGGGTCGCGCAGCAGGGCACCGGCGTGCCCGAGGCCGGGCAGGGCTCCGGGGGCCAGCGGGGGGACGGCGGCGCGGGCCAGCGGGGACGGGCCGGGTGCGGTTCTCGGGGGGACGATCAGCTTCCGCGTTTCGGTCAGCAGGGACATGACACTACCTCTCACCAGAGTGGCCGGCGCGGGCGATGCCGGGTGGCAGCGGCGGCCCGGCCCGGAGACGGGGGACCGCCCAGCGCGGGCCCCGCGCGCGCCCCCGGGGGGAGGGCGCACGTTTGGCAAACGCGCCGGTTTCCCGAGCGTTGCGCCGAACGTGCGGGGATCACTCCAACGGCCGAGTGGATCGACCCTTTCGTGCGTGCTCGAAACCCCGTGTTGACCTGCGTGGATGCGGCCGTCCGGGTGGTCCCCGACCGGTCCGTGGGGCAGGGCCTTTGGACCCTCGCCGTACGGGCGTGCGAGGGACAGCATGGTGGCGGAGAAGGAGGAACCTGATGACCCGTCTGCGCCACCGGCCGGCCCTCGACGTCCGGGTGGAGATCCGCGGCGAGCTGCCGCGCGAGGACGCCGAGTACGCCCGGGCCCGGGCGCTGGCCACCGCCGCGGCGCTCGGCTCCGACGCCCACGCGCTGCGACTGCGGCTGACCCGCGTGCGGAACCGGTCGGTGGCCAGGCCCGCGCTGGCCCAGGCGGACGTCGAACTGGCCGGGGTCGGGCCGGTCCGGGTGCAGCTGGCCACCGGCACCGCCCGGGAGTCCGTCGACCTGGTTCTCGGCACGCTGGCCGGGAGGGCCGGCCGGCTGCGCGAGCAGGGCGACATCGGCTTCGCCGCCTCGTACGAGAGCGCCTACCGCCCGCAGTTCGCCGACCGTCCGCTCGCCCAGCGGCGGATCGCCCGCCACAAGGCGGTGGTGCCCGCCCGTCGCACCCCCGAGCAGGCGGAGTTCGAACTGCTCGCCCTCGACCGGCGGTTCCACCTCTTCGTGGACGCCGCGACCGGGCGGGACGGCCTGGTCCACCGCTGCTCCCCGGGCGGCACGGTGCAGCGGTGCGCGGCGGGCACCGGCGCGATGCCGCCGCTCGACCTCGCCGAGGCGGCCCGCCGACTCTGGCTCACCGGCCGCCCGTTCGTCGGCTGGACCGACCCCGGCGACCAGCGGGCGCGGGTGCTCTACCGCCGGTTCGACGGCCACTACGGCCTGATCGTGCCGGTATCGGACGGCCGGATCGGGGCAGGAACCCCCTCGGCACGGGACTGACACCGCGACGCGACGACCAAACCACGAACTCTCCACGACAGGGGCCGGAACCATGGACTGCGACGAGGTCATGCTGACCGTCCGGATCACCGCCGCCGAGCGCGCGCTGCTGCGCGAACTCGCCCGCGGGCACGGCGGCGACGTCTCCGACGTGGCGGTGGACGGGCTGCTGGAGGTCATCCCCGCGCTGCACGACGACGCCTGCGTCCTGCCGCTGCTGCGGGTGCTGGCCAGGCCGGCGCCCTTCGCGCTCACCCTCTGGCTGCCGGCTCCGGTCGCGGACCTGCTGCCGCTGCTCGGTGAGCGGCTCGTGCGGACCGGCGGCCCCGCGGCCGGGTCGGCCAGTGCCGCGCTCTCGGCGGCCCTGCGGCTCTGGCTCGCCGGGGACCGGGCCGCCCTGGCGGCCGGGCTGGCGCGGTTGCACGGGGGCTGCGGCGCGGGCGCGGTGGCGGTGATCCGGCCCGGGGCGCGCCCGGCGGCCGCCGCGGCGGAGCCGGTGAAGCTCGCGGCCTGATCCGTGGTGGGCTGCCTGACGATCCGTCATATGCCTGTCGCAGATGGCATGTCCGGGGCGGAAAGTCTCCTGGTCGGGGCACTGGTCAGGGCCCGTCGACGGGTCTAGCATTCCGTCACGGCCGACGCAGTCACCTGCCCCGGGACTCCGGCCGGGTGGCCGCCACCACCCCTGCCGGGGAGCGCGCACCCCCCGATCGCGCTCCCCGGCTCCGCCCTGCCCGGAACCCTCTTCGACCGGCCTCGGCGGGCGCCCGTGCCGCCGTCCGGTCGAACGGTCCGGGGAATTTCGCAAGAGCTTTCTGTTATTCCCGGCCGCCCGTCCCGCTCTCCGGAGTGTCGGAAGGTCCGAGCCCCCTTCACCACAGGGGCACGGACCGTCGCACGAGGAGAGGAACGCGATGGGACACCGGAGCAGCGGGCTCCGGCGGCGCAGGCGCCGCAGGCTCACCCGCAGGAGCGCCCTGGTCGCCGTGGCAGTGGCGGCCGGGCTGATGGCGGGGACGTTCGGCATCCGCACCGCGCTGGAACCGGCCGCCGTGCACGGCGCCGCTACGGCCTCGGACGCCGCCGCCGGCCGTACGGGCTCGCAGGCCGGGCCGGTCGGGGACGACGGGTCGGGGGAGACCGGCACCGCCGAGGGGGCCACCCGGGCGCCCGCCCCGAAACGGGACGAGAAGGCCGCCCCGCTCACGGCGATACCCAAGGACCAGCCCGAACGCGGGCTGGTCTATGCGGGGTTGAGCCTGCCGAGCAGCGACCGCTGCGGCGGCACCCTGGAGGTCACCGGCAGCACCCAGTGCAGCCACGGGCCGGACGTGCCGCCCAAGGGCGTGGACATCCGCCAGGACGTCCCGCCGGTCGCGGCCCCGGCCGGCCAGGCGCCCGCGCCCACCCCCGCCGCCGGTGCCCAGGCGCCCGCCGCCGCCGACCTGTTGAAGGGGGCCCCGCCCGTCCTCGACGTCACGCAGCGGGCCCTGCTGGACGGCACCGGCAGTGCCGCCGCCGACCCCGCACCGGCCGCGCCCGCCGGGGCGAAGCTGGTCTGCGAGGGAGACGGCAGCGGCGGCAACCGGGTCCAGGTGGTCTACGTGCACGGCCCCGGCAACGACCGCTACGACCGGTACCTGTCCTCGTTCAAGAAGTGGGCCGCCGACGTCGACGTCATCTACAACGCCAGCGCCGCCGAGACCGGCGGGGAGCGGCACGTCCGCTTCGTCACCGAACCCGACTGCACCGCCTCGGTGTTGAACGTGCAGATCTCGGACGCCGAGATCCAGGACTTCAACGCGGGCAACCGCGCCCTGGCCGCGCAGGGGTTCAACCGCAAGGACCGCAAGTACATGATGTTCACCGACGCCAAGGTGTACTGCGGCATCGGGACCTTCGCCGGTGACGAGCGCCCCGGCCAGGACAACCTCAGCAACTTCGGCCCCTCGTACGGCCGGACCGACGCCGGCTGCTGGGGCGGCAGCACCGCCGCGCACGAACTCGGGCACAACCTCGGCGCGGTGAACAACAGCTCCCCCAACTCCAGCAAGGCCGGGCACTGCACCGACGAGTGGGACGTCATGTGCTACTCGGACGCCCCGAACTACCCGTCGATGCGGACCGTCTGCCCGGACCGCGCCCAGGACGAACGGCTGGACTGCCACCACGACGACTACTACAACACCGCGCCCGCGCCCGGCAGTTACCTGGCGACCCACTGGAACGTCGCGAGCAACCGCTTCCTCATCGCCGGCGGCGGGAACGGCGGCGGCACCGGGCCGAGCCCGACGCCCACCCCGGGCGGCACGGGCACGCCCACCCGCACGCCCACGGCCTCCCCGACGCCCACCGGCGGCCCCACCGCCACCCCGACCGCCACGCCGACCGGCACCCCGTCGCCGACCGCGACCCCGACCCGGGGGAACGGCGGCCCCGAGGTGGCCATCAGCCAGATCACGCCGAATTCCGTCGTCCTGAGCTGGCCGGCCGCACCCGCCGCCGCCGGCTACGACGTCCTGCTGAACGGCCAGGTGATCGGCACCGTCCGGGCCACCGTGGTCCGCCTGGTCGGCCTCGCGCCCGCCACCTCGTACACCGTGGCCGTCGCCGTCCGCGACGCCGCCGGGGCAGTGGGCCGCCCGGGCGCCCCCGCCACCTTCCGCACCGCCGCGGACCCCGGGCGCCCGCAGCCGGACGCGCGCTACACCCTGGTCAACGGCCTCACCGGCCAGGCCGCCGACCTGTGGGGCAGCTCGCTGAACGACGGCACGGTGGCCATCGCCTACCAGCGCACCGGCTACGCCAACCAGAAGTGGCGCTTCGAGGACGCCGGCGACGGCGCGGTGCGGATCAGGTCGGCGCGCTCCGACAAGTGCCTCCAGCCCGGCGGCGCGGCCGTCCCGGGCCAGTACGTCGCCCAGCAGCCGTGCTCCGACACGGCCGCGCAGAAGTGGCGACTCACCGCCGCGGGCGGCGGGTTCACCCTGACCGCGGACGGCGGAGCGCTGGTGCTCGGGATCGGCGAGCGGTGGTACTACGGCGGCCGGCTGCTGGAGCTGCAGCAGCCGAACGGCTCGCCTTACCAGAACTGGTCGCTGTCGAAGACCTCGTGAGCGGTTCGGGGTAAGGCTGTTCCCGTGAGTCCGTGATACCGGTCGGCCCGTACGCCGGCCGACCCTTCGACCCGAGCCGCCGACGCCCGCGGGCCCCAGGACCCGTGGGCCCCAGGTCCGTCGCGTCGGGAACGGCCGCCGCCCACCCAGTGGCGGCCGTTCCCGACGTCCCTGCCCCCACACCTGCCCCGAGGACCCTCCCGTATGCGAACCCGCCCCCACCTCACCGCCCTCGCCCTCACCGCCGCGGCGCTGCTCGCCGCCGCCGCACCCGCCGCCGCCCACGGCGACAGCGTCCGCCTGGACGTCACCGGGCAGCAGAACGGCCGCGTCAGCACCGTCGCCACCTGGGAGAACGACCACGACCCGGTGACCGGTGAGTTCGCCGGCACGCTCTCCGCGACGGCCTCCGACGGCCGCGCCGTCGGCCCCTGGCGGCTGGTCACCGTCCCCGGCCGGCCAGGGACGTACACCACCCGGGAGATCCTGCCCGTCGGGCACTGGCGGGTCACCGTGGACTGTGCCTTCCCCGCCCTCGGGCACGGCGAGCGCGAGCTCGACGTCGACACCGTCGTGATCGACGACCCGGTGCCCCAGGGGACGGCGGCCTCGCCGCTGCCCGAGACGCCGCGGTCCGTCGAGGCGGCCCCCACCCCGCTCCGGGAGACCGCCGGCGGGACGGCGACCGCGGGCGGGACGGGGACCGCCGCCGGCGGGACGGATACCGCCGGAGGGGCGGGGACCACCGGTGGCACAGGGACCACCGCCGCCCCCGTCGCCGCCCGGGCGGCCTCGTCCGGCCCCGCCCGCGCGACCACCTCCGACGCCACCACCTGGGCGGCCATCGGCACCGCCGCGGCGGCCGTCGTCCTGGTCGCCACCGGGCTCTGGCTACGCCGCCACCGCGGCTGAGCCGACCGGAACCGCCCGGAACCGCCGGGCCGGGGGCGCGCGCACGCCCCCGGCGCGGAACCGGCCGGGTGCGAACCGACGTCCCTTCCGGTCACCGGGCGCCACCGGGCGCCCGGCCGACCGTGAGGGAGCATCCGCGCATGAAGAAGGTCCTGATCACCGGTGGCGCGGGATTCATCGGCAGCACCGTGGCCTCCGCCCTGCTCGACCGGGGGATCACCCCGGTCGTGCTGGACGACCTCTCCCGGGGACGCGCCGAGTTCGTCGAGGACCGGGTCTTCTACCGGGGCGACATCGCCGACGCCGCCCTGCTCGCCCGGATCTTCGCCGAACACCCCGACATCGACGCCACCGTGCACTGCGCCGCGAAGATCGTCGTACCGGAGTCGGTGGCCAAGCCGCTGTACTACTACCGGGAGAACGTGGCCAAGACCGTCGAACTCCTGGACGCCCTCCAGCGCCACGGCTGCACCCGGGTCGTCTTCAGCAGCTCCGCCTCGATCTACGCCCCCACCCCCGACGCCCGGGTGGACGAGAGCAGCCCGGTCGACGCCGGCAGCCCGTACGCGCGCACCAAGCAGATGATGGAGCAGGTCCTCCAGGACTGGACCCGGGGCGAGGGCGCCGAGCGGCAGCGCGTCATCGCCCTGCGCTACTTCAACCCGATCGGCGCCGACCCGCAGCTGCGCACCGGCCTCCAGGACCTCCACCCCACCCACGCGCTCGGCAAGCTGATCGAGGCGCACACCACCCGCACCCCGTTCACCGTGACCGGCACCGACTGGGCGACCCGCGACGGCTCCGGCATCCGCGACTACGTCCACGTCCAGGACCTCGCCGAGGCGCACGTCGCGGCGCTGCTGCGGTTCGACGAGGTGATCGCCCCGGGCGTGGCGGACCGCTACCGGGTGATCAACGTCGGCACCGGCGACGGGACCACCGTGCGGGAGCTGATCGCGGCCTTCGAACAGGCCGTCGGCACCAGCCTGGACGTCCGGGAGGCGGGGCCGCGGCCCGGGGACGTGATCGGCTGCTACGCCGTCGTGGACACCGCGCGGGACCTGCTCGGCTGGCAGCCGCGGCGCGGCATCGCGGAGGGGGTCGCCGACGCGCTGGCCTGGCGGCGGGTCTGGTCCGCCCGGATCGGCGTCAGCTGACCGCCGGGCGGCGTCACTTGACGGCCTCGCCGGACTTCGACCAGTTGTCGCGCAGCCGGTCGAGGTAGGACTGCGCCTGGGAGCCGATCCTGACGCCCCGGGCGAAGGCCAGCATGTTGCCCGCGCCCGCGTTGTAGCCGAGGGCGACCAGTTCGTCCCGGCTGAGCGGCACGCCCGGGCGCGCGGGCAGTTGCCCGGCGAGGTCGTGCAGGTGCCAGGCGGCCGCCTGGATCGCCAGGTTCCGGTCGTCCGGGAGCTCCTCCCACTGCCGGGAGGCGAAGGGGCGGCCGGGCCTGGTGTCCTCGAAGGCCGCCCGGTGCATGTTGGCGATCCCGAAGGAGGCGTCCGGCTTGCCGCGCTGCCAGGCGCGTTCGAGTTCGGGGTCGTGCGGCTTGTACGCCTCGTTGTAGAGGATCGCCATCAGCAGCTGCGGGTTGACACCGGCCTCGGCGGCGTACTGGCGCACCGGCGCCGCGTAGTCGGCCGGATCGTAGCGGCCCGGGGGTTTCGACGGCTTCGGCGCGTTCGGCGGCGTCGCGGAGGAGCCGGCCGACGGTGCGGCGCCCGAGCCGGGGCCGGACGGGGCGGCGGCGGTCGGGGAGGGGCCGGCGGAGGCCGCGTCGTCGTGGCCGTTGCCGCGGACCAGGCCCAGCCCGGCCACCACCACGACGCCGATCACCAGCCAGCGCCCCGGGCCGGACCCCTTCTTGTCCTCACTCACCGCTGCCGCCCCTCCCCGTTCGCCCCGTGCGCTCGTTCGACCGCCGCGCGGCTGATCGTGCCCTGCGGCAGGTTACTCGGCGGCCTTCCGGTCGCCGTCGAGGTTGCGCAGGAAGTCCTTCGCCTTCTCGACGCCGGTGTCGATCTGCCCGCTGTACTTGCCGTCCGTGCGGCCGTCGATCGCGTCGCCGACCTTGTCCAGGCCCTGTCCGATCACGTCGCCGTGCTCGCGGGCGAGGTCGGTGGCCTTGTCCGCGAGGTTCTTCAGACTCTCAAACATGGTGACGCTCTGCTCCTCTGATGCGTTCCTGATGGTGTGCCGACGTGGGCGGGGGATCACGAACCATCCTAACGACGGCCCACCGGGCGGTTCGTCGCTGCCGGGTGACAGCGGATGACTTTGCTGAAATGGGTTGTATGCTCCAGCCCATCTTCTACAGCGATGTAGAGGCCGATCGAGGGAAGTGCGCATGGCCGGTCAGCGGGCGAGAACTCCGTACCAGGACGCGGGACCGCGCACCGAGGACCGCGCCGTGCCCGTCCAGCTCCCGTGGGTGACCGGCGCGGTTCCCGGGGCAGCCGCCGGTGTCCCCGTGAACCTTGCCGGTGCCCCCGGGGCACCCGTCGGCCCCGGCGCGCCCCGGCAGGCCCGGGCGCCGCGCCCCGGAGCCGCCCGCCGTCGCCAGCGGGCGCGCCGGCGCGGCGGTGCGGCGACCGCGCTCTCGGCGGTCGGACTGCCGCTGCTCGGGGCGGTCGCGGACGAACTCGACGGGCCGGGCGTCGGCCTCCTCTTCACGGTGGGCTCGGTGCTCGGGACGGCGGCCGCGGCGCTGCTGTGCGGCCGGGCCGGCCGGTGGTGGGTGGTGACGGCCGCTCCGGTCGTGGTGCTGCTCACCGCCTCGGGCGTCGAGTACCTGGCGCACCCCGGGAACTACCAGGGGAAGAACCTCGGCACCGGCGCCCTGCGCTGGGTGGTCGGGGCGTTCCCGGTGATGGCCGCGGCCGTGGCGGTGGCGCTCGCCGTGGTCGCGGTCCGCGCCGTACCGGCCCGCCGCCGGCCGGCGCCGGAGCGCCGACCAACCGGCAGGACGGCGGCCCCGGCCGGGAGGGGCCGCCGTGGCTGAGCGCGGCAGCAGCCGTACCCGCGGCCGCCGTCAGCGCGGCCGACGCGGCCGCGCCCCGCGCCGCGGCACCGACCCGCTGACCGTCGCCGGGCGCACCCTGGCCTGCACCGTCTCGGCCGCCGTGCTCGGGGCCAGCGGCTTCACCTGGTACGAGTACCGCAGCCTGGACGACGGCATGATCAAGTCCAGCGCGCTGAGCGAGGCCAGGAAGAACGCCCCGCCGCACCTCGACAAGTCCGTCAACCTGCTGCTGATCGGCCTGGACAGCCGCAAGGACATGGACGGCAACGACCTGCCCAAGCAGTTCGTGGAGGCCGAACTCCACGCCGGCTCCAGCGCGATCGGCGGCTACAACACCAACGCCCTGATCGTGCTGCACATCCCGGCCAACGGCGGCAAGGTCACCGCGCTCTCCGTCCCGCGCGACGACTACGTCCAGACCGTCGGCGCGGACGGGAGGATGCACAAGATCAAGGAGGCGTACGGCATCGCCAAGGAGGCCGCCGAACAGAAGCTGGCGGGCAAGGGGCTCTCCAAGGCGGCGGTGGAACGGCACAGCCGCGAGGCCGGCCGCTCGGCCACCATCCAGACCGTGCAGAGCCTCCTGGACGTCCCGATCGACCACTTCGCGGAGGTGAACCTGATCGGCTTCTACGACATCGCCAAGGCCGTCGAGCCGATCCAGGTCTGCCTCAACCACCCGGTGGACGACCCGATCACCGCCCGGACCGCGACCCGCGAGGGCGGCGGCACCGGCCTCAGGCTCCCGGCCGGGATCAGCTCCCTCACCGCCGCGCAGGCGCTCTCCTTCGTCCGCCAGCGCCACCACCTCGCCAACGGCGACCTCGACCGCACCCACCGGCAGCAGGCCTTCCTCTCCTCCGTCGAGTACAAGCTCAAGCAGCAGGGCATCCTGAACGACCTCGGGCAGATGCAGAAGCTGTTCGCGGTGGTGAAGAAGGACGTGGTCATCGACAACGAGTGGAACATCCTCGACTTCGCCCAGCAGGCGCCCAACCTGACCGGCGGCAACGTGGAGTTCAACACCCTGCCGATCAGCGGCTTCAAGACCGTCGGCGGGCAGGAGGTCAACACCGTCAACCCGGACCTGATCCGGAAGATCGTCCGGCAGCTCTTCAACCACGAGCCGATGCCGCCCGTACCGGCCGCGACGCCCGGGGACGCGCCGGGCGAACCGGCCCCGTCGCCCACCGTCGGCCCGAGCGCGGCGGCCAGGACGGCGGTGGTCGACGTCAACGCGGCCGCGGGCGCGGGGGCGGCGGCCGACGAGTCCAGGGCGCTGGCCGAACTCGGCTACCAGACGGGCCGGATCGGCGACGCCCCGGCCAGGACCCGGTCCACCACGGTGGCGTACGGATCCGGGGCCAGAGCGGACGCGCAGCAGCTCGCCGCCCGCTACGGGGTGAACGCCGCCTTCTCGACGGCCGTACCCGCCGGCCGCATCCGGCTCACCCTGGCCGTCTCCCGCACCCCGAGCCCGACGGCCGTCCCGTCACCGGCGCCGTCGGCCGCGCCGACCGTGGGCGACCCGTCCGCCGACCCGGCGGCCGGACTGCCGATGCAGGGGCCGGCCGTGAAGGCGGGCGGGATCCCCTGCGTGGACTGAGCCGCCGCCGCGCGCGGCGGTCAGCCCGGACCGGAGGGCCGGCCGCAGGCCCCGGCGCAAGCCGTCACCGCGGCGGCCGGGTGAAATTCGGGTGCGGCCGGTCGCCGCGATGGGGTGGGATGCGGGGACATGACGATCGTTTTGAACGAACCCGGCGTCGACGGGCTGACCGCGGCCGTGGACGCGCTCCGCGCATGGCAGGACGACCGGACGCCGCTGCAACTCCACCCGGGGGATCTCGGCTGGGCCTGGGCGCTGGGCGCGGAGAGGCTCGCCGCGGCCGTCCGCACCTGGAGCGCGGACGGGCGGATCGTCGCCGTCGGATACCTGGACGGCCCCGACGTGCTGCGCCTGACGACCGCGCCGGACCTGCGACAGGACGAGGACCTGGCCCGTCGGTTGGCGGCGGACCTCGATGATCCGGCGCGCGGGGTCCTGCCGCCCGGGAAGGTCGGCCTGGAGGTCCCCGACGGCGCACGCCTCCGTGAGGTCCTCTCGGAGGCGGGCTGGCAGCCGGACGAGCCGTGGACGCCGTTGCGCCGCGACCTCTCCGAGCCGGTGGAGGGCTCCGGCCTGCGGATCGAGGTGGCTGGTCCCGAGACGGCGGAGGTGCGCACCGCGGTGCACCGCTCGGCGTTCGGCAGCCCGAGGTTCACCGAGGAGGTCTGGCACGTCCTCGCCGCCGGACCGGTCTACGCCGACGCCCGCTGCCTGGTCGGCTACGACGACCGGGGCGACGCGGTGGCCGCGGTGACGGTCTGGTCGGCCGGCCCCGGCCGGCCGGGCCTGCTGGAGCCGGTGGGCGTCCACGCCGACCATCGCGGACGCGGCCACGGCGCCGCGATCTGCGTCGCCGCCGCTGCCGCGCTGCGGGGCATGGGGGCGTCGAGCGCGCTCGTCTGCACCCCGAGTTCGAACGCCGCCGCCGTCGCCGCCTACCGGGCGGCGGGGTTCGAACCGTCGCCCGAGCGCCTGGACCTCGGCCGACCCGCCTGAAGACGTCCAGGCGGCGGTACCCCGGTGCGTTCGTGCCGGGCGAGCCGCCGGCGCGGTCGAGGCCTGGGCGGGAACAGGAGTACCGGCGGGTGCGCGGCGTCATCGCCACGCACCCGCCGGTGTCTGGGGCGCCTGGCCGACCACGTCGGTGACGGCCAAAGGGCGGCGGTCGCCGGATCGGTGCGGACCGCCGGACCGGGTCCGGCGTCAGGCCCGGTAGGCGGCCCAGGCGCTGGACATCCGGGCGACCTGACCCGGGGTGAACTGGGTCATGCAGGAGTCGTAGGTGTAGTCCATGAAGTTGTGGATCGGGTCGACTCCGGTGGCGGTGCAGGTGTCCCGGCCGGCCGGGCACTGGTAGGCGGCGCTCTTCTCGGCCGGGGTGTCGGAGACGTAGTCGCCCTGGCCGCCGCAGCCGCCCTGGAAGGTGTGGTACAGGCCGAGCCAGTGGCCGACCTCGTGGGTGGCGGTGTCGCCCTCGTTGTAGTTGGCGGACGAGCCGCCGGGGAACGAGCTGTCGAGGATGACCACGCCGTCGTCGGTCGGGTTGGACTGGTAGCTGCTCGGGAACGTCGCCCAGCCGAGCAGCGACTGCCCGAGCTTGGCGGTGTAGAGGTTGAGGGCGTTGGCACCGCCCTTGCGCAGCGTGCTCTTCATCGACTTCTCGGCGGTGGAGCCCGGTGTGACGCCGCTGTACCAGGTCGCGTTGTCGGTGTAGTCGGTGGAGACCAGCTGGAACTGGAACTGGCTGGGGGTGTTGCCCGCGCCCTGGCCGCTGTAGGCCGCGTTGAGGACGGCTATCTGCTTGGTGATGTCGGTGGCCGTCAGCTTGCCGGTGGTCCCGGAGTGGACGACGTGCACGTACACCGGGATGGTGGTGGCCGTCAGCGTGCCGGGGGCGAGGTCGCCGCCCTGGGCGGAGTTCGCCAGCCGGGAGACGCGGGCCTTGAGGTCCGCGTCCATCGCCTTGGCCTGCGCGTCGGTGACGGCGTTGGGCTCCTGGCCACCGGGGCTGCCGGCGGGCTTGCGGGCCGCGGCGTCGTCGTGGCCCGCCGCCTCGACGCACTCCGTGGAGGCCGCGGCGGTGGTGGCCGTGGAGGGGGCGGCGAACTGGGTGAGGCCGAGGGCTGCGACCAGTGCCGCGGCACTGAGGAGTCTGCCGGCGGCACGCGAGGGGACGCGAACGGAACGACGCATCTGCGCTCCTGGGGGAGTCGTGGGGGACGGCGGCCGAGGGGGACCGCCGGGCCAAGGCTACGCAGAGGCGCGTGTACGCGTCAGACCCGTTCCGGTCTGGAGGTTCTGACGGCAAATCGGACATAATCCGGAAGTTCTGGTGCCCCGACCCGGCCGCACATGGAGCATCTCCCGTCATGCGTGCGCGCGGTACCGGCTTCGGAATGTCCGAAAGTCGTCGCTCCCGCCGCCCGGCCCGTCCGCCCGGCCGGTCCGCCCGTGGACTCGTGAGGTCGCGCGTGTGCGGTCGCACTTGTGAGGTCGCATCCGAACTTGTTGCGATTTCCGGCCCGTTCTCCGTCACACACACCGGTGAATGTGCCCGGAAGCGCGGGCGTGGACGAGCGGCCGCCGCTCTCCTGGGGGTCCTGTCCGGATCGGGCGTCCGCCCGTCGATCACGAGAGTGGGGCCCAGTGGGGAAGAGAAGACGAAGGACGGGCGTCGCGCGGGCCGCGGTGCTCGGCGTCGTGCTGACCGGCAGCGGGCTGCTGTCGGCGCCGGAGGCGTTCCCGCAGAGCGCGGACGGGACGGTGACGGTGCGGGTGGTCCGGGCGGTGGACGCCTCGGGCGCGTGGACGCCCGCGCTGGAGCCGGGGCTGCCGGGGGTGAAGGTGACGCTCACCGGCGGGGGCCGGGTCCACGTCGAGGGCACCACGGCGGCCGACGGGACGGTGACGCTCGCGCCGCCGCCGCGGAGCCGGGAGCACGGCGGCACCTACCGGGTGCGGGTGGTGAACCCGAAGCCGGGCGTGCTGTTCCCCGCCTTCGCCTCGCGGCAGGGGCTGGCCGGCGGGCCCGGCCTGTTGAGCTCGAACGAGGAGTTCGTCGACCTCTCCGACGGCGCGGACGTCTCGTACACCACGGGGCTGTGGAGCCCCGGTGACTACTGCCAGAAGAACGCGCCCGTGGTGACGGCCTGTCAGAACACCGCCTGGCAGGGCGGTGGGCAGCGCACGCTGGTGTCGTTCCCGTACGGTGCGCACGGCCAGGCCGGCGTGGACGTGGACGTCGCCGACATCGCCACCGCGGCGCAGACCGGCACGCTGTTCGGCGTCGCGTGGAACAGGACCGACCGGCGGGTGTTCTCGTCGGCGGCGGCCAAGCGCACCACGGCCTACGGCCCGGGCGGCCCCGGCGGGATCTACCTGACCGACCCGGCGCAGCGGAGGACCACGCTGTTCACCACCGTCCCGGACGCCGGAGGCACGGCGCACGGGCCGGGGGCGGACGAGGCGTTCCTGGCGGTGCCGGGCAAGGAGAGCCTCGGCGGGCTGAAGGTGACGGACGACGGCCGGGACCTGTTCGTCGTCAACCTCAACGACCGCCGCCTGTACCGCTACGACGCCACGGTGGCGAGCGCGCCGGCGCCGAAGGCCGTCTATGCCGTCCCGGATCCGGGCTGCCCCTCGGCCGGGGACTGGCGCCCCTTCGGTCTGGGCCTCCAGGACGGGACCGGCTACCTGGGCGGTGTCTGCTCGGGCGAGTCGACGGGCCGGGCGGCGGACCTGCGAGCGGTCGTGCTGCCCTTCGACCCGGCCACCGGCCGGTTCGGCCCGGCCGTGCTGGACCAGCCGCTGGACTACCCGCGCGGGTCGACGGTCGGCGCGGGCCCGTGCGACGGCGCGGGCTGGTTCCCGTGGACGGACACCTACCCGGTCGTGCAGAACGGCCAGGCCTGCTCGGGCTTCCGCGCCCAGCCGGAGCCGGAGTTGGCGGAGGTCGGCTTCGAGACGGACGGATCGATGCTGCTGGCCTTCCGCGACCGCCTCGCGGACCGGGCGGCCGGCCAGGCGGCGGCGGGCGGCGCGATCGGCGAGGTCCTGTCGGGCGGGGACCTGAACAAGGCCTGCCCGGCGGCGGACGGCGGCTACGTGATGGACACCAACGGCGGCTGCGGGCTCCCGCCCCGGGGCAACCGCTTCTTCGACACCAGCCGGATGGGCTTCCACCGCAACGCTGCCTACGCCGGGATGGCGCTGTCCAAGGTGGAGACCACCGTCGGGATCTCCGGCTTCGACCCGAACAGCACGGCGTTCGGCTACGGCACGTCGTTCCTGCGGCGGGCGGACGGCGGACAGGACCCGGTGTCCGGGCTGCGGCTCAACCCGCCGGACGTCCCCGCGCCGTTCGGCAAGGGCGCCTCGATGGGCGACCTCGAGGTGCTCTGCGACCGGGCGCCGCTGCAGATCGGCAACCGGGTCTGGTACGACCCCGAGCGCACGGGCGTCCAGCGGCCGGGCCAGCAACCGGTGCCGGGCGCGACCGTCCACCTGTACGACGGGGCGGGCACGCTCGTCGGGACGGCGCGGACGACGGCGCGCGGCGAGTACTACTTCGACGACTCGAACGTGGACGGCGGCCTCAGGCCGCACACGGAGTACACGATCCGGCTGGACGAACCGTCCGACTACGCAGAGGGCGGTCCGCTGCACCGGTGGGTGCCCACCAGGCGCGGCGTCGGTGACGATCCCTTCATCGACTCCGACGGCGCCGCCCCGCCGGGCGGACGGTACCCCGGGCGGGCGCTGACCACCGGCGGGCCTGGCGAGAACGACCACACCCTCGACTTCGGGTTCCGGCGTTGCGGGTGCGGCCACTGACGCAGGGCGTGCGCGGCCGGGACGGGGCCACGGTGATCGCGGACACGACGACCACGGACACGGTGGCCGCGGAGCTGTGATCACGGACGTGGTGCTCCGCGACCGCGCCTAGCCCTGGAAGTCGATCCGGGCGGTCGGGTGCGCGGCGGTGATCCGGTCGCGGACCGTCTGCGGAAGCCGGTTGTACCGCAGGTCGACCACCGCCAGGTCGGGGAGCGTGTCGAAATCGGCCGGCAGGTCCCTGAGTTCGTTGGAGGACATGTCGACGGTCCGCAGCCGGCGGAACGTCCCGATCCCGGTGAAGTGCTCGGGCCCGGGCTTGTGGCGCTTGGTGTTCCGGCACCACCGGTCGATCCGGAGCTCCTCCAGCCCGGCCAGCTCCATGGCGAACAGCTCCCGCAGGAAGACGTGCCCCGGCTCGGGGGCGCTGAAGCGGCTGGTGTGCCCGCTGAAGCCGAGGACCCGCAGGGCGGGCAGGCGGCCGAGGTCCGGCAGCGGGTCGCGCACCAGGCCGAGGCTGCCGCCGAGGTCGAGCTCCTCGAGCCGGGTCAGCCGGAGCAGGCTGTCGGGGACGGTGTCGAAGAAGTTGTCGCTCAGGTCGAGCCGCCGCAGGTTCGGGAAGGTGGTGACGGCCTCGGGGAAGGTCCGCAGGCGGCCGTGAGTCATGGACACCTCCTCGATGCCGGTCAGGCCGTGCGCGGAGTCGGGGAACACGACGTCGGTCACGTCGGCGACCAGCTTCCGCAGCGCGACCAGACCGCCGAAGGTGTCCGGCAGGACGAACCGCGTCATCTCGGGGAGGTCCCACTCGGTCGTCGTCGCACCGGTGGTGACGGACAGGTAGGAGATGTCGAGTTCCTCCAGGGCGGTGAGCCGGCCGACAGCGGCCGGCAGGGAGAACTCGACCGTGACCCCGTCCGGGTCCCGGTTGCCGGCGACGCACAGCACCCGGAGCGCGGCCAGGTCGCCGACCGACTCCGGCAGGGCGGTCAGTCCGCAGTAGCGCACCGACAGGTGCTCCAGCCGGGTGAGCGTCCCGAGCGCCTCGGGCAGCTCGCCGATCGGGTTGCCGTCCAGGATCAGGGTGCGCAGCCACGGCATCCGGAGCACCTCGGCCGGGAACGCCCGGAGTCTGCGATCGGTCAGGTCGAGGTGCTCCACCCGGTCGGCCAGGGCCCGGGACAGGACGTCGCCGGCCGACTCGGCCGCCGACCGGGCTCCGGGCCGAAGGACCGGGATCCCGGCCCGCAGCCGGTCCAGGAAGGCGTCGACGTCCAGGCAGTGGTCCTCCGCGTCGACGACCTCGGGCACGAACGCCTCGGCGATGCCGTCCCCGACGGCGAAGTCGGCGTCGTCGTCATCGCCGTGGTTGTCCACCCAGCGTGCGCCGGGGGCGGAGAGCTCCATGTGGTGGTCGGAGTAGATCACCCAAGGGGTCTCGACGATCCCGGCCACCAGGGAGCCGTGGTTGTAGTAGCCGTGGACCAGGTGGGTGAAGGCGCCGTCGTGGATGTGGATCTCCGCCTCGCCGCCCTCCAGGGTCTCCGCCTCGGTGCGACCGCCGACGTAGAGCCCGGGCCGGTCGTCGTAGAGCGCGATCCGGCCGTCGACCGTCAGGTCGCCGGTGACCACGATCAACTCGATGTCGCCCTCGGCGTCCCCGCCGCGCAGTTCGTCGACGGCGGCCAGGAAGTCCCCGTCGAGGGTGAGGTCGCCGTCGAAGAACAGCACCTTCCGGTAACCGGGCGACGCTCCGGCCCCCTCGAACACGGTGGACAACGCGCCGCCCAGACGGGCGTCGGCATCGGCGTAGGACAGGGACGCGGGAACGGCGGACGTCGGCATGCGGCCGAGCATAGGTCCGCGCTGTGACAGCCGTGCCGGACCGTCCGGAGCCGGAGCCGGAGCCGGAGCCGGAGCCGGCGCCCTCGCCGGCGGGCGGCCGGGTGGCCTCGGCCGACCGCGCTCAGAGCCAGCCCCGGCGCTCCGAGAGCCAGTTGAGGACGACCTCGCCGGACCAGGTCTGGTGGCCGCGCAGCGCAGGCGAGCCGACCGGCGGGGGCTGGGCGCCGGAGCGCAGGAAGAGCCCGGCGAGGGCCACCAGGGCGTGTCTGACAATTCCCGCCGGGTGCGCGACGCCGGGGCACGCACCTCGCCGCGTTGTCGTCGGTCGCCAATGCTCCGCAGTGGCTCCCTCCTCCGCCTTGCGATGCACGCACCCCAACGCCGCGCCCTGATCCGACGCGAATTGTCAGACACGCCCTAACACGGCGTCCAGCTGTTCGGGGGCGACGCCACGGGCGGTGGGGTGTTCGGCGAACAGCCGGGAGGCGTCGTGGCCGTCCGCGTGGGCGGTGGCGAGCAGTACCGTGAGGTCGATCCAACTCGGGCCGAGGCAGGGCCAGTTCCAGTCGCAGACCCAGGTGCGGCCGCGTCCGTCGAAGAGCACGTTGTCGCGGCGCAGGTCGAAGTGGAGGACGGAGTCGCCGGCGGCCGCCGGTGCCCAGCCGCTCTCCAGCTCGGCGAGCGGTTCGATCAGCCTCCTGGGGAACCACTGAGGCAGGTCGTCGGCCCGCTCCCCGGCGGCCAGTCGGCGCCAGCCGTCGAGCGACCGCTGCTCGGCGAACGGCTTGAGCCCGATGTCGAGCAGGGCGCGGTTCGGGTGCTCCAGCTCCCGCGCGATCGCCGTCCAGGTGTCGAGGACGGCGGCGAGTTCGGCGGGGCGCCACGGGTCGGCGGGCATCCGCGCGGCGTCGACCGCGTCCAGCCCGAGGACCACCCAGCCGTCCTCCTCGTCCAGCCAGCGCAGCCGGGGCGCGGGCACGTCGGCGGGCAGCGCCCGGTTGATCAGGGCCTCCCGCCGGTAGCAGTCGGCGATGACCGGGTCGCTCGCGCTGTTGGCGGCCTTCACGAACCGCGGCCCCCGCGGGCCGTACAGGACGGCCGCGAAGCCCGGCGTGAACCCGCTGCCCGCGCTCGGCCCGGCCACCACCCGGCCACCGAGCCGCCGCTCGACCGACGAGCGGACACCGTCCGGCAGTTGCGACCAACGCGGCCGGACGGCGGTGGCGCCGGCGGACGGCTTCGGCGTGCGGGTGCTGGGCATGCGCACCATGCTGCCGCGCCCGCGGGGCGGTCCGCCAGCGAGATTCCGCGCAGGACGGCGGCCGCGTGGCGTCCCGAGGCGGGTCGGTACCTGCCGGACCGGCTCGCCGGACCGGTGTCAGCTGTAGTCGGCGGTGTTCCGCACCTCGCCGAAGCGCGGGAAGACCCGTTCCACGGCGAACTCGTGCTCGTCCGCGGCCAGTCCGGACATCGCGTCGGCCACGAACTCCAGTTCGTAGCCGTGGTCCGCCGCGGCCCGCGCGGTGGACTCGACGCCCATCGTGGTGACCAGTCCGGCGATCACCAGGGTGTCCGCACCGAGTTCGCGCAACCGCTCGTCCAGGTCGGTGCCGTAGAAGGCGCCGATGGTGCGCTTGACCACCACGACGTCGCCGTCGTGCACCAGGCCGTCGGCGAAGTCGCTGCCCGGCGGCTGCTCGGCGACGTTCGGGCGCTCCACCCGGACCAGCACCACCGGCCGCCCGCTCGCCCGGAAGGACTCGGCCAACTCTCGGCAGCGGGCGAGCACTTCGTCACCGGTGTGCGGGGCGAGGGGGAGGGCGATGATGCGCGGCATCAGGTCGACGAGGATCAGTGCGGAGGTCATGACGAACGATCGTAGGGCCTCGGGCGGGCCGGGAGCCGGGGCGCCCGTCACCAGCCGGTGGGTGCTCGGCGGCGCGGACGGCTGTCCGGCCGGCCCTGGTGGACCGGCGGTGCTCCGGCGCCGTCATGGGCGGGGCGCCTTCACGCCGTGGACGGCGGCGTACTCGGCGGCGAGCCAGGGGCCCAGGTCGTCGATGAGTACGGCCAGGGCGGCGCGGTCGGGGGTGGGGGTGCGGGCGGTGTCGGCGGCCAGGCGCAACTGGGCGGCGCGGTCCGGGTAGTAGCCGGCGAAGGCCTCGGCGGAGGTGGCGAGGTCGCTCGTCCAGCCGCCCCAGCGGGGCATGACCAGGGTGAAGCCGGTGCGGACCAGGCGGCGGGAGACGACGCGGGCGAGGCGGCGCAGGTCTGCCTCGGTACGGGCGGTGGCCAGGCGTTCACGCCAGTGCGGGAGGGCCAGGGCGAGGTCGCCGTTGGTCTCCCGGGCGAGCAGTGAGGTGGGGCGGTAGCGGGGCAGCCGGAGGGCGAGGTCCTCGCCGAGCAGCGGGGTGCAGAGGCAGGCGACGAACCAGCCCAGGTCGTGGCGCTCCAGCTCGCTGAGCAGTGTGCCGGTGCCGGAGAGCAGCACGCCGACGCCGTCCACCTGGGCGAACCCGGCGTCGAGCGAGGCTTCCAGGGCGTCGGCGGCCGCCCGGTCCGCGGCGGTCGGGTCGTGGTGCAGGGCGAGCAGCAGGTCGAGGTCGGAGACGCCGGGGGTCGCGGTGCCGCGCGGGATGCTGCCGTAGAGGTAGGCGCTGTGCAGCCGCTCCGGGCCGAAGGCCCCGCTGATCCGCTCGCGGGCGGCGGTGACCACCGGCGCGAACGCCGGCGGCACCCGGTCGAGCGAGCCCTCCCGTGCGATGTACCCGTCCCGGTCGAGCCCCTGCGTGGTCGTCATGACCGTACGATGCCCCATCACTGCCGCGCTGACCAGCGGATATCCGTCGGCCCGGCGGATTGTCAGTGGGGTGTGCAAGCATCCGTCGCACACGAACACCAGCGGCGTGAGGGGATCGGCATGGGCACCTGGGACATCGGGCACTTCGACAACGACACGGCGGCGGACTTCGGCGGCGGCCTGGACGACGCGGCGCCGGGCGAGCGCGAGGCGCTGCTGCGGTCGGCGCTGTTGTGCGCCGTCCGGGCGGAGGTCTTCCTGGACTCGGACGAGGCGGGCGAGGCGGTCGCCGCCGCCGCGCTGGTGGCGGCGCAGTGCCCCGGCGGGGCGGCGGTGACCACGGCCTACGGCCCCAGGGAGCCGCTGCCGCCGCTCGCCGCGGAGCTGCGCCCGCTCGCGGTGCAGGCGCTCGACCGGGTGGTCGCGGAGGAGTCGGAGCTCGCCGAGCTGTGGGACGAGACGGCGGAGGGCCCGGCGTGGCGGGAGGGCATACGGGTGCTGCGCCAGGTCCTCGCCACGGCCGCGCCGGGGGAGGGGAGTTGAGCGGTGCGGAGCCGAGCGGTCGTCACCGGCGGGCCGCCGCCCACCAGTAGCCGAGCGCGGTGAGGCTGGTGGCGGCGCCGAGCAGGCAGACGGCCGTCCAGCCGCCGTGGTCGTAGACGACGGTGGACAGGATGGCGCCCGCGCCGCACCCGGCGGAGTAGAGCAGCATGTAGCCGGCGGTCAGGCGGCTCTGCGCCTCGGGTCGGACTTGGTAGAGGAGGTGCTGGTTGGCGACGTGGACGGACTGCAGGCCGTAGTCGATCACGACCATGGCGAGCACCAGCCACCAGACCGAGTGCGGCAGCAGGGCGGCCGGGAGCCAGCCGACCAGCATCGCCGACAAGCCGGTTCCGGCGGTGCGTTCGGCCCGGCCGCGGTCGGCCTGGCGGCCGGCGTACCCGGCGCCGAGGGCTCCGGCGGCGCCGGCGAGGCCGAGGAGCCCGATCTGGGTGTGGCTGAGGTCGAAGGGCGGTGCGGCGAGCGGGAGCACCATCGGGGTGAGCAGCACGGTGATGGAGGTGAAGCTGAGCAGCGCGAGGACGGCCCGGACGCGGAGCACGCGCTCCTGGGCGAAGAGCACGAACACCGAGCCGACCAGGCGCGGGTAGCCGGTCCGTTCGGCCGTCCGGTGCCGCTCGGACGGGACGGCGGCCGCGACGGCGAGGGCCATGGCGGCGGTCGCGACGGCGGAGGCGACGTAGACGGCGCGCCAGCCGGCCAGGTCGCCGATGGTTCCGGCGACGGTGCGGGCGAGCAGGATGCCGACCACGATGCCGCTGGTCACGGTGCCGACCACCCGGCCCTGGTCGCCCGGCGCGGCGAGTTGGGCGGAGTAGGCGACGACCACCTGGGCGACGACCGCGAGGACGCCGACGGCGGCCATCGCGGCGAGCAGCAGCGGAGCGGAGGGGGCGACTGCGACGGCGAGGAGGGCGAGGACGGACAGCCCGAGCTGGGCGGTGATCAGGATGCGGCGGTTGACGTGGTCGCCGAGCGGCACGAGCAGCAGCAGGCCCAGGGCATAGCCCGTCTGGGTGAGGGTGCCGACCAGGCCGATGGTGGCCGGGTCGATGCCGTGGTCCCGGGCGATCAGGTCGAGCAGCGGTTGCGAGTAGTAGACGTTGGCGACGGCGAGGCCGCAGGCGACGGAGAGCAGCCAGGCGACGACGGGTGACAGGCCGCGCGGTGGGGCCCCGGAGGTGGTCCCCGACGTGGCGGACGCGGCAGCCGTCTCGGAGGTGTCGGAGGTGGCGGAGGCGGTGGTGCGGGCGGGAGAGGTCATCGGCGGGCTCCCTCGAAGGGCACGGTGGTTTCAAAGTGCTACCACGACACCCTGGCATACCCTGGTTTCAATAAGCAACCACGACGTGATCGGTACGCTGGGCGCCGACCGGAGACAGGCGACAGCCGAGAGGTGGGAGAAGTGCCGAAACGCACCACGCACGAGGAATCGGCCTGCCCGGTCGCCCGTCCGCTCGATGTCGTGGGCGACGGGTGGACGCTGCTGATCGTCCGTGACGCCTTCGACGGGCTGCGCCGCTTCGGGCAGTTCCAGAAGAACCTCGGCCTGGCCAAGAACATCCTGTCCTCCCGCCTGGCCAACCTGGTCGCCAACGGCGTGTTCGACCTCGCGCCGGCCGCCGACGGCAGCCCCTACCAGGAGTACGTGCTCACAGAGAAGGGCCGCGCGCTGTTCCCGGTGATCACGGCGCTGCGGCAATGGGGTGACCAGTGGTTCTTCCAGGAGGGCGAGCCCCGGGCGCGCCTGGTGGACCGCGAGTCCGGCGCGCCCGTCGCGCCGGTCGAGGTGCGCTCGGCGGACGGCCGGGTGCTCGGGCCCGAGGACGCGCGGGTGCTGCTTCCCTGAGGCGCGCCGCTGCCACCGGCCGGGTGGCGGCCGGTGGCAGCGGGGGCGGGGTGCGTCGGGTCGGCTCTTCGAGGTGGGTCGGCTCTCCGCGTGGGGTCAGCTCTGGGTGGCGGCCGGCGTGGTCGGGCAGGGCGGCAGGGTGGACGGCGCGGTGGTCGCGCAGGTCGCGGTCGGGGTGTTCGGGCCGGTCGCGGTGGTCGTCGTACCTGTGGTCGTCGTGCCCGCGCTGGTCGTGCCGGTGCCGGTACCGGTCGCCGTCGGGGCGCCCGAGGTGGTGCCGGTCGGTGACCGGGTGGCCGTCGAGGTGCCGGTCGAGGAGGAGGGCGTGCCCGTCGTGGCGGTCGACCCGGACGGCTGGCCCGAACTGGTCGAGGAGGTGGCCCCGGAGCTGGTCGCGCCCGAGGAACTCGGTCCGGACGAGGTGGCCCCGGAGCTGGTCGCGCCCGAAGAGCTCGGTCCGGACGAGGTGGCCCCGGAGGTGGTGGCGCCGGAGGCCGTCGCCGAACCCGAGGGGGTGGACGGCTTCCAGGGGCCGGGCGCCGGGATGCCGGGCACCAGCGGCCCCTTCGGCGGCTCGACGTGCCGGTCCACGATCTCGATCCGCCCGGTCAGCCGGGCGAACCACCCGCCGGTCTCGATGTTCACCAGGATGATCTCGGTCACCGGCCGGGGGGCGGGCACGACCACGACCAGCGTGGTCGGCTGGAAGCCCGTCCAGGGCTTGCCGGTGTACTTGGCGTTGCTCACCAGCTTCGGCGGCTTCAGCGGGTTGCCGCAGGAGCAGCGCACCCGGGGCACGCCCTGGGAGTCCACCAGGACGGCGGTTCCGGCCTGGAGCGCGGACTGGTACTCGACCACCGCGCCGCTCTTGTAGCTGTGGTTGGTCACCCGGGTGTCCACCCGCAGGTAGGCGGAGGTCAGCGAGCGCAGATAGCCGGGGATGTCGGCCTGCGCGATGCCGGCCGCCGAGGCCCAGGCACGCCCGGCGTCCCCGGTCGAGACCATCCCGATAAGGCGCTCGGTGTCGCAACTCGGCTTGTTCATCGTCCCGCCGTACAGCCCGGCGGAGCCGCCCTCGACGCTGTGGAGCGCCGCCGGCGAAGTGCTCTTGGGCGAGGTGCCGCCCGGCTGCTGCGCCGTCGGGGTGACGGGGGCGGGCGCGGGTGCGCTCACCCCCTGGGTCTCCACCGACGGGGTGAAGGGGGCCGGCCCGGGGTCGGCCGGGGTCTGCAGGGCGACCTCGTTCGCGGTCGGCACGCTCGTGTCGTGGCCGCCCTTGTTGTTGGTGGTGATCAGCACGGTGGCCACCACGGCCGCCGCCACCGCGCCCGCGGCCACGGCCAGCCCCTTCCGGGACCGCCACCACGGGGTGTGCGAGCCGCGCCCGGAGCCGCCGGCCGACGACCCGCCGGGCCCGCCCGCACGCCCGCCGCCGCCCGACCCGGAGGCGCCGGAGCCCCCGAACGGACCTGAGGGCGGCGGGGGCGTGGACGTCGGTCCGGACGCACCCCCGCCGGACGGTGGACCGGCCAGCGGCCCGGAGGGGGGACCGGACGGTGGACCGTGCGGGGGCTCGCCGGCCGCGCCGGACGGAGGCGGTTGGGACGTCATCGATGCTCCGTTTCGCAGGTGGCCGGCCGAACGGCCGACCCGGGAAGCTCCTGCCACTGGCTTCCCTTTGTCCCCCGCCGACCCCTTCGCCGCAACAGCAGGTGCTCGGGGCGTCGCCGAGCGTGGCCACCGAACGTCGGCCACCCTGGAAACCCCACCGGAAGCCGGTCGGCAGCCGAACGGGAGTCCTCCGGCGGCCGTTCGAGCCCGGGCCCCGGGCCGGACCCGGGGCACCCCGCGAGCGACGAGGAGGCGGCATGCAGCAGCCCACCACCCGGGCCGCAGGCCCGCCCGGCGCCGTGCGCGGCTGGCTGGACGCGCTCGCCGTCGTGCTGGCCGGGCTGGTCGCGATGGCGGCGGTGGCCGCGCTCGGCCTCTGGCTGGCCGGCGCCGACGACCTCCCGGACGGCGGCTTCCCCGCCGTACTGGCCGCGACGCTCGCGCTCGCCGTCGGTGGTGACATCCAACTCGACGGCGCGGCAGGGAACTTCGCGTCCGTCGAGGCCGGGATCAGCGCGATGCCGCTGAGCGTCTCGGTGGTCGGCGCGGTCGTGACGGCCGAGGTGTTCCTGCGTCAGCTGCGCTTCCGCGCGGTCGCGGGCGGCGGTGAACTGCTCGGGCGGATCGGCCGGACGGTGCTGCTCTGGCTGCTCGCCTTGGTGCTGCTCACCGTCGGCGCCCGGCACAGCTTCGTCGTCCCGCTCGGCGGCGACCTCGCGCAGTCGCTCAGCGGCGCGCTCGGGCTCACCCCGGAGGTCGGCTTCCACGCGGACGGCCCGACCACCGTCGGCATCGGGCTGGCCTGGCTGCTACTGGTGCTCGCGGTCACCTTCGCGGTGTCCCGGCGCGCCCCGCTGCCGCCTGCCCTGGTGCGCTACCAACTCGCCGTCCGACCGGCCGCGTTCGCGCTCTGGACGGTCCTGCTGGCGTACCTGGCGATCGGCGCGGTGGCCGGGGTGCTGACCGCGGTCGTGCACGGCAACGCCCGGCAGAACCTGGCCGTGGTCCTGCTCGCGCTGCCCGACCTGGTCTGGCTGGCCTTCGGCGTCGGACTCGGTGCCGAATGGCACGGCCGACTGGTCGGCGCGCTCGGCCTGCCCGTCCCCGAACCGCTCAGCGCGGTGCTGCGCGCGCCCGGGGGCGGCCAGGCGACCATCGACCTCGGCACCCTCGCGGAGCAGGACGCGCGCAGCTGGTGGCTGCTGCCGCTGGCCGCCGTGCTGCTGCTGGCGGCCGCCTTCCTGGCGGCCCGCCGCTCGCCGCGCACCGTCCGGCTCTGGCAGCACGCCGTCCGGTTCGGGCTCGCCACCGCCGTCACCGTGCTGCTGGTCGGCCTGTGGACCCGGGTGGACGCCGACTACGGGCTCTCCGTGCTCGGCGTCGGCCTGGGCCAGGGCGGCCTGGGCGACCTGCTGGGTGCCGTGCTCGGCGGCGACAACCCGCTGTCCGGGCTGGGCAGCGGCAGCCTCACCCTGCGCCCGGTGCTCTGGACGGCGGTGCCTCTCGCGGCGGGCTGGGGGCTGCTGACCGGCGCGCTCGGCGCCCTGCTCGCCACCCGGGTGCGGCACCGCGGCGAGGTGCCGGCGGGCGAGGCGTCGGCGGGCCCGGGGTGACGGGCCCGGGGTGACGGGCGCGAGCTGCCGAGCAGGGGGCGACCGGCGCGCGCGGGCTGACGGGCGGCGCGGCCCCGGCTCAGAACAGCCGGTGGCCCTGCACCCATCTGGTCTTGCGGCCGTCCGTCCGGATGAGCCGGAGCTTCCCGACGCCGTCGTGCATGCTCGCCCCGAACAGCAGCGACGGGCCGACGATCACGCCCGCGGCCGCCAGGCCGAAGAGCAGGCCGATGTTGTCGACCGCCTGGTCGTCGCCCTCCTCGACGGTTCGGCCGCCCAGCTGGATCAGCAGGGGGACGGTGGCCAGCAGCGAGAGCACCAGCAGCCAGCCCACCACCCGCTGGACCCGCTGCTTGACCCTCGCCCTGGTGGCGGTCTCCACCCGGACCGAGAAGGACCGCAGGCAGCGCGGGCAGATCAGGCCGATCTCCTGGTTGCCGCCGGTGGGCCGCGATGAGCCGCCCTCCGGCAGGTGCGCGACGTGCCAGTTCACCTTCGTCACGGTGGGCCCGTGTTCGACGCTCACTCGGCAACCGAGACCGACGACGTACCGGTCGGTGATCGGGATCTTGACCACTGCTGTCTGCCACCCCCAGCCTCCGCGACCTTCGTGGGGTAGGCGGAGTGTAGCCCCGCCGGACGGCGGTGAAACCGGTGATGCGGAGTCAGAAAACCTCGGCCAGAAGGATGATGGCCGCCGGGACGGCCTGACCGAGCGCCCCGCGCCACAGCCTCGGTTCCGAGACGAACAGGGTGGTCCCGCCCGCGACCATGAACGCGGCGATGTAGAGCACCATCGCCCGCCCCGCACCCGGGTGCCCGGTGTGCAGCAGGACCAGGCCGGTGACCAGGCCGAGCGCCAGGAACAGGTTGTAGAAGCCCACGTTGACGCGCCACAGCCGGACCTCCGGGGCGTCCGCCGTGCTGCCGGTCAGCAGGCGGCGCACCCGTGGATGCCCGTACAGGAAGCTCTCCAGCGGCCAGACGATCAGGTGGACCGCCGCGGCGACCACCGCGAAGACCTGACTCAGGGCGTTCACGGCGGACGGCTCCCTCCGGACGGGTACGGCGGCGGGTGGACGACCGCCGCGGCCCAGGCGGGCGGCCGTGGCACCGCCGGAGGGTCGGCGGCGAGCGCCGGGACCACCCGGGTGGGCGGCCCGTCCGCGCGCCACGGCTCCGGCGCGTCGGCGGTGCTCGCCGCGCGCAGCTCGGCGACGAACCCCAGGCAGCTCGGGTACCGCTCCCCGGGCCGCTTGGCCAGCGCCCGGGCCACCACCGCCTCGACGGCGGCCGGCAGCTCCGGCCGGTGCTCGCGCAGCCCGGGCGGCGGGTCGTTGAGGTGCGCCCAGAGCAGCGCGAGGTCGCTCTCCCGGCGGAACGGCGGGGCGCCCGCGAGCATCTCGAACACCACGCAGCCGAGGCCGTACTGGTCGCAGCGCCCGTCCAGCGGCTTGCCGGAGATCTGCTCGGGCGCCGCGTAGTCGAGCGTGCCGACGATCTGGCCGACGCTGGTCAGGCCGCTGAGCGACAGGGACTTCTTGGTCAGGCCGAAGTCCGCCAGGTACAGGTGCTCCGGGTGCTCGCTGTCCGTTCCGGCGGCGACCAGCACGTTGCCCGGCTTGACGTCCCGGTGCACCAGGTCGTGGCCGTGCGCGGCGTCCAGCGCCGAGGCGATCTGGAGCGCGAGCCGGACGGCCCGCCCGACCGGGAGCGGGCCGGAGCGGTTGATCAGGGCGCGCAGGTCGCCGCCCTCGACGTAGCGCATCGCGAGGAACAGGATGCCGTCCTGCTCGCCCGCCTCGAACACCGGGATGATGTGCGGGTGGTCGATCGCGGCGGCGGCCTCCGACTCGTGCATGAAGCGCTGCCGGAACACCTCGTTGCGGGCCAGCTCGGGGGCGAGCAGCTTGATCGCGACGGTCCGGCCGAGCCGCAGGTCCTTGGCCCGGTAGACCACGGCCATGCCGCCGCGCCCGATCTCCTGCTCCAGCCGGTAGCCGGCGACCTGCCGCCCGACCAGCCCGGCGGGCAGGACGGGGGCGTCCCGTCCGGCGGTGGACGGGTCGACGGCAGGCGTCCCGGCGGTGGGTGCCTCGTCGGACGGCCGCTCGGCGGAGGTCACGGCTCACCGGTCCGGGTGGGGGCGGACGGGCTGTGCACGGGCGACGGGCCGGGCCGCGGGGAGGCGGGCGCCACCGGGTGGTCGGTGGCCGCGTACGTCTGGAGCTGGAGCCCGTCGCCGTAGCACCAGCGGTCGTGCACCGGATCGAACAGCCAGACCGCCTCGCCGTCGACCACCAGGCCGATCCGCAGGCCGCGGGTGCGCTCCCGGAAGGCCTCCAGGTCGAGGGCGCCGGTGGCGAGGTCCTCCAGCAGGGCGCGGTAGCGGGCGAGTGCGCTCCCGGCCTCGGCGAGCGCCGGGCGCGGGTCGGCGGTCCGCGCGGGCGGGGCCCCGGCGGTGGGCGGCGTCTGCGGCAGGGCGACCAGCAGCCGGCCGTCCACCCAGGCGGTCCAGCCGTTGGAGCAGAGGATCCGGGCCCAGTCGCCCCGGCGGTCGAGCAGCCGCAGCGGCAGCAGCGGGTCGAGGCGGGTGGCGGGCCGGGCCGGGTCCGGGGCCTCCCAGGAGGCCAGCCCGTCCGGCGGGGCGACATGGGTGGGGCGGAAGGCGAACTCGTCCACGGGAGGGTCACCGCCGCATGATGCTGGGCTCGTGCCGCCGCAGCAGGGCCAGTACCACCAGGCCGTACAACAGCGACAGCGCGGGCAGCAGCACCATGCTCAGCAGCCAGCCGGAGCGCTGGTGGCGGAACATCGGGTCGGCGGTGATCGCGTTCGGGAAGATGCCGTGCAGCTCGACGGTGCGCGCCATCGCCGACAGGCCCCAGCGGGACGGGATCAGCCAGGCGAACTGCTCCAGCCCCGGGACGCCGTGCAGCTTGAGCATCAGACCGCTGAAGACGATCTGCACCACCGAGAGGAGCACCAGCAGCGGCATGGTGGCCTCCTCCTTGTCCACCAGCGCCGAGACCACCAGGCCGAGCATCATCGCCGAGAAGGCGAGCAGCGCGACCGCGATGATCAGCTCGGGCAGCTGCGGCATCACCACGCCGGTCGGCACCGCGAAGGACAGGTCCACCCCGGCCAGGCCGACCACGGTCAGGACGACGGCCTGGGCCACCGTGACCGTGCCCAGCACCACCACCTTGGAGACCAGGTAGGCCGATCTGGAGAGCCCGACCACCCGCTCCCGTTGGTAGATCGCGCGTTCCTTGACCAGTTCGCGCACCGAGTTGGCGGATCCGGTGAGCAGCCCGCCGATGCAGAGCGTGAGCAGGCAGTTCACGGCGTTCTCGGGGGAGAGCCGGGAGCCGGCCATCGCCCGGCACATCAGGCCGATCACGAAGGGCAGCACCACCATGATGGTGAGGAAGAGCCGGTCGGCTGCCAGCACCGCGGTGTACCGGCGCACCAGGGTGCCCAGTTGGGAGAACCAGCTCTGCGGCTTCTCCCGGCCGATCGCGGGCGCGACCGGTTCGGGCCGGGACGCGTACGGCTGCGGGGCCGGGTACGGCGCCGCCCCGTCCTCGGCCGCGACGTAGCGCGCGTACTGCGGGGACTGCCGGAACCGCTGCTGCCAGGCCGCGTGGTCCTCGTTCTCGAAGGCCTCGAAGGCCTCCGGCCACTCCTCGAAGCCGAAGAACTCCAGCGCCTCGCCGGGCGGCCCGTAGTACGCCGTCCGCCCGCCCGGGGCCAGCACCAGCAGCCGGTCGCAGACGTTCAGGCTGAGCACGCTGTGGGTCACCACGACCACCGTCCGGCCGTCGTCGGCCAGCCCGCGCAGCATCCGCATCACCGAGCGCTCCATGCCGGGGTCCAGGCCGGAGGTCGGCTCGTCGAGGAAGAGCAGGGACGGCTTGGTGAGCAGCTCCAGCGCGACGCTGACCCGCTTGCGCTGGCCGCCGGAGAGGCTGGCGATCACCTGGTCGGCCCGGGCGTCCAGGCCCAGCTCGTGGATCACCTCCAGGACCCGGGCCTCCCGCTCGTTCGGATCGGTGTCGCCCGGGAAGCGCAGCTCGGCGGCGTAGGACAGGGCGCGGCGGACGGTGAGCTGGGTGTGCAGGATGTCGTCCTGCGGCACCAGGCCGATCCGGCGGCGCAGCTCGGCGTAGTCGCGGTAGAGGTCGCGGCCGTCGTACAGCACCGTGCCCTCGTCGGCGGGGCGCAGCCCGGTGAGGGCGTTGAGCAGTGTGGACTTGCCCGCGCCGCTGGGGCCGGCCACCGCGAGCAGCGCCTTCTCGGCGAGCGGGAAGCCGACGTCGTCCAGCAGCACCCGCCGGTCGGGGCCGACCCGGACCACCAGGTTGCGGACGTCCAGGGAGATCTCGCCGGTGTCGGTGTACTCGACCAGCCGGCCGTCGGCCAGGCAGAGCGCGGAGTGGCCGATGCCGACGATGTCGGCCGGGCCGACCGGGGCCCGGCGGACCGGGCGGCCGTTGAGGTAGGTGCCGTTGTGGCTGTCCAGGTCGACGATCTCGTGGCCGCCGTCGGGCAGTTCGCGCAGCTCGGCGTGGTGCCGGGAGACCACCAGGTCGTCCAGGACCAGGTCGTTGTCGGGCGAGCGGCCGATCCGTACGGTGTGCCCGGGCAGCTGCAGGACGGCGCTCGGGCTGCGGAAGGTGCCGGAGAGCCGGGGGGCGACCAGGGACGGGCGCTCCCGCGCCGCGAGCACGGGATCCGCGGCGGCGTCGAGGACGGAGGCCGAGGGGGCGGGGCCGGGTGCGGGCGCCGGGTCGGCCGGGTCGGCGAAGGTCACGCAGGGGCCGGCGGCCGGATCGCCGAAGCGCAGCCGGGTGCCCGGACCGACGTCCTCGCTGCTGACCCGCAGCCCGTGGTCGTAGGTGCCGTTGGTGCTGCCGACGTCCTCCACCCGCCAGTGCCCGTCGGTGGCGCGCAGGATCGCGTGGTGCCAGGAGACCCGGGGGTCGTCCAGCACGATCTCGCTGGTCGGGTCGCGGCCGAGGCGGTAGGCCCGGGCCGGGTCGATCAGCTGCGAGTCGATGTCGGTGACCAGTACGAGGGGCGGCGCGGAGGGTGCGCCGGGGCGCTCTCCCATGCTCGGCATTCTATCGCCGCCGCTGCCGGCGCGGCGCTCCGAAGGCCGTACCGGAGTGCGGGATTGGACTGGACCACTGCCTCCGTACGCCACTATCGTTCGGCGTGCCCGCGGATCGCGCGGCGCCGGAGGTCGTCGACTGCTTCGGAACGGAACCCATGAGCATCTGGCCGCAGTTGCGACGGTCCCGGACCGTCCGGGCCCGCCGCGCCACCGACCGGGTACTGCGCTGCGGGCTGATGGACACCATGCTCGCCGACCTCGCCGTCTCGGTCGTGCTCTGCTTCGAGCACCCGCTGGACGACGAGCGGCTCGCCGCCGGCCTGGCCCGCGCGCTGGAACGGGTGCCGGTCTTCGCCGGACGGCTGCGCACCGTCGAGGGCGTCCTGGAGGCGGTCTGCGACGACGCCGGCGTGCCGTTCGAGGTCTACACCGTGGAGGGCACGCTCGCCGAGGCGATGGGGCGGGTGACGGCGCCCGGCTCCGGACTGGTCGCCCCGCTGGACGCCCCCGCCGCGCGCCACGGCGGCGTCCCGCTGCTCACCGTGCGGATGACCCGCACGGCCGACGGCGGGACGGTGCTCGGCTGCTCCTGGCACCATGCGGTCGGCGATCTGCACAGCTTCATGCTGCTGCTGCGGATCTGGTCCGCGGCGGTCGAGGGCGAGCCCCTGCCGGAGGCCGAACTCGTCGACGACCAGGACGAGTTGCTGAACGAAGTGCTCCCGACCGAGGACTGCGGGCGGCCCGGGTTCCGGGTGCCCTCGGCGGCGGAGGCGGAGCTGCTGGCCCATGAGGTGGCGGTCGGCCCGCGCGCCAACCGGATCGTCCAGATCGCCTTCACCGACGCCGAAGTGGCCAGGATGCGCGAGGAGTTCGGTGCCGCGGCCGGTCGGCCGCTCTCCGCCGGGGACGTGCTCTGCGCCCATCTCGTCGGCACTCTGCGGGAGTTGGACGGGGACGACGCCGAGCGGATGCTGACCGTGCCGGTCAACGCGCGCCGCTGGCTGGGCCTGTCGCCCGCACTGGTGGGCAACCTGCTGAGCGAGGTCCATCTGCCGCACCGCCCCGCGGACGGCCCGGCGGTACTGGCCGGCGCGCTGCGCACGGCGGTCGAGGAGTTCCCGGCCGCGCACCTCAACCTCCGTGCCAACCTGTGGTTCCTGGCCACCCTCGGCCGCTCACGGCTGCGCGACTGCGTGCCGCTGGGATTCGACCCGGGCGCGCGCCGGTTCAGCTTCTCCAACTGGAGCGGCTTCGGCGCCTATGCGGTGAGCTTCCAGGGGCGGCGCCCGGTGCTCTTCAGTCCGGCCGCCAACTACCCGGTTCCCTGGGTCAGTTGGACGGTCGAGGGGTTCCGGGGCGAGGGCCGGCTGGCCACCGTGGTGCTGCCGGCCCGGCTCGCCGCCCGGGTGCGCGGGGCGCAGGGCCGGGCGGCACTGCACCGCTTCCGGCGGGCCGAGGACCGGCCGCCCGCCTCGGAGGCCGTCCTGCCCAAGGTGATCTGAGCCGCTCCCGGCGGCCACGGACGCCGTGGTCGCGCGGCGGCCGCCGCGCGACCGTACCGTCGCGGGTGTCAGAAGGAACGCTCGATCGCGCTCCACAGCTGGAGCCGGGCGCGCAGTGCGCTGCGGACCGTCTCGGCGCAGGAGTCCCACTTGGCCTGGTCGTCGCCGCACAGGTCGATCAGCATCTGCATCGCCATCGGGGTGTGCTGCTCGCCGTCCACCTCGATGTGGCGGGCCAGGTAGTCCTTGAAGACGGTGAGCGAGCCCTCGGGGTCGTCGATCCGGACGACCTGGGTGAACATGTCCGGGATCAGGTCCTCACGGCCGAAGGCGAAGGCGGCGGCCCGGCCGTGCACCGGCGCGTTCTCCACGATCGACCAGGTGGTGGAGGTGAAGTCCAGGGCGGGCTGCGGCACTCCGGCGCGCTTCAGGGCATCCGGCACGGCGGTGCCTGAGCCCAGCAGGGCCAGGAAGTCCTCGATCGGGCGCGGGTCGGCCCCGGCCTGCCGCATGCCGTCCAGGTACAGCTCGAAGTGGCTGGTGTAGCCCTCGCCGAGCTCGTCGCTCTCCTCGACCAGCACGATCTCGTTGATCAGCCGGCGGCTGGCGGTCGGGCCGTTCGGGACCCACGGCACGTCGACGCAGGTGAGGTCGCGCTGGAGGCTCTTGAGCAGCGACATGAAGTCCCAGACGGCGAAGACGTGGCTGCCGAGGAAGGTGCGGACGCGCTCGATGCCGGTGAGTGCGCGGTACACCGAGTGCTCGACCACCTCGCGGCGCAGCGGGTCGACGGCCTGCTGGAGGCTGGTCAGCCCGGGGTGCGAGCGGTCCCAGTGGTAGCGGTTCGTGGACAATGCGACTCCTCGGTCGGGTCATGGGAACATGGGGGGCCTGCGGGGGCGTGAATCCGTGCGGTCAGCGGTGCTTCATCACGAGGTCCAGCGCGTGCCGCAGCTGCTCGCGGCCGGGCTGGACGGCGCGGTCGAGGGCGGGGGCGAACGGCAGTACGGCGCCGTCCGGGCGGGTGATCCGGCGGGGCGGGGCGGTCAGGCGCATCTCCTCGGCGGCGGTGGCCAGCACCTCGGCGCCGAAGCCGCAGCTGCGGTTGGAGTCGTCCAGGACGACCAGGCGTCCGGTGCGCTCCAGCGAGTCGGCGAGCGCCTGCCAATCGAAGGGGTACACCGTGCGCGGGTCGAGGACCTCCACCGAGAGGTCCGGCGCCAGCTCCTCGGCCACCGCGAGGGCGTCGTGCACCAGGTGCCCGAGGGCGACCACGGTGACGTCGGTGCCCGGCCGGTGGATCCGGGCCCGGCCGAGCGGGACGGGGGCGAGGTCCCAGGTGACGGTCTCGCGCACCGGCATCGCGGCGGCCGGTGCGAACACCACGACCGGGTCCGGGTCGCGGATCGCGGATCGCAGCAGCCCGTAGGCGTCGGTCGGGGTGGCGGGCACTACGGTCTTCACCCCGGCGTGCGCGAACAGGCTGTACGGGTGGTCGGAGTGCTGCCCGGCCCAGCCGTCCCGGGAGCCCGAGCCGGGCACCAGACAGGTCAGCGGGACGGCGGCCTGGCCGCCGGTCATCAGCGAGAACTTGTGGGCCTGGTTGACGAGTTGCTCGAAGACCAGGAACAGCAGGGACGGGATCTGGAACTCCAGCACCGGGCGCCGGCCGGCCAGCGCGGCGCCGACCGCCATCGAGGTGAAGGCCTGCTCGGACAGCGGGGTGTCGACGATCCGCTCCGGCCCGAAGCGGTCCAGCAGGCCGAGGGTCGGCCCGGCCAGGCCGGCGCCGATGTCCTCGCCGAAGACGCAGACCGCCGGATCGGCGGCGAGCTCGTCGGCCAGTGCCCGGTTGAGCGCCTTGGTGTACGAGAGCCTGGTCACGAGGTCACTCCCGCCCTGGGCCGCAGCCCGTCGGCGTACAGGTGGTCCAGCGCGCCGGTCGGGTCCGGGTGCGCCGAGGCGAGCGCGAACTCCTCGGCGGCGGCGAGCTGTTCGGCCACCGAACGGTCCAGGTCGGCGACCGTGGCCGGGTCGAGCGGCGCGGCGGCCCGGGGGAGCGGGTCGCGCTCGCGCCACGCCCCGACCTCCTCGGCGGAGCGGTAGCGCAGCTTCATCCGGCGCTCCATGGTGTGGTGGCCCTCGTAGCGGTAGGTGCGGCAGTTGAGGAAGCCGGGGCCGCGGCCGCTCCGGGCCCGCTCGACGGCGCGCAGTGCGGCGGCGCGGACGGCTTCGGTGTCCATGCCGTCGACCTCCTCGGCGGGGATGCCGAAGGCGGCGGCCCGGCCGGTGGCGCTGCCCGCGACGGCGGTGGCGGCGGGCAGGGTGGTGGCGTAGCCGTTGTCCTCGCAGACGAACAGCACCGGCAGCCGCCACATCGCGGCGAGGTTGAGCGACTCCAGCAGGACGCCCTGGTTGAGCGCTCCGTCGCCGAAGAAGGCCACCGCGACCGCGGTCCGGCCGACCGGCGCGGGGTCGGCGCCGGAACCGTCGGCGGCCACCCGGTCGGGCGCCGCCCGTTCGAGTGGTGGGGCGGCCGAGGCGGCCCGGGCCGCCCAGGCGGCGCCGACCGCGATCGGCGCGCCGGCGCCGACCATGCCGTTGGCGCCCAGGATGCCCAGTGAGAAGTCGGCGGCGTGCATGGAACCGCCACGGCCGCCGTTCGACCCACCGACCCGTCCCAGGAGCTCGGCGAGCAGCCGGTGCGGCGCGGTGCCCCGGGCGAGCACGTGGCCGTGGCCGCGGTGGGTGCTGGTGAGCCGGTCGCCCGGGCCGAGCGCCGAGCAGACGCCGACCGCGACGGCCTCCTGCCCGATGTACGGGTGGATGCCGCCGGGGACCGCCCCGGACTTCACCAGGCCGAGCGCCAGCTCCTCGAAGCCCCGGATCAGCCGCAGCATCCGGTAGCGCTCGGCCGGGGTGTCCAGCGGGGCGGGACCAGGGCAGCCGGGCGGGGGCGCGTGCCCGTCGGCCGTGTGCGCGGGAGCGGTCACGGCCGTCCCCGCCAGACCGTCGGGCAGAACCGCGGGTCGGCGTAGTCCGGGCGGCCGTCGTCCGTGCGGCGCACCAGCACGTCGTGGTTGTACACCACCGGCTCGCCGTCCGGCCGGTCGTGCCGGCGGTACTCGTTGGCGCCGTCCTGGAGGTGCAGCGAGACCGCCCGGCGCGGGTGGGAGGCCAGGTTGGGGCCACTGCCGTGGTAGGTCAGGCAGTGGTGGAAGGACATGTGGCCGCGCGGGATCAGCATCGGCACCTTCCGCACCCGCTGCCCGTTGTGGGCGGCGTTGGCGGCCAGGATGCCCTCCAGCTCGGAGCGGTCGCGGTCGGCGAAGTGCCGGGTGGAGTCCTCGCCGGAGGGCAGCTCCCGCCAGCGGTGGCTGCCGTCGACCATGGTGATGGTGCCGTTCTCCTCGCGGCAGTCGTGGAACGGGATGAAGGCGGTGAGCATCTCCTCCGAGGTGCAGGTCTGCCAGTAGTGCTTGTCGAAGTGCCAGGGCACCCGGTTGCTGGGCTCCTCGGGCACCGGGGGCTTGTAGATGAGCGTCGACTGGAAGATCCGGATCTCCTCGGCGCCGGCGAGCAGCGCGGCCACCGCGCCGATCAGCGGCTTGCGCAGGATCGCGCCGATCGCGTCGCTCTCGAAGTGCACGTAGTCGTTGTGCCGCTGGACCGGCCCGTCCCCGGGCCGCCAGGAGGCCAACCGGGGCGGCCGGACGGGCAGTTCGCGGTCGCGGTGGCCGGCGTAGTACCGCTCGGTGGCGGCCTGGAGGGTGTCCAGTTCCTCGTCGCCGAGGAGCTTGCGGGAGAGGTACCAGCCGTGCTCGCGGTATTGCGCCACCTCCTCGGGGGTGGGCAGCAGGGCGCGCTCGGCCTCGGTGAGCCGGAATGCGGGGGCGGCGGCCATCGGACGGGCCTCCGTCGGATGTGCGGGAGCGGGCCGGTCGACGGCGGTGGGGCGGTCGAGGGCGATGGGGCCGTGCCGGTCGACGGCGGTGGGGCGGTCGGCGCCGGTGGGGCCGTGCCGCTCGACGGCGGTGGGGCTGTCGGCGCCGGTGGGGCCGTGCCGCTCGACGGCCTCGTAGAGGGCCTTGATGTTCGCGGTGCCGAAGGTGCCCGCCCCCTGCCGCTCGATCAGTTCGAGGAAGAAGGTGCGCCGGGGGTGCGTGGAGCGGGCGAAGATCTGGAACAGCCGGCCGCCGTGGTCCTGGTCGACCAGGACGTGCAGGTCGCGCAGGCTCGCCACCGGGATGGCCGGCCCGCCGAGGCGGTCGGTCAGGGCGTCGAAGTAGGCGGCCGGGGTGGTCAGGAACTCCACGCCGCGCTGCCGGGCGGTCCGGACGGCGCCGGCGATGTCGGGGGTGCTGAAGGCGAGGTGCTGGACGCCGGCCCCGCCGTGGGCGGCGAGGAACTCGTCGATCTGGCCGGGACGGCGGGTGGGGTCGGGCTCGATCAGGGTGAAGGTGACGCCGCCGGAGACGCTCTGCACCACCTTGGAGTCCATCGCCTGCTCGCCGACCTCGATGTACTCCTCGAAGACCGTGCGGAAACCCAGCGCGGTCTCGCAGAACCGTACGGTGTCCGCGAGGGTGCCGGCCGGCAGGCAGACGGCGACGTGGTCGAGCCCGTCCAGCAGCCGGGGCTCCGGGGCGGGGTCCGGCGCGGGCTCGGCGGCGGGCAGCGGCACCAGGCGCAGGGCGGTGTCGCCGAAGCCCTCGATTAGCGCGCCGGCCCGGTCGAGCACCCGGGCGCCGTGCCGTTCGGCCCGCTCCAGCGCGGCCGCCGGGTCGGCGCAGCCGAGCGCGAGGACGGCCACGCCGTCGCCGTGCCGGGCGACGTACTCGGCGACCGGGTGCTCCGGGTCGGTGGCGGAGGTCAGCCGCAGCCGGATGGCGCCCTGGCGCAGCCCGACGGTGCGGGTGCCGTCCGGTGCGGTGGTCGGGGCGTCGGCGGTGAAACCGTAGTCGGCCTGGAGTCCGGCCGCGGTCTTGTCGGCGTCCGCGCAGTGGAACTCGACATGGGTGATGGTCTGGATGGACAACGGGATCTCCCCCCGGAGGGATGGTGGATCGAGGGATCGGCGGGCTGCCGCCGCGCGGCGGTGGGCGGCGGCGGGCGGTGACTACCGGGCCGAGCGGGTGGAGGCCGGGCCGAGGATCAGGCTGAGGTTGTGGCCGCCGAAGGCGAAGGCGTTGCTCAGCGCGGCGCGCACCGGGCCGGTCCGGGCGGCTCCCCGGACGTGGTCCAGGTCGCAGGCCGGGTCGGGATCGGTCAGGTTGAGGGTCGGCGGCAGCGTCCCCCGCGCCACCGCCAGGGCGGTCACCACCGCCTCCAACGCGCCCGCGGCGCCCAGGAGATGGCCGGTGGCACCCTTGGTGGAGCTGACCGCGGGCGGCTGCGCGCCGAACACGGCGTGCAGCGCGGCGGTCTCGGCCACGTCGCCGAGCCGGGTGCCGGTGCCGTGGGCGTTCACGTAGTCGATGTCGCCCGGGGCCAGGCCCGCGTTGGCGAGTGCGGCGCGCATCGCGTCGGCGGCGCCGGTGCCGTCCGGGCGCGGCGAGGTCGGGTGGTGGGCGTCGGTGGAGGCGCCCCAGCCGAGGACGTCCGCGTACCCGGCGGCGCCGCGCGCCTCGGCGTGCTCGGCCCGCTCCAGCACCAGGACGGCGCTGCCCTCGCCCAGCACGAAGCCGTTGCGGCGGGCGTCGAAGGGCCGGCTCGCCTGCTCCGGGTCCTCCCAGCCCTGTGCCAGCGCGCGGGCGTTGGTGAAGGCGGCGGCGATCGTCGGGTGCAGCGAGGACTCGGTGCCGCCGCACACCACCACGTCGGCGTCGCCGGCCCGGATCAGCCGCAGCCCCTCGGCGATCGCCTGGGCGCCGGCCGCGCAGGCCGTCACCACGGCGGAGCTGTAGCCCCGGATGCCGTGCTTGATGGCGATCCGGGCGGCCGCCATGTTGGAGAGCATCCCGGGCAGCAGGTACGGGCTGACGCCGGGGCGCCCGCGTTCCAGCCGGCGGTGCGACTGCTGCTCGAAGGTCTCCAGTCCGCCGCCGCCGGTGGCCAGCACGACGGCGGTGCGGTGCGGGTCGGCGTCCCGGCCGACGGCCAGGCCGGCGTCGGCGAGCGCGTCGTCGGCGGCGGCCAGGGCGAGCAGCACGAAGCGGTCGACGCAGCGGGTCTCGGTGGGCGGCAGCACCTCCCGGCCGTCGACGGCGGGGGCGATCCCGGCGGCGGGCAGCCAGCCGTGCGCGGGGTGGCCCTCGGGGACGGCCCGCAGGCCGGAGCGGCCGGCGGTCAGCGCGTCGAACACCCCGGCGGGTTCGCGGCCGAGCGGGGAGACCAGGCCGATGCCGGTGACGACGGCACCGGGTCGCGGGCTCATGCGCCCCCCTCGCTTCGCTCGGCAGCCGCTTCGCACGACGCGCACCTCTGGACGGTTCGCTCGCTTCGGCCGTTCACATACCCACCTCGCTTCGCTCGGCGGCCGCTTCGCACGACGCGCACCTCCGGACGGTTCGCCCGCTTCGCCCGTTCACGCGCCCACCGCCGCGAGGTGGTTCTCCCGCAGCAGGACCTTGCGGACCTTGCCGGTCGGGCCGAGCGGGATGTCGTCGGGGGAGACCACCAGCACCTTGCGGACGGTCGCCGCGGCGGCCTCGTCCAGGGCGGCGACGACTGCCGCGGTGCGGTCCGCGGCCTCGTCGGCGCCCGCGGCGAGGAGCAGCAGCACGTCGGTGACCACGCGGTCGCCGTCCCGTACCGCGACCACCGTGCAGTCCAGCACGTCCGGGCAGGCGGCGAGTACGCGCTCCTCCGACATCGCGGTGAACAGCCGTCGGCCGTCGGCGAGTTCGACCGAGTCGACGGCCCGGTCGACGTGGTAGTAGTAGCCCTCCTCGTCCCGGTACATCAGGTCCCCGGTGAGGAAGCGGCCGCGCAGCCGGGTGCGGAAGGTGGTGGCCGAGTCGTTCCAGTAGCCGAGTGCCAGGGTGGGCGAGGCGGTGGCGAGTTCGCCGACCTCGCCGGGCCCGAGCGGTTCGCCGTCGGGGCCGACCACCTCGCAGTCGACGAAGGCGTGCGGGCGGCCGACGCAGCGGCCGTAGCGTTCGGTGCCGGGGCCGTGGGTGATGAAGAAGTGCGAGTGGCCCATCTCGGTGGAGCCGAGGCCGTCCACGAACAGCGAGCCGGGCACCCGGGTGCGGCCGTCGCGGGTGACGGTCTCCCGGCTGCCGGTGGCGATGAGGCGGCGGATGTGCACCTCGTGGGCGCAGTCGCCGGTGTTCCACCAGAGCGCGACGGAGGTCAGGTCGCGGGCGGCGAGGTCGTGCCGGGCGAGGTCGGCCCAGGTGGCGGCGAAGCCGATCACCCCGGTGGGCCGCCACCGCTCGACGGCCGCCAGCACGCCGTCGCCGGACTGCCGGGAGAGCACGGCGAGTTCGGTGTGCGAGCTGAGTGCGAGGTTGAGGGCGATCAGGGTGGCGGCGTGCGGGGCGGGCAGTGCGCTGAGCATCCGGTCCTGGCCTTGCGGGCGGGGCAGCCGCAGCCGGTGGCGGATCGCCGCGTACAGGCTCGCGTGCGAGTGGACGACGGCCTTGGGCATCCCGGTGGTGCCGGAGGAGTGGGTGATCGCCACCGGGTCGCCGGACCAGTGCCGGTACGGCTCCGGGGCGGCGTCCGGGTCGCCGGTGCCGAGGGCGGCGATCTCGGGCAGCAGCGGCGCGCCGGTCCGGTGGCCGGCCAGCGCGGCCAGGTGGGCGGGGTCGGCGAGGACCCCGGCCGCGCCGAGGCGGGCGATGTAGCGGGCGGCGCGCTCGCCGTCCAGGTTGGGGTTGAGCAGTGCGGGGACGGCGCCGAGCCGGGCCAGGGCGAGGAAGGCGAGCACGTGGTCGGCGGCGTCGCTCGCGTACACCACCACCGGGTCGCGCCGGGTGATGCCCAGGCCGTGCAGGGCGGCGGCGCGGGCCCGCACGGCGCGGTCCAGCTCGCGCAGGGTGAACGGCTGCCAGGCGGGGTGGTCGTCCACCGGGGTGTCGAAGCTGAGCAGCGGCACGTCCAGATCGAGCCCGAGGGCGATCCGGGCGGTCAGGACGTTGCCGGCGCCCACGTCGGGGTCGTCCGCGAGCTGAGTGCGGAGACTGCGGATGGTCACGGGGGCGGGTCCCTCCCTCGGGGCCGGTGGACGGCCCGGGCGGTTGATCTGGTGGCGGGGTCGGCCGCGCGGGGCGGCGGAGGCGGTGTGCCGCGCGGGCGGCCGGGGCGGTGTGCCGCTCGGGCGGCGGGTGTCGGGAGCGAGGCGGTGCCCGGGAGGGGCGCTGGTGTGCCGGGTGCGGCTGCGTCAGGCGCCGGGCCTCGATGGTTCCTACGGCCGGCGGTGCCCGGGTGGTTCAGTCCGGTCGGGTTCCGTGCCCGGACCGGCGAGCAGGACGGCGGCGGCCCGGTGGTCCCCGTCGGGCGTCCGCTCGACGGCCACGGCCAGCACCAGGTCGGCGTCGCCGTCCTCGAGCAGCAGTGCGGCGAGTTCGAACGCCTCGGCCGGGACGCGACCGGGGTCGGCCTCGGCCGGGCAGACCGCCACGACCGGGCCGGTCAGGCCCCAGCGCGCGGAGACGTGCCCGAGGACGGCGTTCGGGTTGGACTGGAAGAACAGCAGCGGGCCGGTGCGCTGTCCGGGCTCGGCGCTGTGTTCGATGGCCCGCGCGGTGTCGAGGTCGCCGCTCGCGCTGGCGAGCAGCAGGGCGGTCCGTCCGGGGGCGGGCGGCTCGCCGTGGTGGGCGCGCAGACAGCGCTCGGCGGTGTCGGCGACCAGCGGGTTGAAGCCGGAGGCGGCGAAGCCGGGCAGCGGTGGCGGCGGTCCGTCCAGGCCGGGGGCGGGGCGGCGGGCCTCGGCGAGGATCCGCAGCCCGTGGGTGTGGTCGGCAGGGGTGGTCATGGCGGTGGCTGTCATCCCGGGGCCAGCAGCAGCGCGGTGTTGGCGCCGCCGAAGGCGGAGTTGAGGCTGAGGACGTACGAGGGACGGGCGGCGCGCGGGCCGTCCAGGACGAGGTCGAGTGCGAGGTCCTGGTCCGGGCCGAGCCAGCCGGCGTTGACCGGGAGCAGCCCGGTGCCCAACGCGCCGACGGTGACGACGAGTTCGAGCAGAGCGGAGGCCTCCAGGGCGTGCCCGTGCACGGACTTGCTGGAGCTGACCGGCAGGCGGTCGGTGTGCGCGCCGAACACCCGCCGAAGGGCGCGGGCCTCGGCCCGGTCGGCGAGCGTGGAGCCGGTGCCGTTGGCGTTGACGTAGCCGACCTCGGCCGGATCGACGCCCGCCCGCGCGAGCGCGGCCCCGATCGCCCGGGCCGCCCCGTCGCCCTCCGGTTCCGGGCGGCAGACGTGGTGGGCGTCCCCGGCCCGGCCCCACCCCGCCAGCCGGGCGAGCGCGGGCGCGCCGCGCCGTTCGGCGGCGGGGGCGGATTCGACCAGGACGGCGGCGGCCGCGTCGGCGAGCAGGGTGCCGGTGCGGCCGGCGCTGAACGGGCGGACCTCGCCGTCCCGGGCCAGCGCCCGTCCGGCGTCGAAGACCGCGAAGACGCCCGGTTCGACGAGGTGCCCGGCCGCGACCAGGACCCGCTCGTGCCGTCCGGCGGCCACCAGGGCGCCCGCGTCGGCGACGGCGGTCGCGGCGGCCACGCAGGCACCGTTGTAGACCCGGGTGACGCCCGGCGCGCCCCAGTCGGCCCGGACTCCGGCGGCCACCGCGTCGGCGGTCGCGCGGGTGTGTCCGTCACTGTGCAGGGCGAGCAGCACGGGCAGGCCGGCGCCCTCGGCGGCGGTCAGCCCGGCCTGTCGGCAGGCCTGGCCGATCGCGTCGAGCACGGCCCCGGCCAGCGGGTGGCGGCGGGCCGGCGGCCCGGTGTCGGGGAACAGCGCGGCGCGGGTGGTGCGGCGGGCGCTCACGTCGAAGCGGGTGACCGGGCCGAACAGGGACTTGCCGTGGGCGGTGGCCTCGGTCAGTGCGCCGAGCCCGCGCCCGGCGGCGCTGAGCACCCCGGCACCGGTGAGCACCGGGCGACCGGCCGCCCGGCCCGGCGGCCCGGAGCCGGTGCGGGCGGGGATCACGGCCGTGCGCCCGCGCGGTCGGCGAGGACGGCCTCGCGCAGCAGGCCGGTGGCGTCGTCGACGGTGCGCACCGCGCCGAAGCGGTCGTCGTCCAGGTCCAGCTGGAGCCCGTACCGCTGCTCGAACTCGGCGACGAGCCAGGTGAGTTCGAGTGATCCGAGGTCCTCCGGCACGGTGTCGACGGCGCGCTGCCCGAACGCCGCCAGCATGGTCAGGACCTCGGCCCGGTCCGGCAGGCCGTCGGGGATCGGGGAGCCGGTCACGCGGCGCTGCCGGAGGTGGTGGCGAGGGCGTCGATCCGGCGGGCGACGTCGGCGGTGAACTCGTCCAGCGTCATCAGCGCGGTGGTCTCCATCTCGTCCAGGTCGAACTTGATCCCGAACTCGTCCTCGACCTGCACGGACAGGTCGGCCAGCGCGAGCGATTCGAGGTCCAGCCCGGCCGGGCCGAGGTCGGTGTCCCCGGTGACCTCGGAGACGTCGTACTGCATCTCGGCGAGTGCGGCCAGGACGAAGGCGCGGATGCGGTCCTGCATGGTGGTGGGCTCCTTGTCGGGGTGGTGGTGCGGACGGAACGGGGTGCGGCCGGCGACGGCCGGGCGCGGGTAAGTCGGGCGCGGGTCAGTCGGGCGCGGGTCAGTCGGCGGCGGCGGCGGTCGCGCGCAGGGCGGCCGGGTCGCGCAGCAGCTTTCCGGTGGCGGTGCGGGGGAGCCGGTCCAGCCGGGCGAGCCGGCGCGGCCGCTTGTAGGCGGCCAGGCGGCGGGCCAGCCCCTCCTGGACGGAGGCGAGTTCGGCCTCCGGCTCGGTCGACAGGTAGGCCTCGATCGCGCCGCCGTCGAAGACCACGACGGCCTCGCGGACCTCGGGCAGCGCGGTGAGCGTCTGCTCGACCTCGGTGAGGTCGACCTTCAGCCCGCCGATCGAGACCTGCGAGTCCAGCCGGCCGAGCACGGTGACCAGGCCGTCGGCGGCCAGCTCGGCCGCGTCCCGGGTGTGCAGCCAGCCGTCCGACCAGCGGGTCGGATCGTCCAGCCCGGGGTACGGGGAGGACGTCGCACCGATCTGCAACTCGCCCTTCACCAGGCGCAGTTCCATGCCGTGCACGGGCCGCTTGGCCGGGTGGAGCGTACCGGAGAGATCGGTGGCGATCACCCCGGTCTCGGTCATGCCGTACATGGTGCCGAGCGGGACGCCGTAGCGCTCGGTGAACAGCGCGGGCAGTCCCGGGCGGACGAGTTCGCCCGCCACGACCATCCGCCGCAGCCGGGGCAGCGGCGGGGGAGCGATCGCCCCCGCCAGCAGTTCGGCGTGGAACGGCACCCCGATCACGGTGGTCGGCCGGTCGCCGGCGGCGACCTCGGCGAGGATGCCCGCCGCCGTCATCCGCTCCGGCACGGTGAGCGCGGCCCGGGCGTACAGGCTGTTGAGCAGCCCGCCGACCAGGCCGAGCACGTGCACCACCGAGGAGAGCAGGACGACCCGCTCGCCCTCGCCGGGGAACTCCACCAGCCTTCGGTAGCAGTCGAGTTCGCGCAGCAGGTCGGACGCGGTGCGGGCGATGACCTTGGCCGGACCGGTGGATCCGGAGCTGAGCTGGATCAACGCGTGTCCGGTGCGGGCCGGGCGCCCGTCCGCCAGCGGAACGGCCACCGGCTCGACTTCGGAGAAGCCGCGCAGGGCCGCCGCGGACCGATGGGCGGAGCCTACCAGCACCTGCGGGGCCAGCCGCGCCACCGCGGCGTCGACCTCGTGGTCGGTCAACCGGTGGTCGAGTAGTGCGACTTGGGCACCCAGTCGCCAGCATGCCAGCAGCGCCGCGACGAACGCCACCGAGGGCGGCAGCCGCAGCGCCGCCGTCCCGCCGGGGCCGAGCCCGGCAGCGGAAAGCCGGTCGGACTGCTCCGCCACCAGGGCGCGCAGGGCGTCCCGGTCGAGCGGTGCGCCGAGGCGCAGGCACTCCTCGCCGCCGGGGCCGGCCAGCAGCAGCCGGTCGACCCAGGAGTCCGGGGCGTCCGAGTGCGGCAGGAGGGCAGCCGGAAGTACGGAGGGGGAAAAGCCGGTCAACGCGGCTCCACACAAGTGAGGGGATTTGACATGAACGCCGTTAAAGCAAACCCAACGGTCAATTCCGTGGCCAGACCATGGCACAGACGTTTGGTCAAATCAAGGTCTATACCAATGTGGTCGTTGCTCCTACGCTGCCCAACCAGGACCGGCCCGCGCGTGGCCGTCCCGGAACGAGGAATGCCCGTGGGAGTTCTCACGATGGCCGGGATCGAGCGTGCGGCGCACGCCCGACTCCCCCCGGAAATCTGGGATTTCATCGAAGGCGGCAGTGGCGCGGAACGCACCCTGGCGGCCAACCGGGAGATGTTCGGCCGCCATGCGCTGCGCCCGCGCACCCTGGTCGACGTCTCCGCCTGCGACCCCGCCCTGACCCTCCTCGGCGCGCCGCTGCGCCTGCCGCTCGGGATCGCCCCGATGGCCTACCACCGGCTGGTCGACCCGGAGGGCGAGACCGCCACCGCGCGCGCCGCCGGGCGGGCGGGAGCCCTCCTGGTTGCCGGGATGTTCGCCAGCCGGACGGTGGAGGAGATCGCCGCGGCGGCCACCGGCCCGCTCTGGCCCCAGCTGTACTGGCTGCGCGAACGTGCCGCCCTGGCCGCCCTGGTGGAACGCGCCGAGGCGGCCGGCTACCGGGCGCTGGTGCTGACCGTGGACGCCCCCAGGATCGGCCGACGGCTGCGCGACCTGCGCAACGGCTTCGCCGTCCCGCCCGGCGTCCGCGCGGTCAACCTGGACCAGTCCCTGATGACCGCCAGCCACCGTGCCACCGGCGGAAGTTCGGGCATCGCCGAGCACGCCCGCGAGCAGTTCGACCCCACCCTGACCTGGTCCGACCTGGCCTGGCTGCGCGAACGCACCCGGCTGCCGCTGGTCCTCAAGGGCGTCCTCACCGCCGAGGACGCCCGGCTGGCCGTCGAGCACGGCGTCGACGCCGTCCTGGTCTCCAACCACGGCGGCCGTCAACTCGACGGGTCCGTGCCGGCCTTGGCAGCCCTGCCCGAGGTGGTCGAGGCCGTGCCCACCGAGCTGCCGGTGCTGTTCGACGGCGGCGTGCGCAGCGGCACCGACCTCGCGATCGCCCTCGCCCTCGGCGCCCGCGCCGTGCTGGTCGGCCGCCCCGCCCTCTGGGGCCTGGCCGCCGACGGCGAGGCCGGGGTGCACCGGGTGCTCGACCTGCTGCGCGAGGAACTGGAGCACGCCATGGCCCTGTTGGGCCGCCCCCGGCTCGCCGACCTGGACCGCACGGCCCTGGCGCCCTGGCCCTGCCCGGCCGGCTGACACCCGAACCCCCGGGCGGCCGACCGAAACAGGGCCCCGACCTCCGCGAGCGCGGCCGTTGAACCGCGCCGTACCCGAACCGCGTTCTCCCATCAGGAGGGTCCGACACATGACCGAGCAGAGCGAGAGATTTCCGGGCTGGGACTGGGACGACCCTGACGGGCTGGCCCCCCGGCTGGACGCCTTCAGCGCGCGGGTCGCCACCTGCGACAAGCTGCAGGCGCACCCCGGCGGCCTGCCGCGCGACCACGCGGGCCTCCGGGAACTCGGCATCACCGGCATCGAGTTCGCCGCCTTCCGGACCGCCCACCCGGAGGGCCTCGGCACCGACCTCGCAACCCTGCGCAGCCCCGACACCGCGACCGAGCCCGGCACCCTCTACCGGGTCGACGGCGACCGCTGGTTCACCCGGCTCGACATCGCCGAACCACTGCCCTTCGCCGACGACAGCGTCGACTGGGTGTACGCCGAGCACCTGATCGAGCACGTCACCATGCCCGTCGCCGTCAACTGGCTGCGCGAGGCCCGCCGGGTGCTGCGCCCCGGCGGCGTCCTGCGCCTGACCACCCCCGACCTCGCCCGCTACCTGGTCGGCTACGCCACCGGCGACGGCTTCCTGGCCAGGCACCGGCGCCGGCTGACCACCCTCGGCTTCGGCCCGCCGATGCCCGCACGCCCGGCCTTCCTGGTCAACCAGATCTTCCGGTACTTCGGGCACCAGTGGATCTACGATGTGGACGAGCTGCGGCACGTCCTCACCCAGGCCGGCTTCGAGCCCGACCGGATCCGCCAGTGCGCCTACCGGCAGGGCACCCGTCCGGACGTCGCCGACCTCGACACGGCCTTCCGCACCGACGAGACCATCTACGTCGAGGCGGACAGCTGACACCCCCGCACCGAACGGACCCGCCCATGCCCCTGCACCCCCAGGCCGAGGCGCTGCGCGCCCGGCGCGCCGGCAGCGGTACCCCGCCGCTCTACACCCTGACCCTCGCCGAGGCCCGGGCCGCCGACCTCGCGGACATCCGCGCGGCGGCCGGCACGCCTGAACCGGTCGCCGCCGTCGAGGAGCACCGCATCCCCGGCCCCGGCGGCGAACTCGCCCTGCGGCTCTACCGCCCCGAGGCGTCCGGCCGCCGACTGCCCGCCCTGCTCTACCTGTTCGGCGGCGGCTGGACGCTCGGCTCGCCCGACACCAGCGACGCGATCTGCCGCCGGCTCACCAACGCCGTCGGCTGCGTCACCGCCTCCGTCGGCTACCGGCTCGCCCCCGAACACCCCTTCCCGGCGGCGCTGCACGACTGCCGCGCCGCCCTGCTCCAACTGGTCGAACGCGCGGAGGAGTTCGGCATCGACCCGGACCGGCTGGCGGTCGGCGGCGACAGCGCCGGCGGCAACCTCACCGCCGCGCTCACCCTCCTGCTGCGCGCCGAGGGCGGCCCCGTCCTGCGCCACCAGCTGCTGGTCTACCCCAACACCGACCACGGCGCCGACACCCCGTCGCTGCGCGCCCACGACGACCCGGCGCTGTTCAACCGCCGCTCGGTGGCCTGGTACTGGGGCCACTACCTGGCCGACCAGGGGGACGGCGCCAGCCCGTACGCCTCCCCGCTGCGCGCCGCCACCCTGGCCGGACTGCCGCCCGCGACCGTCCTGACCGCCGAGTACGACCCGCTGCGGGACGAGGGCGAGCAGTACGCCGAGGCGCTGCGCGCCGCCGGGGTCCCGGTGGAGCTGCGCCGCTACGCGGGCATGCCGCACGGCTTCTTCGCGATGACCGGCACCCTGGACGCGGCGGCCGAGGCCCAGGCCTTCGCGGCCGACCGCCTCCGGAGGGCGCTGCGGTGAAGCTCTCCCTGGACGACCTGCACGCCTCCCTGGCCGATCCGCTGCTGGACGCGATGACCTTCCTCAACGAGGTCACCACCCGCTATCCGGACGCCGTGTCCTTCGCCCCCGGCCGCCCCTACGAGGGCTTCTTCGAGCCCGAGGACGTCGCGGGCCACCTGGAGACCTACCTCGCCCACCTGGCGGACCGCGGCCTCGGCCGGGACGCGGTGCGCACCGCGCTGTTCCAGTACGGCCCGACCAAGGGCGTCATCAACGAGCTGGTCGCCCGCTCGCTGGCCAACGACGAGGGCCTGGCCGTCGACCCGGAGGCCCTGGTGGTCACGGTCGGCGCCCAGGAGGGCATGCTGCTGACGCTGCGCGCCCTGTGCGCCGGACCGGACGACGTCCTGCTGGTCAGCTCGCCCTGCTACGTCGGCGTGACCGGCGCCGCCCGGCTGCTCGACCTGACCGTCCGCCCCGTCCCCGAGGGCGGGGACGGCGGCCCCGACCCGGCGGCGGTCCGGGAGGCCGCCCGCGCGGTGCGGGCCGAGGGGCGCCGTCCGCGCGCCCTCTACGTCGTCCCGGACTTCGCCAACCCCTCCGGCGCCAGCATGCCGGTCGCGGCCCGCACCGCGCTGCTGGCGGCGGCGGCCGAGGAGGGCGTGCTCGTCATCGAGGACAACCCGTACGGCTTCTTCTCCCGCACCCCGGGACTGCGGCCCACCCTCAAGGCGCTGGACCGCCGCCGCCAGGTCGTCTACCTGGGCTCGTTCGCCAAGACCTGCTTCCCCGGGGCCCGGGTCGGCTACCTGGTCGCCGACCAGGAGGTGGCCGGCCCCGACGGCCGGCGCGGCCTGCTCGCGGACGAGCTGGCCAGGCTGAAGAGCATGACGACGGTCAACACGCCCGCGCTCAGCCAAGCCGTCATCGGCGGCATGCTGCTGGCCCACGACTGCAACCTGCGGGCCGCCAACGCCCGTGCCACCGCCCACTACGCGGCCGGCATGGACACCCTGCTGCGGGAGCTGGACCGGCACTTCCCGGCCTCCGTGCGGCGCCGGCTGGGCATCTCCTGGACCCGGCCGGACGGCGGCTTCTTCGCCGTGCTGACGGTGCCGTTCCTCGCCGACGAGGCGGCCATGGAGCGCTGCGCCCGCGACTTCGGCGTGCTCTGGACACCGATGGCGCCGTTCTACCCGGCGGGCGGCGGCGAGCGGCGGCTGCGGCTGTCGGTCAGCTCGCTGACCCAGGCGCAGATCATCGACGGTGTGGGGAAGCTGGCGGCGTTCGTGGCGGCCTGAGCCCACGAAGACGGCCGAGGGGCCCGGCTCATCGCGAGCCGGGCCCCTCAGCCGTGTGTCTGCGCGGTGTTCCTGCGCCGTTCCGTCTGTCAGCGCACCCGGGTGGAGAACAGCCGGGCCGACCAGTACACCGCCAGGACGGTCATCACCGCGACCACCAGCAGCCCCTGCCAGACCGCGCTGTCCCCGGCGTGCCCGGAGAACAGCGCGCGCATGCCCTCCACGGCCCAGTAGAAGGGGTTCCACCTGGCCGCCTGCTGCAGCCACTCCGGTGCCAGGGTGAGCGGCAGCAGCACCCCGGAGAGCAGCGCGATCGGCTGCGCGATGGTGTTGACCACCGGCGACATCGCCGCGTCGGTCGGCACCATCAGCGCGATGCCGAAGGAGATCGCCGAGGTCATCAGCGCCAGCAGGCCCAGCAGCAGGTAGGCGAGCAGGAGGTTCAGCGGGCTCACCCGCAGCCCGAACGGCAGCGCGATCAGGGTGATCAGGACGGCCTGCACCAGCAGCGCCACCATCTCCCGCATCGCCCGTCCGAGCAGTAGCGCCAGTCGGCTCACCGGGGTCACCCGGGAGCGCTCGATGATGCCGGCCTTGAGCTCGCCGAGCAGGCTGAACCCGGTGAACAGCCCGCCGAAGATGCACAGCACCGCCAACAGGCCCGGCACGTACACCTGGTAGGCGTCGGCGTAGCTGCTCGCGCCCTCCGGGGCGAGCACCTTCTTCAGCAGCGGGGCGAACAGCAGCAGGTAGAACACCGGCTGGATGATGCCGACGGCGATCCAGATCGGGGTGCGGATCATGAGCAGCAGCTGGCGCTGGAAGACCAGCCAGGTGTCGCGGGCGAGCTTCACGGTCTCCCCAGGGATGTGTGCGGGTCCGGGTGGTTCGGAGGGATCAGGACTGCCGGAGCGAGCGGCCGGTGCGGGCCAGGAACACGTCGTCCAGACTGGGCCGTTGGAGCTGCACCGTGCCGGGCGTCAGGCCCGCCGCGTCCAGGGCGCGCAGCAGCCGCGGGATCGCGGCGGCGCCGTCCTCCAGGTACAGCCGCAGCCCCTCGTCGCCGTTCTGCTCCAGCCGGTGCAGGTACGGCTGCGGGCGCAGCACCTCGGCCGCGCGCTCGAAGGCGGCCTCCCCGCCGTCCAGTCCGACCAGGACGACGTCGCCGGAGATCTCGCGCTTGAGCACCTCGGGGGTGCCCTCGGCCACCACCCGGCCGTGGTCGACGATGGCGACCCGGTCGCAGAGCGCGTCGGCCTCGTCCAGGTAGTGGGTGGTGACGACGACCGTCATGCCCTCGGTGCGCAGCCGGCGGATCTCCTCCCAGACGTACGCCCGGCTGGCCGGGTCCAGCCCGACCGTGGGCTCGTCCAGGAACAGCACCCGCGGCTGGTGGATCACCCCGAGTGCGATGTCCACCCGGCGGCGCTGGCCGCCGGAGTAGGTGGCGCACGGGCGGTCGCCGAACTCGGTGAGGTCGAAGGCCTTGAGCGCGTCCGCGGCCGCCTGGACGGCCTGGGCCTTGGCCGCGCCGTACATCCGGGCCTGGAGCACCAGTTCCTCGCGGCCGCTGACGTTGTCGGTGGTGCCGCCGCCCTGGGCGACGTAGCCGATCCGCCGCCGGACCCCGGCGGGGTCGGTGAACAGGTCGGCCCCGGCGATGACGGCCTGTCCGCCGTCCGGGCGGATCAGGGTGGCCAGCATGCGCAGGGTGGTGGTCTTCCCGGCGCCGTTGGGGCCGAGGAAGCCGTAGATCTCGCCGGCGGCGACCGACAGGTCGATGCCGCGGACGGCGTCGACGGTGGGGTCCCCGCCGCTGCGGCGGGAGGTCTTCTTGCGGTAGGACTTGCGCAGTCCCGTGGTCTCGATCAACCGGAACTCCCGTGCGGGGATGGGCTGCCACGGCACCTGGGAAGGCGGGGCTCGGCACCTGCGGAGGGCGGTGCTGCTGCGACACCCTAGGGCGAACCCCGCCCCGGAAACAATGGCCTAGACCAATGGACGTGCGCTCCGCCGGTCTGCTAAGGGGCGGGGCCGAGGGGCGGGTCCGGGCCGGTCGGAGGCCGGTCCGAGGAGGGGGAGCGTCGGTCCGGGGAGGAAGGCCGACCGGGCCCGGTCAGCCGAGTGCCTCCAGGCGGTCCGCCGCGGCTGCCGCACCGCCCCCGGCCAGCAGCTCCCGCCCGACCTGAACCGCCCGCTCCCGGTACCCCGTGGTGTCGAGTACGGCCCGCAGCGCGTCCCCCAGCCGTTCCGGCGTGACGCGCGCGAACGGCACCTGCGGCCCCGCGCCCGCCGCCGCCACCTGGCGGGCGACGATCGGCTGGTCGTGCCGGATCGGCGCGGTGACCAGCGGCAGGCCGTGCGCCAGCGCCTCGCCCACGGTGTTCATCCCCCCGTGGCAGAGCACGGCGTCCAGCTCGCCGCGCGCCATCAGCTCCAGCACCGGCGCCCGGTCCACCGCCACGGCCCGCGCGGGCAGTTCGGGCAGCAGCTCGCGCGGCCCGGCGAACACCGGCTGCACGTCCTCGCCGGACAGCTCCAGCGCCCGCACGGACCGGGCCAGGAAGTCCGCGCCCAGATCGCCGGCCAGCGTGCCCATGGTGACCAGCACCCGCCGCCGGCCGGGCAGCAGCCGCTGCCACGGGAAGTCCGGATCGTGCGGCCGGGCCGGGATCACCGGCCCGACGAGCGCGTGCCCCGGCGGCGGGGCCGAGCCGGTCAGCGCCGGGCCGGTCGTCGCCAGCAGCAGGTGCGGGGAGAAACGCGGGTCCAGGTACTCCGCGGCGGGCAGTGCGGCGCGCTCCCACAGCCCGCGCAGCAGCCCGGTCATCCACGCCTCGACCTGCGGCAACGCTCGGTAGGGGCGGCCCAGTTCCATCGCCCCGGGGGCGAAGGACGCCCACGGCAGCGCGTGCCGGTGGGCGACCAGCGCTCCCGCCGGGGTGTGCTGGTCGACCAGCAGCACGTCCGGCCGCCACTCCCGCACGATCGCGTCCAGCGGCTTCAGGGTGAAGCGGGTGTACGGGACGATGAAGCCCTCCCAGAGCGAGCGCAGCGCGGCCAGCCCGTGCCCGCCCTGGGCCCGGAACGCCCGGGTGCCGGTGCCGAGCACCTCGGCGCGCGGGCCGAGCAGCGGGCGCAGCACCGACTCGGTGCCGGTCCAGGCCACCTGGTGTCCGCGGGCGGTCAGTTCGGCCGCGATGCCCGCGGCCGGGTTGATGTGTCCGGTCAGGGGTGGCACCACCAGCAGGTACCTGGTCATCGGGTGTCCTCCTCGGGGAGCAGTCGCTGCACGTCGGCGACGGTCAGGGTCTCCAGGGCGGCCAGGTCCAGCCCGGCACGCAGCGCGGCGAGGTCGGCCCGCGGGCCGAACCGCTCGCGCAGCCGCTCGGCCAGGTCGGCGAGTTCGTCCTCGTCCAGCAGCAGGTCGCCGTCCAGCCGGGCGTCCGGGGTGACGTGGCGCGCCCAGCCGGGCGGCGCACCGGCCACCTCGACCAGCAGGGCCACCAGCTCCTGGTTCAACGGGGCTCCGGGGTTGGGGGGTTCAGGGTTCGGCATGAGAGATCTCCCACCTGCTCGACGGCACGGGGGTGAACGCGGCCGCTCCGGAAGGCGGTTGACGGCTTCCGGGGAGCGGCGGCGACGGAGGAGGGCCCAGAGATCACTTGTGCGACCCGGCGGGCGTCGGAATACTAGCCCGCGTGACCGCACTGGAGGCAGTGGCCGTTCACCTCCCCCCGCACGCCGTTCCCATCGAGGCTGCGGGCGAGCGCATCGGCCTGACCCCACGTCAACTCCGTCTCTTCCGCCGCTTCCACGGCCTGGACCAGCTGCGCCTGGACCCGGCCGGGACGCTGCCCGACCTGCTCGACGCCGCCCTGGACGACCTGCCGGAGCTGCGCGGGCGCGAACACGACGTCCGCTTCGTGATCCACGCCCGCAGCATGCCGGTGGCGGTGCCCCATCCGCTCAACCCTCTGCACGACCTGCTCGACACCCGTGGGCTGGCGCACGCCAACGCCTTCACGGTGACCCACCACGCCTGCGCGGTGGGCCTGCTGGCCATCGACCTGGCCGGCCGGCTGCTCGCGTCCGACCCCGACCCGGCGGCGCTCGCCCTGGTGCTGACCGGCGAGAAGACCTTCACCAGGGACGCCCAGGTGGTGCCCGAGACCGGCATCTTCGCCGAGGGCGCGGCCGCCTGCCTGGTCAGCGCCGGTGGCGAGCGCCACCGGATGCTCTCATCCGTGGTGCGCCAGCGTCCGGAGTTCGACGGCCGGCTGGCCGCGGACCCGGACCTGCTCGCCCGCTACCAGCGCGAGTACCCGAACGTGATGGTGGAGACCATCGAGGCCGCCCTGGACCAGGCCGGTCTGGACCTCTCCGACCTGGCCGCGATCCTGCCGCACAACGTCAACCAGGCCTCCTGGCGGATGATCGCGCGCCGGATCGGCTACCCGGTCGAGAAAGTCGTGCTGGACAACGTGCGGTCGGTCGGGCACAGTTTCGCCTCGGACAGCCTCATCAATCTCCACACCGCCATCACACGGGGGCTGCTCCGCCGCGGCGACCACTACCTGATCGCCGCCGCCGGTGTCGGAGCGACCTTCTCCGCGATGGCGATGCGGTACTGACGGCCCGCCGGTCGCGTCGGCGGCCGCCGTCCGCACCGCGACGTCGGATCCCCGCACCACCCCAGAGCCCCCGGGGCGCCCGAAAGCCCCGGAGCACACATCCCACGTACGACGGGACGGGACACCCATGTCAGAAGCCGTGGTCCAGACCACTGACCCCGAACTGCGCGAGCGCGTCCTGCACGGCATCGGCGAGCTCCTGCCGCGCGTGCTCAAGCGCGAACTGCCCGAGATCCCGCAGGACGCCTGCCTGTTCGACGACCTCGGGCTCACCTCGGCCGGCACCATCGAGCTGATCCTGGAGCTGGAGGAGACGCTCGACATCCAGGTCGACGTCGAGCAGATCACCGAGGACGACCTGCGGTCGGTCACCAGGCTGGCCGACTACGTCGCCGGGCACGTCATCCCCGAGGACTGACCGGGTGGCCCCCGGCCCCACCGGCCTGCGGATCACCCGGGCGCTGGCCCGCCGCTCCGACGGCCGTTCGGAGACCTCGCTCGACCCGGACCTGCGGGTCTTCGTGTCCGACCTGGTCCGCCCCTACGGTCTGCCGCTGCGCGAGGACCTGCTGGGCGAGGGCGTCGGCCACTCCTACGAGGAACTGGCCGCCGGACCGCTGCGCGACGCGCTCGCCGAGGACGAGCCGGCGGACCTGCTAGTCCTCGCCTTCGACACCCCGGACGTACGGCCCGGCGCGCCGTCCTCGCTGGCGCTCAGCCGGTCCGTACCTGGGAGCCCGCTCGCCTTCGCGGTCTGCGACCAGGGCGGCGCGGCGGCCTTCACAGCCCTGCGGCTGGCCGCCGGCCACCAGCGCACCGGCGGCTGCCGCCGGGCCGTGGTGGTGCTCGCCGAGCAGACCGCCCTGCACTACGAACCACCCGGGCCGGTGCCCTTGCCGCAACGGCACGCGGTGGTGGTGCTGGTCTGCGAGGAGGCTCCCGGCGACGGTCTGGTCGTCCGGCAGACCCGGGGGGCGACCTCCCCGGCGGAGACGGTCCGGGCCGAGGCCGAGGAGCTCGGGCCCGAGGCGGCGCTGCTGCTCGGCCCCGGCTTCGAGGCGGGGGAACCGGCGCCGGCCCAGCCGTTCACCGGACTCTGGGCGGAGCTGGCCGACCACCTGCCGCGCTGGCGGGCGGACGGCCGGCCCGCACTGCTGGCCGGGTACGACCGGCGGCTCGGCGTGCTCAGCACGCTGACCCTGCCGTGACGGCGGTCGACCTCTGGCTGATCGATACGCGTCAACCATCCGCTGTGGCCGCCGAGTTGTGGCGGCTGCTGGCGCCTGACGAACGCGCCCGGGCGGAGCGGATGGCCCGGGAAGCGCGCCAACGCTTCACCGTGGTGCGCGGCGCCGTCCGGCAACTGGTCGCCGCCCGGCTCGGCGTGCGCCCGGCCGAGCTGGCCTGGCGGTACGGGTCGCACGGCAAGCCCGAGCCGGCGGAGGGCGGGGGACTGCGGGTCAACTGGTCGGCCTCGGAGGCGTTCGCGGTGCTGGCCGTCGCCGAGGGGCGGGCGGTCGGCGTCGACGTCGAGCGGCTCCACGATCCCCGGACGGCCGAGCGGATGGCCGCCCGCTGGTTCCCCGCCGAGGAGGCGCGGTTCGTCGCCGAGCCCGTCGAACCGGCCGAGCGGGCGGAGCGGTTCACCGCGCTGTGGTGCCGCCGCGAGGCCTGCGTCAAGGCGTACGGCGGGCGGCTCGCGCAGTCCTTCGGCGTGCCCGTGTCAGGTCCGTCGCCGGTGCTGGTGGCCGATCCGGGTGGGCTCGGCACCGGCCCGGCCCGGCTCTGCGACGTCCCCGTCGCCGAGCCGTTCCGGGCTGCCGTCGCCGCCCTCGGGGATTCGCCGATGCATGTCAAATCTCTTGCGTGGAAACCGAGTTGAGTCCCTGCCCAAGCTTCCGTAGTTGGTCTGGACCAGTTCGCGAGGGCGCTGGTAGCGTCTTGATCACCCCCCCCGCCGAGCCCTCCCGGGCGAGCCGAAAGGCGCGTACGACGTGACACCGCACGACGCCACCCCATGCGACGCCACCGCCGCCGACGCCACGGCGGATGCCGCCGCCCCGCACGAGCCGGCGTCACTCGCCGCGACCCCGGGCGGCCCGCGGCGGACCGCCCGGCGGGTCACCGTCCGGTTCGCCGCCGAGGGCGGCGGGTCCGGCCCGCTCACCCGCGGCCAGGACAACATGGTCCGCTGCATCCGGTCGAGCGCCCCCGAGCAGATCAACCGGGAGTCCGTCTGGCCGGTGCCCCACGGCACCTCGGTCCCCGCCGGACTGGCCGCCCTGCGCCTGCTGGTCGAGCGGCACGAGTCGCTGCGGACGTCCTTCCCCGCTGGCCCGGGGGCGGACGGCTTCCCGGAGCGACAGGTGGTGCACCGGGACGGCCGGTTCACCGTGGCCGTGGTCGAGGCCGGCGACCGCTCGGAAGAAGAACTGGACGCCCTGGCCGAGGAGTTGGGTCGCGTCGACGTCGCCGTCCCGGTGGCCCTCGACGCGCCGCCGAGAGTCCGGTTCACCCTGGTCGCCGCCGGTGACCGGCTGCTGCGGCTGGTCGCCGTGGTCTGCCACGCGGGGGCCGACGGCGCCGCCACCGCGGTGCTGATCGAGGACTGGCACGCCCTCGCCGCCGGGAAGGTGCTGCCGCCGGTCACCGCGCCGACCCCGCTGGAGATCGCCGTCGCGGAGCAGAGCCCGCAAGGCCGCCGCAGGGCCGCCGCCGCGCTGCGGCACTGGGCCCGCATCCTGACCACCGGCCCGCAGACCGTCTTCTCCGACGCGCGGGTCACCGGCCCGCCCCGCGGCCACGGCGCCCTGCTGGTCCGCTCGCGCACCGCCGCCGACCATCTCGCCGCGGTCTGCCGGCGCACCGGCGCCAGTCCCTCGGTCGTGCTGCTCGCCGCCTTCGCCGCGCTGGTCGCCCACCGTGCAGGCCGGCGCGGACTGGTGCTCTCGGCGCTCTCCGCCAACCGCCAGCGCGCCGCGCTGGTCGACCACGTCGGGACCCTCGCGCAGGACGCGCTGATCCTCCTCGACACCGGCGCGGCCGACCTCGACCAGCTGATCGGCCGGGCGAAGTCCGCTTCGCTGAACGCCTACTGGCACAGCACCCTGGACGCCGAGAAGGTCTGGCAGCTGGTCGAGGACGCGGCCCACCTGCGCGGAGCCCGGTTCGGCCGCCAGGTGGTCGTCAACGACCTGAGCCTGACCGTCCCGGCCACCGTCGCCGACACCAGGCCGCTCCCGGCCGTCGACCCCGAACTCACCGTGCTGCCCGCCCCGCCGCTGCCGGTGCGGCTGATGTTCACCGTCCTGCGGATCACCGGCAGCCTGGACTTCGTCCTGATCGCCTGCCCCCAGGTGCTCGACGCCGAGGAGGCCGAGATGTTCGCCAGGGCGCTGCCGGCCCTGCTCGCCGCCGCGGCCGAAGGCCCGGTGCTGCTCGCCGACCTGCCTGCGGTGCTCGGCCCGCCGGGTGGCGGCCGGGACGGCGAGTGGCTGCTGATCGACGACTCCTGGATCGACCTCGCGGCCGTCCGCGACCTCCTGCGCACCGCCCTCGGGGACCACCGACTGTCCGTGGTGGAAGGGAGGTTGGTGGCCGAGGTGGCGGCGTCCGACCCCGCCTTCGGCCCCGTCGAAGCGCACCGCGCGGTGGTCGCCGCCCTGCCCGGCCGCGACACCGCGATGGCACCGCACCACTACGTCGTCCGGCACGCCACCCCGGCGGGGGAACGGACCGAGTCCGGGAGCGGACGGGACCCGGCCGTCGTCGCCGCGCTGTCCGCGCTCACCTGAAGGGATGATCACGGCAGCCTGCGGGGCCCTCACCCCCACGGGTCGTCGTGATCGTCCGCCGCTCCGCGGCGAAGGTCCTCCCAGGAGCAGGCGGAGGTCGCCCCCGAGGTGAGCCCCCACGGGCTCGGCACCTCCTCCTCGTCGCCGTCCTGCACCGGCAGCCGGTCGACCACCGCGACCAGCGCCGGTGGCAGCCGCGGGGCCAGCCCCCGGTGCACCCGGGACAGGATGTCCCGCCGTACGCTGTCCGGCAGCAGCGGCCGGTCCATCCGCAACGCCCTTGGCCCGGGCGGGCGTTCGGCCGTCGCCAGCTGCTCCGACCAGGCCCGCCAGTAGTCGGCGTCGTCGGTCTCGCCGAGCATCAGGTGATGCAGGTGCAGGCAGTACGCGGCCGTTCCGCTGCCCGAGCCGGCCGCGAAGCGCCACCAGAACTCGGCGCCCTCCTCCTTGCCGGTGGCGTACAGCAGCGCGCCGAACACCTCGGCCCCCTCCGGCTCGATCCGGCGCGCGTTCACCAGCAGGTCGAGTCCGCGCGAGGCGTCCGGCGTGCCCAGCACCAGGGCCACCACCAGGCCGAGTTCGAAGGCGGCCTGCTGGTGCTCCGAGGGCAGGTGGGCGGGCGCGGCGGTCAGCCGGGCCTGGCGTACGGCGGCGATCCGCTCGGCATGGGGTCGTTCGGGCCGCGGTACGCGGAACGCCGTGCGGCCGCCGTCGGACGGGGCGCCGTCCTCCCGCCCCGCCGTCACAGATCGCCTCCGCCGTCCGGGAGTTCACCCACCCCGAGCCGGCGGGCCAGCCGCTCCCGGGCGTGCCGGAGGTTGGAGTGCACCGTCGCCACCGGCCGCCCCAGGTAGGCCGCGATCACCTTGACGTGCAGGCCGAGCAGGTACCGCAGGATGACCACGTCCCGCTGGCGGTCCGGCAGTTCGAGGATCGCCGCGTACAGCCGGACCTCGTCCGCCTCGCTGTGCAGCAGCCCGCTCGCCACCTGCTTGAACGCCCCGATCACCGCCGCGAAGGTGACCGCCTCCACCTCCACCGGCTCCTCGGCGGCCACCCAGTCCGAGACGTGCCGGTTGACCAACCGCCAGGCGTACGCGGCCGGTTCCTCGAAGCGCAGCACCTGCGGCCAGCAGCGGGCCAGGTCGGACTTCACCGCCCCGACCACCAGTGCCGCGTCGGACCGCTTTCCTATCCTGGTCAACGCGAGGGCGTGCCAGGCGGGTTCATGGGTCTCGCAGAAGGCGGCATAGGTGAGGTCCAGGCGGAGGCCGAACGCGGATCGGAGGCCGGACTCCGGGCCGGCCGGCCGCTCCGACGCCGGCTCCACGGCGGTGCACGCCACGGCCGTCCCGCCCCGGTGCCCACGCGCCGGGGCACACCTGTCGATCGTCATCGATCCTGCTTTCCGTGGCCGTCGGCTGCGCACCGGGCCACCCGAGGGTCGGGCTGTCTGTACCCATCCTCATTCCATCAGGCCTGTCACTCCAGGCTGCAATCCGAATACAGATTGTCATCTCATGCGTCTCGAATGTTCGTCCTTACCCCCGGGGTGACCGGTTCACGGTTGGCCCCCGCCCGTCCTGGGCAGCAAGCGATCGATCAGGAGCGGAACGGAGGGAGAACGCGATGGGCCTCTACGACGGGGTGGACCTACGGCTGAACGTGCCGCACTCGGCCCGGATGTACGACTACTTCCTCGGCGGCTTCACCAACTTCGCCGCCGACCGCGAGGCCGCCGGGCACGCCCTCGCCGTGGCGCCCTGGCTGCTCACCGGCGCCCGGGTCAACCGGTCCTTCATGCACCGCTCGACCCGGATGCTCGCCGAGGCCGGCTTCGACCAGTTCCTCGACATCGGCACCGGCATCCCCACCTCGCCCAACCTGCACGAGATCGCCCAGAGCGTCCGGCCCGGCGCCCGGGTGGTCTACGCCGACAACGACCCGATCGTCCTCTCGCACGCCCAGGCGCTGCTCACCGGCACCCCCGAGGGCCGCACCGCCTACGTCGAGGCCGACGTCACCGACCCGGCCCGGCTGCTCGCCGCCCCCGGCCTGCGCGACACCATCGACCTCACCCGGCCCGTCGCGCTCTCCCTCAACGCCCTGCTGCACTTCGTCCCGGACGCCCGCGGCGCGTACGAGCTGGTCGAACACCTCAAGTCGGCGCTCGCGCCCGGCAGCGCCCTGGTGATGACCCACGTCACCCCCGAGTTCGCACCCCGGGACATCGCCGACCTGGTCCGGATATACGCCTCCGGCGGCACCGAGGTCCAGCCCCGCACCCGGCCGGAGATCGCCCGCTTCTTCGACGGTTGGACCCTGCTCGACCCGGGCCTCGCCCCCACCCCGCAGTGGCGGCCCGCGCCCGGCGAGGTCCCCGCCGCCCCCGGCGAGGCCTCGGCCTACGCGGCGGTGGCCCTCCGGCCGTGATCCGTCGAACCGCGATACGCCCGCTGACGAACCATCGGTGCACGCACCGCGTCCTGGTGATCAAGAAGCGGCTCGCGCCGCGACAGTCGATCAAGGGGGATGCATGCACCCGCAGTCTTCGGAAGTACGCCACAGCCGCCGCGCCGTCCTCGGCCTGGGCCTCGGAGCGGCGGTCGCCGTCACCGCCGCGACCGGCGGAACGGCCTTCGCGACGACCGGCGGAACGGCCTTCGCGACGCCGGCGGGCGACGACCCGGCCACCGGCAACGGCCTCCACCGGGCCCTGGCCGCCCTGGAGCAGGAGCACTCCGCCCGCCTCGGCGTCTACGGCCGCAACCTGGCCACCGGCCGGACGGTCCGGTACCGGGCGGACGAGCTGTTCCCGATCTGCTCGGTCTTCAAGACCGTCGCCGCCGCCGCCGTCCTGCGGGACCTCGACCGCGACGGCGAGTTCCTCGCCAAGCGGATCCGGTACACCGTCGAGGACGTCACGCGGGCCGGCGGCACCGTCGGCGTCGAGGGCGGGGGCGGTGCGCCGATCACGGGCCGGGAGGTGAACCTGGCGAACGGCATGACGGTCGCCGAGCTGTGCGCCGCCACCATCGACTACAGCGACAACGTCGCGGGCAACCTGCTGCTCCGCGAGCTCGGCGGGCCGACCGCCGTCACCCGGTTCGCCCGCTCGATCGGCGACCGCGTCACCCGCCTGGACCGCTGGGAGCCCGAGCTCAACACCGCCGAGCCCGACCGCCGCACCGACATCACCAGCCCGCGCGCCATCGCCCTCACCTACGGCCGGCTCGCGCTCGGTGACGCCCTGCCGCCGGCCAAGCGGGACCAGCTCGCGGCCTGGCTGCGGGCCAACACCACCAGTACCCGCCGGTTCCGCAAGGGCCTCCCGGCGGACTGGGCCCTCGCCGACAAGACCGGCACCGGCCGCCACGGCACCACCAACGACGTCGGCATCGCCTGGACCCCGGCGGGCGCCCCCGTCCTGCTCTCGGTGCTGACCACCAAGCCGGCGGACGAGGCTGCTCCGATGGACGAGCCCCTGGTCGCCCGGACGGCCACGCTGCTCGCGGGCGCCCTCGGCTGACCGGACCCTCCCACCACCCCGTCGGCCCGCACCGCGCGGCGCGGGCCGACGGGGTCGTCCCGGTGGTACCCCTCACCCCCTTCGTCCCACCCGTGCGCCCCGGTTCGGCCGGGCACAGACTGGTGGTGGATCGAAGCTGCCCCGCGAGGCTGGGAGAGGCATGCTGCTGGGACTCGCCACCGCGTTGGCCGCGACCGTCTGCTTCGGCTTCGGGGCGGTCTTCCAGGCGCGCGGGGCGCGGTCGGCCCCGCGCGCCGACCGGGTGCGGGCGGGCCTGCTGGCCGCGCTGGTGCGGTCCTGGCAGTTCGTCCTCGGCACGGTGCTGGACATCGTCGGCTTCGTGCTGAGCATCGTCGCCCTGCGCACCCTCCCGCTCTTCCTCGTCCAGGCCGTCACCAACGCCAGCCTCGCCGTCACCGCCCTGGCCGCCGTCCGGCTGCTGGGTGCGCGGCTGCACCGGAGCGACCTCGCGGGCATCCTCGCCGTGGTCGTCGGCCTGACCCTGCTGGCGCTCGGCTCCGGCCGGGAGGGCCGCGACCACGCCGCGCCCGCCTTCCACTGGGCGCTGCTCGCCGCCACCGCCGTGATGCTGCTGACCACCGTGGTCCTGGCGCGCCGCGAGGGCGGCGCGGCCGCGGCCGGCTTGGGGCTGCTGGCCGGGGTCGGCTTCGGCGTGACCAGCCTGGCGGTGCGGGTCCTGGACGCCTCCGGCCCGGTCGCCGTGCTCACCGACCCCGCGGCCTACGCCCTCGCCGTCGGCGGCCTCGGCGGCTACCTCGCCTACGCCCTGGCCCTGCAGCGCGGCACGGTGACGGCGGCGACCGCCGCTGGGACGGTGACCGAGACCTTCGGCCCGGCGCTGGTCGGCGTGACGGCGCTCGGGGACGCCGCGCGCCCCGGCTTCGAGTGGTGCGCACTGACCGGCTTCGTGGTGGCGGTGGGCGGCACCTTCGTGCTCTCCCGGTTCGGCGAGCTGGAGGGCGAGTCCGCCGAGCTGTCGGCCCCGCGCCGGGGCGCCGGGGCGGAGCCCGCCGTCCCGCCCCGGTAGCCCGGACGGCTCCGCCGTGCGAAGGTGACTTGCCGGACAAAACGGACGGCGACACGGTCACAGAGCGGCAGGTGCCCGATGGCGGAGGAGCCCCACTCCCGACCCCGGCGGTCGGACCCGAAGGACGGCACGGACCCCGCCGGTCCCGTGGACCCCGCGGATACCGGCGGCCCGGCCGACCCGACCCGCCGCCCCGTCGTGCTGATCACCGGCGCCTCCTCGGGGATCGGCCACGCCACCGCCACCCGCCTGGCCGACGCCGGGTGGCACACCCTGCTCTCCGGCACCGACCGCGCCCGCCTCGACGACCTCGCCGAACGCACCGGCGGCCGCGCCCTGCCCGAGGACCTGAGCAAGCCGGACGGCCCGTCCCGCCTCGCCGAGGCCGCGCTGGCCGGGACCGGCCGGGTCGACGCCCTGATCGCGAGCGCCGGCCTGGGCTGGCGCGGCCCGTACGCGCGGACGCCCTCCGATACCCTGGACCGGATGATCGAGGTCAACCTCGCCGCCCCGCTGCGCCTGGTCCGCCTGCTGCTGCCCGGCATGCTGGAGCGCCGGCACGGCCGGATCGTGCTGCTCGGCTCGATGGCCGGCCAGGTCGGCGTGCGCGACGAGGCGGGGTACGCCGCCACCAAGGGCGGGCTGACCATGTTCGCGGAGAGCCTCTGGTACGAGCTGCGCGGCACGGGGGTGGGGGTGCGCCTGGTGCTGCCGGGGGCGGTGGACACCCCGTTCTTCGACCGGCGCGGCACGCCGTACCAGCGCGAGCGGCCGCGCCCCGTCCCGGCGGAGCGGGTGGCGGACGTCGTGGTCGCGACCATCACCACCGAGCGCGACCGGCTCTACGTCCCGAACTGGCTCGGCTTCCCGGCCCGCATCCACGGGATGGCCCCGGGCGTGTTCCGCCGGATGGCGTCCCGCTTCGGGTGAGCGCGAGGTTGAGCACCGCTGCCGGCCGCCCCGGGACGCTCGCCGCCGCGGCGCTCGGCGTCGCCGCCGGCGTCGAGTTCCTGCACCTCGCCCCGGCCGCCGTCCGGCTGCCGCCGCTGCGCCGCACCCTGGCCCGCCGCACCGCCGGCCACGGCACCGCGCCGGGCCACGTCGCCCTCACCTTCGACGACGGCCCCGACCCCCGCAGCACCCCGTACGTCCTCGACGCGCTGGACGGCCTCGGCGCCCGCGCCACCTTCTTCCTGCTCGGCGCCATGCTGGAGCGCGCGCCCGCGCTCGGCCGCGAACTGGTGCTGCGCGGCCACGAGGTGGCCGTGCACGGCTGGCACCACCGGCCGCAGTGGTACCCGGCCCCGGTCCGTGACCTGCGCGAACTGCGCCGCGCCACTGAGGCGGTGACCGGACTCTGCGGGGCGCGCCCGCTCTGGTACCGCCCGCCGTACGGCGTGCTGACCGCCGGCCCCGCCCTGGCCGCCCGCCGTCTCGGCCTGCGCAGCGTGCTGTGGACGGCCTGGGGCCGGGACTGGACGGCGGAGGCCACCGGCGAGTCCGTCTACGCGACGGCCCGCCCGGGCCTCACCGCCGGCGCCACCCTCCTGCTGCACGACTCCGACTGCACCTCCGCCCCCGACTCCTGGCGCGCCACCCTCGCCGCCCTCCCCCTGATCGCCGCCCACTGCCGCACCCACCACCTCACCCTCGGCGCACTCCGCGACCACGGGGTGCCCCCGCCGACCGGCGGGAACCGTCGGATGTGACGGACGCGCCGTCAGAACTGCCGGGCGAGCAGAGGCGCCCGCCCCGGCGCGGCCGCCCGGGCCCCGCCCGCCCCGGCTATCCCAGCCCGACCCGCCGCAGCGCCGCCCCGAACCCCGACTGCCACGCTTCAGGCGTGGCGCCGGGGCTCGGCGCCGGCTCGGGGCGGCCGAGTGCGGCCAGGGCGTTGCGGACCACCTCGGCCGGGTGGGCGGTGGCGACGTCGGCGTGGCCGAGTTCCAGTTCGTGCTGGAGGTTGTCGCGCCCGTGCCCCTGCACCACGTCCAGGAGCAGCAGCCGCCGGCCCAGGGCCCGGGCCTCGCTGCAGGTGTCGCCCGAGCTGGTGACCACCAGGTCCGCGGCGGCCATCAGGGCGGGGACGCGGTCGGTGTAGCCGAAGGGGTGCAGCCGGGGCTCCCGGCGTGCGGCGGCCCGCAGCCGGCGCTCCAGTTCCCGGTTGCGTCCCGCCACGGCGAGCACGTGCGGCCCGGCGGCGGCCAGCGAGGCGGCGGTGCGGGCGAGCGGGCCGAGCCCCCAGGAGCCCGACATCAGCAGCACGCACGCGGCGCCGGCCGGCACGCCCAGCTCGGCGCGCGCCGCGGCCCGCGCCGGCGGCGTGTAGAACGGCTGCCGCAGCGGTGCCGGCACGACGACGATGTCGGCGTCCGGCCGGTACCGCCGCACCGCGCACGCGGCGACCTCCGAGGTGACCAGGAACAGGTCCGTCCGCTCCTGCACCCAGAGCCGGTGCGGCGTCACGTCGGTGCAGAACACGAAGTGCCGGAACTCCCGCACCGGAGCCTGCCGCAGCAGCCGGTCGACCGCCGAGGTCGCGGTGGCGAACACCGACACCACCAGCTGCGGCCGCTGCGCCTCGACCAGCCGCCGCAGCGCCGGGACCAGCCGGCTGCGCGCCGCCGCGTCCGCGAGCAGCGCGAGCCGGGTGCCCGGCCGCAGGGCCGAGAAGTGGAAGGCGTCGTACACCCCGGGCAGGTCGAGCAGTCGGCGGAACACCGCCTCCCCGGCCGCGCCCGAGCGCTGCCCGAGCAGGGCCATGGCGTCGACGGTGCGGGTGGTCCAGCCGCGTTCCCGCAGGGTGTCCGCGCAGGCCTGCGCCATCACGTCGTGGCCCTGACCGAGCGAGCCGGAGACCAGCAGGGCGTGCGGCATCGGGCGGCTCCGTCAGGCGCCGGCGGCCGGGCCGGCGGCGGCCCGGTACCAGTCCGCGTAGCGCCGCACGCCGTCCGTGAAGTTGGTCCTCGGCGACCAGCCCAGCAGCCGCTTGGCCTGCGCGGAGGAGATCCGCCGCCCCGCGTAGTCGGCCTTGCGCCCGTCGATGTGCTCGATGGTGACGGGCCCCAGCAGGCCGTCCACGGTGTCGGCGATGTCCCGCACCGAGACCGCCGTCGAGCCCTCCAGGGCGAAGGTCTGGTCCTCGGCGGCGGGGGAGAGGGCCCGGACGTGGGCGTCGGCGAGGTCCTCGACGTAGACGAAGTTGCGGCTCTGCCGGCCGTCCCCGGCGATGGTGATCGGCCGGCCGGCCAGCGCGGCCTGGACGAACCGGGCGACGACCAGCTCGTCCCGCATCCGGGGCCCGTACGGGATGCCGTAGCGCAGGATGGTGAAGTGCTGCCCGTAGAGCTCGCGGTAGCTGTGCACCAGCATCTCGGCGGCGAGCTTGGTGGCCACGTACAGGTGGCCGCTGTGCTCCAGCTCGATCGGCACGTGCTCGTCCAACTCCTGCTCCCCGCCTTCGAGTTGCTCGTCGGCGAGGGCGGCTCCGTACACCCAGACGGTGCTCGCCAGCACGGTCCGGCTGAGGCCGCTGCGGCGGGCGGCCTCCAGCACGGCCTCGGTGCCGTCGATGTTGGTCCGCACCGCGCGGACCGGGTCCGCGCGAACCTGCTCGACGTCGGCCATGGCCGCCAGGTGGTAGACCACCTCGCTGCCGGCCAGCGCCGCGGTGAGGGCCTTGAGGTCGAGGACGTCGAGCCGCGCGTGCTCGGCGTCCGGGTTGAGGTACTTGTCGGTGGTGTCCACCGCGAGGACGTCGTGGCCGGCCGCGATCAGGTGGTCCACGACGTGTGAGCCGATGAACCCGCAGCCCCCGGTGACGGCTATCCGCACGATCTTGCTCCCTTCGCTCCGGCTGCCCGGCTATCCGGCCAGTCGCCGGTACACCGCGGAGACGGCGTCGACCACCTGCTCCGTCTCGTCCTCGGTCATGTCGGAGTGCACCGGCAGGCAGACCTGCCGGGCGCAGACGTCCTCGGCCACCGGCAGCGGCCCGCGCCGGTACGGGGCCAGGACCGGCTGGAGGTGCAGCGGCAGGTCGTAGACCTCACCGGACAGCCGCACCCCGTGCTCCTCGGCCACCGCCCGCTTGAACTCCGCGCGGTCCACCCCGGCGGGCAGCAGCGCCACGTACTTGTAGTAGTTGCCGCGGCAGCCGGGCGGTTCGAGCACCGGGTCGAGGCCGTCCAGCCCGGCCAGCGCGGCGTCGTAGCGGCGGGCCACGGCCCGGCGGGTCTCGATGAACTCCTTCAGCCGGCGCAGGTGCACCGCGCCGATCGCGGCGTGCGGCTCGCTCATCCGCCAGGAGTAGCCGAGCTTCACGTGGTGGTTGGTGGTGAAGGAGCCCTTGCCCTGGTCGCGGTGGATCCGGGCCTCGTCGCGCAGCTCCGGCGACTCGGTGAGGATCATCCCGCCCTCGCCGCTGGTGGTGACCTTGGTCGGGTAGAAGGAGAAGGCCCCGGCCAGGCCGAAGGTCCCGGCGGCGCGCCCGTCGAAGCTGCTGCCGTGGGCGTGCGCGGCGTCCTCGACCAGCGGGACGCCGCGCCGGTCGCACAGCGCGCGCAGCTCGTCGACCCGCGGGCCGACCAGCCCGCCGATGTGCACCAGGACGACCGCGGCGGTGTCCGGGGTGAGCGCCGCCGCCAGGGTCTCGGGGGAGAGCGCGAGGGTGGCCGGGTCGACGTCGGCGAAGACCGGACGCCCGCCCGCGTGCACCACCGCTCCGGCGGTCGCGTAGAAGGTGACGGCGGGGACGACCACGTCGCGGCCCCGGACGTCGATGCAGCGCAGGATCACCTCCAGCGCCGCCGTGCCGCTGCTCACCGCGACGGCGTACGAGGCGCCGTGCTCGGCGGCGAAGGCCTGTTCGAAGCGCTCGGTCCACGGGCCGAGGGTCAGCGCCCCGGTGGTGAGCATCTCGGTCACCGCTTCGGCGACCGCCGCGCGGTCGCTCTCGTCGAACACGATGCGGGCGGCTGGAACGCCCATGGGGCACCTCCGGCGGCGGGCTGCGAAAGCAGCACCGATCGGGTGGGATCCTCCCGAACCGCACGTCGGCGGACGGGTCAGGTCACATCACGCTACTTCGCCCACCGGTCCGCGGCCCGCCGTCGCGGCCCGCACGGGTGACCGGAACTGCTTCCGCCGCAGGTGGGGGCGCTGCTCCGGGCGCAGGGCGTGCGCTCCTCCGTACGGGGGAGGGGACTACTGCGTCCGTAGTACGCAAACGGCCTGCGCAGGGACGACGACGGAGCAGGGGTCGGCGATCAAGGATTGGCCATGCTGCGGCGGACCGCGTCCATCCGGACGTCAGGCCCGCCGTGGCGCGTCCCGTTTCCGAGACCGCATCCGAAGGAGTCCGCTCTCCCGTGGCCACGTTCCTCTACCGTCTGGGCCGATGGACCTTCGTCCGGCGCCGGCTGGTGACCTTCCTCTGGGTCGCCGTGCTGGCCGCCGTCGGGGTCCTGGCGGCCAAGGCGCCCGCCGCACCCGACGACGGCTTCGCGATGCCCGGCACGGAAGCGCAGAAGGCCTTCGACCTGATGAACGAGCGCTTCCCCGGCGGCCACGCCGACGGGGCCTCGGCGCGCCTGGTGTTCGTCGCCCCCTCCGGCCAGAAGATCACCGCCGCCCCCAACCAGCAGGCGGTCGAGCGGACGGTCGACGAGCTCGCCGGCTCCGAGCAGGTCACCGCCGCGGTGAACCCGTTCAGGACGCCGGGGGCCGTCTCCGCGGACGGCAGCACCGCGTACGCGACGGTCAGCTACTTTGCCAAGGCGGGCGAGGTCTCCGAGGGCGCCACCGACGCCCTGGAGCAGGCCGCCCAGCACGGCCGGGACGCCGGGCTCAAGGTCGAGATCGGCGGCACCGCCCTGACGGCCAAGCCCGAGGCGGGCGGCAGCAGCGAGGCGATCGGCATGGCGCTGTCCGCCGTCGTGCTGGTGATCACCTTCGGCTCGCTGGTCGCGGCCGGCCTGCCGCTGCTCACCGCGGTCGTCGGCGTCGGCCTCGGCATGGCGCTGATCACCGCGCTGGGCAGCACCCTGGGGCTCTCCGCCACCACCGGCACGCTCGCCATGATGCTCGGCCTCGCGGTCGGCATCGACTACGCGGTGTTCATCGTCTCCCGTTACCGCGCCGAGCTCGCCGAGGGCCGCACGCCCGAGGAGGCGGCGGGCCGGGCCGTCGGCACCGCCGGGTCCGCGGTGGTCTTCGCCGGCCTCACCGTCGTGATCGCGCTCGCCGGCCTCTCCGTGGTCGGCATCCCGATCCTGGCCAAGATGGGCATGGCCGCCGCCGGCACCGTGGTGATAGCCGTGCTGGTCGCCCTCACCCTGGTCCCCGCGCTGCTCGGCTTCCTCGGCCGCAAGGTGCTCCCGCGCAAGGTCCGCAGGGCCCGCGGCGCGGCGGCCCCGGCCGCGAAGGAGAACGGCGGTGCCCGCTGGGCCCGCTTCATCCTGCGCCGCCCGCTCGCGGTGCTGCTCGGCGGTGTGATCGGTCTCGGCGTGCTCGCCGCCCCCGCGCTGGACCTACGGCTCGGCCTGCCGGGGGACGAGTCGAAGCCCACCTCCACCACCCAGCGCCGCGCCTACGACCTGCTCTCCGAGGGCTTCGGCCCCGGCTTCAACGGCCCGCTGACGGTCATGGTGGACGCCAAGGGCGTCGCCGACCCGAAGGCCGCCGCGGGCGAGGTCGCCAAGAAGGTCTCCGGGCTGCCCGGGGTCGTCGCGGTGACGCCGCCGATGTTCAACCAGGCGGGTGACACCGCCCTGCTCAACGCCGTCCCGGCGACCGGCCCGAGCGAGGCCGAGACCAAGGACATCGTGCACGCCATCCGTGCCGACGCGGCCGGTCTGAAGTCGGCCACCGGGGCGACGGTCCTGGTCAGCGGCACCACGGCGATGAACATCGACGTCTCGCAGAAGATGTCCGACGCGCTGGTGCCCTACCTCGCCGTGGTCGTCGGCCTCGCCGTCATCCTGCTGATGGTGGTCTTCCGCTCCGTCCTCGTCCCGCTGAAGGCGGCCCTCGGCTTCCTGCTCTCGGTGGTCGCCGCGCTCGGCGCCGTGGTCGCGGTCTTCCAGTGGGGCTGGCTGGCCGACCTGATCGGGGTGGAGCAGACCGGTCCGGTGATGAGCATGATGCCGATCTTCATGATCGGTGTGGTCTTCGGCCTCGCCATGGACTACGAGGTCTTCCTGGTCACCCGCATCCGCGAGGGCTACGTCCACGGGGAGCAGCCCGGCGAGGCGATCGTCACCGGCTTCCGGCACAACGCCCGGGTGGTCACCGCCGCCGCGTTCATCATGATCGCCGTCTTCGCGGGCTTCATCGGGATGAGCGAGCCGATGATCAAGATGATGGGCCTGGGCCTCGCCGCGGCCGTCGCCTTCGACGCCTTCCTCGTCCGGATGACCATCGTCCCGGCCGTCCTCGCCCTGCTCGGCCGCCGCGCATGGTGGCTGCCGCGCTGGCTCGACCGGCTGATACCGGACGTGGACGTCGAGGGCAGCAAGCTGGCGACCACCGCGCCCGAGCCGGCCCCGGCCCGGGAGTCGGTCCCCGTCTAGACCGCCACCGTCCCGGCCTGGCCCCGGCACCGCCCGGGGCCACCGGACGACACCCGGGCCTGCCGCGGTACCGCCGGGGCAGGCCGGGCCCTCTCGGCTCGGACAGCGGTTCGAGCCCAACCGTTACCGTTGCTGTCGGGGGCCACCGCCCGTACGGAGGCCCCCGACGCGCCCCGCCACGGCTCCGCCGGAGCCCGCGCGGCACGAACTGGAGCCGCCCGCCGACGGGCGCGGCCAGCGCCCCCGACCGGAGAGCACGACCATGAGCGAGACCTGGCAGCGCCTGCGCCGCGACCACCCCCGGCTGCTCGACGCGGCCGGAGGCGTGGCCCTGATCACGGTCACCGCCCTCGGCGCCACCACCGACCAGGCCGCCGGGAAGTTCGTCAAGGCCGACCCGACGACCTGCGCCCTCGCGCTCGTCGCGGCCCTCACCGTCTTCTTCCACCGCCGCTGGCCGCGCGCCGTGGTCGCCGTCACCCTGCTCTGCACCATGCTGCTCGCCTGGAGCAGCCCCCGGCTCACCCCGATGCTGGCCACCCCGCTGCTGCTCGCGCTCTACTTCCTCGCCGTCCGCACCGACCGGGCCACCGCCTTCCGCGCCTCGGTCCTCACCGCGGTGCTCCTCACCGGGATCGCCCTGCTGTTCGGCCCCAGCGGCCCGGTCGGCGAACGGATCGGCGTCCTGGCCTGGGCCCTGCTGCCCGGCGCCCTCGGCGACTCCATCCGCAACCGCCGCGCCCACCTCGCGGCCATCGAGGAGCGCGCCGAACGCGCCGAGCGCACCCGCGAGGAGGAGGCCCGCCGCCGGGTCGCCGACGAGCGCATCAGGATCGCCCGCGACCTGCACGACGTGGTGGCCCACCACATAGCCCTCGCCAACGCCCAGGCCGGCATCGCCGTCCACCTCATGGACAACCACCCCGTCCAGGCCCGCGAGGTGCTCAGCCACATCACCGACGCCACCGGCTCGGCCCTCCAGGAACTGCGCGCCACCGTCGGCCTGCTGCGCCGCGCCGAGGAGCCCGCCCCCCTCGAACCCACCCCCGGCCTCGACCGGCTGCCCGAGCTGATCAACACCTTCGAGCGGGCCGGCCTGCCGGTCCGGCTCACCGTGAACGGCGAGGCCCGCCCGCTGTCGCCCGGTGTGGACCTCACCGCCTTCCGGATCGTCCAGGAGTCGCTGACCAACGTGGCCAAGCACGCCCACGGCGCCGACGCCGAGATCACCCTGGCCTACAGCGGCAGCCGGGTCGCGGTCAGCGTCGCCAACGGCCGCCCGACCGCGACCAGCCGCCCCCGCGCCGTGCCCCTGCCCCAGCACCCGCCGAGCGAGGGCGGCTTCGGACTGATCGGCATGCGCGAACGGGCCGGCGCGGTCGGCGGCCGGCTCAGCGCCGACCGGCGGCCCGACGGCGGCTTCCTGGTCACCGCCGAACTGCCGCTGCGCACCGGCGCCCGCGACGACGGCCCGGAGGCCGCCGGAGTCTTCACCGCCGCCGACGTCGCCCGGGCCGCCCGGGCCGTGCGGACCGCCGGTACCGATCACCCGACACCAGCCGAAGGACAGGCCGGCGCCGCCCGAGCGGACGGCGCCGTTCGAGAGGACAGGGACCACGCATGACCATCCGGGTACTGCTCGCCGACGACCAGGCCCTGCTGCGCGGCGCCTTCCGCCTGCTGATCGACGCGGAGGAGGACATGGAGGTGGTCGGCGAGGCCGCCGACGGCCGGGAGGCCGTCGCGCTCGCCCGGGCCACCAAACCCGACATCGTGCTGATGGACATCCGGATGCCCGGCGTCGACGGCCTCGGCGCCACCGCCGAGATCTGCGGCGACGAGGAGCTGTCCGGCACCCGGGTGCTCATCCTCACCACCTTCGAGATAGACGAGTACGTGGCCCAGGCGCTGCGCGCGGGCGCCGGAGGCTTCCTCGGCAAGGGTGCCGACCCGAAGGAACTGCTCGCCGCCGTCCGCACCGTCGCGGCGGGCGAGGCACTCCTCTCGCCCGCCGCGACCCGGGCCGTGATCGACCAGTTCCTGGCCCAGCCGGAGCGGGCCTCCGCCGCGCCCACGAGCGAGCGGCTCTCGGTCCTGACCGCCCGCGAGCGCGAGGTGATGTCGATGGCCGCCACCGGCCTCACCAACGAGGAGATCGCCGAGCGGATGTTCGTCAGCCCCTTCACCGTCCGTACCCACGTCCACCGGGCGATGTCCAAGCTCGACGCGCGGGACCGCGCCCAGCTCGTCGCCATCGCCTACCAGACCGGATTGGTCCCGCCCGGCCGCCCGGCCTGAGCCGCCCGTTCCGAGCCGCCCGGGATGGGCCGCCCGGGATGGGTCCGGGCCGGGGCCGGATCAGGCCTGGGGCCGCTCCGCTCCCGGACGCGGCGTCCGGACACGGGGGAGGCCGAAGGCGGACATCTCCTTCTCCTCGTACGAGAGGAAGCCCAGTGAGCGGTAGAAGGCGTGGTTCCGCACGCCCTCCGGGGTGGACTCGTGGTCGGTGGAGAGCAGGAAGAACCGGCAGTGGGCGTAGCGGTCCATCAGGTGCTCCATCAACGCGCGCCCCACGCCCTTCCGGTGGTGGCGCGGGTGCACCAGTACGTCCTGGACGTAGCAGACCGCCTCGTCGTCCGAGACGGTGCGGGCCAAGCCGAGCAGTTCCCCCGACTCGTCGCGCGCGGTCACGACCAGGTGGGAGTTGGCCAGGCCGCGCAGCAGCTTGTCGACATCGCTGGTGTAGCCCTCCCACTCCACCGCGTCGTACAGCGCGAACACCTCGTCGCGGTCGAACTCCACCTCGCGGGCGATGATCACACGGCCTCCCCGATCACGCGACTCCCCCGGAGCCGCCGTCCTGACGTGCTCGAACCGCCCATCCTTCACGAGCGGTCCGATCCTCTCAACGTGGTCTGGACCACACGGGCCACACGGGCCACACAGACCGAGCGGGCCACGCGGACCACGCGGGCCACACGGGGCGCGAGGGAGAGTCCGTCGGCCGGATTCCCGTGCGACGACGCCGTCCGCCGTCAGGGCTTGCGGGCCACCGCGCCGTACATGCTGACGCGGTCGGCGCCGGAGCCCGGGGCGGTGTCGGGGCGCCAGAGGGGGACGGTGGTGATGCCGGGGGCGAGGAGGTCGAGGCCGTCGAAGAAGGCCCGGACCTCCTCGCGGGAGCGGCCGACCAGGGGCGCGGTCGCCTTGTCGTAGACGCCGGTGACCCGGTCGCGGATCTCGGCCGGGATGAAGTCGGCGGTCCCGTGCGAGAGGACGAGGTGGCTGCCGGAGGGCAGGGTGTCCAGGAGGGTGGCGAGGACCTGGTGGGGCTTGTCCTCGTCCCGCAGGAAGTGGAGGACGGCGGCGAGGACGAGTCCGACCGGGCGGGAGAAGTCGAGCAGCCCCACCTCCCGGACGGCGTCCAGCAGGGCGTCGGGCTCGCGCAGGTCGGCCTGGATGACGGTGGTGCGGCCCGGGCCGGATCCGGCCATCAGGGCGCGGGCGTGGCTGAGCACGATCGGGTCGTTGTCCACGTAGACCACCCGCGCGCCCGGCCGGGCCGTCTGGGCGATCTCATGGGTGTTGCCGACGGTCGGTATGCCGGTGCCGATGTCGAGGAACTGGTCGACGCCGAGGTCGGCGACGCACCGCACCGCCCGGGTGAGGAAGCCGCGGTTCGCGCGGGCGGTGGAGCGGAACTCCGGGTTGGCGGCGAGCGCCTTCTCGGCGGCGGCGCGGTCGGCGGGGAAGTTGTCCTTCCCGCCCAGGTAGTAGTCGTACATCCGGGCCGGGTGCGGCACGTCGGGCCGCAGGTCGGCCGCGATCCCGGCCTCGCCGGACTCCCACATGTCCTCGTATCCCACGGCTGCCGCCTCCTCCGCACAGAAATCACTGGTTGATCCACTCGCGCCCTTGCTGGCGGACAGCCTAAAGCCCAGGTCACGGGCCCGGTACCGGTTGGTCGGGTCACCCCCATATGTCCCTGTTCGTAGGGTGGGGGAGGACGGCGGCTCACCGCGCGCCGCCGCCGCTCCCGTCGCAGGATGGGAGTTCGGGCAGTGGAACAGCCGGGGACGGGAGGTCGGGTCCGTGGTCATCGCAATGGCAGACATCCGCGAGTGGCGCGGCCACGCCGTGGTCGACGAGAAGGGCCACCGCATCGGTTCGTTGGAGTCGGTCTACGTGGAGACGGCCACTGACGAGCCGTTCTTCGTCACCGTCACGGTCGGTTTCGCCGGTCGGCGCCGCCTGGCGTTCGTGCCGCTGGACGGGGCCGTGGCCGGACCGGACTACCTCCGCGTGGCGTACCCGCGCAACCAGGTCAAGCAGGCTCCGGCGATCGGCACCGACGACGTCCTGCCCGCCGAGGACGAGCCCGCCGTGTTCGCGCACTACGAGCTGCCGTACGCGACCGGCGCCGGCGGCGAGCGCCGCCTGGCCCGCCGCTGAGCCGCACCGCTGAGCTCCGCCGCTGAGCCGCGCCGCGCTGCCGCCGGACCAGCCGGCCCCGCCGGGACGGCCGTGCCGGGCGGCGACTCCCGCGATCCGGGAATGAATACCCCGCCGGGTACACTTGTCCATCGACAGTCGATGTGAAAGGCGGCCCGACATGCAGGTGGACGAGGAGGCGGTCGGCGCGGTCCTGAACCGGCTGCGTCGCGCCCAGGGCCAGTTGGCCGGAGTGATCGCGATGATCGAGGCGGGCCGGGACTGCAAGGACGTGGTCACCCAGCTCGCCGCCGTCTCGCGCGCCCTCGACCGGGCGGGGTTCAAGATCGTCGCGAGCGGCATGCGCCAGTGCATGGCCGCCGCCGACGGGGACGCGCCGCCGATGAGCGAGGCCGAGCTGGAGAAGCTGTTCCTCGCCCTGGCCTGACCGCCGGCAGCCCGAGCCCGAGACCACGCCCGCCCGGAGGGCCGCGACGTTTCACCCGTCGCGGCCCTCTGCGGCTGCCCGCGGACGTCCCGTGACGCCCGGTGCCCCGTCACCCGTCCGTCACCCGCCCGTTCACCCAGTGGCCGCTGGCCTTCGGACGAATGAAGCCACCGCAGTTGTCCGGCCAACTGTCCCGGGACAGCCCCGCAGCTGTCCCGTACGGCCGACCGCGGCGTCGGCCGGGGCGCCGATCCGGTGACCCCCGGCCGTGGCTCGGCCGCCCCGTCGCGGCCCGCCGCTACCGTCGGCGCATGCAGAAAATCACCACCTTCCTCTGGTTCGACGACCAGGCCGAAGAGGCCGCCGCCTTCTACACCACGCTGTTCCCGAACTCCCGGATCACCGGCATCACCCGCTACGGCGAGGCCGGCCCCGGCCCGGCAGGCTCGGTGATGACCGTCGGGTTCGAGCTCGCCGGCCGCGAGTACACGGCCCTCAACGGCGGCCCCGAGTTCCGCTTCACCGAGGCGATCTCGCTCCAGGTCGAGTGCGATGACCAGCGGGAGGTCGACGAGCTCTGGGCCCGGCTCACCGCCGACGGCGGCCAGGAGGGCCCGTGCGGCTGGCTGAAGGACCGGTACGGCCTCTCCTGGCAGATCACCCCGCGGGTGCTGCTCGACCTGATCGCCGACGAGGACCGGGACAAGGCGGGCCGGGTGATGGCGGCCATGCTGCGGATGCAGAAGATCGAGATCCAGCCGCTGCTCGACGCGGCCGAGGGCTGAGGCCGTGACCGCCCTCAGCCACCGCGGCGTCACCTACCTGCGGGCCACCCCCGAACGGGTCTGGCACGCGCTGACCAACGCCGACGAGTCCGGCCTCTACTGGGGCCACCGCAACGTCTCCACCTGGCTGCCCGGCGCGCCCTGGGAGCACCAGCGGACCGACGACTCCGGCGTCGCCGACGTGATCGGCACCGTCGAGGCGGTCGACCGCCCGCACCGGCTGGTCACCACCTGGGCCGGGCCGCAGGAGCAGCGCGCCGGCTGGCCCTCCCGGGTCACCTTCGAGCTCCAGGGCTGGCAGGACCTCACCCGGCTCACCGTGACCCACGAGAACCTCGCCGACGAGGCCGAGCAGGCGGACGCCGAACGGGGCTGGTCGGCGGTGCTCGCCAACCTCAAGACCTACCTGGAGACCGGCCACCCGCTGCCCCAGCAGCCCTGGCTGATGCCCTGACCCCCCGCCTCGCTGAGCCCCTGCCTCGCTGACACCTTGAACCCCTGAGCCATGAACCCCTGAGCCCTGAACCCCCCGAGCCCTGACCGCCGCCGCTCCGGGAACCGGCGAACGGCGCCCGGCCTACGCCGCCGGGCGCTCCGCCGGGACGGACGCCCGGCCGCCGCGGACCCGCTCGCCGCGCACCACCCGGCGCAGCCAGGCGTAGCGGGAGAACCGCTCCCGGTTCGCCACCGAGGCCCGGTCCAGTTCCTCCATCAGCCGCCGACTGCGGTGCTCCAGGTCCAGCTCGTCCAGGATGCGGTCCACCTCGGCCAGCATCGAACCGTGCAGCTGCCAGGCCTCCGGGTGCTCCTGGACCTTGCGCAGCAGCAGCTGGGCGACGTTCTCCCGGCAGGCCCAGGCCGCCGTCAGCTCGGCGGTCAGCCGGTCCTCCGCCTCCTCGGCGTTCCGGCTCACCTGGGTGGTCACCAGCACCGCGAAGCTCACCATCGCGTCGCCGACGTGCGCCAGCAGTTCCTCCAGCGCCACCGCGACGTCCGGCGGGAAGAGCCGTTCCTCGGGTCCGCGCTTCTTGGCCAGGTCGGTCAGCGAGCGGGCCAGCACCCGGATCACCACCACGCAGATCTCCAGGGTGTCCAGCCCGGTGCGCAGCACCAGCCGGGACAGCAGCCCCTCGCTGATCCGCGGGTTGAACCGCAGGCTGTCCTCGGCCTGGCGCAGCGCCGCGTCCACGTCCGCGATCGCCTGGTCCAGCCGGCGGGCCTCGTGCAGCCGCTCGGCGGCCCGGGCCACCGGGGTGGGGCGGCCCAGCTCCTCGGAGATGTCGAGCAGCAGTTGGCGGGCCCGCCGGGCGAGGTCCTCGATCGACTCCCCGGCTGTGTCCACCCAGACCGGAGGCGCGAACAGCAGGTTGAACAGCAGGCCGACGGCGGCGCCGATGAGCGTCTCCAGTACCCGGTCCCAGGCCTGCGAGGCCAGCTTGGTCACGCCCAGGATCAGCATCGCGCTGATCGCGACCTCCTGGACGAACTCCTCGACCCGGACGAACCGGCCGACGACCAGCGAGGACAGGATGATCAGTCCGAGGCTCCACCAGGAGAGCCCGACCACGGCGCTGAACCCGATGGCGATCAGCACCCCGACCACCACCGAGTTGACCCGGCGGATGCTGGTCTTGAGCGTCGAGTAGACGGTGACCTGGACGACCAGCAGCGCGGTCAGCGGTGCCGTCAATGGGGCGGGCTCGCTGCTCAGCGCCGTCGCCACGGCATAGGAGATGGTGGCCGCGACGGTGGCCCGGATCGTCTGGACCACGAAGGGTTCTCGGGCGCTGCGGCGGACCAGGTCCGTGAGTCTCTCCGGGAGAAGGGCCATGTCGCCCTTCTTTCCCCGCGGCCGCCCTTCACACCGCCTCCGGAGCCGTTCGGCACCCGTACGCCAGCATCGGACCGTCGTCAGCCCTCGCGGTTGAAGCGCAGCTTCCAGGGCGCCAGCGCGGACTCGACCTGCACGCCCATGCTCATCTTGGAGGCGCCCTCGATCCGCTCCTCGAAGCGGATCGGCACCTCGCGGATCGTCATGCCCTGCCTGACGACCCGGTAGTTCATCTCGACCTGGAAGGAGTAGCCGTTGCTCTGCACGGTCGGCAGGTCGATGGAGCGCAGGGTGCCGGCCCGCCAGGCCTTGAAACCGGCGGTGGCGTCCTTCACCCCGAGGCTGAGGATCGCGTTGACGTAGAAGTTCGCCCAGGTGGAGAGCGCCTTGCGGTGCCAGGGCCACTCCTCGGCGGTCGAACCGCCGTCCACGTAGCGGGAGCCCAGCACCACGGCGGTGTCGTCGGCGAGCAGCGTCTCGACCATCGCGGGTATCGCCGAGGCCGGGTGGGAGAGGTCGGCGTCCATCTGCACCACGATGTCGGCGCCCTCGTCCAGGGCCCTCGCCATGCCGGCCAGGTAGGCCCGGCCGAGGCCGTCCTTCTCGGTGCGGTGCAGCACGCCCACGGTTCCGCCGGAGTCAGCGGCGAGCTTGTCGGCGACCTCGCCGGTGCCGTCGGGGGAGCTGTCGTCGACCACCAGCAGGTGCAGGTTGGGCACCGGGAGCTCCGCGAGCATGCCCGCGAGGACCGGGAGGTTCTCCCGCTCGTTGTACGTGGGGACGACCACAACGACCTTGGGGGAGGCCTCGACCATGTTCTGTTTCCCTCGTGCCTGCTCCGGATGGGACTGTGCGAGTGTATCGGGGGCGCCGGGCGGCTCCGGCCCCGGCTCGGTGGGGCCGATGCCCCGACCCACCGGGGCGGACACCCGTTCGATCACGATGCGGTACCGTGACGGGCCGCAAACGTCGGAACGGCCCCTCCGGAGAGTTCTCATGACGTCCCGTCGCACCACCGCCCTGCCCGCCACCGCCCTGGTCCTCGCGGTGGCCGCCGTGTCGACGCTGACCGGGTGCGCCGCCGGCTCCACGCCGTCGACCGCCCGAACGACCGGAGCGTCCGCCCGAACGACCGGAGCGTCCGCCGGCACCACCGCTGCGCCCGCCGAGGCGACCGGAGCGCCCGCCGACGCGAGCGGCGCCTTCGACCCCGTGGCCGCGATCGCCCACCGCTCCTGGGAGCCGTACGCCGCGACCTTCGAGATGACCGTCGAGACGGGCGAGGGCGACGCCAAGGAGGTGACCACCGTCGCGGGCCGGTCGAACCACAACACCCCGGCCGAGGGCTCCCGCCTGGAGTCCCGAATGGTCCGCGGGTCCGACGTGCTGGCCTGGGAGGAGACGGTGACCATCGACCAGGTCGTCTACCGGCGGGACAAGGCGAACGGCGAGTCCCGGTGGTCGAAGGACCAGAAGTCCCCGGCGGCTGCCGGAAGCAGCGCGGAAGACAAGGACGGCTACGCCAAGGCCCTGTTGGACGCCGGACCCGCCGCTCGCGAGGGCATGGAGACCGAGGCGGGGGTGCCGGTGTTCCACCTGAGCGCCAGTCTCTCCCCGGCCGAGCTGCGCCGCGCGGACCCGAGCTACGGGGTGGAACGGCAGAACCAGGGCGTGGACGCGGGCGACTGCCAGGTGTGGATCGACCGGTTCGGCCGGACGGTCCGGGCCGAGCTGTCGACCGTGGTCGCCGGAAAACCGGTCGTGACGAAGGAGCGGTACTCGGACTTCGGTCCCGCGGAGACCTTCACCCCGCCGGCCGTCGGCTGAGCCCGGCCGGCTACGCCGTGCCGTAGACGGCGGCGAGGTTGTCCCGCGCCGGGCGGGTGCGGCCGGCCGGGCCGGCGGCGAAGGCGCGCAGGACGTTCTCGGTGACCTGGCGGACCAGGTCCCCGGCGTGCGAGTCGATGCCGTGGTCGGCCCTGCCGCCGCCGGGGCCGCGGGCCTCCAGCGCCTCGACCCAGCGCATCGTCCCGGTGGCGAACACCCCGGCACCGCTCGGCACGGTGTGGTAGGCGGTGTCGGAGTGGGAGCGGCGGCCGTCGCAGACCACCGGGGAGTGGGCGATCACCTCGATCGGGCGCGGGGTCGGGAAGCCGGTGTCCACCCGGTCGTACTCGACCCCGACCAGGTGCGGGAAGGACGCCCCCGCCGCGACGCCCGTCCCCTCGAAGGCCCAGTGCCCGGGCGAGGTGACCACGTACGGGGCGTCCACCGGGTAGCCGTCGTAGAGGACGCCGAGCATCGCGCTCTCCGGGTCGGCGTCCGGGCCGACCCGGAAGTCGGTGGTCGCCGGGGCGCCCGCCCGGTGGCCCGGGTCCTGCGCCCAGGCGTCCTTGTAGCAGACCACGGTGCGGTCCGGCCCGAGCTCGGTCGGCTCGAACCGCACCCGGCGGTAGCAGCAGTTGGCGCCCAGGACCGCCAGGTTGGTGCCGGCGTCCCTGGCCGCGACCACGTTGGCCCGCTGCTCGGGCGACCAGTACTCGTCGTGACCCAGGGACAGGACGGCGCTGGCCCCGGTCAGCAGGCCGGGCTCGCGGGCCACGTCGATCCCGGTGGTGTAGGCGAGCGGCAGGCCGAGCCGCTCGGCGAGGGCGACCAGCGGCGCCTCGTAGACCAGGAACAGCCCGGCGCCGTGGTCGTAGTCGTACGGCCGGTCGAAGACGACCCGCAGCGAGCGGGTGGCCAGGCCGCCGGTCGGGCCGTTGTAGAGGCTGTGGCCGCCCCACTCGTTGTAGGCCTGCCAGGTCGCGGGGGCGCTCATGATCACGGTCCGGCCGGCGGTGCTCGGGGAACGGACGGTGAGCGGGACGTAGCACCGTCCGGAGCCGTCCTCGGCGTCCAGCCGCAGCAGGTAGGCGCCCTCGGGCCAGCCGGCGGTGTCCACCGCGAGGGTGCGCTGCCAGCCGGTCAGCACGGTGCGGGTCGCCGGGTCCACGTGCGGCGCGGGCTGGCTGCCGCCGGGCACGTGCTCGCGGCGCCACACCAGCCGGGCGCGGGCGCCGTCGTACCAGCCCATCCGGTAGGCGGAGACGGTGAAGGCGGCGGCGGGGGTGGAGACGTGCAGGCCGAAGGGCTCGCCGGGCAGCACGCTGACCCGGTCGGCGAAGCCCTCGATGGCGCCGTCGGGGCCGGGGTCGGTGATCTCCCAGTCGGGGCTGCCGGGGAGGGAGCGCTCGCTCTCCGGAGCGGTGTGCCCGGCGGGGGCCGCGCCGTCAGGGGCGGGGGCGGGTCGGGGGACGGCCGGTTCGGTGGAGGCAGAGGCAGAGGCAGAGGCAGAGGCAGAGGCAGAGGGTGGGGCCGGGGCCGGGGCGGGGGCCTGCTCCGGGCGGCGGGGGCCGCAGGAGGTGACGGCGGCCGCCATCAGGCCCAGGCCCAGGATCCTCCGCCGGCTCGGCTCCACCACCGCGACCTCCCTGTTTCCGTGTCCGTGCCTGTACCGGCGCCGTGCCGCTGCCCGTGCCCGGGCCGGCGCCCGTGTCGGTGCCCGTGGGTGTGCCGACCCGGTCGTCAGTGGCGCGGACATCCTCGCGTGTTTCGCGAGGTCCGGGCAGACCGCCGTGCCCGCGCCGGCCGGGGCCGCGGGGCCGTCACCGGTGGGAACGGGCAGGTGGGAGGCGGCCCGTCACCGGGGCAGGGCCGTACGGGCGCACCCAGGCGTGTCGGCACGCGCGGTTGACCGGCCCCGGCGAGCCGGTCCCCTAGCCTGACCAGGCCCGCCGTCCGGCGGCCAGAGGGGAATCCGGAGCCGCGCGCCCGGCCGAGTCGTGGACAGGGGTGCACGTGGTTTCGTCGGGGTCGGCCGAACCGGGGGCGGGGCCGGTCACGAAGCGCGAGCGGTTCCGGGCCTGGATGCTGGAAGGCCTCGCGGACATGGCCAAACAGCACCCCGGTCCGCACGCCCAGCTGCCGCAGGTGAAGGGCCAGCGCTGGTGGCGGGTCATGTGCCTGACCGGACTGGACTACTTCTCCACCCTCGGCTACCAGCCCGGCATCGCCGCGCTCGCGGCCGGGCTGGTCTCGCCGCTGGCGACCATCGTGCTGGTGGTCGTCACCCTGCTCGGCGCGCTGCCGGTCTACCGGAGGGTCGCCCAGGAGAGCCCGCACGGCGAGGGCTCGATCGCGATGCTGGAACGGCTGCTGTCGTTCTGGCAGGGCAAGCTGTTCGTGCTCACCCTGCTGGGCTTCGCGGCCACCGACTTCATGATCACCATCACCCTGTCCGCCGCCGACGCCGGCGCCCACCTGGTGGAGAACCCGCACCTGCACAGCGCCCTGACCGGCAAGCAGGTCATGCTGACCCTGATCATGATCGCGCTGCTCGGCGCGGTCTTCCTCAAGGGCTTCAGCGAGGCGATCGGCCTGGCCGTGGTACTGGTCGCGGTGTACCTCTCGCTGAACGTCGTGGTGGTGGCCGACGGGCTCTGGCACGTGCTCCGGGCCCCGCACCTGTTCAGCGACTGGACGGACGCGCTGACCGTGGAGCACGGCAACGCGATCGCCATGATCGGCGTCGCGCTGATCGTCTTCCCGAAACTGGCGCTCGGCCTGTCCGGCTTCGAGACCGGCGTCGCCGTGATGCCGCACATCGAGGGCGACCCGGACGACACCGAGGAGAAGCCCACCGGCCGCATCCGCGGCGCCCGCAAGCTACTGACCACCGCGGCCGTGATCATGAGCGTGTTCCTGATCACCACCAGCTTCATCACGACCCTGCTCATCCCGGCGGACCAGTTCAAGACCGGCGGCCAGGCCAACGGCCGGGCACTCGCCTATCTCGCCCACGAATACCTCGGCAGCACCTTCGGCAGCGTCTACGACCTCTCCACGATCGCCATCCTGTGGTTCGCCGGAGCCTCCGCGATGGCCGGGCTGCTCAACCTGATGCCGCGCTACCTGCCCCGCTACGGGATGGCCCCGCACTGGGCCCGCGCGGTCCGGCCGACCGTCATCGTGCTCACCCTGATCGCCTTCCTGGTGACCTGGATCTTCGACGCGAACGTGGACGCCCAGGGCGGTGCCTACGCGACCGGCGTGCTGGTGCTGATCAGCTCCGCCGCCATCGCCGTCACCATCGCCGCCCACAAGGCCGGGCAACGCCGCTGGCGGGCCGGCTTCGCGGTGATCGCGGCGGTGTTCCTCTACACCACGGCGGTGAACATCGCCGAGCGGCCGGACGGCGTCAAGATCGGCGCCTGCTTCATCGCCGGGATCATGCTGGTGTCCTTCCTCTCCCGGCTCAAGCGGGCCTTCGAACTGCGCGTCACCGACGTGGTGCTCGACGACGTCGCGGAACGGTTCGTCCGGGACTACACCCATCGCCCGCTGCGGCTGATCGCCAACGAGCCGAACAGCCGGGACCTCGCCGAGTACCGCGACAAGATGCACCAGATCCGGCGGGACAACGACATCCCGGCCGAGGACGACCTGGTCTTCGTCGAGGTCACCGTGCTCGACCCGTCCGACTTCGAGGCCGAACTGACCGTGCGCGGCGAGGTGCTGCACGGCCGCTACCGGGTGCTGTCGCTGGAGAGCTCCAGCGTGCCCAACGCCCTGGCCGCCCTGCTGCTCCAGGTCCGCGACCTCACCGGGCAGCAGCCGCACATCTACTTCGAGTGGACCGAGGGCAACCCCTTCGCCCAGTTCCTGCGGTTCTTCCTGTTCGGGCAGGGCGAGATCGCCCCGGTCACCCGCGAGGTGCTGCGCGAGGCCGAGCCGGACCGCTCGCGCCGCCCGGCCGTCCACGTGGGTTGACGGGCCCGGCCTGGCCCGGCGCCGTCGGGTCCGGTCGGGCCGGACCGACGGCGCGGGCCCCGGCCGGTGCTGACGGAGGGGCCACTCCGGCCGGTGGCGACGGAGCGGCCCCGGTCCCGTCAGCGGTTCTGGTGGGACCTGCTCCACGCCGGCGCCACGAAGGCCACCAGGGCCACGGCGAAGGCGACCTGCAGGATGTGACGGATCCAGTCGATGCCCGAGGTGTGGCGGACGCCGATCCAGCCGGCGACGGCGTTGCCGAGCCAGGCCCCGGCGGCGCCGAGCAGCATGGTCAGCCACCAGGGGATCGACTGCGGTCCGCGCAGGATCAGTTTGGCGATCACGCCGAGCACGAAACCGATGAGCAGAATCCACAGGAGCTGGAACATCGCAGTCCACCTTCCGGGCGCTCCCGGGGCCGACGGCCCGGTGCGCCGTATCGCCGATGACGCGGTTCGTCCCATGATCACCCGGATCGGGCGAACGGGCATGTCGACAGCAGACCGCGCAGGTCAGCGGCGTGTCGGCGGGCGGATCGCGGAGGGGAGGGGCGAGATCGCGCCGCAGGTCGGGCCGGAAAGAAGCTGTCCGTCCTCACCGCCGCACGGATAGGAATGGGCGGGACGCGGACGCGCCGCGTCGCGAGAGGAGTCGATCCCTGTGATACGCCTTCGTTCCGTCGGGCTGACCCTGGGCTGTACCGCCGCCGCGCTGACCCTGACCATGGGGACGGCCCAGGCCGCACCCGGCGACACCAGCACCATCTGCTCCTCCTCGCTGACGCCGAGCGGCTTCGTCGACGTCCAGTGGTGGAACAGCGCCGGCTGCGGCTCCGGGTTCAACCCGAACACCAAGAAGATCATGCAGCTCACCGGCTACCCGGTCGGCACCGTGGTCAACGCCTGCGGCTCCACCTGGCCGCCGGACGGCTGGACGATCGTGAGCAGCTTCTACAGCTCCGGCTGCCGGTACTCCGCGGTGCCGAGCCTGGAGAAGAACTCCTGGCAGCTCAAGCGCGTCTCCTGAGACGTGACGCCCGGGGCCTGGGTTCGAAGCCTGGCGCCTGAGGTTTGAGGTCCGACTCCAGGGTCTAGGCCTCGGGCCTGAGCCCTGGGCTCGTCGTGCGAGCTGACGCCGGCCGCGGCCTCAGCGGTCCCGGACCGCCTCGACGGCCTCGCGGACGTACGCGTGCGGGTCGTCCGCCAGGCCGTCCAGGAGGTCGGCGACGCCCGGGGTGGACCAGCGGCCGATCGCCCACACCAGGTCCCCGCGCACTTCCGGGGCCGGGTGGGCGGCCAGTCGGGCGAGGAGGTCCACCGGGCCGCGCCGGCGCAGCCCGAACCAGTGCAGCACGGCCCGCAGTTCGCTCGGATCGCCCGGTTCGCCGGCCGCCGCGATCCGGGCGAGCAGCACGGGAACGGGTGGCGGCGGGCCGTCCAGCGGGTGCGGGTGGCGCTCGCGCAGTCGGCGGCCGCCGTACTCGCCGCGGACGCGGCAGCCGAAACAGGTGCAGGGCCGGGTGCCGTGGGCGCCGGGCAGGTAGCGCCAGCCGGTGACCTGCGGCACTGCGCGGACCCGGTGCACCTCGCGGGCGCCCACCGCGCGCGGCAGGAACACCTCCCAGCCGCGCGGGTCGGCCAGCGAGCCGATCCGCCGGACCGCCTCGGCGGCCGACAGCGGCCGGTGGGCGTGCCGGCCTCGGCCGCCGTAGTGCCCGGCCAGGACCTCCTGCTCGTCGTCCAGCCGGAGGTGCACCGCGATCAGCGGCCCGTTGGGGTGGAACCGGGCGAGCTCGCGCAGCCACTGGTGGGTCAGCGTGTACGAGGGCAGCACGGGGAAGCAGTACACCCCGCGCGCGCTGCCCTGGCCCCGGCTGTCGGCGCGGATTCCGGCGCGGCGGATGCGCGGCGCGTTCGCCGCCGCGGTCAGGTGCACGAACATCGCCATGGGGCGCGATCCTAGCGAGCGCCGGGCGGTGGTCCGAGCGGTTTTCCGGCGTGCCGGGCGGGCCGGCACGGCCGGCTCCGGCGGCCGCGGTGGATCGCACGGTACGCGGCGATCGCGGCGGGTCAGGCGGTCCGCGGCGGGTCAGGCGGTGTTCGCGCGGCGCTCGATCAGGGCGGCCAGCCCGTCCAGGATGCGGTCCAGGCCGAACTCCAGCGCCTGGTCGCGGCCGCCCGGTTCGGCCATGGCGGCGGCGACCGCGGGGAAGCGGTCGGCGTGCTCCTGGACCACGGTGCCGAGGGCGGCGAGGAGTGCGGCCTCGGGGGTACCGACCGGTCCGGCGGCGCGGGACTGTGCGGCGATCCCGCGCACGTGCCCGGTGAGCAGGACGGCCGCGTCCATCCGTTCGGGGCCGGTCAGTCCGTGGCCGTCGAGTGCTGCCACCACCCGCTCCAGCCAGGCGAGTTCCCTCGGGCCGATCGCCCGGGCGCCGACGGTGGCGTCCAGCAGCCACGGGTGCCGCTCGAAGGAGCCGGCCAGGTGGTGGGCCCAGGCGGTGAGCTGCTCCCGCCAGTCGGCGCCCTCCGGTGCGTCCGGCGGTGCGTCGACGGCCGACTCGACCATCAGGGCGATCAGTTCGGCCTTGCCCGGCACGTAGCGGTAGAGCGACATCTTGGTGAAGTCGAGCAGCCCGGCCACCTTCTGCATGGAGACCGCGCCCAGCCCCTCCGCGTCGGCGACCTCGACCCCGGCCGCGGCGATCCGCTCCAGGCTGAGGGCCGGCTTCGGCCCCCGGGTGGGCTTGGCCGGCGGGCCCCAGAGCAACCGCACCGTGTCGTTCGCCGCCTCGGCCATCATCCGCTCCCCTTCTGAGGCCCCTCCCAGGTTCGTTCCACGTACCGCCGGTGTCCCGTCGGCGTTCCGTCCTGGGTTGCTGACCGTGTTTCCGCCGGGGCTTCCCCCTGGGGGTTGCCCTTCCGACCAACTGTGTCTACCGTACACAGCAATGAACAGTGTCCGCGAGACACAGTTTTCTGATCCTCGGACGGAGTGGTTTCCATGAGCACCAAGGTCCTCATCTCGGGCGCGAGCATCGCCGGCCCCGCGCTGGCCCACTGGCTGGGCAGGTACGGCTTCGAGGTGACCGTGGTCGAGCTGGCTCCCGCGCTGCGCGACGGCGGTCAGGACGTGGACTTCCGCGGCCGCACCCACCTGACCGTGCTGGAGCGGATGGGCGTCCTGGACGAACTGCGCGCGCTCGGCACCGGCGGCAGCCCGATGACATTCGTCGGTCCCGACGGACGCCGACTGCTCCACCTGCCGGCCGAGTTCGCCGGCGGCGACGTGGAGGTCCCCCGCGGGGAACTGGCCCAGCTGCTGCACCGGCACAGCAGCGCCCGCGCCGAGTACGTGTTCGGCGACTCGATCACGGCCCTGGAGGAGACCCCCAGCGGCGTCCGGGTCGCCTTCCGGCACGGGGCGCCGCGCGAGTTCGACCTCGTGATCGGCGCCGACGGACTGCACTCCAACGTCCGTCGGCTCGCCTTCGGGCCCGAGCAGCGCTACGTCCGCCACCTCGGCTACTACGCGGCCACCTGGCAGCTGCCCAACACCCTCGGGCTGCCGGTCGGCGGGGTCGGCCTCAACGTCCCCGGTCGGCTGATGTCCGTCGGAGCGGCCCACCGCGACCCGGGCCGGGCCGGTGCGTTCTGCCTCTTCGCCTCGCCCGAACTGCGTTACGACCGCCACGACCCGGGGCAGCAGAAGGCGCTGATCCGGGCCGCCTTCGCGGGCCTCGGCTGGCGGGTGCCGCAGCTGCTGGAGAGCCTGGACGCCACCCCTGAGCTGTACTTCGACTCGATCAGCCGCGCCGACGTCCCCACCTGGTCGACCGGCCGGATCGCCCTGCTCGGCGACGCCGCCTGCGGCGCGACCATCGGCGGGATGGGCACCGGGACGGCGGTCGTGGCCGCGTACGTCCTGGCGGGCGAACTGGCCCGGGCGCGCGGCGACCACCGCGCGGCCTTCGAACGCTACGAGAAGCTGCTGCGCGGCTACGCCCGGGGTTGCCAGAAGGGCGGCGACCGCACCGGCCCGTTCCTCGCGCCGCGCACCGCCGCGGGTCTGCGGTTCCGCAACGCCCTGCTCAACCGGCGCTGGGCGCTGGACAAGATGCTGGAGCTGGGCAAGCAGGTCAGCAGCGTCGAACTGCCGGAGTACGAGGGGGAGCCGGCCCGTGGGCCGAAGGTCAGGGGATGAGCGAGGGCACTCGAGCAGAGACCGCGAACCGGCGGACCTCGGTACTACCCGTCTCGGCCACGGTGTCCGGCTCGATGCGACTGCACTCCCGGCCCGGTCCGCCACCGCCGTGCTGGGGCCTGCCCATCGGCTCGGGCAGGGGAGGTGAGGCCGCCGGGGTGGACCAACGGGTGGGCGAGGAGTGGGGTTGGTCGATCCAACGAGTCGATCAGGTGATGGTCGCGCCGTCGGGGGAGAGGCGGGCGGCGCCGTGGGAGGTCCGGGAGGGCGAAACCGACCTGATAGGGCCGGCCGTCGGGAAGGTGTTCGCAGGTCGGGGCAGAAAGTCCCACCCGTTCGGCCCCTTGGCCCCTGGCGAACGGAGCCGCCGCGCGCGATGCTGCCGGTACGGGCCGGGACGATCCGCGTCCGGTCGGACCAGCATCGTTGGACGAGGTGAACCGGCGTGCGGCATGCCACCGTCGAAACCGTGATGACCAGCCCCGTGGTCCTGGTCTCGCCCGAGACCGGATTCCGGGAGATCGTGGCGCTGCTGAGCGAGTACGACATCACCGGCGTGCCGGTAGTGGACCCGGAGGGGCGGCCGCTGGGCGTGGTCTCGGAGGCCGATCTGCTGCGCACCCTGGCCGCGCAGGAGGACCCGGCCAGCCTGCTGCCCGCGCCGGAGTCGGCGCCGGCGGGCCCGGACGGCGAGGTGACCGCGGCCGACCTGATGACGGCGCAGCCGGTCTGCACCACGCCGGACACCAGTGTGGTCGCGGCGGCGCGGCTGATGAGCCGGCACGGCCTGAAGCGGCTGCCGGTGCTGGACGAGGAGGGGCGCGTGATCGGCATGGTCAGCCGCGGTGACCTGCTGCGGGTGTTCCTGCGCGAGGACATGGTGATCCGGCGGGAGATCGTCGAGGAGGTGCTCGGCCGGATCGAGGGGGTCAGTCCGGCGGAGATCGGGGTGGAAGTCAACCAGGGGCGGGTGGTGCTCAGTGGCACCGTGCCCGAGCCGTACCTGGTGCCGATCGTCCTCAACCTGTGCCGCTCGGTCGACGGGGTGGTCTCGGTGACCGACCGCCTCGCCGCCGGAGGTGCGGCACCGGTCGGCTGACCGGCCGCGTCCCTCGCCCGAAGGTTCGTCCAGGCTCGAACGATCCGCTTCGCATACTGCGGAGGGTATCGGGTAACTCACTCTGTGTGCCTGGCGGTGCGGGCTGCCGGGACGCCGGAGCTTCGGGGAGGCGGCCGTGGCAGTCGTTTTCGACGCGGACTTCACTTCGACCAGTCAGTGGATCGCCGGGCGCAGCAGCGCGTATCCCCGGATGGGGCCGACCAACCGGAGCGACCACAAGCTCGACTACCTCAGCCGCGACTACTGCCCCGACGGGGTCTTCGCGGCGGTCAGGCGGCACAGCGGCGGGCTGTGGAGCTGCAACCTGCTGACCACGGAGGGGAGCCCGGACGGCTTCCAGCTCCTATCCGGGGACGTGTTGTCGGCGAGGGTGACGCTGCCCGTCGAACTGGGGGCCTGGCCGGCGATCTGGACCTGGCGGGACGGCGGCAACGAGGTCGACGTCTTCGAGTACCACCCGGACAACCCGGACCTGCTGGAGATCTCCAACCACGTCCGGGGCGGCTTCCGGTACTGGCACGGCGCGGACGCCGGGATCGCTCCGGGGGCGACCTTCGACCTACGGGTGGTGCTCGGCGCGAAATCGGTGGACTGGTACGTGGCGGACGAACTGGTCTACGCGGACCTGCACGGGGTCGGCTCCGGGTGGCACGCCTACCTGATCGTCAACATGTCGGTGGCGGACGGCACGTACCACGACCGACCGCCGTACGGCGGGCCGGACCGGCTGAGCTGGGTCTGCCACAGCCTCCGGGTCGAGCGCTGAGCCGCGGGTGGGGAGGGGGCGCGGGTCCACCTACGGCTCGTGGGGCGCGAACGCGGCCGTGATGGGGCCGCGGGGGGCGTATCCACCGCGGGGGTCGAGTGGGGTGGGGAGGGCCCGTGGGCCGCTTGGTCCGTAGGGGTCGCTTGGTGCGTAGGGGTCGTGCGGGCGCGGTGAGCCGTGCGGGCCCGGTGAGCCGTACGGGTCGTGCGAGTTGTCCGGGCTGTGCGGGGCGGAGCGCTGGAACCAGACCGCCCGGCGCTGCGGGCCGATGTGGGCGGGGTCGGTCACGTACAGGTCGTCGCGCGGGGCGCGTTCGTTGCCCGGGGCGAATGCCGCGTCCACCGCGCGGTCGGCGATCGAGCGCAGCAGCGCGGTGGCCGTGGTCTCGGCGGCGGCCGGCGCGATGGCCAGGGCGGTGAGCTCGGCCCAGAGGGCGGCGGTGACGTAGTCGATCGGGGAGTGGCCGAGCGCCGGGTGGGGACGCGGGTCCGGGTGGCGCCGCAGCACCCCGGCGGCGACGAGCTGCTCGGGGGAGCGGTCGTCGTCCGGCAGGTGGAGGGCCACGGGTGGCTGCTGGGCCGGGGGCCGCTGGGGGTGGGGCACGGGCGGCGGGTGGTGGGTCACGAGCGGCACGCTACCCCGGGTGGGCGACGGGCCGACCGCCGGATCGTTTTCTCTGGCCGCCCTCACGTTCCTCGGGCCGCCCTCACGCCGCCTTCACGGCTGACGGGCGCACGATGGTGGTAAGGCGCTGCTCACCTCGGCGGGCCCCGACGGGGCCGGAGGAGGAGGTCCTGATGAGGTACTGGCACGGACACGGCCACATGGATGGCTGGGGCGTCGGCCTGATGGCGTTCGGGACGCTGCTGTTCCTGGTGATCGTCGTGCTCCTGGCCGTGGCCCTGTTCCGCTACCTGTCGCACTCGCGGCAGCCGATGCCGCCCGGGCGGGCGACTCCGGGTGCCGGTGGATCCGGGCCTGGCGGCCCGCCGGGTTGGGGCCGGGACGGGCAGGGGAGGCCGGGATTCCAGGGGGTGCCCCCGGAGCAGCTGCTCGCTGAGCGGTTCGCGCGGGGCGAGATCGACGCGGAGGAGTACCGGCACCGACTGGAGACGCTGCGTTCGGCGAACCGGCCGGGCGGCGGTTGACCTCGGGGGCGACCCGGACCGGGCCCGCCGCGGTTCGCGTGCGGCGGGCCCGGCCTGTGGGTCGGCGGGGGCTTCTTCGGCGACCGGGCGATGAGGCTTCGGGGGCCGGTCGGCGGGGCCTCTACTCGACGACCAGCTCGACCGGGATGTTGCCCCGGGTGGCGCGGGAGTACGGGCAGACCTCGTGGGCCTGCTTGACCAGCAGCTCGCCGGTCTCACCCGCGAGGGACTCGGGCAGCTCGACGCGCAGCACGACGGCGAGGCCGAAGCCGGCCCCGTCCTTGCCGATGGACACCTCGGCGGTCACCGAGACCTCGCTGGTGTCCACCCGGGCCTGGCGGCCGACCAGGCCGAGGGCGCTGGCGAAGCAGGCGGCGTAGCCGGCGGCGAAGAGCTGCTCCGGGTTGGTGCCCTGGCCGCTGCCGCCGAGCGCGGGCGGCATGGCCAGCGCGAGGTCCAGCTGTCCGTCGGAGCTGACGGCGCGGCCCTCCCGGCCGTTGGCGGTGGCGGCGGCGGTGTAGAGCGCGTCCATGGTGGCGTCCCCTTCAGGTCCTGGATGTTGTTGCGGTCGGTGTCCGGCGGAAGCCGGTCCGGCGTGCTTCGCGGCGGCCGTCCGGTCGTCGCTGCGCTGCGACAAGTAGAGCACGCAATTCAATTGCGCACAACTCAATGGCGCGATGGCGATCGGTACCATGGGTCCATGACCACCCACCCCGGCATGGCGGACGAGGAACTGCTCCGCCTCGACCAGCAGATCTGCTTCTCGCTCAACGCGGCCTCCCGCGCCTTCGGCGGCGTCTACCGGGTGCTGCTGCGCGACCTCGGGCTGACCTATCCGCAGTACCTGGTCATGTTGGTGCTGTGGGAGGAGGGCGAGCTGGCCGTCAAGCGGATCGGCGAGCGGCTGCGGCTGGACTCCGGGACGCTCTCGCCGCTGCTCAAGCGCCTGGAGGCGGCCGCACTGGTGCGCCGCGAGCGGAGTCCGGAGGACGAGCGGTCGGTCACCGTCCGGCTGACCTCCGAGGGGTCGGCGCTGCGCGAGCGGGCCGGGCAGGTGCCGCGTCGGCTCCTTGCGGCGACCGGCCTGCCGATCGAGGACCTGGCCGCGCTGCGCGGGCTGCTGGACCGGGTGACGGCCGCGCTGGACGTTGCGGAGGTGGAGTCGGCGCCGTAGGGGCGGGGTGGTCGATGGGGTGGGTTCGGGGGCGAGGGGGTGAGTTCGCCGGGGGCCGGTCGCGGGGCGGAGGCGTGAGTCCGCCGGGGGCCCGTCGCGGGGCGGAGGGGCCGGGTGGTCTCGCCGGGCCTTGTCAAGCGGCGCTCTCGACGACTGTGATCTGGGTCACGTTTCGGAGGCTCCGGCGCGATTCGTGAGGGCGGAGCGGCAGGTCAACGGCGCTGTTCAAAAGTGAACAGAACCGTTCGGCAATTGTCCGCCCGATCCGGTCAACATCCCGCTCCTCCCGGACGGTTACACCACGAGCCCCAAGGGGCCGTCGGCGTGCCACCAGGCGGGTCGGCCAGTCGACCCACGAAAGGGGGGCCGCGTGACCACTCCCGGGCCGGGCGAGGAGCGGGGCCTGAGAGCCGACCCGCTCGGCGACCTGCCGAACGACTTCGAGGCCTTCTTCACCCGAGAGAACTCCGGCTACCTCCGCTACGCCCAGCAGCGCCTGCGGCACCGTGAGGACGCCCAGGACGCCGTCCAGAACGCCGGTACCACGCTCTACAAGAACTGGCGCCGGGCCCTGGCCAGCCCCGATCCGCAGGCCTTCGCCTTCAAGATCGTCAAGGACGCGGTGGTGGACGTGCTGCGCGAGCGCCGGCGCATCGAACGCAGACGGCTGCGGGTGATCGCCCAGCGCCGTCCCGACACCAGCCAGGACGAGTTGGACGAGCTCGCCGAGCTGGACGCCCTGGACTGGGCGATGGAGGAACTCGCGCGGGCCGCCCCGGTCCAGGCCGACGTGGTCCGGCTGCGCCAGGCGGGACTGTCGTACCACGACATCGGGCGCTCCCTCGGCATCGCGCACACCACCGCCCGCACCTACTACAGCCTCGGGCGGCGCCACCTGGAGTACCTGCTGGAGCATCCGGACGACGGGGCGCGGACATGAGGATCGTGGACCTGCTGCGCGCGCAAGCCGTCGAGCTGGACCGGGAGTTCGACGACCACGATCCGGTGGACTTCACACGCCGACTGGCCGAGCGGCTCGCCGCCGCCCGACGGCCCGCCCCGACCGTGCGCGAACGTCCCGCCAGGCCGCCCGCCGGCGCCCGTCCGCCGCACGCTCCGCTCTCGGGGCCGAGCCCGGGAACGGCGGCGGGGGCGGGCTGCGGACTCGGTGCGGGGGTGGCGGGCGCCGGCTCCGGCCCGGGATCGGGCGCCGGCCCCGCTGCGGTCCCGGGGCAGCCCCGGTGGGCCGGGGGGCGGGCGGAGCTGCGGCGCGACCTGCGGCACCTGTGCGCGGGGGTCGCGGGCGCGGTGGAGCCGGGGGAACTGGCCCTGGATCTCGAACTCGCCGAGAAGACCGCCTTCCGCACCCTCGGCTGCCTGCTGTACGGCATGGGCCGAACGGCGGACGGCGTCTTCTGGTGGCGGATAGCCGCCCAGTACGGGGACCAGCTGGCCGTGCACTGCCTGGCGGTGCACTACGCCGCCGAGGGCGAGCGGCGTGACGCGGCCCGCTGGGCCGCGCAGGCCCAGGACCTCAGCGCCCCCGGCCGGTTACCGGACCTCGCGCCCGACGTCCGGCCGGGCGGCGCGGCGGAACTGGCGCGGGTGCTGGCGGAGCACTACGACGGCGAGATCCTGCTGACGGTGCGGGAGGCGGTGGCGGCGCGGCAGGCGGCCGACACCGGGCGGCTGGGAGTACGGGCAGTACGGGGGCGGGGGGTGGTACGGATCCGGTGAGGGGGTGGCGGGGGGCGGGAGGGATCGGCTGGGCGGGCCGGCCAGGAGAGTTCACAGGCAGGTCAGGTGAGACCGGAGACGGCGGCACCCAGGTACTCGGCGCCGAGCAGCAGCGGGACGACGGTCATGATCGCCGCGTTGTGCGTGGCCGTCCAGGCGCGCCACTCGCCGAGGGCGTGCCGCGAGCGGTCGTCGGACCGGAGCTGGGCCGCCAGCGGCAGCAGGGTACCCAGCGAGCCGAGCAGCACCAGCACGGCGGCGGCCACCGCCTCTCCTCCGCCACCGGTCGGGGCGGCGGCGATCGAAGCGGCCCCGCCGATGGCCGGAACCAGGGTCTTCGGGTGGGCCACCACCAGGACCACGGCGAGAGCGGCGGACCGGGCGGCGGTCAGCCGGTCGATCGAGAGCAGCCAGACCGGCGGTGCGGTGACCCGGCCGGGCCGCGGCCGTTCACGCCACTGCCGGGCGGCCAGCAGGAGGAGTACGGCGCCGAGCGCGAGCTTCAGCCAGGACGGCCACGTCGGCGTGGCCCCGGCGCGGTTCAGCGCGGTGCCCGCCGCCACGACGGCGGCCGTCACCGCCGCCAGGCCCAGCAGCCAGCCGACCGTGAACGCGATCCCGTTGGCCCGGCCGCGAGGCGAGGCGAGGATCAGCAGGACGGCGATCAGCGGCAGCGGGCTGAGCGCGACCGCCACCGCGGAGGCCAGCATCGGGCCGATCGCCTCACCCATCCCCGGACCTGCCTTCCCGCCGCCGGGCGCCCGTCCGCCATTCAGCTACCGACCGGCGGGCTGCGCACGGCCGGTGCCGCCGTTCGGGTGAGGGCGGGGGAGCGGCGGGCGGGCGAGGCAAGGGTGGACGGCAGTGGAGCCGGGCGGGATGGGGCGGGACGGCGGAGGGCCGCCGCACCCCTGGGGTACGGCGGCCCTCCGCGGGCACGGGGTGCGTCAGTCGGTGCCGGACTCGATCGCCGCGTGGTCGAGCGCGGTGGAGTCCTCCTCGTCACCGGTGCCGGCGGCGATGGGGGCCGCACCGCCCGGGGCGAGTTCACCGATCAGACCGCTCCACGGAGCCAGCTGGCCGTGCACCGCGTACTGCTCCAGCTTGCTGCGCGAGTCTGCGATGTCGAGGTTGCGCATGGTCAGCTGACCGATGCGGTCGTCCGGGACGAACGCCGCGTCGACGCTGCGTTCCATCGACAGCTTCTCGGGGTGGTAGCTGAAGTTGGGGCCCTGGGTGTCGATGACCGAGTAGTCCTGACCGCGCCGTAGCCGCAGGGTGACGCTGCCGGTGACCGGGTGGCCGATCCAGCGCTGGATGCTGTCCCGGAGCATCAGCGACTGCGGGTCGAACCAGCGGCCCTCGTAGAGCAGCCGGCCGAGCCGCCGGCCCTGGGTGTGGTACGTGGCGAGGGTGTCCTCGTTGTGGATGGCGTTGAGCAGCCGCTCGTAGGCGATGTGCAGCAGCGCCATGCCGGGGGCCTCGTAGATGCCGCGGCTCTTGGCCTCGATGATGCGGTTCTCGATCTGGTCCGACATGCCCAGACCGTGCCGTCCGCCGATGGTGTTGGCCTCGTGCACCAGGTCGACGGCGCTGGCGAACTCCTGGCCGTTGATCCGGACCGGGCGGCCGAACTCGAACTCGACGGTGACGTCCTCGGTCTGGATCTCGACCGCGGGATCCCAGAAGGCGACGCCCATGATCGGGCTGACGATCTCCAGGGAGGCGTCCAGGTACTCCAGCCGCTTGGCCTCGTGGGTGGCACCCCAGATGTTGGCGTCGGTGGAGTAGGCCTTCTCGGCGGAGTCCCGGTAGGGGAGGTCCCGCTCGGCGAGCCACTCGGACATCTCCTTGCGGCCGCCGAGCTGGTCGACGAACGCCTGGTCCAGCCAGGGCTTGTAGATCCGCAGGTTGGGGTTGGCGAGCAGGCCGTAGCGGTAGAACCGCTCGATGTCGTTGCCCTTGTAGGTGGAGCCGTCGCCCCAGATGGAAACGCCGTCCTCCTGCATGGCGCGAACCAGCAGGGTGCCCGTCACGGCGCGGCCGAGCGGGGTGGTGTTGAAGTACGTCTGCCCGGCGGAGCGGATGTGGAAGGCGCCGCAGGCGAGGGCGGCCAGGCCCTCCTCGACCAGCGCGGCCCGGCAGTCGACCAGCCGGGCCTGCTCGGCGCCGTACGCGCGGCCCCGGGCCGGGACGTCGGCGAGGTTCGGCTCGTCGTACTGGCCGATGTCGGCCGTGTAGGCGTAGGGGAACGCACCGTGCTCGCGCATCCACGCGACGGCGACGGAGGTGTCCAACCCACCGGAGAATGCGATGCCGATCCGTTCACCGACCGGCAGCTTGCTCAAGACCTTCGACATGGATGCACCCTTGACCCGCGTGGAGCGGGCCCCTGATCTAGCGATGTGTGACGGGATTCGGCGTAATCGATCCGATGCCCGAACTCTGGCATAGATTTGCAGAGTAATGCAAGAGCATGCGGAACCCTGGTCGGCTGCGGAACCCCGACCGGTCGGCGTCTGCCGGCCTCCGGTTCCGTCAACTCGCTTGAAAAGCCCGTTGGTTGTTGTGGATCGGGGGTCGGGCCGGGCGCAGCGGGACCGTGCGGAGTGCGAGGAGGCAGTCGCCGCTGGTTCACCGGATGCAGGTCCTCGCAGTGAGCAGCAGGGGCGTAGCAGGTGGTGAGCAGGTTGGGTGGGCGGCTCCCGATCCCGGCTTCCGCACGCCGGGTGCCGGGAGGCGGCGGAGTCGGGCGGGGGCGAGGGTGAGGGGGAGGAGTGGCGAGGAGGCGTCGATGGCCGGCAGCACCGCCAGGGGTTCCGAGACCCACCGGCGGCCCCGGTGGGGTCATCCCGCCCGCGCGGCGTGGGCCTACGTCCGGCGCGCGCCGGGCACCTACGTCTGGCTGGCGATCCTGCTCGTCACCACCCAGGTGATCCGCCACGTCGATCCGGCGACCGCCGACCACATCCTGGAGCGGCGTTCGACCAACCTCCACCGCCTCCAGGTCTCACCGGTCCGCGTCCTGCTGACCAGCGCCCTGTGGATCGCGGGCGGCGGCTGGCCGTTCTACTTCCTGCTGTACAACCTCTTCCACGTGCCCGCCGAACGGTGGCTCGGCACCCTGCGGTGGATCTCGGTGGCGGCGCTCGCGCACGTCGGCGCCACCTACCTCAGCGAGGGGGTGCTCGGCTGGGCGATCCACCGTGGGCTGGCACCGCCGAGAGCCGTCTACACCCTGGACTACGGCGTCAGCTACGCGCTGGCCGGCGTGGTCGCGGTACTCACCTATCTGATCGCGCGGCCCTGGCGGTACCTGTACGCGGCGGGGGTGCTGGTGGTCTACGGACTGGGCGTGCAGCAGAGCCGGGACTACACCAGCGTCGGCCACCTCAGTGCGGCGCTGATCGGATTCGCGTGCTATCCGCTGACCAGGGACCGCCCGGGCTCCTTCGACCCGGTCGTCTCGGCCCGTACGCTCTGGCGACGCGCCCGCGCCCGCGCCCGCGCCCGGGGGCGGTGGCGGTGGCGGTGAGTGGCGGCTGGTGACGAGGGGCTGGTGACGAGGGGCGGCGACGTCCCGGGCGACCGGAGCGGGCCGTTCGCGCGACGGTGGTCCGGCATTCGGTGAATGCCGACTGTTGGAAACCGTGGGGCTATTACCGCCTTCTTACCGTATGCCCCTTCCCTCTGCCCGGGTGGGCCCAGCAGGCTGACCCCCTGTTTCCGCCGAGTGCGCGCGACCGCGCGACCGGCCCCAGGGGAGGACCTCGACCGTGCCCACCAGGCAACGACGACGGCTGCTGACGAGCGCCGTCACACTCACCGTGATCGGACTGATCACCACTCAGGCGTTCGCCGCGCCGTCGGTGCCGCCGCAGCCGCAACCGTGGCAGGTCCGGCACCAGGCGGACACCGGGAAGGCGCACGCCGAGAAGGTCCGCAGCGGCACCGTCGGCGTGACCGCCGCCCCGAGCCTCGGTCCGAAGGCCGAGACGGAACCCGGGGACGGCGGTGACGAGGCGGAGAACTCCGCCGAGGGCACCGCGCAGTACACCGAGGCCCGCACCGCGCCCGGCGTGATCGCGCCGGGTGCCTACGGCGTGGCCTGGGCGCAGTTGCAGTCCATGCCGCGCACCGGCGGCACCTGGGACCACGTCACCGACAAGCCGTACGACTCCGACGACCCGCGCTACCGGGACGTCAACTCCAACTCCAGCGGCGGCGCCGGCCTGGTGACGGGCCGGATCACCGGCCTCGCGGCCGACAACGACGGCTACGTGTACGCGGGCGGTGCGAACGGCGGGGTGTTCCGCTCCCGCACCGGCGGTGGGCACTGGGAGCCGATCGCCGACCGGCTGCCCACGCTGTCCACCGGGACCCTGAACCTCGACGAGGGCGGCCGGCTCTGGTACGCCACCGGTGAGTCCAACACCGGCGCGACCTCGTACGTCGGTACCGGCGTCTACGTCCTCGCGGACCCGAAGCACGGCGAGTTCCAGCCCGGAAACCGGGTCGGCGGAGCCGAGCTGGAGTCCACGATCATCCACGCGCTGCGCTTCGGTGGCGGCCGGGTCTGGGCGGCCACCAGCCGCGGAGTGTGGAGCCACGCCACGACGGACCTGTCCGGCCCGTGGCAACTCGAGTTCGCGCCCAACCCGGAGTACCTGCCGGGCGGTGCGAAGGCCGGCGACCCGGCCGCGCCGTACAAGAACATCGCCAACGACATCGCGATCGACCCCAAGGACCCGGCCAAGGTCGTCCTGGCGGTCGGCTGGCGCGGCGGTGACAGCTACAACGGCTTCTACGGCAGGGCGGCGGACGGAAGCTGGCAGCGTGTCGGCTCGCTCGGTGAGCTGCCGACGGACGCGGCGAACGTCGGCAACGTGACCTTCGCGCGCTCGGCGGGCGGCTCGCGCTACTACGCGATCGACCAGTCCCCGGAGGTCATGGCCGATGACCCGGACACCGGGCTCAAGGGGATCTACGTCTCCAAGTCCGGCTCGCCGTTCGGCCCGTGGACGCTGGTCGCGGACAAGGAGAAGCTGAGGAACTCCGGCTCCGCGCTCTAGGACGAGGGGTACCAGCCCGGCATCCAGGCCTGGTACAACCAGTTCCTCCAGGTTGACCCGGCCGACCCGGACCACGTCTACGCGGGCCTCGAGGAGGTCTTCGAGACCACCGACGGCGGCTCCAAGTGGGCCACCGTCGGGTCGTACTGGAACTTCGGTTTCCCGTGCTGGAACATCGACCCGGCCAAGCAGACCGGTGACTGCTCGGCCACCCCCCACTCCGACCAGCACGCCGTCGCCTTCGGCAGCTACCAGGGCAAGGTCAACGTCTACGTCGGCAACGACGGCGGCGTCTACCGCCGTCCCGGCAACGGCCAGTCGGACGCGTACGGGCACGCCAGGGACTGGACGCCGCTCAACGACGGCACCATCGACACCCTCCAGTACTACTCGGTCGGCGTCGGCAAGGACCCGGCGGACCGCTCCGGGCGGGGCGTGATCGTCAGCGGCGGCCTCCAGGACAACGGCGAGTCGATCCTGTGGGCCCACGACAAGGTGATGGGCTCCGACTTCGGCGGCGACGGCGCCGACACCATCGTGGACCCCGTCAACGGCTGCAACATCGCCGAGGAGTACGTCTACCTCGACATCTGGGTCACCCAGAACTGTGCGACCAACGACGGAAGCTGGGCGAAGGACCCGGGCAAGGCCACGTCCTACGAGGTCGCCCCGCCGGACAAGGACACCGGCTCCGCCCGCTTCATCGCGCCGATCACGGCCGACCCGAAGGACGGCGACACCTGGATCGCGGGCGGTCGGCACGTCTGGGTGCAGCACAAGGGCTACGCGATCCGCGGCGGCAGCGAGTGGACGAACGCCTACGACCTGGGCGAGGGCCACGTCGCCACGGCGGTGGCGACGGTCGGCGGCACGGTGTACGCGGGCTGGTGCGGCCCCTGCAACAACGTCGGCTTCAGCCGCGGCATCGCGGTGGGCAGGACCGACGGCACCGGCTGGCACCAGCTCGACCTGCCGGTCGACGGCACCCTGCCGAACCGCTACATCTCCTCCTTCGCGGTGGACGAGAACGACGCCCAGCACGTCCTCGTCGCCTTCAACGGCTTCTCGCGCGCCTGGACCGAGGGCCCGGGTGCGGGCGTCGGCCACGTCTTCGAGACCCGTGACGGCGGTGCCACCTGGAGCGACGTCTCGGCCGACCTGCCGGACGTCCCCGCCACCTCGGTCAGGATCCTGCCGAACGGCGGCCTCGCCCTCGGCACCGACCTCGCCGCCTTCTACCGCGCGCCGGGCACCACCGGCTGGCGCGTGCTGGGCCGCAACCTGCCCACCACCGCCGTGCAGCAGCTGAAGACCGGCCCGGACGGCAAGCTCTACGCGGCCACCTTCGGGCGCGGCATCTGGTCCTTCGACCTGCGCCGCCTCGGACACGGCCGCTTCGACGAGACGGACGACTGACCGACGGTCCGCCGCAGGGTGCCGGGCGACCAGCCGGCACCTACCCGGTCCCTGCCGCCGCTGCCCGGCCGCTCATCGTGAGCGTGCCGGGCAGCGGCGCCGCCTCCGAAGAACGCGGCACGGTGGGTGAGATGGGCGGTGTACCGGGGTGCCGGGAGGTCGACGGACGGGTTCCGGGGAACGCCCGCCGGCCGGCCCGGCCGGCGGGACGGCTACTGGTCGACCCGCTGGGCCATGCAGATGATGTTGCCCTCGCTGTCCTTGAACCAGGCCGCGCGCATGCCCTCGCCCTCGGCGACGCCGTTGACGGTCTTCAGACCGGGGAAGTCGTACTCCTCGAAGGTGATGCCGCGGCCGCGGAGGCCGGCCATCTCGCCGTCGAGGTCGGTGACCTTGAAGCTGGCGAGGGTGTGGGCGGCCTGTCCGCCGCTGGGCGTGCGGTAGACGGTGAACTGGGTGCCGCCGCTGTCGCAGGCGAACTCCTCCTCACCTTCCTCGGTGAGCTTGAGGCCGAGGGTGTCGGTGTAGAAGGCCTTGGCGCGGGCGAGATCGGTGGCGGGGATGACCGCTTGCAGTGGAGCGTCTCCAAGCATGGTGTTTCGCCTCCTCCTTCTCACCAGGCTAGGGACGTGCGGGCCGTGTCGCCCGGTGGGCCTGCGGCTGCTTCGGGCCGTGTGCGGCAGGTCGCGGGGAGTCATGCGGGGGCCAGCCTCCAGAGTGAGGTGACCTCGGCGGCGCGGGCGGCGCGGAGGAGGGGGTCGGCCCCTTCGGGGGCGGTGGCCCGGGGGTGGCGGGGGACGGTGTGGAGGCGGCCGGTGACGCGCAGGCCGGCTCCGGCGATGGCGTCGAGCAGGTCGGCGCGGGACCTCAGGCCGAGGTGTTCGGCGAGGTCGGAGAGGACGAGCCAGCCCTCGCCGCCGGGGAGCAGGCGGCCGGCCAGAGCGTCGAGGAAGCCGTGGAGCATACCGCCGTCGCGGTCGTAGACCCCTTCGTCGAGGGCGGAGCTCGGTCGGCCGGGCAACCACGGAGGATTGCACACGACCAGGGCGGCCCGGTCGTGGCCGGGCGGGTAGAGCCCGGTGCCGGCGGTCTCGATGCGGCGGGCGAGGCCGAGACGGCGGGCGTTGTCGTGGGCGCAGGCGAGGGCGCGCGGGTTGGCGTCGGTGACCAGGACCTTGCGCAGGCCGCGCCGGGCGAGGAGCGCGGCGAGCACGCCCGTGCCGGTGCCGAGGTCGTAGGCGGTGGAGCGGGCCCGGGCGGCCGGCGGCAACGGCGCCCGGGCGACGAGGTCGACGTACTCGCCGCGGACGGGTGAGAAGACCCCGTAGTGCGGGTGGATGCGGGCGCCGAGGGCCGGGACCTCGACGCCCCTGAGGCGCCACTGGTGGGCGCCGATCACCCCGAGGAGTTCGCGCAGGGACACGATTCTGTTGTCAAGGAGCGGTCCGTAGGCCGCCAGGCAGGCCTCTCGGACGTCGGGCGCCCGGTGGAGCCGGACGCGGTGATCCGCACCGAGCGGAACCAGCAGCATGCCCAGGACGCGCGCGAGGCGGGCGCGCTCCCGTCGGTGCCGGCGGAAGGCCTCGGCGGGTGAGGCGGGTGCGGATCGGGGTCGGCGCCGCTCGGCGCGGCGGCGCATGGCGTGTAGGAGGTGGAGCGCGCCGGGGTAGTCGCCCTGCCAGAGCAGGGCGGTGCCCTCGCAGGCCAACCGGTAGGCGGCCTCGGCGCGAAGGGTGTCGTCGGCGGCGATCAGGCGACGCGGCGGAGGCGTGCCGTTCTCGCTGTGCCAGGGTGCGGGCAGGGCGGAGAGGGTGGGCAGGGTGACGGTACTGGGCCGGTGGGTGTCGGACACCGGGGCTCCTCGTGGTCGAACGTGCAAGGGGGCACGAAGAGCACTTCGACGAGGAGTGAGCAGCAGGCGCGTCGGACTACGGCGCCGCAAGGACGGCGGGCGCGGGCGTCAGGCCGGGTGCGGCTCACGCGTCGAAGCGCGAGCCGGGGTGTCACCGAGTACGAGGCCCGGCACGACCGCGAGCCGTATGCCACTGATCATCTGCGGGCCTCCCTTCCGAACGAGCTGGTCCTGCGAGGTTGTTCGTACGCTTTCACACAGCGTGGCCGGTTGGCAACCGATTTATCACCGCCCCGCTGGCCAGCCGTGCGGCACGCGCTCCAGCACTCCCGCCCCGAACAGCTCGTACAGCGGCAGGGTCTCCAGGTGGACGTAGCCGATGTGGCAGTCGCAGACCGGCAACGGGCAGGCGCGCCGCTCGAGTCGGGTGCGGTAGCTGCCGTCGTAGAGGTTGCCGAGGACGTCGCGGACGAAGTGGCAGCGGCGTACGGTGCCGTCGCCGTCCACCGACAGCACGGACTCCCCGGTGCGGCACGGCAGCCCGGCGCTGGGATGGGCGTGCCGGCTGTAGCCGAAGTGCGGGTCGAGGGCCGTCCATTGGGCGGCTTCGGCGTCGGTGTAGTCGAGGCCCTCGGCGGCGTTGACCCACAGGTAGACGTCCCCCGCGAGTTCGGCGCGCAGCCGGCGGGCCTCCGCGAGGTGCTCGGGTTGGCCGACCACGCCGACGCTGTAGCGCACGCCGAGTGCGTCCAGCTCGCGGCACTTGGCGAGGAACCGGTCGCGGGAGACCTGGCCGGGGTGGAAGGTGACCCAGAGGGCGAGGGCGTCGAGGTCCGCGTCGGCGAGCCAGCCCGTGCGGCAGCTGAGGTTGGTCTGGATCGCGACGCGGCGGACGTGCGGCAGGAGGCTCAGCTCGACCAGCGCACGGCGGTACCAGGACCGCACCAGACCCTCGCCCCACGGGGTGAACAGCAGCGCCAGGGAGTCGCCGGTGCCCGCGCGCCCGGCGGCCCAGCCGGTGAAGCGCTCCAAGGCGGCCCGGTCGGCCCGCAACTGCTCGGGGCTGTCGCGGCGCTTGGCGAACGGGCAGTAGGGGCAGTCGTAGTCGCAGGACGCGAGCGGGCCGCGGTAGAGCAGGGTGAGGTCCCGCGCGCCGTCCTCCGGCAGCGGAGGGCCGGAGGGCATGCCGAGGAAGGTCATTTCGCCTCGTACGCCGCCATCAGGGCCCCGACCTCGGGCGAGAAGAGCATCGGCCCGACCGCGTCGGAGTGCGCCAGCCCCTCCGGGCTGAGCCGCAGGAACTCCGCGTCGCCCCCGTCGAGCCAGCCGCGCTCGGCGAACTCGGCCAGCTCCGCCGGGAAGTCCTCGGCCGGTGAAGCGCCGAACCGGGCACGGTAGTCCGCCAGCGGCAGGCCCTCGGCCTGGAGCAGCGACTGCAGCAGGTGGCGCCGGCGCGGCTCCGCGCCGCCCATCCAGTGGCCCACGTCGGCCCGGTGGAAGTCCTCGGTGGCGACGTAGTCGTCGATGATGCCGCGCACCTCGGTGGCGCTCACCGCGTAGTCGAAGGAGTAGTGCAGCCGCGAGGTGTAGGAGCGGGCGCCGCAGCCCAGGCCGACCATGCCGTCGGTCTGGCAGGCGTACTCGCCCGCCCCGGCCTGCGGGGAGGCCGCGCGGCGGAACATCCGCATCGACACCTGCTGGTAGCCGTGGGCGAGCAGGTGGTCGCGGCCGGCCCGGTAGAGCGCGAGCCGGCGCGCGTCCCAGGCGGGCCGGCTCTCCTGCTCGCCGCGCCGGGCCAGACCGGTCAGCGGACGGACGTACAGCGGGTAGAGGTACAGCTCCTCGGGCTGCCAGGCGAGCGCGGTGTCCAGCGAGCGGAGCCAGCTGGGCTCCGTCTGGCCGTCGATGCCGTAGATGAGGTCGATGTTGAGCACCGGGAACCCGGCCGCGCGGATCCGGCCGAGGGCGGCCTCCACTTCGGCCCGCTTCTGCGGGCGCACGGCGGAACGCGCCTCGGCGTCGTCGAAGGACTGCACGCCCAGGCTCAGCCGGGTGGTGCCCCGGGCGGCCAGCACCTCCAGCCGGTCGGCGGTCGCGGTGGCGGGCGAGGCCTCCACCGAGAGCGGTACCGCCTGCAGGTCGGCGCCCATCCGCTGCTCGGCGATGTCGCACAGCCGCTCCAGCTCACCGGCCGTCAGATAGGTGGGCGTGCCGCCGCCGAACGCGGCCAGCGCGAACCGCGCCCCCTCGTCCAGCGCCGAGCGCACCGCCGTGGCCTGCCGGTCCAGGGCGTCCAGGTAGGCCGTGGTCAGGCCCTCGGGGCTGCCGATCCGGGTGAACAGGTTGCAGAAGCCGCAGCGGACCTCGCAGAACGGGACGTGCAGGTAGAGCGAGAGGGCGTGCTGCGCCTCGCCGGCCCACAGGTCGCGCAGCGGTGGGCGCTCGGGCAGCGGGCGGTAGGCCGTCTTGTGCGGGTACGCGTAGACGTACGACTGGTACGGCGAGTCCGGGCGCGGGGGTGCGGTGGTCATGCGCGCTCCTCCTCGGAGGTCGTGGGGGCGTCCGCCGCTCGGGCGGGGAGGGTGAAGTGCGCGTACGGGACCGTCCAGACCACCTCGTGGCCGATCCGGTGCCCGGTGTAGCCGTCCTCGCCGTAGGCGGTGCCGTGGTCGGAGCAGACGACCGCGAAGCACGGACGGCGGGCGCTCATCGCCGCGAACAGCCGGCCGATGTGCGCGTCCACGTACTCCAGGGCGGCGGCGTGGCTGGCCCGGGAGTCCCCGTGCTCGCGGGTGGCGCCCGGCAGGTGGAACCAGTTCGGCTGGTGCAGCGCCGAGACGTTCAGGAAGAGGAACAGCGGCTGGTCGGCGGACTGTTCGGCGGCGACCCGCTCGGCCCGGGCGACCTGCTCCTCGAAGGACGTCGGCGAGGCCACGCCCAGCTCGGGCGCCCAGTGGCTCTCCTGGAAGAGGCCGGGCAGCACCGAGCCCAGCGGGCCCTGCTTGTTGAAGAAGCCGACGCCGCCGACGCACACCGTGCGGTACCCGGCCGCGGCCAGCGCCGTCGGCAGGTCGGGGGCGTCGAACACCCAGGTGCGCGGGGCGGTGCTCTCGGAGCCGGCGAAGCGGGCCGCGAACAGGCGCGGATGCGGACCGTCCGGGGTGGCCGGCGTCGGCAGGAAACCGGCCAGGATCGCCTGGTGGGAGGCGTAGGTGAAGCTGCCGGGTGCGTGGCGGCGCTCCCAGCGGCCGCCAGGGAGGACGGCGGCGAGGTTCGGGATGCGGCCGGCGGCGGCCAGTTCCTCGGCGACGTCGAAGCGGAGGGTGTCGAGGGTGACGAGGAGTAGGTCGTGGGTGCCGACGACGGCGTTCATGTCGGGGGCCGGGAGGGTGGTCCGGTGGTTCATCGAGCGGGTTCCGTGATCTGGTGGTCCGTCGCCGCGGGCGACGACGGGGAATGAGTGGTGAGCGCGGCGAGCTGGGCGCCGTAGGTGTCGAGGCCCTCGGCGGGGCCGCCGGGCAGGCCGGTGAGGTTGGGGAGCAGGTCACCGAAGGCGTTGACCTCGCCGACCAGGGCGCGCCGCCAGCCGGCCGTGGGCAGTACGTCGACCCCGACCATCGGCGAGCCGGGGAAGCAGGCCGCCGCGCGCTCGGCCGTCTCCAGCAGGGCCGGCCAGGCCGGCCCTGCGGCCTGACGGACCTGGTCGACGCTGCCCCGGGCGCCGCCGAGGTGCAGGTTGGTCATCGGCTGGGCGCTGGTGCGCACCACGGCGTGGGTGGCCCGGCCGGCGACCACCACGACCCGCAGGTCCGCGGAGCGTCCGGACTGCGAGGCCTTCGGGATCCACTGCTCGACGTGCAGCCCGTCCGGTGCCAGGCCGTCGACGATCGCGGCGACCTCCTGCTCGCTGCGGTAGCGGCGCACCCGCAGCGAGTTGTGCAGCCGGCCGTCGGCCAGTTCCACCGAGGTGGTGGCCTGCAGCCGGCCGTGCGGCCCGAACTCCAGGGCCATCACCCCGGAGGCGGAGGAGCCGTGCGCGGGCTTGACGAAGACCCGGTGCAGGCCGGCCTCGGCGAGGCGCTCGCGCAGGTGCTCCCAGCCGGTGACCTCGCCGCCGAGCGCCCTGGGCACCGGCACCCCGGCCCCGGCGAGCAGCGCGTGCGCCCGGCGCTTGTCGAACATCACGGCGATCTCCTCCGGATCGCCGAGCAGCCGTACCCCGGGCCGGGCGGCCAGCGCGCGCAGCGCGGCCATGACCCCCGCGTACCAGACGGCCGTGCCCTCGACCCTGGTCGGCGCGTAGCCGGGGCCGAGCGCCGGGCCGCGTAGCAGGCGGTCGACCTCCGGCTCCTCGCCGGGCGACTCGATGCGCAGCAGTCCGCCCTCGGGCAGCCGGTACCGCCCGCGCAGCACGTCCAGCCAGGGCAGCACGGCGGGCTCGGGCAGCCCGGCGGCCCGGGCGGCGGCGGCGAACAGTGTCACCCGCCGGTGCCCGGGGTTGCCGAGGACGGTCAGCCGCAAAGTCATCGCCTCCGCCGCCCGCCTACTCGGCGACCGAGACGTAGCGGTCGTCCTCGTCGTCCATGGCACCCTCGGCCTCGTCGAGGTCGACCTCGACGCCCGGCAGGGCAGCGCTCAGCCGCTCCATCATCGCGTCGCTCAGGTAGTGGTGGTGCAGGTCGAGGGAGCGCAGGTGGGTGAGCGGCTGGCCCTCCAACAGGGCGGTGGCACCCTCGTCGGAGAGCATGCCCATGGAGAGGTCGAGCGACTCCAGCCGGGCCACCACCGGGGCGTGGGCGACGGCGGCGGCGATCTCGTCCTGGAGTTCGCTGTTGGCCAGCCCGAGGTGGCGAAGCTTCGGCAGGCGGGAGCCGTCCAGGAACGGCGCGAGGTCGTCCAGCGACGCGTCACCGCCGTACTCGTCCACACCGAGCCAGAGGCTCAGGCGCTCCAGCGCGGGCAGTTCGGATCCGGCCACCGCGCGCACCACGGTGGCCGGAAGGCCGCCGGACTCGAAGCGCAGGCTCGTCAACCGGTCGTGCCGCACCGGCTCCAGGGCGAGGTCCATGCCGCCGCGCACGGCCAGTGACCTCAGCCCGGGGAAGGCGGTCAGCAACGGCGTGACGTCGTCCATCTCCAGCCAGGAGATCTCGCACTCGTCGAAGGTCACCTCGCCGAGGAACAGTGCCTCCAGCGCGGGCAGGCGCCGCGCTTCGGCGGTGATGGCCTCGACCGCTGGGCGCACGGACGTGTAGCCGTCCTGCCACCAGGCGCCGACCACCACGGCGCGCACCCCGGCCGGGTCGACCTCCTCCAGGAACGACTGCCAGAGCTGGACGAAGTCCTGCTCGGAGCCGTACTCGAGGGACAGCCGCCAGGCGACGGCGCCCGCGGCGGGGCGCGGCCGGTCGTCGGGCGTGAACTCGTGGATCGGCAGCTCGTGGAAGCGTTCCAGGTGGCGGGAGACGGCCATGTCGGATCCTGGTGGGTCGAGTGGTCGGACGGGTGGACGGTGCGGGTCGGTCTACTTGGTGCGGGAGGTGACGGTCACTCGGCCACGGCCACGTAGCGCCACTGGTCGTCGGGCTTGCCGGGCTCGGAGAGGTCGACCTCCACCCCGGCCAGGGCCTGGCGCAGGCGCTGCTGCACCTCCTCGGTGATGTAGTGGTGATGCAGGTCGAGGGAGCGCAGGTGGGTGAGCGGCTGGCCCTCCAACAGGGCGGTGGCGCCCTGGTCGGTCAGCACGCCCATGGAGAGGTTGAGCGACTCCAGCCGGGCGACGACGGGTGCGTGCGCCACGGCGGCCGCGATGTCGTCCTGGAACTCGCTGTTCTGCAGGCCGAGGTGGCGCAGCGCGGGGAAGCGGGTGCCGTCCAGGAAGGGCGCCAAGTCGGCCATCGTCACGTCGCCGCCGTAGTTCTCCACGCCGAGCCAGAGCTCCAGCCGTTCCAGGGCCGGGAAGTCGCAGCGCGCCACCGAGCGCACGACCGAGCCCGGCAGCCCGCCGGCCTCGAAGCGCAGCGCCTTGAGCTCCTCGTGCCGCAGCGGTTCCAGCGCCAGACCGCCGTTGCCGTCCCAGTCCTGGGACGCGCCGCGCACCACCAGCTCGGCCAGCCGCGGGAAGGCCGTCAGCAGCGGTGTGATGTCGCACTGCTGGATCCAGGAGATCTCGCACTCCTCGTAGGTGATGTCGCCGACGAACAGGGCGCGCAGAGCGGGCAGCCGGCCGGCGGCGGCGATGATCGCCTCCATCGGCTCCTGGAAGCCGTCCGGCTCCTCCGGCGCCCACTGGCCGATCACCAGGGCGGTGACCCGCTCGGTGTCGACGGCGTCGAGGAACTGCTCCCAGCGCTCGACGAACGTCGCCTCGGACTCGTAGTCGAGCTTGATCCGCCAGGCGGCCGACGCGGCGTCGGGCAGCCGGACGGCGCCGGATCCACCCTTCTCGTCGGCCTCCTCCAAGGCCTCCACGAAGTCGAAGACGGGAAGACCGTGGAACCGCTCGACGTGGGCGTTGACACTCATGCGCTGCTCCCTCTGGGGTCTGGACCGAACAACTGTCTACCAGCAGGGACTGACAATCCGGTGGCCGGGTCGCCGCCCGGGCGCGTTGTCAGACCCTTGCCCTATGTTCGGGTCCTGGCTCCGGAGAGTGACCGCGGCAGGTGCGGCGGAGCCGCGGGTTCCGGCGTCCGTCGGGGTCCGGCCGTACGGCGAGGGAGGACTGATGTACCGCCAGGGCGATGTACTGATCGTGCCGGTCGAGGAGGACGCGGTCCCGCCGCGGGTGGCCGAGCTGGCCGTGCAGCCCCGGGACGCGCGGGGTCGGATGGTGCTCGCGCTCGGCGAGGTCACCGGGCACGCCCACGCCGTGGTCGGCCCCGGCGAGCTGCGCCGCGAGACCGGGCCGTTCGGCGCGGGCTGGCTGCACCTGCCCGAGGGCGGCCGGGTGGTGCACGAGGAGCACGCCGCGATACCGCTGCCCCGGGGCTGGTACCGGGTGGTCCGCCAGCGCGAGTACGTGCCGGGCGCGGTGCGGGTGGTGGCGGACTGACGACGGCTCCGCCCGCCGCACGGGGGTCGGCGGGCGGGTGCGGACACGACGGCAGGGCGCGGCCGGGGCCGCGGCACGGAACGGGAACGGACGGCCGGGTGGGGAGCCCGGCCGGGAACGGAGCAGGGATGGAGACGGTGTTCCACCACGAGGTCCACGGCGGCCGGACGGAGGCACGGGCGCTGCCCGGGCCGGCCGAGGTCACGGCCCGCTGGCGGGCGGCCGCGGCCGCCACCGGGGCCGGCGACCGGGCGGCGGCCGAGCGCGCCGTCCGGGCCGCGTACCGGGCGGCCGGGCTGCCCGGGCCCGCGGCCGTCCGCTGGTTCGACTCGCCGCTCGCCGCGACCGAGGCGGCGCTGGCACTGCGGGCCGCCGGTGCCGAGAGCGTGCGCGAGGCCGTGCGCACCGGGCCCTGGGAGGAGGCCAGGCGACGGGCCGTCGAACAGGTCGGCACCGTGGGGTGGGCGGGCCACTGGGCGCTGACCGGCGGTGAGCTCGGCCCGGTCACCACCCCGCTCGCCGACCGGCTGCGCAACGCGGTGCTCGACCGGCTCGCCCCCGAGGCCGACCGGGAGGAGGACGCGGCCGTGGCCGAGGACGCCCGGGGCCGGCGCACCACCGTCCGGCTCGCCCTGCTGGACGCCGTGCGCGGTCAGCACGACGCGCCGTGGTTCGCCGCCTTCGAGGCCGCCGGGCCGAGCGCCGGCGCCGTCGCACCGCTCGCCGAGCTGGCCCGGGAGGTCGGCTGGTGGTGGCCGTACCGGGACGTCGCGCTGCTCAGCGAGCGGCCGACCGCCCTGCACCGCGACGAGGCCGGACGGCTCGACCGGGCGGACGGCCCGGCACTGGAGTACGCCGACGGCTTCGCGCTGCACGCCTGGCGCGGCATGCCCGTGCCGGCGGAGTTCCTGGCCGGCCTCGCCGGGGTGACGGTCGAGCGGATCCGCACCGAGGAGAACGCCGAACTGCGCCGCGTCCTGCTGGAGCACTACGGCTACGAGCGCTACTTGACCGACTCCGGCGCCGAGCCCGTCCACCGCGACGAGACCGGGGTGCTGTGGCGGATCGTCCTGCCCGACGACGAGCCGGTGGTGATGGTCGAGGTGGTCAATTCCACCCCCGAGCCGGACGGCACCCACCGCACCTACTGGCTGCGCGTCCCGCCGAGCACCCGCACCGCGCGAGCCGGGGTCGCCTGGACCTTCGGCATACCCGAGAGCGCCTACCACCCGCAGCGCGAGACCTGACCGGGGGTGCCTCCCGGCATCCGGAGCAGGCCCCCGGGCTGCGCGTGTTGACCCTTACCCCACGTCAGGCCGCACGGTGGGGCGCAGTGAACGCACGGATGATCGGAGGGACGCATGAGCTGGTCGGTGGGCCAGGTCTCCGGCTTCGCCGGGGTCACGATCCGGACCCTGCACTACTACGACCGGTCCGGGCTGCTCTCGCCCAGTGAGCGCAGCCCGGCCGGCTACCGGCTCTACAACGGCGCGGACCTCGCCAGGCTCCAGCAGATCCTCTTCTACCGGGAACTCGGCTTCCCGCTCGACGAGATCGCCGACATCCTGGCGGACCCGCAGGCCAACGCGCTCGACCACCTGCTGGCGAGACGACAGGCCCTCACCGAGCAGATCGGCCGCCTGCAGAAGCTGGTCGACGTCGCCGAGCGGGCCATCGAGGTGCAGCGCACCGGGGTCGAGCTGACCCCGGAGGAGCGCTTCGAGGTCTTCGGGGACGTGGTCTTCGACCTCAGCTACGCGGCCGACGCCCACCTCAAGTGGGGCGGTCGGGACAGCCACCAGGAGGCCCTGGCCCGCGCCGCCACCCACTCCAAGGAGGACTGGCAGCAGCTGATGGCGGAGGCGGCGGAGTGGCGGGTCCGGCTGCTGGCGGCCTTCGACGAGGGGCTGCCGGTCGACCACCGGACGGTGCTCGACCTCGCCGAGCAGCACCGGCAGCACATCACCCGGTGGTTCACGCCCTGCCCGCCGGAGATGCACTGCCGGATCGCCGACGACTACGAGGCGGACGCCCGCGCCTTCGCCCTCGTCGTCCCGCCGGCCGAGCAACGCCCCGGCCTGGCCGGCTACCTCCGCGCGGTTATCGGCGCCAACGCCGAGCGGTACGACGCCGAGCGGCACGACCAGAGCGACGTCGACGGGGTGGCCCGATGAGGATCCTCGTCACGGCCGCCGGATCGCACGGCGACGTCGCCCCGTACACGGGCCTCGGGGCGCGGCTGCGCGACGCGGGGCACGAGGTCGCGCTCGGGGCGCCCGAGGCCTTCCGCGGGCTGGTGGCCGACAGCGGCCTCGACTTCCGCCCGCTCCCGGTCGACCCGCGCGGGGCGGGCGCCGGGTCGGCTGGTGGGCGCTCCGAACTGCTCGCACGGGCCGCGGCGTTCATCGGGCAGCTCGGCGACGCGCTCGCGGACGCCGCCGCACCCGGAGCCGATCTGCTCCTGCTCGGCACCACCACCGCGCCGCTGGGCTGGCACCTCGCGGAGGCGATGGAGGTCCCCAGTGCGGGGGTCTACCTCCAACCCACGCTGCCGACGCGGGAGTTCCCGCCGGTCGTCGGGGGCGGCCGCTCGCTGGGGAGCTGGGGCAACCGGGCGGCGGGGGCGCTCGGTCTGCGGGTCGTCGACCGTCTGCACGCGGAGGCCGCACGCCGGTTGCGGTCGCGGCTGGGCCTTCCGGCGCTCTCCCAGACCGCGCGACGGCGGGCCGTGGAGCGGGCGAACTGGCCGGTGCTGCACGGCTTCAGTCCGACCGTCGTGCCGCGCCCGGCCGACTGGCGGGAGGGGCTGCGGGTGGTCGGCAACTGGTGGCCGCACGTGGCGGAGGAGTACTGCCTCCCGGCCGAGGTCGAGGATTTCCTGCGGGCCGGGCCGCCGCCGGTGTTCATCGGCTTCGGCAGCATGGCGGCGGGACAGGGCCGGCGGCTGAGCGCCCTGGCGGTGGAGGCCCTGCGGCGGGCGGGCGTCCGGGGCGTGGTGCAGGCCGGCTGGGCCGGGATCGCCGGCGAGGGCGACGACGTGCTGACGGTCGGCGAACTGCCGCACGCCCGGCTGTTCCCGCACATGGCGGCCGTCGTCCACCACGCGGGCGCGGGCACGGCGGCTGCGGCGCTGCGCGCGGGCGTGCCGAGCGTCCCGGTGCCGGTGACGGCGGACCAGCCGTTCTGGGCCGGGCGACTCACCCGACTCGGTGCCGCCACCGCTCCGATCCCTTTCGCCGGCCTGACCGCCGACCGGCTGGCGGAGGCCGTCCGTCAGGCCGCCGAGGGGCGGCGGCTGCGGGAACGGGCGCAGGAGGCGGCCCGCGCGATGGCGAAGGAGGACGGCGCGGGCCTGGTCGCGGAGGCGGTGATGGCAATGGGCCGGTAGGGGAGGAGGAGAGCGGCCCGCTGAGGCCTTCAGTCAGGGTCCGCTCCAGCCAGTCGGGGCACCGTGGTGCTGCGGAGCTGCCGCGCCATGGGGCGCGGTGGTCGCCGGCGCCTCTGGGCGACGGTGAGGACGGTGTGCTGTTCGAGGGCAGTGGAGAAGGTGGTTTCGGCGGGCTCGGCTGTCCCAGCGGCCCGGTGATCGCGGGTCGGTCCGCTCCGGTCAGGCCCGCAGGTCGCGGCGCTTGGTGTACACGAGGTGGAAGAGGAGCAGCGGCGCGGCGATCACCGGCCAGCTCAGGTTCATGGCGGCCGGGGCGGCGTCGACCGGAAGGAGGTAGGCGAAGGCGAGTTGGGCGACGGCGTTGAGCAGGCTGGCGGCGCCCCAGGCGAGGGTGAGCACCCGGAGGCCGCGGCGGAACGCGGCGTCCTGCTCCCAGCGGGCTTCCCAGGCGCGCAGCCCGTCCTCGCCCGCCTTGGCCCGCACGAAGGAACGGAAGACCACCATCAGGGCCGGGCGGCCGTAGCCGACGGAGGCCAGCAGCCAGATGCCGACGAGTCCGCCGAGCATGCCCGTCCAGGCCTCGCGGATCAGCAGGGTGCGCGGGTCGCCGGTGAGCACGGAGAGCACCAGACCGAGGAGGATCATGCTCAGGACCAGCAGGGCCAGGAAGTCGACCCGACGGGTGCGGACCAGCCGTACGAGCACGGTGACGGCGGGTACGGCGGCGGACCAGAGCAGGCACCACCACTGGTTCAGGCCCGCCGCGCGCAGCCCGTAGTAGACGGCGAGCGGCAGGCCGAGGTCGATCAGCAGGGGTAACAGCACGGCGGTTCGGCGTGGGGTGACGTGGATGGTCACTTCGCCTCCTCGTTCCTGGTCGCGAGCGCGAAGAGGGTGACCAGCTCGCGCCCGTAGGAACGGGCGTCGAAGTCGTCCCCGGTGGACAGCCGGCTGGCGGCCGCGTCGATCGAGGCGCGGATCGCCGTGGCCATCGCCCCGGCGTCGAACGGTCGGAAGTCACCGCTGAGCTGCCCGGCCCGTAGATGCTGCACCAGCAGCGCCACGGGGGTGTCGAAGCCCGCCGTGCTGACCAGCGGGGCGCCGTCCTCCCGGCGCGCGTTGGCGAGGACGTCAACCAGCGCGCGCACCTCGACCGGGTGCTCCGCCAGGAACTCCAGGTTCGCCTCGATGTAGGCGGCCAGTTGTGCGGCCGGTCCGGTACGCGCGTGGATGCGCGGCTGCATGAAGGTCCGGGCCGCCTCCTGGACGGTGTCGACGAGGGCCTGGAAGAGGTCCTCCTTGTCCTGGAAGTGGTACGAGATCAGCCGCACGCTGGAGAGCCTCGCCCGCTTGGCGATCTGGGCGAACGAGGCCCGGCCGTAGCCGAGTTCGGCGACGGTCTCGATCGCGGCGGCGACGATCTGGGTGCGCCGCGCATCGGTGGTGACGCTCCGGCCGGAGCCGTGGCCGGCCGGGGGAGGGGCAGGGGCCGGGTCAGGTTTTACTCGCATGAGTAAAAATTAACATGTGTCGGCAAAACTGCGGGTGTGAAGAGCTGCGCCTGCGGCCGCCAAGACGTCAAGGCGTCAGGACGTCGGGACGCTCGGAGAGGTGAGGGGGAGTAGGGAGCGGGACGTCAGGGAGCCCGGGCGATCAGGACGGGCTGGAAGAAGCCGGTGTCGGCGGGCCGCTCCCAGTGGACACCGGCCAGGCCGGCCTCGGTGGCGAAGGCGTTCAACTGCTCCCGGGTGAGCGCCCAGTAGGTGGAGCGTCGGACGGAGACCTGCCACTGACCGCTCGTGTCCGGCAGGAGCTGGAAGAGTTCCAGGTCGTACCGCTCGCCGTCCTCGTGCCACTGCCAGAGCTGGAAGGCGACCGACCGTCGGCCGCCGTGCTCGGCGGTCTGCGGCGCGGTGGAGGCGGGCCGGGTGCGGCGCAGCTCGTCGTACGGGCGGGTGGTGGCCAGCAGTAGTCCGCCCGGGCGTAGGACCCGCCGCATCTCACCGAGCGCGGCGCGGACGTCCTCGGCCGTGAGCAGGTGGGGCAGCGCGTTGTCGGCGCAGACCACGACGTCGAACCGGCCGTCCGGGAAGGAGAGTTCCCGCATGTCGGCCGCCGCGGCGGGCAGCTGGAGGCCGCGTTCGGCGGCCTCGGCGGCGGCGCGGGCGACGGCGACCGGGCTGAGGTCGGTGCCGGTGACGCGGTGGCCGCGCGCGGCCAGGCCGATCGCCTGGGTGCCGATGCCGCAGGCGCAGTCCAGCAGCTCGGCGGGGCGGTCGCCGAGGCCCGCGCGGATCAGGGCGTCCAGCGCGGCGCCCTGCCGGGCGAGCGCGGCGTTCCAGTCGCCGTAGAGGAGGTGGTAGTCGTCGGCGAAATCGTCGTAGAAGCGACCGAGGGAGGACTGGGTCATGGCGGCGGGGCCTCCACGGGACGTCGGCGGAGCGGGAAGAGGGCGTCAGGGGGACGGCGGACGGCGGACAGCGGAAGTGCCAAGGCTGCGGCACGGCACCGAGTGAAGCGCGATGACCGGGTCCGTCCGCCACGTCGCAATCCTCGCCCGGGCGCACCGGCGCGGAGTACCGGTTTTCGCGGCCACCGAGGAGGCGGGCGCATGCGACGGGTATCGGGCGAGGACCGAAAGGACGCCCCGCCGCCCCGCCTCGCCATCACTCCGACCGACCGAATCCGACCGGCCGACACGGACGGCCGAGCCGGTGGCCGGAGTGATCGAGCTGAGCGGGCTGATCGCCCTCCGTGTGCCTGCCGCACCAGGGCTCCTGGACGGTCGGTCGGCGGTGCCGAGGGCCCCGCGCCGGCCGATGCGTCCTGGCCGGCCCGGTAAACTCACGCGACCGCTGCCGACCGGTGATGGGAGACTCGCTCCCATGAAGCCCAATGATCCCAAGGACGACCTGCACCGCTACCTGAAGGCAGCCCGCGAAGCCATCGTCTGGAAGCTGGAAGGGTTGTCCGAGTACGACATCCGCCGCCCCCTGACGCCGACCGGCACCAACCTCCTCGGTCTCGTCAAGCACCTCGCCAGCGTCGAGTTCGGGTACTTCGGCCCGACCTTCGGGCGCCCGCACAACGAGTCCCTCCCCTGGCACGAGGAGGGCGCCGAGCCCAACTCGGACATGTGGGCAACCGCCGACGAGTCGCGCGAGGACGTTCTCGGCCTCTACCGCCGTGCCTGGGCGCACGCGGACGCGACGATCGAGGCGCTACCGCTCGACGCGATGGGCCACGTCGAGTGGTGGGGTGACAGCGGAGACGTGACGCTCCAGCGGATCATGCTGCACATGACGGCCGAGACGAACCGGCACGCCGGCCACGCCGACATCGTCCGGGAGCTGATCGACGGCAAGGTCGGCATGAAGCAGGAGAACAGCAACATGGACGGCGGCGACGAGGCGTGGTACCAGGCTTACTGGAACCGGCTGGAGGCGTCCGCCAAGGAGGCCCAGGCCAAGCAGGGCTGAGGCCGTTCGGGGAGGCGATCGTCTGGGCGGCCCGGGTTGTCGCCTGCCTCCCCACACCCTCGGACAGGGCCGGCGCCGGTTCCGGACGTTGATGACGCCCGGAACCGAGTCATGACGGCGCCCCCGGCCGGTGTCGAGCGCTGGTGGGTCGACGCCGTGAACAACCGTTGTGGAGCACCTCATCCGGGGTGCAGTCGTGGGCCCCGTGACATCAAAACGTAACGCCTCCGTGAGAAGTCGTCAGGTGTAAAGTCTTCCCCAAGTCCGGTTCAATCTGGCATGTTTCCTTCAATTCCCGTGCGATCCCCCTCACGCATGGGACGAATCGGAGGACACGTGTCACCCCTGATATCCCGGCGGCTCGGCCGCCCGGCCGCAGCCCTCGCCGTGCTCTCGGCCATGGCGCTCGCCACCCCCACCGCGTTCGCGACCGCCGCCACCTCTACCACCACCCCCACCGTCCCCGGCGGTGTCTCCGCGCCCGCCGTCCAGGCCCCCGCCGCCTCCGCCGCCCCCGCCGTCGCGGGCACCGCGGCCGGCTGGGCCGCCGGCACCCGGGCCTACCTGGTGATCAGCGCCCCCGCCGACATCGCCGCTGCCAAGGCCGCCGTCGCCGCGAAGGGCGGTACGGTCTTCGCGAGCTACGACGCGATCGGCGTCATCGTCGCCCACTCCACCAGTACCGGCTTCGCCGCCGCGCTGCGCTCCGTCACCGGCATCCAGCAGGTCGGCGCGACCCGTACCTCCGACGTGCCGGCCGACGCCTACAGCCCGGCCCTGCCCGCCAACCCGGCCCAGTCGGCCACCACGCTCACCGAGTCCAACCGCTGGGACATGACCCAGATCAAGGCGGACCAGGCCTGGAGCGTCAGCACCGGCTCGCCGACCGTCAAGGTCGGCGTGCTCGACACCGGTGTGGACGACCAGCACCAGGACATCGCGCCGAACTTCGACGCCGCCGACTCGGTCTCCTGCGCCTACGGCAAGCCCGACACCCGCAGCGGCGCCTGGCGGGACGTGGACACCCACGGCACCCACGTCGCCGGCACCATCGCGGCCGCGAAGAACGGCAAGGGCGTCATCGGCGTCGCGCCGGGCGTGAAGGTCGCCTCGGTCCGGATCGCCGAGCCGACCAGCACGCTGTTCTTCGCCGAGAACACCGTCTGCGGCTTCGTCTGGGCCGGTGACCACGGCTTCAAGGTCACCAACAACAGCTACTACACCGACCCGTGGCAGTTCAACTGCCCGGACGACCTCGACCAGGCGGCCCTCATCGAGGGCGTCAAGCGCGCCCAGGAGTACGCCGAGGGCAAGGGCTCGCTGCAGGTCGCGGCGGCCGGCAACTCCGACTACGACCTGGCGAACAAGACCACCGACACCGAGAGCCCGAACGACTCGACCCCCACCACCCGGACCATCAGCAACGCCTGCCTCGACATCCCCACCGAACTCCCGGGTGTGGTGACCGTCGCTGCCACGGGCAGCGGCAGCGGCAAGGCCTCCTACTCCAACTTCGGACGGGGCGTCATCGACGTCGCGGCGCCCGGCGGCGACGGTTCCACCGGCGTCTACTCGACCCTGCCCGGCGGCAAGTACGGCACCAAGAGCGGCACCTCGATGGCCTCCCCGCACGTCACCGGCGTCGCCGCGCTGATCGCCAGTGCCGACCCCTCGCTCACCCCGGCCGACATCCGGTCCCGGCTGGCGAGCCAGGCCAACGACCTGGCCTGCCCCGCCTCCGACAGCCGCTGCACCGGCACCACCGCCAACAACGCCTTCTTCGGCGAGGGCCAGGTCGACGCGCTGAAGGCCGTCGGCGGCGGCACCCCGCCCACCGGCAAGTACTTCGAGAACACCGCCGACGTGGCGATCGCCGACAACACCACGGTGGAGAGCCCGCTCACCGTCACCGGCGTCACCGGCAACGCGCCCGCGACGCTCAAGGTCGGCGTGGACATCAAGCACACCTACCGCGGTGACCTGGTCCTCTCGCTCGTCGCCCCGAACGGCACGGTCTACCTCCTGGAGGACTTCCCGAACAGCGACGGCACCGACAACGTGGCCAAGGCCTACACCGTCAACGCCTCGGCGAGTGCGGCGAACGGCACCTGGAAGCTCCGGGTGAAGGACGGCGCCTCCGGCGACACCGGCACGATCGACGCCTGGAACCTAACCTTCTGATCCTGCCGTTCCGCCTGACGCCTGACGCCTGACGCCTGACGCCTGACGCCTGACGCCCGACGCCTGACGCCCGACGCCTGACGCCTGACGCCCGACGCCAGACCCCTGATGCCTGATGCCTGACGCCCGACCGCGTCGGGTGTCAGGCATCAGGCGTCAGACGGCCGGTGCCGCGGGCAGGACGCCGCCCACCGCCAGGGTGGCGGCGCGCCCGGCGTTCTCGCCGCCGGGAGGAAGCCCGCAGGAAGGAATCCCGCCACGAGGAGGCCCGCCCGGCCGCAGCCCCGGCGGGCCGGCGCCGGGCCTCAGGACTGCGCGACCAGGTCCAGGTACGCGTCGTGCCAGAGGTCCTCGTCGCCGTCCGGCAGCAACAGCACGCGGTCCGGCCGGAGCGCCTCGATGGCACCCGGGTCGTGGGTGACCATCACGATCGCGCCGGGGTAGGCGCCGACCGCCGCCAGGACCTCCGTACGGGAGGCCGGATCGAGGTTGTTGGTCGGCTCGTCCAGCAGCAGGACGTTGGCGCCGGAGTGCACCAGGGCGGCCAGGGCGAGCCGGGTCTTCTCGCCGCCGGAGAGCACCGCGGCCGGCTTGTCGGCGTCGTCGCCCCGGAAGAGGAACGCGCCGAGCACGTGCCGCAGTTCGCCGTCGGTCAGACCGGGCGCGGCCGCGGCGAGGTTGTCGCGCACGCTGAGCGCCGGGTCGAGGGTGTCGTGCTCCTGGGCGAAGTAGCCGAGCCGCAGGCCGGTGCCGGGGACGACCCGGCCGGAGTCCGGCGTCTCCCGGCCGGCCAGGATGCGCAGCAGGGTGGTCTTGCCGGCCCCGTTCAGCCCGAGCACGACCAGTCGGCTCCCGCGGTCCACGGCCAGGTCCAGGCCGGTCAGCACGGGCCGCCCGGCGTAGGACTTGGCGAGGCTGACCGCGCCGAGCGGCATCCGGCCGCACGGGGCGGGCTCGGGCAGCCGGATCCGGGCGGTGCGCTCGGCCTGCCGGACGGGTTCCAGCTCGGCGAGCATCCGGTCGGCCCGGCGGGCCATGCTGCGGGCGGTGGTCGCGGTGGCGACGTTGGCCCGCATCCGGTCGGCCTGCGCGTGCAGGGAGGCGGCCTTGCGCTCGGCGTTGGCCCGCTCGCGGGTACGGCGGCGCTCGTCGGCGGCGCGCTGGGTCAGGTAGGCCTGCCAGCCCGTGTTGTGGACGTCGATCACGGCGCGCTGCGGGTCCAGGTGGAAGACCCGGTTGACGGTCTCCGCCAGCAGGCCGAGGTCGTGGCTGATCAGCACCAGCCCGCCCTGGTGGGCGGCGAGGAAGCCGCGCAGCCAGGCGACGGCGTCGGCGTCCAGGTGGATGGTGGGCTCGTCCAGCAGCAGGGTGCCGTGGTCGGCGAAGAGGATGCGGGCCAGTTCGACCCGGCGGCGCTGGCCGCCGGAGAGCGTTCCGACGGGGGAGTCCATCACCCGGGTGGGCAGGCCGAGCCCGGCCGCGACCCGGGCGGCCTCGGCCTCGGCGGCGTAGCCCCCGCGGGACTGAAACCCGGCCTCGGCCCTGACGTACGCGTCCATCGCCCGGCGCTCCTCGGCCGGCGATCCGGCCCGGGCCATCGCCGCCTCGGCGGCGCGCAGGGCCTGGACGGCGGTGTCCAGGCCGCGGGCGGACAGGATGCGGTCGGTGACGGTGGCCGACGGATCGGCGGCGCGGGAGTCCTGCGGGAGGTAGCCGACGGCGCCGGTCCGGGTGACCGTGCCGGCGGCGGGTGCCAGCTGTCCGGCCAGGGTGGCGAGCAGGGTGGTCTTGCCGGCGCCGTTGCGGCCGACCAGGCCGATCCGGTCGCCGGGGGCGATGTGCAGGGTGACGTCGGACAGCAGCAGGCGGGCGCCGACGCGCACGTCGACACCACGGGTGGTGATCATGGGGTAACGCTCCGAAACGGCTAGCGAACAGACGGGTGGCGTGGAAGCGGGCCGTCGGCTAGGAGATTCGGGGCGTAGACATGAGGGTCACGGTAGCGCGTGGAGGGGAATCGGCGCATCCGAATTGACGGACGGACCCGAACCGATGGGTGCACCCGGATCCGGTGGGGCGGTTTCGGCCACGCCGCGCGGCGGATGGCGCACGGAGCCGTCTTGTCGTGGCCACGTCGTCATCGCTTGCATGGCCGCATGGCCCGACGCGATCTCGTACTCCTGACCGACCACAGCTCGACCGAAGGCAGCCGGAAGGTGCTCGCCGCCGCCGCGCGGACGCTGGTCGGCCGGGAACCAGTGCAGCTGGACGCCCGGCACTTCATGACCGGCGGCAACGGCGTGATCGAGGCCGACGACGCGGGCGGGATCCGGCTGACGGGTGGCGGCCGGACGGTGACCGCCGAGACGGTGATCGTCTACGAGATCCCGCCGCACCGGCGCCGGGCGTTCGAGGACTGCCAACGGCGGCTGCGCGGATTCGGCGCCCGCTCGCTCGGCACCGACGCCGCGGCATGGCGGGCGGCCACCGAGAAGGACCTCACCGTCGCCCGTTTCGTCCGGGACGGCGTACCGCACATGCCCAGCATCGCGCTCTCCGGGCCGAGCCCGGAGGACGCCGCCGAGGCGTTCGCGGCCCTCGGCGGCGACGTCTGGGCCCGGCCGTGCGTCGGGATGGGCGGCGACGACGTCTTCCACGTCACCACCGGTGCTCAGCTCGACGCCGCGGCACGGTACTACGCGCAGACCAAGACGGACTGGCTGCTCGCCCGTGACGCCCGGAACTTCCTCCCCGACGGGCGGCGCCACCAGTACCGGGTGGTGGTGCTGAACGGGCGGGTGGTCCGGGCGGTCGAGCACGTCCAGGCGGACCCGGACGCGCCCTGCAACGAGGGCCGGGGAGCCGTCTCCACGCTGCTCGACTACACCGAACTCCCGGACGGGCTCGCGGAATCGGCCGTCGCGGCGGCCGCCTCCCTGGGTCTCGAACTCGCCGGGGTGGACCTCGCCGCCGAGAGCGGCGGCGTGGTCTTCGAGGTCAACGTCCACCCCGCCTTCGGCCTGCGCGGCCTGGAGCAGGTGGCGCTGCCGTACGTCGCCGCGCACCTCGGGGAGTAGCGTCGGCGGCGCTCCGTCCCGACGCGGCCGGCCCCACCGCCCGCCGGCAGTGCCCCCGGCGGCCGCCCTCGGCCCCGCGTCCCCTTCAGCCCCGCAGGACCGACGCGAGCACCGAGGGCCGGAACAGCAGCGACGGCGGCTCCACCAGCGACATCACCTCGTGGAACGCCTTGGTGACCGCCGGGTCCCGGGTGCTGCCCGCCAGCACCTTGTCGAAGAAGCGGTGCTGGAGCTCGATCAGGGCGCCGGAGGGTGCGCCGGTGGTGGTGCGGAAGCGGGCGTCCTCGGCGCAGGAGATCATCCACGGGACCTTGGACGCCGTGGCGACGGCGCGCCGCGCGGCCCGGGCCGTGGTGTGCCCGATGCCGCCGTGCCGCTTGGCGGTGCGGCGCAGCTCCCGGGCGCAGAACAGGGCGACGGTGACGCCCTGCCCGTACACCGGGTTGAAGGTGCTCGCGGCGTCGCCGACCACCACCAGCCCGTCCGGGCAGCTTCGCTCGTAGTGCCGGCGCACGCCCGGGCCGGGGTGGAACCCCCGTACCTCGCCCGCCGGTTCGGCGTCCCGCAGCACCTCGTGCAGCAGGGGGTCGCGCAGCAGGCCCAGGTGCTCGGTGAAGCCCTCCTCGCCGGCCGCCGGCTCGGCGCCGCGCATCCCGGCGAGGCTGACGATCCAGCGGTCGCCCTCGACCGGCAGCAGCACGCCCAGCCGCGGCGCGTCGGGGGCCTTGGTCTGGATGTAGAGCGCCCGGTCGCCGAGGTCGGCCCCGGCCGGGCGGTGGAAGATCCGGGAGGCGTAGGAGACGCCGGCGTCCACCCGCTCCTCGGGCACCGGCGGGCATCCCAGTTCGGTGAGCCACTTCGGCACCGAGGTCGAGCGGCCGGTCGCGTCCACCACCAACTCCGCCGGTATCTCGCGGACTTCGCCGCGCTCCGGGCCGCGCTCGCGGATCTTCACCCCGGTCACGGCGGTCGCCGAGCCGAGCAGTCCGACCGCGTCCGTCCCCTCCAGGAGCTCGATCGCGGGGTGGGCGCGGAGCCGGTCCAGCACGAACGAGTCCAGCAGCGGCCGGGTGCAGGAGAGGAAGCTCATCTGCGCCGGGTACTCGGCCAGCCATCCGGCGGAGCAGAGCCACTTGACGTCCGAGACGGACACCCGGCGCGCGCCGGCGGCCGCCAGCTCCTGCCTGATGCCGGGCATCATCTCCTCGAGCAGCCGGTGCCCGGCCTCCAGCACCAGGTGGGCGTGCCGGCCCTGCGGCACCCCGGCCCGGAACTGCGGCCCTGCCGGGTACCGGTCCCGCTCCACCACGACGATCCGCTCCGCGAACCCGCGCAGCGCCCACGCGGCCGCCATCCCGGCCAGCCCGCCGCCGATCACCACCGCCGTACCCCGCCCCGGGGCCCTCTCCGAAGAAGTCATGACACGTAGCGTAGTGGCGCGGTCGCCTCCGCGTGATCGCTTCGCTCCGGACGAACGTCCCCGCCGGGCAGGGAGGTTGACGCCTGGCCGGCCCGTCCTGGCCACGCCGGACCGGACCGGGCCGACTCGGGCCGGGCGGGGGCGGACGCGGGCGCCGCGAGCGCCGGGCGCGGCCTGCGGCGGGGCCCCGGTCCGAGCCCGGGGCGTGCGGGTACTAGACTCGACGGGGTTGTGCTGGCGCCTTTCCGGTGCGTGAGCGCTCGGCGCCCAGGAGGTGAGAGCTGTGGAGTGCAGTAGTACGGGTCGAAGTCGGCCCCGATCCCGGTTGTCCCGCACCACTCGCGGCCCCCGGCACACCTCCTCCCGTACGGCTCCCGCGCGGCACTGACCTCGTCCTCCCGGCGAGGCGCCGCCGGTCGCGCCGTGCGCGTGGCGGCCGGCCGGGCGCCTCCGGTCCGCCGTGTTCCGTACGGCGGCCGGGCAACTCCCGTGGAGGTCCCGCCATGTCCGACTGGCGTGTGCGCGCCGTGCGCGCGAGCAAGCGTCCGTTCTCCCGTTCCGTCGTCCGGCCTGCGGACACCCAGCCGGCGCCCGAGCACTCGATGGACCCGCGCCCGGACCAGCCGGTCGAGCCGGTGACGCTGGAACGTTCCGTCGTGGACGCGGCCGTCTACCGGGACGGCCACCGGATCGAGGCGCCCACCGACCTCGCGGACATCTACCGCAAGCTGCCCGACCGGCCCGGCACGATGGCCTGGATCGGCCTGTTCCGCCCCGCCGAGACGCAGCTGCTGGAGGCCGCCGACCGGTTCAACCTGCACGAGCTGGCCGTCGAGGACGCCATCGTCGCCCACCAGCGGCCGAAGCTGGAGCGCTACGGCGACACCCTGTTCGTGGTGCTGCGCGCCGCCCGCTACCTGGACGAGGCGGAGGAGGTCGACTTCGGCGAGATCCACCTCTTCGTCGGCCCCGACTTCGTGATCACCGTCCGCCACTCCCAGGCCCCGGACCTGTCCGCGGTGCGCCGCCGCCTGGAGGACGACCCGGAGCTGCTGGCGCTCGGCCCGGAGGCGGTGCTGTACGCGGTGCTGGACGCCGTGGTGGACGGCTACGCGCCGGTGATCGCCGGCCTCCAGCACGACATCGACGAGATCGAGACCGAGGTGTTCGGCGGCGACCCGCAGGTCTCCCGCCGCATCTACGAACTGTCCCGCGAGGTGATCGAGTTCCAGCGCGCCACCCGCCCGCTGCTGGAGATCATGAAGAGCCTGGAGGCGGGCTTCGGCAAGTACGGCACCGACGAGGAGCTCCAGCGCTACCTGCGCGACGTGACCGACCACGCCACCTACGCCGCCGAGCGGGTGGACGGCTTCCGGCAGATGCTCCAGAACATCCTGACCGTCAACGCGACGCTGGTCTCGCAGCGGCAGAACGAGGAGATGAAGCAGCTCGCCGAGGCGGGGCACGCGCAGAACGACGAGATCAAGAAGATCTCCTCCTGGGCGGCCATCCTCTTCGCGCCGACCCTGATCGGCACGGTGTACGGGATGAACTTCGAGGAGATGCCGGAGCTCAAGTGGGCCTTCGGCTACCCGTTCGCGATCGGGTTGATGGCGCTGGTGTGCACCGGGCTGTACCTGGTGTTCAAGAAGCGGGACTGGCTGTAGGGCCCGCGTCCTGGCACGTGCCGGGCGGCGCGCCGTAGGACCCGCGAGTGCCGGCGAGCGGGGCCGCCCGCAGGCCGCCGTTCCTCACCGGACGGTGACAACTCGGCCTCGGTCCAAGGACGTCCGGTACCCGCGCGGGCGCGTCGGGGGACTCTTTCCGGGGACGGGGAGGAGGCCCGATGCGGGCGGTGGCGGGGATGGTGGTGACGGCCGTGGCGATCGGCCTGCTGTTGGGCGGGGCGGCGGCACTGCTGCTGTTCGTCTTCGCGGACTGGTTCGATCCGATCGCGCGGTGGGTGCACGAGTACGGGTTCCTCCCCTGGGGCCGTGAGGCGCCCTGACGCCCGGACCCGCCCCGGGCACCCCGGCGTACCCCCACGCGCCCTGACGCCCCGGGCCTACCCGTGCCGCAGCCGCTCGTACTCGGCCTCCGGGTCCAGCTGCCGCCGGTACTCGACGTGCAGCCGGACGGTGCCGTCCGCTCCGGCCAGGCGGTCGAGCGGGCCCCGGCCGGCCGGGAGCGGGCGGGGTAGCGGCCACTGCTGGGCGAGGACGGCCAGCGGGGAGCCGTCGGCGGCGCGCACCACCCAGGTGGCGCGGCCGCCGCCGATCAGCGGGAGGCGGGGGAGGGGGAGCCCGAGGGCGGTGAGCGCCGCCGGGGCGTCCAGACCGTCGGGGAGGACGACGGTCTCGGCGTGCGGGGCGTCGGCGTCGTCGCCGGCCGCGACGCTGTCCCGGGTGAGGAGGATGCGCATGACGGGAGGATAGGCCGGGCCGGCGGACGCGCTGCGGTGACCCCCAGGGGTGGCGGCCGGGGCCTCACCCGTGTGCCGGATTGACAAGGGGCCTTGCTGTATCGGCAAATTGCAGGCATGGCCGACGAAGAGTTCGAGAACGTCCTCACCACAGTGGGTCCGCGGCTGCGGGCGCTGCGCCGCGAGCGCGGCACCACGCTCGCCAAGCTCGCCGCCGCGACCGGCATCTCGCTCAGCACGCTGTCCCGGCTGGAGTCCGGGCAGCGCAAGCCCACGCTGGAGCTGCTGCTGCCGCTGGCCCGGGAGTACCGGGTGCCGCTGGACGAACTGGTCGGCGCCCCGGCGACCGGCGACCCGCGGATCCACCCGCGCCCCGTGACCAGGAACGGCCAGACCATCGTCCCGCTCACCCGGCACCTGGGCGGGCTGCACGCCTACAAGCACATCGTGCCGCCGGGCCGGAACGCCGGGCCCGAGCTGGAGTTGAAGGTCCACGAGGGGTACGAGTGGCTGTACGTGCTGTCCGGACGGCTGCGGTTGGTGCTCGGCACCCATGACCTGGAGCTGACGGCCGGTGAGGCCGCCGAGTTCGACACCCGCACCCCGCACGCCTTCGGCAACGCGGGCCCGCAGCCGGTGGAGTTCCTCAGCCTGTTCGGCCCGCAGGGCGAGCGCATCCACGTCAGGGCGCGCCCGGGAACCTCTGTTCGGTAGGTTCGTTCCTGACAGGGGGTCTTCGTACCGGCTCCCACCAGGCCGTCGGAGGGGCCGAGGAGATGAGTGTGCAGCAGAGCGCGGAGTCCGGGGAGAGCGGCGGAGCCGGGGAACGCGGGGAGGCCGGGAACGGCCGGCCGGAGGCGGGTCCGGGCACCGCGGAGGCGCAGGACGCGGGCTCGGGCGCGGGCTCGGCCGCCGGTGCTCCCGAGGAGGCCGACGCTCCCGCGAAGACCGGCAAGGAGGCCGAGCGCGCCCGGAAGAAGCGCCCGTTCTGGCAGGAGCTGCCGATCCTGCTGGTGATCGCGCTGCTGCTCTCGCTCGGCATCAAGACCTTCTTCGTGCAGGCCTTCTCCATCCCCTCCGGCTCGATGGAGCAGACCCTCGCGATCGGCGACCGGGTGCTGGTGGACAAGTTCACCCCGTGGTTCGGCGCCGAGCCCGAGCGCGGCGAGGTGGTGGTGTTCCGCGATCCGGGCGGCTGGCTGGAGGGCACGCCGACGACCTCCGGCGACTCCGTGATGGGCACCGTCCAGAAGGCGCTCAGCACCGTCGGCCTGATGCCCTCGGCGGACGAGAAGGACCTGATCAAGCGGGTGATCGCGGTCGGCGGGGACACCCTCGACTGCGAGGTGGGCGCGCCGCTGAAGGTGAACGGCGTCGCGCTGGACGAGCCGTACCTGTTCCCCGGCTCGACGCCCTGCGACAACGACCCGGTCGGCACCATCACCGTGCCCAAGGGCAAGCTCTGGGTGATGGGCGACCACCGCAACAACTCGCGGGACTCCCGCTGGCACCACAACCAGAGCGGCGACGGCTTCGTGCCCGTGGACAACGTGGTCGGCCGGGCCTTCGTGGTCGCCTGGCCGGTGTCCGACTGGTCCACCCTGCCGGTCCCGGACACCTTCGACGAGGTGCCGGCCGGGGCGGCGGGCGCGGCCGGCGTCCCGGCCGGGACGACGCCGTTCGAGGCGCCGCCGGCACCGGAGGCCGCCGCACTGGCCGGGATCGTGCCGCTCGCCCTGTGGCAGCGGCGGCGGTCGGCGCGCCGGGCGTCGGCGCCCACGGAGCCGTCGCGCGGAGCGTAGTCGCACGGACGTACGCGCGAGACGAAGCGGCTGGGGCCTCGGCGCGGCAGGACGGCTGAGGCCGCCTCGCCCGCCGCAGCTCCGGCGGACCAACCCGGATCGATCGTCTTCGACGGAACTCCCCCATCGACATCTACACGCCTGTAGAGTCCGGAGCGTGAGCTGTACCCCGGCTGACGGCCGCTCCGAGGGCGCGTCCGGCGGCCGGGTCCGGGCCGGGGAGGCGGAGCCGTGATGGAGAGTCAGCGCAGTCCCGAGGTCGCCGGAGACCGGGCGGACCCGCAACCGGCGGACCGGGACGTCCGGTGGGTCTACCAGCCGGTCGAGGTGCACCTCGGCGGCGGCACCTGGGCGGTCGGCCGGATCAGCGCGTGGTGGCAGGACGCGGCCGGGCGGCGCTGGTGCCGGCTGCGGGTCGGCCGCAGCGGACAGCCCGCGCTCTGGCAGCCGTTCGACCCGTCGCGGGTACAGCTGCTGCCGGTGTCCGGCCTCTGAGCGGACCGGCCGGGACGTCCCGGCGGCAACGGTCGGAGATCCCCGTCGGCCTTGCGAGCGGCCGAAGTTCATGAGAGCCGCTGGAGCGGCGGCCGCAGCGACGGGGATGTGTGCGGTCAGTCATCAAGCCCGAGAGGGAGGACGGTAGCCCAGTCGCTGGTGAACAACAGCAGGCTGCGCGACCATATGGCGCCCATGCCCATGCCCATGCCCATGCGCGGGCCGTCGACGTCACCGGAGCTTCGGACGGGCCCCGGATGGGCTTCGATGAGGTCGGCGATATCATCGGCGAGTTCGCCTGCCTGCCGGATCTCGGCGGGCGTCCGCGGGTTGGCGTCCTGCCACCTCCGAACGGGCTGCATGATGCCGTCGGTTACCTCTAGGCGGAGAATGTCCCGCCAGGCTCGTGGTGACTCGAACGGCACGACCGACTTTCCCACCTGGTGTCCACTGGTCCCCGCGTCGTACACCGCTTGAGCCAGACCCCTCGTCCAGTCATGACCGGGTGTCGACGCAGCCACTGGGACTGCAGGGACAGCTCTATGGATGACACGAATGGATTGCGGTCATCGAGCAGTTCCTCGAGCAGTTCGGCTGCGGCTGTCACTGCGGCCGGCGCGTCGAGTGGGTTCAGCATGGGCGTCCGGGTCCTCTGTGCGGTTCTTCACATCGGCCTCAGTGTGCAGCTGAGTACGATCATGCTGCGAGGTTTGCGGGGCGTTCGACGAGCTGACCGCGTTCGGGCGGGCCCGATGCCGACCAGCGGGACGAGGTGGGCGCCGGTGATCGCGCGCCATCGGGCCCGGGCGGTCTCGACGTGCTTGGACCATGAACCGCGTCGTCGCACTGGGCGACAACGACGTCGCAGGACGCCAGGCAGTGAAGGCGCTGTCGGGCGCTCCACGTGACCTCCCATCCGGCCGCCGTCAGCATCCTCCTCGCCCAGGCCAACGCCTCCGCGATATCGGCCGGGGCCGCGCCCGAGAGCGCCCGACGCGCGTTGACCGCGGCTGTTCCGGGTTCATGGGGCGGGGAATCGTTCAGGTACTCGTCCACGGACGCGCGAGGGGGCGGGTGTAGAGGGTGGCCTCGATACCGGCCCTCGGCCACCGGGGTCGAGCAACCTCCGGGCCAACCGCAACGCGTCGTGGACCGTCTGCGTCCGCGCGTCCAGTCCCTGCGCGACGGTGACGGGACCGGCGGCCGGGAACAGCTCCGCCCGCCAGGCGTCGGCAACCTTCACCCCGCCGACGGACAACGGCGCCGACCACCAGCAGCCCGGCCGTGACCCGGCTCGCGAACATCCTCGGGTCCGACCGCGCACCCTGTCGCCTCGTCAAGGCACCGATGCTGCCCGGTGCCTACGCCCCGTCGCATGAGTACCCGTAGTCGCCCCGTCCTCCGGGATCGGGAACCGCAACGGCGGTGAACCGGCCGGACGGCGGAGCCGGCGCACCGGCCACCCGATCAGGGACCGGCTCGCCCGGGCTCGCCGGCGCGGCTGACCCGCTGACACCGCAGCCCGGACGAACGGCTGAAGTCGCCTGGGAGGCCGTGGGGGTGCGGCGCATCTGCTACGGTCACCCTGCGCGAATAAACGGTCACACGTACGAGTCGTGCGAACCGCATCGCACTCGCAGTCGAAGCGGTGTGCGGCATCACGCGGCTCGCACGACAGGGGGGACGAACATCCATGAACGCGTACGCGAACTCGGACGGGCCGGGTGGGCCCTACGCCGTTCCGTCCGCCGCACCGACGGCCGGGCCGACGTTCGGGGTGAACCCGGCGGACCTGGACGCGGCGGCGAAGGCCGCGAAGGAGACCGGTGAGGCGATGCCGAACGAGCTCAAGGCCATCCACGAGCCCTCGGACAAGGCCGTCTCCGCTCTGTCGGGTTGGCGTGTCGGGGCGTCGCTGCAGAACTGCACGGCCGCCTGGGAGGAGTGCCTGAAGAGTCTCGCCACGGAGGTCGACCAGGTCAGCCTGAAACTGAGCCAGACAGCGGCCGGCTACCGCAACGCCGACAGCAACGGCGCCGCCGGCCTCAGCCCGTCCGGCGCCGGAGCCTCGCAGGGGGGAAGCTGATGGTCACCCTCGCCCAACTGCGAGACACCAACCTGGCCGGCCTGGGGCCCGCGGCCACCGCCTACGACACCCTCGCCGTCAACTTCGGCAAACACGTCCAGACGATGCAGCACGAGGTCACCAAGCACGTCTTCAACGCGAACTGGGTCGGCAACGCCGCCGGCGCGGCCAACGCCTCGCTGCAGCGCACCAGCACACGTCTGGACGCGGCACACACCGAGATGTCGGCGGTCTCCGGGCTGCTGCGCGAAGCCCTCGACAGCCTCCTGCTGGCCCAGGCCAAGCTCAAGGAGGCGCTGCAGGACGCGAAGAACCTGGGCCTGACCGTCTCGGACGACGGGGCGGTGAGCTGGCCCGCACCGTCCAAGACCGAGCAGAACGACCCGGGTTACAACATCCCCGAGCGGGCGAAGGCGCTGGCGGCCCGGATGTCAGCAGCCGTCGCCGAAGCCGACAACGCGGACCAGAAGATCGCCGCCCTGCTCGACGCCCTGACGGCCCGGGCACGCAACGGCACCGGGCTGGAGATCGAAAAGGCCGCCGCCGACCTGAAGGCCGTCACCCAGCAGGGTGTCGATCTGATGACGGCCGGATTCCCACCCGCCGGGACCCCGGCCACCGACGTGAACTCCTGGTGGAACAGCCTGCCCCCGGACGAGCAGCAGCACCTCATCCAGGCCTACCCGGACCTCCTGGGCATGCGTGACGGCATCCCGGCAGTGGCCCGTGACCAGGCCAACCGCATCCAGCTGTCCCACCTGATCGACGCCTACGAGCACAAGCCCGGCCTGACGGACGACGAGAAGCAGAAACTGGACGGCTTCCGCGCGATCAGGGACAAGCTGAAGGTGCACGGGGAGCAGCCGCCGCCGATGTTCCTGATCGGGGTCAGTGAGGAGGGCCAGGGCCGCGGCATCCTGTCGTACGGCAATCCGGACACCGCGAAGAACGTCAGCGCGTACGTCCCGGGTCTGGGCACCACCCTCGCCGACGTCGCCAACAAGGACGGCGACCGCGCGTACAACGTGTGGAAGGCGACGCAGAACGCCGATCCCACCGCCTCGGCCGCCTCGATGGTCTGGCTCGGCTACGACCCGCCGCCGGGTCTGGGCAACCTCTCCGAGGGCGATACCCGGCCTCTCGAGGTGACGGACACCGACCGCGCCGCCAAGGGCGGTGCCGCCTACGACAAGTTCATGTCGGGCCTTCGCGCCACTCACGAGGGCCAGGCCGCTCACCTGGTCGCCCTCGCCCACAGCTACGGCTCGACCACGGCCGGCATGGGTGCGCAGATGCCCGGGGGGACCGGCGCCGACGACATCATCCTCATCGGTTCACCTGGGACCGGCGCGCAGAACGCCTCGCAGCTGAACATCGATCCCGGCCACGTCTGGGTCGGAGCCGCGGACAGCGACCCCGTGAGCCACCTGCCGTCCCCGGCCCGCGTTGCGTTCGGCAGCCTGTACCCCGCCATGGGGCCTTACGCCGACGACCTGTACACCGCGGCCGGCGGCCCTCCCAACCAACTGTGGTTCGGCCAGGACCCGGCCGGCAAGGAGTTCGGCGCCAACCGGTTCGCCGTCCCGATCGGACTGCCGCAGGATTCCCACTCCACCTACATGGAGAAGCCGAACCCGAACGCCGGCCCGTTCGACAACGCGGTCTCGAGCAACAACATCGGCCAGATCGTGGCCGGCAGGTATGCGAACGTCACCAGGCAGGACCCGCGATGAGCACATCCCCGAACAAGCCGTTGCCGCGACGCCTGGCCGCGTCCGCCGTACCCGGGGCGCTCGTGTTCGTCCTGACGGCCTGCGGTGCCGTCACCGACGTGGCACAGCCCAAGGCGTCCGCCTCCCTGGTGCCGCCTGAGCAGGCCGTGCGGCGCCTCGACGCCCTCCTCGAGGACTCCCTGTCGCAGGTCCAGCCACGTCCGCGGTACTGGGACGCCTGGCCCCGCTCCACCGAGCAGGCGGGTGGGATCAAGGACCGTTCACTGGGCTACGCCACCGCCACACGTGACCGCCACATCATGACGAAGATCGCCCCGGCCAAGTACGCGGCCCTGCTTGACATGGTCGGGCAGGGCTGGAAGGCCAAGGGCTACACCGTCGCCACCCCGGCCGGCTCCGCCCTGCCGACCCTGGCCGCCCGGACGCCGGACGGCAGCAGCATCACCGTCACCGTCTTCGAGTTCGGCAACATCGACATCAGCGCGGCCGTCCCCCACATCCCCGTCATCCGCGACCGCGACCCGTTCGGCACCCCCACGCCCGACCCCGTCGCGGCCAACGGCAACCTCGACGTCCTTCCCCGGTACGACGACCCGTTCTGGTCGCACTGAACCACGGGAAGCGTGGTGCCGACCCGCGTCCTCGGGGCCGCCACGCGCGTGGGCGCGACCGCGCCCTGTCCTGTCCGAGGCCCGCTCCCTCATCGTCAGAAGGCTTCACATGACTCCCGAACAGGCAGTCCAGGCACTCGATGCGCTCCTCGACGAGACGGTGTCGGCACTCCGTCCCCGTCTTCGCTGCTGGGACGGCTGGCCGCGCTCCGTCGAACTGGCCGCCGGTCCCGACGACGGAGCCCCGAGCTACGCCGTCGCCACTCGCGACCGCTATGTCATGACCAGGGTCTCCCCGGCCAAGTACGGCGCTCTGCTGGGCATCACCGAACGCACCTGGCAGGCCCGCGGGTACACGATCACCTCCGTCAACCCCCATCAGCCCGCCATGTTCGCCGCCACCGGCGCCGGGTACGGCCTGTGCGTGCTCTTCGGCGCCGCCGGGAACATCACCTTCCAGGCCACCGTGGGCCCCATCCCGGTCATCCGCGACCGTGACCCCTTCGGCACCTACGTGCCCGAGCCGACCCTGCCCAACGGCAACCTCGACGTCATTCCCCGGTACGACGACCCGTTCTGGTCGTCCTGAGCGCCTGCCGTGCCAGAGCGTCCGCGGACCTCCACCGGCCTACCCGTGTGTGCACGGCCCACTCGCCGTCGCCGTTCCCCGGGACAAACCCCCTCCGGCTCCTCGGCCCGGGCGCTGCTGCCCTCGGAGGCAAGTCCCGCCTGCTGATCGCGCTCGGCACCGAGGTCGCGTGGCCGGTTTCCGGGTCAGGTACATGGTGGCCACCAAGCTCGTCAACGAGCTGGCCGTGGCCGCCGACCAGAAGCAACTGGTCACGTCCATCGCCCGTTACGGCCGCGTCGACCTGCTCCGCATCGATGAGCTGGGCGACGTGGAACTCGACCCCAGGGTCGCCGAGTTGCTCTTCCAGGTGCTGGCCGAACGGGAGGAGAAGAACGGCGTGGCCATCGTCTCAAGCGAGTCGTTCGCCAACTGGACTGCGGCGACCGGTCCTGGGACTGCTCGCGGGCCTGCCGCGGAAGGACTGCTGAACCATCGCCGCATGGGACGGAGAGAAGGTCCCGATGCCGTGCATCACCTGCTGAGCCATGTCGAGCGGGACGCCGAAGCCGTCCGCGACGAACCTGTGCGACTACGTGGTCGAGTACCGACACGAGGACCACGCGGTGCTCACAGCCGACGGGACCTGCGACGTGAACAAGCGCATCCACACCGTCGGCATCCAGCACCCATTCCAGGTACTGCGAACCCCCGGCCAGCACGCGTCCGGGGCCGGGAGGACGTCTGCGACGGCAGCTCTACCGGCCGCGGTCTCGGAGCCCGTCTGACGGGAGCTCGATAGCCGGCCAGCCGCCTCAGAACGGAGGGTCGTCGTGGAAGGGGCCGGTCACCGGTTGAGGCGGCCGGGGACTGTGCTGTCGCAGGAGGGCCACGGCCTCGTCGATCCGGCCGAGGTCGATGAGGTAGCCGGCCAGGACGCCGAGATTGACGGGGGCGTGCTGCTCAAGGACGGCGACGGCCTCCTCGGTGCGTCCGGCGTCGGCCAGGAACTGCGCGATGTGCTCGGCCGCGTACCAGGTGTCCCCCTCGGGGTGAGCCCGGGCCCGTGCGACTGCCGCGTCGACGCCCGCACTGGCGGCTGTCAGCGGCAGCCGCATCCAGAACAGCTCCCACTCCTCCTTGCCGCCGCGGCCGGCCTTGGGCTCGTCCAGGTGGGCCAGGCCGTCCTCGGGGCGGCCGTGGACGGGGCACAGCTCGGACAGGGCGTGGAGAACCCAGCACCGAGCAGCCGCGCCCACTCACGCGCGCAGAACCACTCCCCGCACCCCGCCCACCGGTCCAGCACGTCGGCGCAGCCTCGTTCGAGAAACCGGGAGACCAGATCCGGCGGAATGCAGCCGGACTGCGTCCGGGCCCGATAGTCGAGATCAGCGGCGTCCATGACGGCGAACCGTATCCGCCGTCCCTGACATCGGATCACCACCACCGGCAACCTCGAACCACCGCGCCAGGCCGGTGTGGCGAATTCGGGGCTCCGGGGAACCCGGGCGGCCGGACTCGACGTCATCCTCCGCGGTTGCCATGCGTGCCCGTCGGAGCGGCGGGGGCGGGTGGCCCGCGGCCGGAGGCGATCCGGGCAGGGCCGGCGCTTCGGATTCTTACACTGCTGTAGAAGAGCAGTGGAGCATACTGGGCGCGGATGGGAAGACCAGCTGGTCAGACCATGACTGCCTGGACTCGTATGAGGAGCACGATGACTGATCGGATCGCACGTTCGATAGCCGGCGCCCTGGTGGCCCTGCTGGCCGCCGTCGGCCTCACCGCCGCGGCTTCGGGCGCGGCGGCGGTGGCCGCACCCCGCACCGTCGCGGCCGCCGTCGCGAACCCGGGCGCGGCAGGCACGCAGGGCGCGGGTGCCGAGGCGGTGGACTCCGGCCGGGAGGTCCGCACCGAGGCGCGCGCCGCGGCCGCCGTCGACGCCGCTCACCTCGCGTCCAAGGACGAGAAAAAGAAGAAGAAGAAGGGTTTCTTCGCCAAGCTGGGCAAGTTCCTGCTGGTCGTGGTCATCCTGCTCATCGTGCTCGTCGTGCTGCTGATCATCGGGATCGTCTACGCCGCCAAGCGGATCTTCAGTCGACGCAAGTAGCCGGGGCGGGGCCGCAGGCGAGAGGTCCGCGGCCCGTACGCGGCCGCGACGGTGCGTTCGTCGCCGCCCGCAGGGCGGTGGAGCCGGAACGACCACCCGACCAGGGCCACTTGACGGCGATTGGCCCTGGTCGGGGCGCCGGGGCCGTCCGAGGATGAGCGCCATGAACGACTTCCACCCCGACGGGGCCCCGCACGCCACCTCCGGTACGAACGACGGGCTGCGCCCCGAGAGCCGGGTCGTCCACCCGCCGCTCGCCGAGGTGACCGGCAGCCGTCCGCTCGGCGTCCCGCTGCACCAGGGCCACCTGTTCGCCTTCGACACCAGCGACGCGCTCACCGAGGCCCACGGCGGACCGGACGGCGCGTTCTTCTACAACCGCTTCGGCAACCCCACCGTCCGCTCGCTGGAGCAGGCCGTCGCCGGACTGGAGGGCGGCACCGGCGCCCTGGCCACCGCCTCCGGCATGGGCGCGATCAACACCGCGCTGCTCGCCCTGCTGCGCGCCGGCGACCACGTGATCGCCCAGCGCAGCCTGTACGGTGGCACCGTCAGCGCGCTGACCGACCTCACCGAGCGCTGGGGCGTCGAGGTCACCTACGTGAGCGGCGACGACCCCGCCGGGGTGGATGTCGCGCTGCGGCCCACGACCCGGGTGCTGCTCCTGGAGACCGTCTCCAACCCCACCACCCGGGTCACCGACCTGCCCGGGCTGATCGCCGTCGCCCGGCGGGCCGGGGTGGTGAGCGTGGTGGACAACACCTTCGCGACCCCACTGCTGTGCCGCCCGATCGAGCACGGGGCGGACATCGTGATCCACTCCGTGACCAAGTACCTCGGCGGGCACTCGGACGTCCTCGGCGGGATCGCCGTCTTCGCCGACCCGGAGCTGTACCGCCAGGTCTGGCGGCGTTCGCTCGAACTCGGCGCCTCCGCCGACCCGTTCGCCGCCTGGCTGACCCTGCGCGGCATGCAGACCCTCGCCCTGCGGGTCCGCCGCCACTGCGAGACCGCGCTCGACCTGGCCGGCCGGCTCGCCGCCCACCCCGCGGTCGCCGCGGTCCACTACCCGGGCCTGCCCACCCACCCCGACCACGAGCGCGCCCGCCGCCTGCTGCCCGACGGCCACGGCGGGGTCCTGGCCTTCGACCTGGCCGGCGGGCGCGAGGCGGCCGCGACGTTCACCGAGTCCGTCCGGCTCGCCTCGCTCGCCCCCTCCCTGGGCGACGTGCACACCCTGGTGCTGCACCCGGCCAGCACCTCCCACCGGCAGCTGTCGGACGGGGAGTTGGCGGCGGTGGGCATCGGCCCGGGGACGGTGCGGGTGTCGGTCGGCATCGAGCACCCGGAGGACATCTGGGCGGACCTCCGGCAGTCGCTGGCGCAGGTGTGAGCCCGGAGGGGGAGCCGGCAGGGCCCGGCCGCCCGGTGGTCCGTCAGCGCTGCCGGGGCCGGGCCACCAGGAGCGCGATGTCGTCCTCGACGGCGTGGGCCGGGGTCAGGGCTTGATCCTGAGCCTGAGCCGGGGCGAGCGAGGCGAGGACGGCGTCGAGCAGGTCGTCGAGGTCCCCGGTGGCGGGCAGGCGCAGGGCCGCGAGGCGCCCCAGGGAGACGTCGATGTCCTCGCCCCGGCGCTCGACCAGGCCGTCGGTGTAGAGCAGCAGGGTCTGCTCCGGCAGGAGCGGGTGGGCGGTCTGCTGGTAGCCGCCGAGCCCGGTGCCGAGCGGTGGGCCGGTGGGGACGCGCAGCAGCTCGGTCGGGCGGTCGGGGGCGATCAGGGCGGGCGGCAGGTGGCCCGCGCTGGAGAAGGTCCAACGGCCACGGCCCGGGTCGGCGAGGGCCAGCAGGCAGGTCGCGGGGCGGGCGGAGTCGTCGGCCGAGACGACGTTGTCGAGCTGACGCAGGATCCGGTGCGGGGGCAGGTCCATCCCGGCGAGGTCGCGCAGCGCGGAGCGGTAGTGGCTCATGTCGACGGCGGCCTCCACGCCGTGCCCCATGACGTCGCCCATGGCAAGCAGGGTGCGGCCGAACGGCAGCCGTACCGTCTCGAACCAGTCGCCGCCGACCACCGAGGCGCTTCCGGAGGGCAGGTAGCGGGAGGCGAGGGAGAGGTTCTGGTGCGGGTTGCCGGGCTCGCTGAGCAGCGCCCGCTGGAGTTCCAGGGCGATGCCCTGGGAGCGGGCGAAGCGGCGGGCGTTGTCGAGGGCGGTGGCGGCCCGGGCGGCGAGGTCGCCGAGCAGGGCGGCGTCCTCCGGGGTGAAGGCCGGGGTGGCGGCGGTGCGGCCGAGGGTGAGCAGCCCGATCAGGCGGCCCCGGGCGGCCAGCGGCAGGACCAGCACCGAGGCCGTCCCGGTCGGGCAGATGTCCTCGGGCCCGGGCTCGGTGAGCACGGCGACGCCGCCGGCCAGGCTTCGGGCGGCGGCCGAGCCCTCCCGGTGGCGGATCGATTCGCCGGGCCGGGGCAGCCCGGCGAGGGCGGCGGTCAGCGCGGGTGCGGACCGGGCGCCGACGCGGTGCAGCCGCCGGGGCACGCCGTGGCCCGCCCGGGCGGGTTCGGCCTCCGGCGGCAGGACGTCCACGGTGGCGAGGTCGGCGAGCCGGGGCACGGCGAAGGCGGCGAGCTCGGCGCCGGTGGTGCCGAGTTCGAGGGTGGTGCCGATCCGCTCGGTGGCGGCGTCCAGCAGGGCGAGCCTGGCCCGGGCCCGTTCCAGCTCGCGCAGCCGCTCGCGGGCCGGGTCCGGGTCGTCCAGCACGACGACGACCACTCCGGTGGTCCGCCCGGAGTGCCCCAGCGCCCGGTAGCGCACCCGTAGACCGGGCGGTACGGGCGCGCCCGCGCCGTCCGGGCCGCCGGTGGCGTGCTCGCGGTCGCGCCCGTCGGCGAGCACCCGGCGCAGGATGCCGAGGGCACCGGCGAAGGCGGTGGTTCCGGCGGCCCGGCCGAGCAGGTCCGCGCGGCGCAGCCCGGTGGCGGTGGTGAAGGCCGCGTTCAGGTACCGCCAGCGCAGCCGCTCGTCGAGCAGCGCGACGCCGACCGGGGCGGCGGCGAGGACCTCGCGCAGCCGGTCCGGATCGTCGTCACCGCCGCGACCGCCGCCGCTGTCACCGCCGCTGTCGTCACCGCCGCGATCACCGCTGCTGTCACCACCGGTGATCGCGCCGAGTCGCGCGGCGAGGGCCGCCGCGGCCGCCGCCAGGGACCGGGGATCCGGTTTCGCGGGCCGCGGACCCTCCGCTCGGGTGCCGTGCCGGAAGTGCATACGTCCATGATCACGCGCCCGGGCGCGGCACGCCCACAGGTGGGCGGAACGTTGACCGGCCGGAGACGGTGCTGTAACGGAGCGCGCCGCCGGTTCCGAGCGGTCGGCTCCGCGGCGACCCGCGCCGCGCGGGCGGCCCGCTCCGGTCGCCCGCGCGGTCGTGTGGATACGGCAGGCGAACAGCGGATGATCACCGGTCATACTTGGGCGGCGGCGCCCGGCCCCGGACGCCGCCGGCCGGGCCGGGCCCACCCGCCGTACCGTACCGACCGGGCCAAGCCGTACCGACCCGGCCGTACCGTGCGGACCCGACCGACCCGACCGACCTGATCGACCGACCAAACCGACCAGACCGACCAGACCCGACCCGCGCCCGCAGACCCAGACCGGAGGAACCCGATGAGCCCCCACCAGCCGACCAGTCGACCGGCGGCCGGGGCCCCCGGAGTGCCGTGGAACCGGCAGCGGCTGCGCAGCAACAACGAGTGGCTGCTGCTGGAGCTGCTGCGCACAGGTGGCGGTTCCTCGCGCGCCCAGCTGGCCCGGGACACCGGCCTGTCCAAGCCGACCGTCTCGGCCGCGCTGGCCGAGCTGGAACGGGCCGGTCTGGTCCGCGAGGCCGGGCGGCTGGCTCCCGAGCGCGGCCGCACCGCCGTGCTGTACGAGGTGGACCCGACCGCCGGGCACGTGCTCGGCGTGGACATCGGCCGGGCCCGGCTGAGGGTCGCGGTGGCGGACCTGGCCGGGACGGTGGTCGCCCGCCGGGACGTGGCCAACCGGGGCCGCTCGGCGAACGCCGTCGCGGACGCCGTGGTCGCCGCCGCGCACGAGGCGATCGCCGAGGCGGGCCCGTCCGCCGGGGACATCGTGCACGCGGTGATCGGCACCCCGGGGGTGTGGGACGAGCAGCGTCGCGGCGTGCGCTACGCCAGCAGTCTGCCCGGGTGGGGAAGGCCGGGGCTGTTCGACCGGATAGCGCAGGGCCTGGGGACGGCCGTCTCGGTGGCCAACGACGCCAACCTGGCCGCGCTCGGCGAGTACACCCTGGGCGCCGGGCAGGGCAGCCGGATGTTCGCCTACCTGCTGGTCGGCACCGGGCTCGGGCTGGGCGTGGTGAAGGACGGCGAGCTGCTGCTCGGCGCGCACGGCGCGCTGGGCGAGATCGGCCTGGTCCCGCTGCCCGGGCGGGCCGGAGAACCGACCGTGACCGTCGAACAGGACGCCGCCGCCGACGCCGTGGTGCGCGCCGCCCGGGACTTCGGACTGGACGGGGACTCCCCGGCGCGGCAGCTGACGGCGAAACAGGTGTTCGAGCGGGCTCGGGCGGGGGAGGCCGCAGCGGTCCGGGCGGTGGAACGGGAGGCCGAGCGGCTCGCCTACGCGGTGGCCGTGCTGTCGGCCGTCCTCGACCCGGACCTGGTGGTGCTCGGCGGCGGGATCGGCAACAGCGCGGACCTTCTCCTGGAGCCGCTGGAGCAGGCCCTGCACCGGCTCGCCCCGATGCGCCCGATGCTCGCGCCGAGCCTCCTGGGGGAGGAGGCGGTGCTCCTCGGTGCGGTCTCCACGGCCCTGGAGACCGCCCGCCCCGAGGTGTTCGAACGCCGGACGGCGGGGCTTCGCTGACGGACGGTCAGCGGGCTCGGGCGGCGCCCCGTGGCGACGCCCGGGGGCCGGAAGGTCTCGATCTGCGAACGAGTGGGAGTTCCGTGGACGGTGCGTGTGCGATTGCTGTTTCAATCGCACGACTCGTCCAAACGGAACGGAGCGTTCTCCTCCCATGACTTCACGGATACCCGGTCGCCGTCGGGTCGGCCTGGCCGGATTCGCCGGACTCGTCCTCACCGTCGGTCTGGCGCTGACCGGTTGCGACCCGTCGGCCGCCGACGGCGGTGCCAAGGCCTCGGCCACGCCGACCGTCGCCGCCACCACCGCCCCGGCCGCGCCGACCACCCCGCCGGTGACGTCCGCCGCGCCGCTCCCGGCCCCGGCCGGCACCCCGCCGGTCCAGCCGGCGCCCCCGGCGCCGGTGGTCACGCCGCCCCCGCCCGCAGAGCCCCCGGCCCAGCCCAGCGCCAAGCCGCAGCCGCCCGCCACCAAGGCGCCGCAGCCGAAGGTGACCACCGCCCAGCCGCCCACCGACCCCGAGCCCCCCGCGGCGGCCGGAGCCGGAACCGGGTGCGAGATCCGCTCGAACGCGGGCAACTGCTACGAGGCGGGGCAGTTCTGCCGCACCGCGGACCTGGGCAGGAGCACCCACGACGCCGGCGGCCGGATGATCTACTGCCGGATGGTCAGCGGCAAGCCGCACTGGCAGGCCTGAGCCGCCCGTGCCCCGGCCCCCGCTTCGCTCGCTCAGGGGTGCTGGGGCCCCTGGCCGTACCCGCCGGGCCGGGGCGGCCGGGGTGCGGCGGAGCCGGGGTGGGCGGGCGAGGAGGCGTCGCCGGGAGGCGTCGGGGAGCCGGGCGTCGAGCGGGGGGTGCCGGTGAGGTGCTCGGAGAGGCCGCGGACGTCGTCGGCGGGTGGCACGGCGGGTGTCCTCCGGCTCACTTCTCGACGAAGACGATGTCCTCGATCCGGGGGCGCAGCTTGATCGTGTCGCCGATGACGTCGATGATGCGGTGCAGGCCCTTGGTCGAGTTCCTCTGCTCGGAGAGGAAGTACTCGTCGTCCCCGCCGGCCAGGAAGGCGGGGAGGTGTTCGAGGGACGGCCCGAAGAGCCGCAGGTAGTCGGCCACGCGTCGGAACAGCTTCGGCATGATGACCAGTTGGTCGGTGAGGGAGCTCAGGTCCCCGATCGTGGCGCCGCTGTGGGTGACGTCGTTGGCCCAGACGCTCTCGGGTGCCTTCTCGGCCCGCGCCCGCTGGGCGGTGGCGGCCATGTCGAGGCGCAGTTCCTTCGGCAGGTTCTTGTAGAACGTCGGGTAGACCAGGCCGCGGGAGAGCAGTTCGTGGTTGGCGGTCTGGTGCAGCATCGGCACGTCGACCCGCAGGGCGGTGCCGCTCGCGACGTCCGGGATCGGCGCACCCTTGCCGACCATGGCGACGCAGCGCCCGTAGGTGTCGGCGCCGCTGGTGAGGATGAACCCGGAGACGGCCTCCGGGGTGGCGGAGGTGACCTTCTCGTCCGCGCCCTGCTCGACGTCGGTGAAGCCCAGCCAGGTCAGCAGGGCGTCCCGGGCGGCGTGCGCGCCCAGGTCGAGCGGCTGGTGCACGAAGTCGGGACCGACGCCCTGGAAGTGGGTCTCCAGCGCGTCGATCCCGTCCAGCCTCAGGTTGGCGCCGCCGTGGTCGTCCGGCTTGACCTTGTGCTCGCCGGGTAGTTGGGACCAGATGGTGATGTCGTCGGGAAGGAAGTGGACGGTGTCGCCGTCCGGTTCGAAGTCCTTGATCTGGTAGGTGCCCTTGATGAGGGTCATGGTCATGGATTGCCTCCCGTGGTCGAGTCGCCACCCATTGTGATGCGCTTCGTGGGCAAACGGCGGCACCGCCCCGTCGGCGCGTTGGCCGGTCCGGCGCCGTGCGGTGGCCCACCGGGGCGGGTCCGGCCGCGCCGGTGGCCGGCAGCTCCAGGAAGCCCGGAGTACCACGACGGCCCCGCGCCGCGGGTTCAGCTCGGACCGGTCGCGACGATGTCAGGAGCGATGTCCAGCACGAGGAGCGCCGCCGCGACGTGGGTCGGGTTGTCCTCCACCTTGACCGCCGAGAGCTGGTTGGCGCGGGACACCCGCCGTTCGACGGTGTTCCGATGAGCGTAGAGGTCGGCGGCTGCACGGGTGGTGCTGAAGCCGCACTGCAGGTAGGTGAGGAGTGCCTGCCGAAGTGCGGTGTCGGCTTCGGCCAGCGGCCCCAGGGTGCTGGTCACGAACCGGCGGGCGCCGGCACGGTCCTTCGTGAGCGCGTCGATCAGCTCGACGTCGGCGTAGGCGGTGACCCGCCGGTCGGAGCCGAGCCGGACGACCAGCGCCTGCGCGGCGAGAGCGTCCTGGTGGCTGGACCTGAAGCCTTCGAGGCCACGTCCGGGCCTACCGACGGCCGCGCGGACCTCGCCAGCCGTCGTCACGGCGTTCTCCACGTGGTGGAGGTCCGGGACGGCCGACCCCGAGAGCCAGACCCAACGCGACGTGGCGCTGGCACGCGCGACCAGGGCGCTCCGGCCCGCGGCGGCGGCGCGCACGGCCGCGATCGCCCCGTCCAGCGCGTCGACCCGCAGCGGGTCGTCGATCCACAGCACGAGACCCACGTGCCACCGCGCCATCCGGTAGTGGAGGCGCTCCTCGGCGAGGTCCTCCGCCATCGGCGCCCCGCCGGCGATCAGTTGGATCAGTGCGACCGCACCGGCGTCCGCGTTTCCCATCGCGGCGGCGAGGCCGGCTTCGCGCAGGGCCTGGACCGAGTCGAGGGCGTACTGCACCAGCGACTTCGCCGACACGTCCAGGACGCCCACGAGAAGGTCGCGGTCGGCGCAGTGCGCCGCGCATTCCTCCAGCCACCGCCGCCATCCGATCCCCAGTGCCACGCGCCAGGCGCCGGCGAAGTCGGGCGCGATGCCACGGGAGACGAGGTCGTTGATGTACGCCGTGGTCCTCGGGCCGACGTAGGGCTCCACCCGCCGCCCCGGTCGCTGGATGTTCGCCGTCAGCCATTGGACCAGGTCGGACCGGTTGAGCAGGCGATCCTCCTCGACCAGGGACGCGTCCGCGAGGAGGGCGGGATCGTTCTGGGCCACGAGGGCGGGCCCGGCGAAGGCGTCGGCCAAGGACTCCGTCTCCGTCAGCAGGCGCTGACACAGTGACCTGATCGCATCGGCGACCTCGGGGGAGGGCGGGGCCCACAGTTCGTCCATGTCTGAAGTCTGTTCCTGATCCCGAGGAGCCGGCGCTCCCGGCATGTGCCGCTTCCTGAGCCAGTCGGAGCGTGGCCTCGCCGGCGTTTCCGTCCCGATGCTCCTGTTGAGTCCGCGATGTGCTGCTCCTGGTCGACGCCGCAAACCTCTATCACGGCGGTGGGGCCACCACAAGGGATGCGGCGGGGCCGACCGCTTCGGAGCGGCCCCGGGGCCCGGCTTCCCGAAGGACCGGCGAGACCTCGGACGGGGCGGCGCTCGCCTGTCGCGGACCGCCCGGGGCAAGCGCTGCCGGGCCGCTGGTGCATCGTGCACCGGCCCCGGTGCGAAGCAGGTGCGCGCTGTCGTTCCCGCCGGGGGCCGTGGCTGGTGACAGTGAGGTCACCACCGCGGGAACAGCGAGGAAACGCCATGACAACTGAGGTGCCCGACGCCGCCGAGGAGTTCGACGTCGTCGTCATCGGAGCAGGGATCTCCGGAATCGGTGCGGCCAGCTACTTCAGCCGGGAACTCCCCGGCAAGTCCCTGCTCGTGCTCGAGGGCCGCGACGACATCGGCGGCACATGGGATCTCTTCCGCTACCCGGGCATCCGCTCGGACTCGGACCTCCACACGTTCGGCTACGAATTCAAGCCGTGGCGCCACGAGGCCGCGATCGCCGATGCGCCGCTGATCCGCGACTACCTCCGGGAGACGGTCGAGGAGAACCACCTGGGGCCTCTCATCAGGCTGCGCCACCGGGTCGTCCGGGCCGCGTGGTCCTCGCCCGACTCGCGGTGGACCCTCACCGTCGAGGCGGCCGACCCCGCCGGCGGAGGGACGGTGACCACGACGATCCGTGCCGGATGGGTCTTCGCCGCCACCGGCTACTACCGGTACGACGAAGGGTTCTGCCCGGAGTTCCCGGGACGCGACGACTTCGAGGGCACGATCGTCCATCCGCAGCACTGGCCCGAGACGCTCGACCACAGCGGCAAGAACGTCGTGGTCATCGGCAGCGGCGCGACCGCGATCACGCTGGTGCCGGCGATGGCCACCGGGCCCGGTGCCGCCCGGCACGTGACGATGCTGCAGCGCACCCCGACGTACGTCCTGGCGCTGCCTCGGGTGGACAAGGTCGCCCTGGCGCTCACGAAGGCGCTGGGGGAGGAGCGCGGGTACGCCGTGACGCGGTTCAAGAACATCTGGCTCGACCGTGCCGTCGTCAAGGGACTGCGCACGTTCCCCAAGGCCGGGCGCCGGCTGATCCGGCGCGAGAACCTCAAGCGGCTGCCCAAGGGGTTCGACGTCGACAAGCACTTCAACCCGCCGTACGACCCGTGGGACCAGCGGCTCTGTCTGGCGCCGGACGGCGACTTCTTCGACGCGATCAAGGAGGGTCACGCCACCGTCGTCACCGACACGGTCGCCCGGTTCAGCGGCCGCGGCGTCGTACTGAGCTCGGGCGAGGAGCTGGAAGCCGACATCATCGTCACCGCCACGGGCCTGAACCTGCGGCTCTTCGACGGCATGCCCATCGTGGTCGACGGCCGCGAGACCGACGTCGCGGACTCGGTCTGCTACCGCGGGATGCTGCTGAGCGGGATCCCCAACTGGGCGATGGCGATCGGCTACACCACCTCGTCCTGGACGCTCAAGGTAGGCCTGATGTGCCGTTACTTCATCGACCTCGTCCGGCACATGGACGCTCACGGATACGACCGGGTGGTTCCGGTCGCGCAGCCCGGGACGGAACGCAGGCCCGTGATGGACCTGCAGGCCGGCTACGCCCGGCGCGGCGAGAAGGTCCTGCCCAAGCAGGGCGTCGAGAAGCCCTGGCGGATGGCGATGTCCTACCCCGAGGACGCCAGGGCGCTGCGCGGACCGGTGGCCGACGACAACCTCGAGTTCGGCGCCGCCCGGTCGGTCGCGCACCTGCGCGGCGGGAGGCGGGCGACCCGTGGCTGAGGCGAGCGGCGCGGAGGGCGCCGACCAGTACGCGGCCCTGCCGTCCGGGATGACGATCTGCTTCCGCGACCACGGCGACAGGACCGGCCCCGCCGTTCTGCTCGTCGCCGGGATGGGCGAGGACCTCACCTTCTGGACCGACTCGTTCTTCGGCTCGCTCGTCGCCCGGGGCTTGCGGGTCGTCGCGATCGACAACCGCGACGTCGGCCGGTCGACGTTCGTCGCCGCACCCCCTCCCGCGCTCTGGCGACAGATCGCCGCGCGCCCGCGCGCCGACGCCTACGCACTGTCCGACATGGCCCGGGACGCCGTCGGCGTGCTCGACCACCTCGGGATCCCGCGGGTGCACCTGGTCGGACGGTCGATGGGCGGGATGATCGCCCAGACGATCGCGGCCACGGCGCCCGAGCGCGTGCTGTCGCTCACGTCCATCTACTCGACCACCGGGGCGAGGAAGGTGGGCCGGCCGGCCCTGTCGACGATCCGGCTGCTCGCCGCCCCGCCGGCGAGGACCAGGACCGAGGCGGTCCGGGCCCACCTGCGGATCACCGGGCACATCGCGGGAACGGGGTACCCCATCGACGACGCGGCCGAAGCGGCCATCGCGGCGCGCGGCTGGGACCGCAGCGCCGGTGACCAGGCGGCCGGAGTGGCGCGCCAGATCCAGGCGATCCAGCGCGCCGGAGACCGGACGGCCCAGTTGCGCAGGATCACGGCGCCGACGCTGGTCATCAACGGCGACCGGGACCTGCTGGTCGACCCGAGCGGCGGCGCCGCGACCGTGCGGGCGATCCGCGCGGCCCGGCACGTGGTCCTGCCCGGCATGGGCCACCACATCCCCGAGGCCCTCGTCGGCCCCGTCACCCAGTACATCTCGCAGCACGCCGCCCGCGTGGGCGAAGGAGGAAACCATGTCCGCAACTCCTGAGCGCGGCTCCACGGGTACCGCGGTCGACGTGGTGGTCGTCGGTGCCGGCTTCGCCGGCCTGAGCGCCGCCGAGCGGCTGGCGGGCGAGGGGCGGTCCGTCCTGGTCGTGGAAGGTCGCGACCGGGTCGGCGGCCGATCGCTCTCCGGCGAGGTGGCAGGCGTGCGGGTCGACCTCGGAGCGACGTGGGTGGCACGGCGCCACACGGCCGTCCGCGACCTCGCGAGCCGGGTCGGCTGCAGCACGACCGGCCAGTTCGACCAGGGGCGCAACGTGCTGTGGATGGCGGGTCGGCGCCGCACCTACAGCGGCACCGTTCCCAAGGTCTCCCCCGCGGCCCTGGTGGACATGGCCCGCGTGCAGACGGCACTGAACAAGCTGGTCGCGTCCGTCGACGTGGACGCGGCGTGGGAGTCGCCCGGGGCCGGGCGGCTCGACGCCGTCTCGTTCGGCGAGTGGCTCGACCGGAAGAACGCGCTGCCCAGCACCCGGGCGCTGATGACCGTCGTCAGCAAGGTGCAGTGGGGCTGCACACCGGGGGACGTCTCCCTGCTGCACGCCCTGCGCTACATCCGTGCGGCGGGCGGGATCGATCACATGCTGGACGTCGAGGGCGGGCAGCAGCAGGACCGGTTCGTCGAAACCACCCAGGAGATCGCCAAGCGGTTGGCGGACCGGCTCGGCGACAGCGTCCGCCTGGCCACACCGGTGCGCCGGATCGCACAGGACGGCCACGGCGTCACCGTCGGTACCGACTTCGGCGAGGTCCACGCCAGGTACGCGATCGTCACGGCCCCGCCGGCGCACCGCGCCGACATCGAGTTCGACCCCGCTCTGCCCGAGCAGGCCGAAGGGCTCTCGAGGACCTGGCGCATGGGCGTGCTGAGCAAGGCCTTCGCCGCCTACGAGGAGCCGTTCTGGCGGGCAGGCGGACTCTCCGGTGAGGCGCTGACCGACACCGGCACCGTGTTCATCACCTTCGACGTGTCACCGTCCCCCGGCGGGCCGGGTGTTCTGATGGCCTTCTGCGATCCGCGCGTCTTCGACGGCTTCGACCCCGAGGCCCGGCGCGGCCGCGTCATCCGGCAGCTCGTCGACCTCTACGGTCCGCGGGCCGGCACCCCGATCGACTACACGGACCACTGCTGGGGATCGGAGCCGTTCGCCCCGGGCGGACCCAATCCGGCCGTCGCCCCCTTTGCGACCGTGAGCTACGGCAAGGCGCTGACCGAACCCCACGGGCGGATCCACTGGGCCGGTACCGAGACCGCCGGCGAATGGGCCGGCACCATGAACGGCGCGGTCCTGACGGGCCAGCGCGCCGCCGAGCGCGTCGCCGCCCTCCTGTCCCGCGACGTCCGGGAGGGGGCGCCGAGATGAGGGAAGCGCTGTTCCTGCTGGCCGACCTGTGGATGATCTTCGCCGGCTACTTCTACGGGTGGAGGTTCATCCGCCGGTACGGCAACCACCTCCTCGGTCTCGAGTGGATGGTCGTCGCCACCTCGGGCAGCAACTTCCTGCTCTGGTCGCTGCTCGGGGCCGACGGCGGCAGCGTCCTGTACGACGTGGCGTACTTCTTCGACGCGTTCTCCAGATCGGTCGGAATCACGCTCATCCTGGTGATGGGCCTGAGGAGGGTCACCCATCGCTACCGGCCGGGCCTCGCCGTCGACGTCGGCGTGTTCGCGGTCGCCGTGGTGGCCGGCCTGTTCCTCCGGCGGTTCCACGGCGCGGACCTCCGCACCGACCACGCCGCGTTCGCGGTCGCCGTGTTCTACGTCGTCGTCAACCTCCTGACGGCCGTCTTCCTCGGGTACTTCGTCAAGCGGCTCTGGGACGCGGGCGCGAGGGGGGCGGCGATCCGGACGGCACTGGTCACGGCGGCCGGGACCACCATCGCGATCACCTACGACTTCCTCCCCCTGCCGTTCGACGACGCCAACCGCACGATCTTCTACACCGCCGCGCTGGCCACCTGGGGCACTCAGGGATTCGTCTACTTCCGTGCCTACCGAGCGCTGCACGACCACGTCGCGGCACCGGTCGCGCGGCAGACCGAGAAAGCGGTCGCACGGCCATGAGAATCGACGACATCGACCACAGCACCTTCACCGGCTGGATCGACCCGCCCACGGACGTCCTCCCGAGCCTCGACGGCGACCTCACGTGCGACGTCGCCGTCATCGGCGGCGGCCTGGGCGGCATGGCGACGGCCCTGCGTCGCGCCGTGCTCGCGTCATCGGCGCAGGTGTTCGAACGGCTGATCAGTCGTCGTTCGTGTGCTGGTCAGCCGTCGCGAACCGGTAGGGCCGATCGAGCTGGTCGGCCGGTCGGGCCGTGTGAACCGCTATCTCCCCGACCTCGCGGTTCGCGTCCGTCGATATGTGACCCCCCACCTGCCCCGGGCCAGGCCGTGTGTTCCCCGGCCTGGCCCGGTCCACCTTCCCGGAAGCCCGTACCGGGCGCGCGTCGGTCCGGCCGGGAGCCGGTGGAACGGGCGGCGGGGGCGCGCCGGGTGCGTCAGGCGTCGGCGCAGGCCTTCCCGATGTCGCCGGCGGCGTCGGTGATCGGCTTGAAGTCGGGTTGCCTGCCCTTGGCGACGCGGTCGATGGCGTCGTTGACGGCCTTGGAGAGCCGGTCGGTGGCCGCGTCGACGTCGCCGTCGCCGTCCTGGCGGAACTTCTTGGCGTCCTCGGCGACCTTCCGCAGGGCCTCGACGGTGTGGGTGCGGCGGCTCTCGTCGGCGAGCTGTCCGACGTTGATCGCCGAATCGGCGAGGTCCTGGACGTCGCCGGTGAGGCTGATCGCCCGCTTCCCGCAGTCGAGGGCCTGGTCGGCGTCGCAGGCGGTGAACAACGGGGCCGCGAGCAGCAGTGCGAGCGTGGCGGCGGCCAGACGGTACGGCTTCCTTGTCATGTCTTAATCCCTCCCGCCGTGTCAACGCCCTTCCGCCGTGCGGAGGTTCCGGAGGATCGCGTGAACCGCAGGGAAATTCTCCGCTCGTCGTAGGAATGTGATGTTCCGTCAATTGGCGGCGGATGTCACGGCGTTCACCCCACCGGTGTCGGCCGGTGGGGTGAACGCCCGGTCGGGCCCTACTGGTCGGCGGGCGCGGACAGGTCGCGGACCAGGCGGCTGACGGTCGGGACGGCCACCCCGTGCGCGTCGGCCGCCCGCAGGACGGCGCCGCCGATGGCGTCCAGCTCGGTCGGCCGGCCGGCTTCCACGTCGCGCTGCATCGAGGACTTCATCGTCCCGGGGATGCGGTCGAAGGAGGCGAGCAGGGTCTGCGTGTCCGCCGGTGCGCCGACCGCCCGGGTGACGGCGCCGATCTCGTCCAGCACGGCGAGGAGTTCGGCCCGGTGCTCGGTGCGCACGGTGCCGATCCCGCTCGCGTGGCGGGTTGTGAGCAGCGCGAACGGCGCGAGGAAGGCGAGCTTGCTCCACAGCATCGCCGTCTCGTCCTCGCGCAGCGTGACGTCCAGCCCGGCGTGCCGCAGCCGCTCGGCGAACCCGGCGACGGGGGAGGAGGGTTCGGCGGTCGCGCCGAGCTCGACGGTGGCGAACGGACTGGTGTGCTCGATCCGCCCGGGCGCCGTCCGGGTGGCCTCGACCCGGATCGTGCCGGCCACCACCCGACCGGCCGGGTAGCGCTCACGCAGCACGGCCATGTGGTCCAGGCCGTTGAGCAGCGGCACCACGATCCCTGCGCCGAGTGCCTCCGGGGGCATCCGGTCGAGCGCGGCGGCCAGCGCCGTCTCCTTGACCGTGACGAAGGCCGCGTCGACCGGCTCGCGCAGCTCGGTCGCGGCCTCGACCCGGGCGGTGAACTCGCCGAACCGGGCGCTGCGGACGTGCAGTCCGTCCCGCGCGACGGCGGCGGCGGTCTCCTCGCCGGCCAGGCAGACGACCCGGTGGCCGTCGCGGGCGAGCAGCCCGCCGATCAATCCGCCGACGCCGCCCGGTCCGAGGACGGCGACGGTGAGGGGCGTGGTGGTCATGGTGACTCCCGTGGGTGGATGAGGGAACGGGTGGAGCGGAGGGCGGGCGCGGTTACCGGGCCTCCCGGTGGAGGCGGCCCTCCAGGCCGTCCGGGCCGAGGAAGCCGTTGCCGTAGCCGTAGTCGAAGTCGAAGTCGAAGTCGAGGACGTACGGATCGCCCTGGTAAGGGGCGTCCGCGAGGGCGAGGAGGTACCGCCGGGGCGCTGGGACCCGGGCCCGGCCGCCCGGGTGGGACGGGTCTCCGTCGAGGTGGTCGTGCGCGTGGTAGCCGTCCGGGAGCGGGATCACGCGGTGGCCTCGGCGGACGTGGTGGGGGCGGACAGGGAGACGAAGTCGAAGGTGAACGGCTCGGGGTGGCGCGGCTTGCGGCCCGGGGCGGTCGGCCGGCGCCGGGCGCCCGGCGCGCGGTGGAGGTGGAGCGCGTCGTGGCGCAGGGTGCCGCCTACGGGGTCGGGCACCGGCAGGCCCTCCGCGCGCAGCGCCTCGACCAGCTCGTGCGCCGGCCAGCCCAGCAGGTCGATGCCGTGGTAGCCGACCGGGCAGGCCGGCCGGTCGTCGCTCGGGTTCCGGCCGACCACGACGCTGCCGAGGCGGTCGCGCTCGTCCGCGCAGAGCGTCACGCCGACGCCGGGCAGCTCCAGGAACAGTGCCCAGCGGCAGCCGCAGACGAAGGTGTCCCGCACCCCGCGGGGCAGCAGTTCGCCGTGCGGGGCCAGTAGCGCACGCACCTCCGCCTCGGCGAGCCCGAAGCGGAGCTCGGGCAGCGGGGCGGGCAGCCGGACGCCGCGGCCGGGCAGCAGGTCGATGGTCACCGAAACATGATCGCCCGTCGGGCGGGCGGACCGGGAGCCGGGGGTGGGCCCGGCCGGAACGGGGCGGCCGGGGGAGCGCGCGCCGGGCCCGACGGTTCCGCGACCGGTCCGAGGGGGTGTGGCACCACCTGCGGGGTTCGGTTTTCCGAACCCCGGATTCGGGTGCCAGCACAATCGATCTCCCGGCCCCGGACGCCCACGATGGAGGGCATGAACGGGATGACGACAGCCGCCGCCACGGCGGCGCACGACGGGGGGACGGGCGCGGCCCTGAGCGCGACCGGGCTGCACCGGGAGTACGGGCGGGGTACGGCGGCCGTACGGGCGCTGCGCGGCGTCTCGGTGGGCTTCGCGCCGGGGACGTTCACGGCGGTGATGGGGCCGTCGGGCTCCGGCAAGACCACCCTGCTGCACTGCCTGGCCGGGATGGACCGCCCGACCAGGGGCAGCGTGCGGTGGGGCGGCACGGAGGTGTCCGGGCTGCCCGAACGGCGGCTGGCGGAGCTGCGCCGCACCCGGGTGGGGTTCGTGTTCCAGGCCTTCAACCTGATGCCGGCGATGACGGTCGCACAGAACGTCGAACTGCCCGGACGGCTGGCCGGGCGGCCACCGGAGCGGGCCCGGGTGCGCGAGGCGCTGGGCCGGGTCGGGCTGGCCGGGCGCGAGCGGCACCGGCCCGGGCAGCTGTCCGGCGGCCAGCAGCAGCGGGTGGCGATAGCCCGGGCGCTGGTCTCCCGGCCGGAGGTGCTGTTCGCCGACGAGCCGACCGGAGCGCTGGACCGGGCCACCGGGCAGGAGATCCTCGAACTGCTGCGGGCGGGCGTCGACGCCGACGGGCGGACGTGCGTGATGGTCACCCACGACCCGGTCGCCGCCGGGTACGCGGACCGGGTGCTGCTGCTGGCCGACGGCCTGCTGGTGGACGAGCTGGCCAGGCCGACGGCCGCGCAGGTCGGCGAGCGGCTGAGCCGGTTGGGCGGGTGAGCGCGATGAGCAGTCCTGTCCTGAGCCTCTCGGTGGGGCAGATCCGCCGCCGGCCGGCCTCCTTCGCCGGGCTGGGAACGGCGCTGTTCCTGGCGGTGGCGGCGGTCACGCTGTTCGGCTCGCTGGTCGCCGCACAGGTCACGGCGCCCGCCGCGGTGACGCGGGCGGCGGTGTCCGGGCCGGGCCTGGTGCTGATCGCCGGGGCGTTCGGCGAGATCGCCGTCCTGGTCGCGCTGTTCGTCGTGGTCAACGCGCTCGGCTTCACCCTGCGCCAGCAGCACCGCGACCTGGCCCTGCTGCGCACCGTCGCGGCGACGCCCCGGCAGATCCGTCGGGTGGTGCGCGCGCAGGTGGCGGCGACCACCCTGCTGGTGGCCGTGCCGGGCGGCCTGGCGGGCTTCCTCGGCGCCCGGGCCTTCCTCGCCGCGCTCCAGCGGCGCGGCATGGCGGCACCCGGACTGCACATACCCGGGGCGCCGGCGGCGGCGCTGGTCGGGTTCGCGGTGGCGCTGCTGGTCGGCCTGGCGGCGACCGCCGTCGCGGCCCGCCGGATCACCCGGCCCGCCCCGGCCGTCGCCCTGACCGAGGGCGCGGGCGGGCCGGGGCGGGCGGGCGTGCCGAGGGTGCTCGCCGGGCTGGCGGTGCTCGCGGGCGGTGGGCTGCTGCTGCGGCTGGCGGCGAGCCGGCCGGCCGGGGAGCTGGACAAGGCGGGGCAGGCCTCGCTGCTCGGCTCGCTGGTGCTGCTGGTCGCGGTCGGACTGCTGGGGCCGGTGGCGGCGCGGGTGCTGGCAACCGTACTCGGCGCCCCGGCCCGGGCGCTCGGGCCCCGGGCCGGCTGGCTGGCGGACGCCAACCTGCGCGGCTACGCGGCCCGGCTCTCCTCGGCGGTGGTGCCGGTCGCGCTGCTGGTGGGCCTCTCCGGCACCATGCTGGCCCTGACCGGCACCGCCGAGCACGTCGCCCGGGCGACGGGTGCCGCGACCAGCGTCACCAAGGCGAGCGACATCTGGCTGCGCGAGATGGAGCTCGGGCTGCTGGTCTGCTTCGCGGCGGTCTCCACGGTCAACACCCTGGTGGCGCTCACCGCCGACCGCCGCCGCGAGTTCGCGCTGCTGCGCCTGGTCGGGGCGACGCGGCGGCAGCTGCTGCGGATGCTCTCCGTGGAGGCGGCCCTGACCACGGCGATCGGGGTGCTGCTGGGCGCGGCGGTGGCGGCCGCGGCCTCGGGGGCGTTCAGCCTGGCGGTCACGGGCTCGGTGGTGCCGGTGGTGCCGGTCGCGGCGTGCGCCTGGGTGGCGCTCGGGGCGGCGGTGCTCACCGTGCCGGGGATCGTGGGCACGGGGCTGTGGGCGGTCGGCGGTTCGGCGGTGGAGTCGACGGGCGGGGAACGGGGGTGAGGCCGGGGAGGCAGGGCTGGACGGGCGGGCGGGACACGGGGCTGGGTGTGGTGGTCGTCCGTCCGATCCGTCCGATCCGTCTGGACGGAAGCGCAGGTGGGTGCGGTGGTTCTGGGGGCCCTGGTGGATCCTGGGAGCCGGTCGGCGAGTGAGTGGTGAGGTGGACGGTGGCTGAGCGGCGGCGGTACTGGTCGGTGCGCGGTGGTGAACTGGCCTTCGCGGTGCTCGGGTTGCCGCTCGGGGTGCTCGGCGGGGCGTACGCCGTCGCGGTGCTCTACGCCGGGGCTCTGCTTTCGCTCACCGTACTGGGCCTGCCGTTCGTGGTGGCCGCGCTGCTCGCGACGAGGCGGCTCGGCGGGCTGCACCGGTGGCTGGTCGGGCGGCTGCTCGGGGAGGAGGTGCCCGCACCGTCGCCGCTGCCGCGCCCGTCCGGGGCGGTCGCCCGCGGCCGGACGGTGCTGACCGACCCGGTGGCCTGGCGGACTCTGCTCTACCTCCTCCTGCGGCTGCCGTTGGGCCTGCTCGGGTTCCTGGCCGTGGTCGGACTGCCGCTCGCCGGCGTCTGGCTGGTGGGCTTCCCGCTCTGGGTACGGCTGATGGAGCCGGGCCCGCGGCCGCTCGGGCTGCTGGACGTGGGCGCGATCCCGGTCGGCCTGGCGGTGTTCGCCGTCGTCCCCGCCGCGGTGCGGGCGCTCGGCGGAGCGAACCGTACGCTGGCCCGGGCCCTGCTCGGACCGGTGCGCTCGCAGCAGCGGGTCCGTCAGCTGGAGAACGCCCGGGCCACCCTGCTGGCCGAGAGCACCGATCGGCTGCGGCGCCTGGAACGCGACCTGCACGACGGCACCCAGGCGCAGCTGGTCGCGCTCGCGATCACGCTGTCGCTGGCCGACGACGTGCTGGCGGAGAGCCTTCCCGCCGAGGGCGCAGCGGCCCGCCCGGGCGGGCCGGTCGGCTCCGGCGGGCCGGACCTCGGTCGGCTGCGCACCCTGGTCGACCGGGCCCGCGGGCAGACCGACGACACCATCACCGGTCTGCGCCGGCTGACCCGGGGCATCCACCCGGTGGCGCTGGACGGCGGGTTGGCCGAGGCGCTGCCGGGGCTGAGCGCCACCTCACCGGTGCCGGTGGACGTCCGGCTGGACCTTCGGGAGCGTCCGGAGGAGGTGATCGAGCGGGCCGTCTACTTCTGCGCGGCCGAGCTGCTGACCAACGTGGCCAAGCACAGCGGCGCGCGGTCGGTGGAGCTGGGCGTCAGCGCGGCCGACGGGAGGGTCCGGCTGACCGTGCGCGACGACGGGCGCGGCGGCGCCGCGATCGGCGCGGGCACCGGGCTGGCCGGCCTGGCCGAGCGGCTCGCGGCGGTGGACGGGACGCTCCGGGTGGACAGCCCGCCCGGCGGGCCGACGGTGATCAGTGCCGAGCTGCCCGGACGGCTCTGACGGGAGGTCACGACCCGGGGCGCCACGGGGCCGCCCGCCGCAGGATTCGGGCGGCTCAGGAGCTGCGGCCTCAGGAGGTGCAGCCTTAGGAGGTGCGGCCTCAGGAGGTGCGGCCTCAGGAAGTGCCGCTCTCCGCGAGGTAGGCGAGCACCGCCTTGACCCGGCGGTTGTCGGCGTCGGTCGCGGGCAGGTCGAACTTGCCGAACACGGCGGCCACGTGCTTCTCCACCGCCCGCTCCGAGACCACCAGCCGGGCGGCGATCGAGCGGTTGGAGTGCCCCTGGGCCATCAGCTCCAGCACCTCCCGCTCTCGCGGGGTGAGCGCGTCCACCCGGCTGCGCCGCCCGCCGTGCATCAGGCCGTTGACGATCTCCGGATCCAGGGCCGTACCGCCCGCGGCGACCCGGTGCAGGGCGTCCACGAACTCGGAGGTACGGGCCACCCGTTCCTTGAGCAGGTAGCCGATGCCGGCGGCGCCGTCGGCCAGCAACCGGGCCGCCCAGGCCGTCTCGACGTGCTGGGAGAAGACCAGGATGCCGACCCCGGGCCGGGCGGCCCGGATCTCCACCGCCGCCCGGATGCCCTCGTCGGTGTGGGTGGGCGGCATCCGGATGTCCACCACGGCCACGTCGGGCCGGTGTTCGGCGACGGCGGCGATCAGCTCGGGCGCCGTCCCGGCGGTGGCGACCACCGCGCACCCACGGGCGGTGAGGAGCTCGACCATGCCGTCCCGGAGGATCACCGAGTCCTCGGCGAGGACGACGCGAAGCTGCTTGTCGATCATGCCGTCATTATCCGGGCCCGACCCGCCGCTCCGGGAAGGTATTCAGTCCAGACTGGACAGTTCAGGCTGAAGAAATTACCGTGAGGTCGTGACCGAGAAGCGAACCGCCCGTGCCGCCGCCACCGCGGCCCGTACAGCCCCGGCCGAATCCGGAGAAGCCGTGGCGCCCGACACCGTGGCGCCCGACACCGCGGCGCCGGCCGCCCGGGAGCTGCGCGCCGTCTTCAGCCGGCTGCGCCGCACCCTCCGGGAGGCGAGCGGCACCAGCGACCTGACCCCCTCCCAGACCGCCGTGCTCAGTCGGCTGATCAACGACGGCCCGGCGTCCGCCAGCGCGCTGGCCGCCGCCGAACGGGTCCGCCCGCAGTCGATGGCCGCCACCCTCGCCGCGCTGGAACGGCACGGGCTGGTCGGCCGCCGTCCCGACCCCGAGGACGGCCGCCGACAGGTGGTCAGCCTCACCGAGGCCGGCCTGGCCCACGTCGCGGACGGCCGCCAGGCCCGCCAGGAGTGGCTGACCCGGGCCATGGCGGAGCACTACACCGAGGCCGAGCGCGCCACCGTGCTGGAGGCGTTGGCCCTGATCGACCGGCTGAACCGGTGATGACCGGGCCGGTCGGCCGGCCGGCCCGCCTCGCGGCGCGCCGTCGGCAGCCCGCTCCGGGCAGCGGGTTCAACCGTCGGCTGATCGCACCGATGGTGCTCGGCTCGGTGCTCAACCCGATCAACTCGTCGATGATCGCGGTGGCCCTGGTGCCGGTGGGCGCCGCCTTCGGCGCGCCGCCCGCCGAGACCGCCTGGCTGGTCACCGCGCTCTACCTGGCCACCGCCGTCGGCCAGCCCGTGATCGGGCGGCTGGTGGACACCCACGGCCCGCGCCGGCTCTACCTGGCCGGAACGGCCCTGGTCGGCCTCGCCGGACTGCTCGGCGCGCTCGCCCCCTCGCTCGGGCTGCTGATCGCCGCCCGGGTCCTGCTCGGGCTGGGCACCTCCGCGGCCTACCCGGCCGCGATGCACCTCACCCGCAGCGAGGCGGAGCGGACCGGAGAGTCCAGCCCCACCGGGGTGCTGACGGTGCTGGCGGTCGCCAACCAGACCGTCGCGGTGGTCGGCCCCACCCTCGGCGGTCTGCTGATCGGCGCTGGTGGCTGGCGGACGGTCTTCGCCGTCAACGTCCCGCTGTCCCTGGCCTGTCTGGCGCTCGGCGCGGCCCGGCTGCCCGCCGCCGAGCGCCGCCCCGACCGCAGCGACGGCCCCGGTCGCACCGATCGCACCGATCGCACCGAGCGCACCGAGCGCACCGAGCGTCTCGACCACGCCGGGATCGCACTGTTCGCGGTCCTCCTGCTCGCCCTGATGCTGTTCCTGATGAAGCCGGACCCGGCGCGCTGGTACCTGCCGGTGCTCGCCGTCCTGGCGGCCGTCGGCTTCGCCGTCCGCGAGCGGCGGGCCCGCACCCCCTTCATCGACCTGCGATCGCTCGCCGGCAACCGCCCGCTGATCGCCACGTACCTGCGCCAGGTCCTCGGCTACACCGCCGTCTACGCCTTCCTCTACGGCTACACCCAGTGGCTGGAGGAGGGGCGCGGCCTGTCCGCCGCCACCGCCGGACTGGTGCTGCTGCCGCTCTCGCTGACCGCGCTCACGGTCGCCGGAGTCACCGGCCGCCGCCCGGCCGTGCGCGGCAAGCTGCTGGTCGGCTCCGCCTGCCAGATCGCGGCGTGCGCCGTCCTGCTGCTGGTCCACGCGAGCAGCCCGGGCACCCTGCTGATCGGCGTCGGCGTGCTGGCGGGCATCTCACAGGGGTTGATCGGCCTCGGCACCCAGACCGCCCTCTACCACCAGGCGGACCCGGCCACCATCGCCTCGGCAGCCGGGCTGCTGCGCACCTTCATGTACCTCGGCGCCATGGCGGCCTCAGCCGCGAACGCCGCCTTCTTCCCGCACGGCGCCACCACCGGCGGCCTGCACCGCCTCGCCCTGTTCATGCTCGGCAGCGCGGCCCTGCTCCTCCTCCTCACCCTGCCCGACCGTTCGCTCAGCCGACCGGCAGAGCCTGAGGGAAGCTGACAGGGTGACGTCAGGCAACCCGGTTGTGCCTGGAGACCTGGTTCAGCACCACGAGCCCTGAAGGCGGGGGCGGGCAGGCAACGGGTGCACGGCGGAACTGATCAACCTCGGGGATGGCGACAACAGCCTCCGAGTGCGCGTGTCGGGGCGCAGGTCGCCGGGAGTGCCGCATCGTCATGACCTGCCCGACGCGGAGGTCCTCGTCACCAGCGGCTTCGTCAGCGGTCGGCTGGCCACGGTCCTGTCGCCGTCCGACCTGGAGAGCTGGGCTCGTGCTCTGGACCGGCTTGCCGAAGGCCAGGACGTCTGCTGGAAGGACGACGACCACAGCCCCGAGATCAGGATCCAGCCGTACGACGAGACGACCTCGCGGTGGTGCGGGCTCCGGTACGGGATCTCGTCGCCGAAGGCGCGGCGCCCGCCCGGGACGGGGACGGCCCGCCGGGCCGGGGAGGGCGGGCGGGCCGTCCGGGGGTGTGGCGCGGGCTGTCGGGTCAGTGGTGGTCCGGGTGGCCGGTGAGCACGGTGGTGAAGACCGGTTCGCCGTGCTGGTGGCCGGTCACGGTGGTGGTGAGGGCGCGCGGGTCCTGGCCGGGGGTGTGCCGGGCGGTGATGGTGGTGGGTGTGTCGTGCTCGGCGTACCGGTGGAAGGTGGTGGCCGCGGCGGTCGGGGTGACGGTGACCGGGCTGCTCAGCGCGTTGGCCGCCTGGCGGGCCGCTTCCATCAGCACCATGCCGGGGATGTGGTCGTTGGCGTGGTCGAAGAGGATCGGGTGCCGGAAGTCGGGGGAGAGGTGCCAGCTGCCGGGGGTTCCCGCCGGGGTCAGCACGACGTCGCACGGGCGGAGCCGGCCGACCCGGGCCGGCGGGAGCGGCTCGGCGGGCACGACCGGCGCCGAGGGGAGTTCGGCGTCGTGACGCCCCCGGCGCAGCCGCTGGTAGGTGGGGTCCGGGACGGTGGTGAAGCGGGCGTATCCGGTGGCGGCGGACTGCGAACCCCGTCGGACGACGGTGTCCAGGGTGAAGTCGACGGTGGTGCCCGAGCGGCGGGGCTGGGCGGCGATCCGGACCTCCAGGGTGAGGTCGGTCGGCGCCGCACCGATCACCAGCCGGTCGGGCCGGGTGGTGTAGTCGAGGTTCCACATCATGAACTTGTGGTCGAGCGGTACCCCGAACCGGGTGTGGGCGAGGTAGAGCCCGGCTTGACGGATCGTTTCAGCAGCTTGGAGCGGGTCGTGGTGGGTGCCGTCCGGGGTGCTGAAGAAGGTGTGCGCCCGCGGCCACTGCGCGGTGACGGCGAAGGTGGTGTCGGTCAACCGTTCGCTGCCGGTGAGGAAGACCTCGGCATGGCAGGCCCGGTGGACGTACTCCTTGGCGACGGTGCTGGTCAGACGAGGCGCCGGGACCGCTGCTGCGGCCGGGCCGGGGATCGTCCCCGGGTCCGCGCCGGTGACGAGGGTGGAGGCGGGCGTGCGGAAGGCAAGCAGAGTCATAGGGAGCGCTCCGAAGGGCCGTGACGGGCGGGATGGGCTGCTCAGGGCTCGTAAGATACGTACCTGCCGGTTTGGTTTTCAAGGAGACAGAGCAAACGTTCGTCGGCGGCCGAGCGTGGTCGGGCGGGCACGGTGGGTGGTTGTTGATCACCGGTGGAGGTTGACTCCTTCGGGCCGGCTGCGTTGACCTGGGGGAATGTCGACGGCAGTCATTGACAGGTTCATTATCTCCGAATGGCCGTTCGTTGTCCTTCCGGCTGGAAGTGGGAGGCGGTGCTCCGGCTGCGGGGGTCGGCGGTGGGATCTCCGCCGGGCCGGATGCGGTCCGCGCGGTTTCGGCCCGCTCGAGGACGGCCCTAAAGGGCCTCGGGCTCTGGGGTCCCTCCGGTGACGGCGGGTAAGATACAGGGTGTTTGGTTTTGTTTGCCGAGCGTTTCGGGTGGGGTGGTTGCGGTGGTGCGACAGGAACGGGCGGTCCGGACGCGTCGGCTGATCCTGGAGGCGGCGGCGTCGGTCTTCGACGAGTACGGGTACGTGGGGGCGACGATCGGTGAGGTGGTGGCCCGCGCCGGGGTGACCCGTGGCGCGGTGTACTTCCACTTCGCCTCCAAGCGGGAGCTCGCCCAGGGGGTCGTCGAGGAGCAGTTCGGTCGGGACGAGATCCCCGAACGGCACTGCAAGCTCCAGGAGTTCGTGGACCTCGGGATGGTGGTCGCCCATCTCATGCCGCATGACCGGGTGTTGAGCGCGGGGGCGCGGCTCTCCCTCGGCCAGGACGTGTTCGGCGACTTCAGCGGTGGCGCGGCGCCGGGCTGGATCCAGCGGGCCGAGGGCGTGCTGGAGACGGCCGGCCGGCGCGGCGAACTGCTGCCCCAGGTGGTGCCCGCCGCGACGGCGTGGCTGGTGACCGGGGCGTGGACGGGGGTGCAGATCCAGTCCCAGAAGATGTCCGGCCGGACGGACCTGGAGCGCCGGGTCGCCGCGCTGTACCAGCACGTGATGCCCAGTATCGCGGTGCCCGGGGTGCTGGCCACGCTCGACCTCGCGGTGGACCGGGGTGCCCGGGTGGCCGCGGAGCTGGCGGCGGCCCGGGTCGCCCAGGCGGCGGAGGCGGCGGAGGTGGCGGAGGCCGGTGCGGACGAGGCGGTCGGGGAGGCATGGGAGCCCGGGGAGGCCCGGGAGTCCGGGGAGGTGGGCGGAGTGTCCCGGCCTGGGCCCGGAGTGGTCCGGGTCGGCCGGGCGTCCCGCTCAGGGGGGATCGCTGCGCGGAAGAAGCAAACAGAACGTTCGGTTTTGTATTGACAAACCGCTTGTCCTGTTTCGGGCGCGGGAGTGGCTCAGGGCCGACCAGGTCCGTTCCGTGAGCCTAGTCGGCGAGCACGCCGGTGTTCTGGCAGGCGTGCAGCAGCCACTGCCCGTCGTCCTGCTTGGTCATGACGTACAGCGGGGCACCCTCCGAGCCGCCCTCACCGTCGCTCCCCGCCGAACGGTAGACCTGGCGGACCTTGACGGCGGCCACGTCGGGGCGGAGGAACCGGATGTGCACCGGCTCGTAGGTGACCTCGCCGTCCCAGGTCGCGGCGGGCAGGACGGCGCGAGTGAACTCGGCGATCGCGTCCAGGCCGAGGAGGACCTTGCCGTGCGCGGTGGTCCAGATCGCCTCGGGGTGGAAGAGGGCGAGGAAGGCGTCCGGATCCTTGGCGCGCTGGGCGCGCTCGACGGCGGCCACCACCCGCTCGATGGCAGAGGTGTCAGAGGCAGTCGAGGGGGCCGAGACGACGGAAGTGTCCGAGGCGTCCGTGGGCCCGGTGGGGGCGGACTGGCTGGTTGCGGCTTCGGTGTTCATGCGGATCACCCTGGTCCCTCAAGTGGACTTGAGGTCAAGCCCGTCGGGTGATCCGGAGCGCAGCCTCAGGTAGTCGTCCAGGCGGGCCGAGGCGGTGAGCATCGCCAGGCCCCGGTCGGTGAGGCGCTGCTGCCAGCCGTCGAGGGCGGCGGTCAGCTCGCCGGTGCCGCCCGCCGTGCGGATCTGCCGCAGCACGGTGGCGATGTGCTCCAGCCGGTAGCCGCCCCGGCGGAGCAGGTGGGCGAGTTCGGCGTCGCGGACGTCCGCCGGGAGGTAGCGGCGGTGGCCGGTGGCGCGGTCCCGGCCGGGGGCGAGGATGCCGGCGGCCTCCCAGGCCCGCAGGGTCGCGGGGGTGACGCCGAGCCGGTGCGCGACCTCGCCGACGGAGCGGGGGCCGGACGGTGCGGGGAGGCCGGTGCCGGGCGCGGCGCCGTCGGCCAGGTGGCCGACGGCCGCGCGGACGGCGGTGAGGGTCTCCCGGTCGCGCAGCAACTGGGCGTGGCCCCGGTCGAGTTCGGTGAGGGCGTCGCCGAGCCGGTCGGCGTGCACGGCGGTCATGACCGCGCCGGCGGTGGCGTGCCCGTACGCCGGGACGAGGGCGAGGTGGGCACGCAGGGCGGCCGCGTGCTGCTCGGTGTAGATCCGGTACCCGGTGGACGTGCGCTCGGCCGGCGGGAGGAAGCCGTCGCGTTCGTAGTTGCGGATCGCCTGGGTCGAGATGCCGTGCTCGCGCGCGAGGTCGGCGGGGCGCATGGTCGTCTCCCGTTCCGTGCCGGGTGGGCGTTCGGGGCCGGCCGGTCGTTCAGGGCCGTTTGAGGCTTTGAACAGTGACTGAGCGGTCGTGGAGGCAAAAGTCTCAACCGTTCTCTCAAGGATACGCTTGAGGTCCATGAACCAGGACATGCATGACTTCGTCACCCCGGCGTGCGAGCTTCTGGGCCTCGGCGAGCCGACGCACCAGGAGCCGGCGTTCGGGAGGGTCCGCAACGAGCTGTTCGCCCGGCTGGCCGACCGGGGCTTCCGGTCGATCGCGCTGGAGACCGACCGGGTGGCCGCGTTCGCCGTGGACGCCTACGTCCGGGACGGTGTCGGCACCCTCGACTCGGCCATGGAGGAGGGCTTCACCCACGGCCTCGGGGATCTCGAACCCAACCGCCGACTCGTCGCCTGGATACGGGAGTTCAACGCGGAGCGGCCGCCCGGTGAGCGGCTGGCCTTCCACGGCTTCGACATCCCGACCGAGAACACCAGCGCCCCCAGCCCGCGCCGCTACCTGGAGCACGCCCGCGACTACCTGGGGCTCGACCTCGACGTCGCCGGTGTGGCGGGTGAGGACGAGCGCTGGAGCCGCACGGAGGCGGTGACGGATCCGGCCAGCTCGCCGGGCGACTCCGCCGACGCCGCGCGGCTGCGCTGCCTCGCCGACGACCTCCTGCTCCAACTCCACATGCGGGCACCGGAACTGATCGCCGCCACCTCGTCCGCCGAGTGGTTCGCGGTCCGTGCCCGGCTGGCCGCCGGGATCGGCCTGCTGCGCTACCACGCGCAGTCGGCGGTCCGGGGCCGCACCCGGAGCGCCCGGCTCAGCGCCCTGCTCGGCGTCCGGGACGCGCTGATGGCGCGGAACCTCCTCGACATCCGCGGGATCGAGGCCCGGCGCGGACCGACCCTGGTCTTCTCCCACAACCGGCACCTGCAACGGAACCCCAGCGCCTGGGCGATGGGCGAGCTGGACTGCCGCTGGACGGGCGCGGGCCACATCCTGGGCACGCTGCTGGGCGAGCGGTACGCGTTCGTCGCCGGGAGCCTGGGGCGCAGCGAGGCGCTCGGGCTGGCCGACCCGGCACCCGGGACGTACGAGGCCCACCTGCAGGGAAGTGGCGCGGCCTGGGGGCTGACGGGCTCCGCGCTGCCGGGCGACGCCCGGACCCGGACCGACACCGTCCCTCGGCAGGGCTACTTCCCGCTCGACCGGGAGGTGCTGGACGGCGCGGCCGCGCTGCTGCACATCGCCGACGGCGCGGCGGTGCCGGCCGGGGCCTGAGCGGGCGCCGGCTCCGGGTAGGCCTGACGCAGGTGGGCCACCAGGGCGGCGGTCGGCGGGGAGACGGGCTGTCCGGTCGGCCGGGCCGGCGCGATCCGGGCCCGGGGGACGGGGTCGGTGAGCCCGACCACGCGGACCACCCGTGGCGCCCGCCGGTCGGCGGCCGGATCGCGGCCCTCGCGCACGACGCGGTCCACGGTCTCGACATCACCGTGGCGCTCGGCCTGCCCGCCCGGCTGCCGGTGGCGCGGACGACGGCCCTGCTGGCCGGTGTCCCGCCCCGCACGCCGCGGTTCTTCGGGGCCCGGGTGGACGGAGTCCGCCTGGAGGCGACGGACGCCGACTGGTCCTACGGGTCCGGGCCGCGCACCGTGGCGGGACGGGCGGAGCACCTGCTGCTGGTGACGTACGGGCGCCGGGGGCCGGAGGGGTTGCCGGCGGCGTCCGGCGCGGGGCGGTTCACCGCGAGCCGGTGACCGGGGCCCACCCGGAGCCCGTGAGCCGACGCCCTGTGGCCGACGCCTCGCGGCCGGCGGGCGAGGGCGGCCGCGCGACGGCTCGCGCGCCGTGGGCCGTGGCCCGGGCGGCCGTCATGCGGGGGCCGGGAGCCCGTGACTACGATCGGAGGAAGCCCTTCCGGATGGTGGTGAGACGGAAGCCAGGTCGCCGATGGCCCCGAGGTCCGTGCAGTGGCCGCCGTACGTGCGGGTCGCGCCGTGGTTGCTGACCGTCGGCGGGCTGGTGTGGAACGCGCTGGATCCGACCGACTACTGGGGCGATCCGATGCTGGCGGCCGCCGCCGTGCTGGCGGGGGCGCTGCTGACGCTGCGGGACACCGTCGCGGTCGGAGTGGCCAATGTGCTCGGCATCGTGGTGCTGTCCACCCAGGACGCGTCGATCGGGACCGGCGCCGGCTATCTGGAGCTGGGCAACACGGTGTTCGCCGCACTGCTCGGGATCGGGGTGAACCGGGTGGTGGCCCGCCACGGGCGGCGGCTGGCGCGGGTGCGGTCGGTGGCCGAGGCGGCGCAGCGGGCGGTGCTCCCGGAGCCGCCCCCGCGGGTCGGGCGGCTGTCGGTCGCGGCCTGCTACCGGGCCGCCCAGGACGAGGCGCTGATCGGCGGGGACGCCTACGCGCTGCAGGTCACCCCGTACGGCGTGCGCGGGCTGATCGCCGACGTGCGGGGCAAGGGGCTGCACGCGGTGGGGGCGGTCTCGGTGCTGCTGGGCGCCTTCCGGGAGGACTCCCACCGGCTGCCCGACCTGGCCGCGCTCGCGGACGCGCTGGAGGACTCGCTGCTGAGGGAGAGCGAGCGGATGAGCGAGGAACTGCGGCTGGAGGGGTTCATCACCGCGCTGCTGGTGGAGTTCCCGCCGGGGGAGGAGAGCGTGCGCACGCTCGACTGCGGGCACCCCGGCCCGTACCTGCTGGGTCCGTATCCGGGGGACGGGGCCGCACCCGGGGTGCGCCGGCTGGACGCGGCGGACCCGGGGCTGCCGCTGGGGATGGGCGGACTGGGCGTGGCGCGCCCGGCGCCGGAGTGCCGGCCGTTCCCGGCCGGGTGCACGCTGCTGCTGGTGACGGACGGGGTCACCGAGGCCAGGGACGCGGCGGGGGAGTTCTACGACCCGGTGCTGGGCCTGGCCCCGCTGGGGCCGTTCGCCGGGCCGGGGGAGGTGCTGGACGCGCTGGTGGCGGACGTCGAGCGGTGGACCGGCGGGCCCCGGGACGACGACATGGCGGTGCTGGCGATCACCCGCCGGGCCGCGGAGGGGGCGGAGGCGGACGGCTGAACGGTCCCTGGCCCGCGGCTCCACGGCTCACGGTGCACGGGGCGGCGGATCGCGCCGGTCCGTGAGCGGCCAGGTGCGCCCCGGGGGTGGCCGATATCGGCCTGGTGATCCCCTTCTACGGCTCGCTTCGGTCACGCCGATATCACGATGAGGTGACGACCGCTCCATACTCCATGGGATCCGGCCAAGTTGAGTCTCTCCGTCCGGTGGCTGGAAAGGGGGTGTCCGGATAGCGGACAGGGAAATGGACCGGCGGGTCCGAAGGCGGCCGGGGCGTCCGTCGGGCCGTGTCGCCTTGGCCGAAGGGCGTTGCGGACGGTGCGGTCGCGTCCCGGGCGGTCGTAAGGAGCGTGCAAAGGTCGACGGGGGGAGTGGCGGGATTCGGCCGACCTGCGGTCCGTCCGGAAACGGACCCGGTGCTTGCCCCGTGTCGAATGGGTGACCGAGAGTCGCACCGATGAACGAGAAGCCCAGCTCCCGCCAGGCCCGTCTGCTCGGCCACCGCGACTTCCGGCTCCTGCTGACCGGAGCCGCGGCGGCCCAGACGGGCAGTCAGGTCACCCTGGTCGCCCTCCCCCTGGTCGCGGTGATGGTGCTCGACGCCACGCCGTTCCAGGTCGGACTGCTGACCGCCGCCGAGACCGCCGCCTTCCTGCTCGTCGGCCTGCCGGCGGGCGCCTGGCTGGACCGCATGCGCAAGCTGCCGGTGCTGATCCGGGCCGACGTGGTGCGCTGCCTGGCCGTGGGGTCGATCCCGCCGGCCGCGGCGTTCGGGGTGCTGACCATGCCGCAGCTCTACCTGGTGGGGCTGGTCACCGGGGTGGCGACGGTGTTCTTCGACGTCGCCCACCAGTCCTTCCTGCCCGCCGTCCTGCCGCGCGAGCAACTGGTCGGCGGCAACGGGGCGCTGGAGACGGTCCGCTCCTCGGCGCAGATCGCCGGGCCGGGCCTCGGCGGCGGGCTGGTCCAGCTGCTCGGGGCGCCGCTCGCCATCGTGGCCGACGCCTGCGGCTACCTCGCCTCCGCACTGCTGCTCGCCCGGATCAAGGTCGACGAGCCGCGGCCGGAGCCCGAGCCGGGGCGCTCGCTGCGCGCCGAGGTCGCGGAGGGCGTGCGGTTCGTGCTCGGCCATCCGCTGCTGCGGGCGATCGCCACCGCCACCGCCACGTCCAACCTGTTCTCCGCGGTGCTGACCGCCGTGCAGACGGTGTTCTGGGTACGGGTGCTCGACCTGTCGCCGGGCGCCATCGGCGTGCTGCTGTCGGTCTCCGCCATCGGCGGCCTGGCCGGCGCGCTGTGCGCCGGGCAGCTCGCCCGGTGGGTCGGGCAGGCCCGGCTGATCTGGCTGTCCACGCTGGTGACGGCGCCGTTCGCGCTGCTGTGGCCGCTGTCCGGCGGCGGCGCGGGCGTGGTGCTGTTCGGCCTGGCCTCCGGGGTGGTGCTGTTCGGTGCGGTGGCCTACAACGTCGCCCAGGTGAGCTTCCGGCAGAGCGTCTGCCCGCCGGAGCTGCTCGGCCGGATGAACGCCACCATGCGCTTCCTGGTGTGGGGCACCCTGCCGATCGGCGCCCTGATCGGCGGCGTGGTCGCCGACGCGGCCGGGCCGCGCACCGCGCTCTGGCTCTGCGCCGTCGGATTCCTGCTGGTGCCGCTGCCGCTGCTGCTCTCGCCGCTGCGGCGGATGCGCGAGCTGCCGGGCGCCGACCGCACGGCCGGGCAGGGCGCGGAGCCGGGCACCGACGCGGACGCCGCCGAGGAGGAGGGCGCCGTGAGCCCCAGCACGTCCTGAACCGACCCCTGGACCGACCGTTGAACCCCCCGAACCGATCCACCCGACCGATCCCCGACCCGAGCCGCGACCGGAAACCGGAGCCCGTTCCCGTGCACGCCAGCATCACCGCCGCCTACCTCGCCCGGTACCGCACCGCCGCCGCCGAATCCCCGGTGGAGCTGCTCCCGCTGACCGGCGCCCAGCGCCGGTTCCTGATCACCCGCCGACTCGCGCCGCAGAGCCGCACCGACGTCGTCCCGCTGTTCTTCGCCTACCCGCGCGGCACCCTCGACCTGGACCGGCTGGCCCGCGCCGCCGCCGCGGTGGCCGCCCACCACCCGGCGCTCTGCGGCGGGTTCGCGACCGTGCGCGGCACACCCGTGCTGCGCACCGGCGGCCCCTCCGCCGAGGCCGCCCGGATCGCCGTCGCCCCTTGCGGCACCGCCCGCGCGGCGCTGCGCGCGGCTCTGCTGGACTGGCCCGCCGACGGACCCGCGCTGCGCCTGCTGGTGGCCGCCGACCCGGACGGGGACGAGGAACTGCTCGCCCTCGCACTGGACCACGCCGCCTGCGACGAGCAGTCGCTCGGCGTCATCGCCGCCGAACTCGGCGCGGCGTACGAGCAGGACGAGCCGCCCGCGGACGGGCCCCCGCCCCAGGCGCTGGCCGACTACCGGCAGGCCGTCGACCTCCAGCTCGCCGCCGAGGACGCCGCCGGCGGCCCCGCCGCCCAGGCCCACTGGGGCCGGCGGCTGGGCGCCCTGACCGGGGCGGGCGGCGGCACGGCCACCTCCACCGGCATGCTCTCCGAGCGGCTGCCCGCCGCCGAGGGCGCCGCCCGCGGCGCCGTCTTCCCGGCGCTGCTGGACGCGGTCGGCTCGGCCCTGCACCGGCTGCACCGGACGGACGACCCGCTCGCGCTCGGCTACCCGTGGGGCGGCCGGCCGGCGGGTGCGCCCGCCGCGCTCGGCTGCTTCCTCAACACCCTGGTGCACCCGACGACTTCGGGCCCGGCCACGGACCTGGACGCCCTCGCGGACGCCTGGTGGGACGACCTGGACCAGGCCGGCACCCCCTTCGACGAGGTGGTCCGCGCCGCCCGCACCGCCGGGGCCCCGTGGTCGGGCGCACTGGACGCCCTGCTCACCCTGGAGGACCTGCACCGCCGTCCACCGCTGGTGCTCGGCGGCACCCCCGGCCGGGAGACCCACCTGGAGGGGCGCCCGCTCGCCGCGCCGCTGGCCGTCTCCGCCTCGCACGGCGACGACCTGCTGATCCGGCTGGCCTGGGACCGCGACCGCTTCGCGGAGGCCGACGCCCACGCGGCCTTCGAGGAACTGCTCGCCGGGCTGCGGCACCACCTGCACACCCGGCCGGTCCCGGCGCCGGGGGCCTGAGCGCGGCCGCCCGGACGCACCCCGCCACCCGGCCCAGCCCACCCGGACGCCACCCGCCACCCGGGACCCTGTCCGCCCGAACCCGCCCACCCCGGCACCAGGGCCCCGCCCACCCCGTACGCCCGCGCCCGCACGTCCACGTCCGGCCCCGCGGGCCCCGAACTCCCCCTGTCCACCGCGGATCCAGCACGACGGATCCGCCCCGGCCGTCCGCGTGCGTCCGACACGCCCCCGGACGGGACCGCCGGGCCTCCGGCCGCTCCTCACCCCGGCGCGGCCCGGCCCGGCCCACCGGCCGGTGCGGGACGACCCCACGCCCGCATCCGGCCACCGCAGTGCCGACAAGCCCACCACACAAGGGAATCCACGATGTTCGCACTCTCTCCCTCGCAGGAGATCGTCTGGCTGCACGAGCAGATGCTGCCGGGTAGCCGCGCCTACAACTTCACCGCCGTCCTCGACCTGTGGGGCACCCTCGACCGGGACGCGCTGCACGCCGGCCTGGCCGCCGTACTGGCCCACCACCCCGGCCTGCGGCTGGAGTTGGTGCCCAGCGCGGAGGGACTGCCCGGCCAGCGCGTCGTCGAGGACTGCGAACCGGAGCTGCGCCACAGCGACTTCACCGCCGAGCAGGACCCGGAGGCCACCTTCCGCCGGCTGCTCGCCGCCGAGGCCGAGGAACCGCTGGACACCGGCCGCGCGCCGGTGCTGCGCTGGCACCTGGTCCGGCTCGGCGAGGATCACCACCGGCTGATCCACGTCGAGCACCACCTCGTCCACGACGGCCACTCCTTCGCGATCCTGCTGCGCGACCTGTTCACCGTCTACCGCGCCACCGTCCTCGGCGAGCCGTACCAGCTGCCCGCCGCGCCCTCGTACGAGGAGCACGCCCGCACCGCCGCCGACCTCCCCCGGGACCGCGCACTCGACTTCTGGACCAGGGAACTGGCCGACGCGCCGCGCGAGGTCACCCTGCCCGGGCTGGCCCGGCCGGGCGTCGAACGGCGCCACCGCGGCGGCCAGCTGCGCCAGTCGATCGGCGCCGACCTGGCCGAGCGGCTGCGCGAGCGCAGCAAGGCCGACGGCCACACCCCGTTCAGCACCCTGCTCGCCCTGCTCGCCGAACTGCTGCGCCGGCACAGCGGCCACCGCGAGATGGTGATCGGCACCGCCGTCGGCAACCGCCCGGAGGGCTTCGAGGGCACCGTCGGCATGTTCGTCAACACCGTCCCGCTGCGCCTGCGGCTCGACCCGGCGGCGTCCGGCACCGAGGCCGTGGACGAGGTCACCGACGTCCTGCTGCGCGCGCTGCCGCACCAGGACCTGCCGGTCCAGGAGCTGACCCGCCGGCTCGGACTGCACACCACCGGTGCCGACAACCCGCTGTTCAACGTGATGTTCAGCGCGCACGACGCGGCGCTGCCCGACGTCCAGGCGCCCGGGCTGGAGGTCTCGCTGTACGAGGGCTTCAACACCGGCACCACCCGCTTCGACCTCGACCTGGTGCTGCTGCCCGACGACCGCCGGGTGGTCGGCGAGAAGCACGGCGCCGCCGGGATGACCCTGGTCTGGGACTACGACGCCGACCTGTTCCGCGAGTCCGAGGCGGTGCTGCTGTCCGAGCGGCTGCTGGAGCTGCTGCGCTGCTACCTGGACCGCCCGCAGGCGGGGATCGCCGAGCTGGCCCCCGCGCCCGGGGCCGCCCCGGCCACCCCGGTGACCCCGGCCACCCCGGCCGCGCTCGACCCGGCCGCCGCCCACGACCCGACCTCGATGGCCCTGCTGGCCGGCACCGAGCGGATCAGCTACGGCGAACTCGACCGCCGGGTCACCGAGCTGGTCGAGCGGCTGCGCGCCGCCGGGGTCGTCCCCGGCCAGCCGGTGGCCACCGTGCTGCCGCGCGGTGCGGACAGCGTGGTCGCCCTGCTCGCCTGCCTGCGGTACGGCGCCGTGTACGCGCCGCTGTCCACCGAGGACCCGGCCGCCCGGCTCGGGCTGCTGCTGGAGCGGCTGAACCCGGCGCTCGTGCTGGCCACCCGGCAGAGCGCGCTGGCGCTGCCCGCCGAGGGCGTCACCCCGGCGCTGCTGGACGGCCCCGCCTTCCCGAAGGCCGAGCCCGCCGCCGTGCTGGACGGCGCCGCCTACGTGATCCACACCTCCGGCTCCACCGGCGTGCCCAAGCCCGTCCTGGTCGGCCGCGAGGCCCTCGCCGGGTACGTCGCCGCGATCGTCGACCGCTACCGGCTCACCTCCGCCGACCGGGTGCTGCTGTTCGCCCGGCCGTCCTTCGACGTGGCCCTGGAGGAGGTGCTGCCCGCCCTCGCGGCCGGCGCGGCCCTCGTCGTGCCGCAGCGCGAGGTGCCCACCGGGCCCGAACTGGTGGCCGTGCTCGCCGCCCGCGGCGTCACCGTCGCCAACCTGCCGACCAGCTACCTGCTCGCCGTCCGCGAGGACCTGCGCGAGGCGCTGGGCGACGGCCGCTGGGCGCCCCGGCTGCTGGTGCTCGGCGGCGAGCGGCTGCCCGCCCGGGCGCTGGCCGGCCTGACCGAGGCCACCACCGTGCTGAACGCCTACGGCGTCACCGAGGCCACCGTCACCTCCACCGTGTACGAGGTCACCGCCGCCGACGTCGCCGAGGACGGCGAGATCCCGCTCGGCGCCGAACTCGACGGCGTGCGGATCCACGTCCTGGACGACACCCTGCGCCCGCTCGCCCCCGGCTGCGTCGGCGAACTCGCCGTCGGCGGTGAGCTGTTGGCCGAGGGCTACTTGGGGCTGCCGGAGCCGACCGCGGCCCGCTTCACGACCGTCCCCGCACTCGGCGGCGCCCGCGTCTACCGCACCGGCGACCGCGGCTACCGCGACCTGGACGGGCGGCTGCGCTTCCTCGGCCGCGCCGACAACCAGGTCAAGCTGCGCGGCCACCGGATCGAGCTGGAGGAGATCGAGGCCGCCGCCTCCGCCGAACTCGGCGGCCGCTCCTGCGCGGTGCTGCTGCACACCGACCCGCAGTCCGGCCCCCGGCTGATCGGCTTCCTGGAGGGCACCGAACGCCCCGACCAGGCCGCCCTGCACGAGGCGCTCGGCCGCCGGCTGCCCGGCGGACTCGTCCCGGCGAACTGGACGGCCGTCGCCGCGATGCCGACCCTGCCCGGCGGCAAGCCCGACCGCGCCGCCCTCGCCCGCCTGGCCGCCGAGGCCGCCGACGCCCCCGAGGCCGAGGAGAGCGCGCCGAGCGAGTTCACCGACCCCGGCCAGCGGCTGATCGCCGCCGCCTGGCGCGAGGTGCTCGGCCACGACCGCTTCTCCGCGGACTCGCACTTCTTCGAGGTCGGCGGCCACTCCCTGCTCGCCGCGCAGCTCGCCGCCTACCTGGAGCCCCACCTCGGCAGCCGCCCGCCGCTGCGCACCCTGTTCCGCCACGCCGTACTGGCCGACCAGGCCAAGGCCCTCACCGCAGGAGACGCCAAGTGACCGCGCCCTCCGCCGTCCTGGAGGACGGCCACCGCGAACTCGTCGAGGCCTTCGAGTCCTTCGTGCGCCGCGAACTCGTGCCGCTGGCAGCCGAGTTGCCCGAAACCGCCGACCAGGTCCCGACCGACCTTCGGGCCTACGTCCGCAAGCGCTCGGCCGCCCTCGGCTTCTACGCGGGCGACTACCCCGAGGAACTCGGCGGCGCCGACATGCCCTTCACCGCCGTCGTCCTGCTGCACCACGCCGCCGGGCGCAGCGGCTGCGTGCTCGCCCCGTACGCGCTGGCCGGCTCCGACGGGCCGAGCCCGCTGCTTCGGCACGGCACCCCCGAGCAGGTCGAACGCCACCTCGTCCCGCTGGTGCGCGGCGAGCAGACCCGCTGCCTCGCCCTCACCGAGCCGCACGCCGGCTCGGACGCGTTCCGCCTCACCACCACCGCCGTGCGCACCGGCGACGGCTGGGTGCTGAACGGCCGCAAGACCTTCGTCAGCAACGCCGAGCACGCCGGGATCGCCCTGGTCGTCACCGCCACCGACCTCGGCGACGGGGCCGGCCCCACGGCCGGTGCCACCGCCTTCGTACTGCCGATGGACCAGCCCGGCCTGCGGATCGGCCAGCGCTACGAGGGGATGTCCGGCGAGCCGCTGTTCGAACTGCTGCTGGACGGCGTCACCGTCGGCCCCGAGGCCGTGATCGGCGGCGAGGAGGGCGTCGGCGCGGCCACCGCCCTCGCCATCGACAGCCTCTCGCGCGGCCGCCTGGTGGTCGCCGCGATGTGCAACGGCATCGCCGAGCACGCCCTGCGGATCGGCGTGGAGTACGCCAAGGACCGGCGCGCCTTCGGCCGGGTGATCGGCGACTACCAGCACGTCCAGGAGCACCTGGTCGCCACCCGGGCCGAGGTCGAGGCCTCCAAGCTGCTCACCCTCGCCTGCGCCCGGCTGGTCGACGAGGGCACCGAGTCGCCCGAGAACGCGGCGCTCGCCAAGCTCACCGCCTCCGAGACCGCCGTGCGCGCGGTGGACCGCTCGCTCCAGGTGCACGGGGCCACCGGCTGGGTGCGCGGGCACCCGCTGGAGTTCCTGTACCGCTACGTCCGGATGACCACGATCATCGAGGGGACCTCCGAGGTCCAGAAGGTGATCATCGCCCGTTCCATGGGCCTGAACTGACGGTACGTCACCTTTCTGGAGATGATGATGGAACACCTTGACACGACGCCCCCGAGCATCGGCTACGGCCGTCCGCACCAGGACGGCGCGGTGCTCGACCTGTTCACCGGCTGGGCGCAGCGCACCCCCGACGCGCCCGCCCTGATCGACGGTGAGCGGGTCCACAGCTACGCCGAACTCGACCGCCTCGCCGACACCGTGGCCGAAGCCCTGCGCGGCAGGGTCGGCCCGGGCGACCTGCTCGGCGTCTGCCTCCCCCACTCGGTCTCGCTGGTCGCCGTCACCCTGGCCGCCGCCAAGCTCGGCGCCGTCCACCTGCCGCTCGGCCCGCGACCCGGCGAGCACCGGCTGCGCGCCGTCGCCGAGCAGCTGCGCCCGGTCTGCCTGGTCGGCGAGCCGGACCTGCTGCCGCCCGGCGGCGAGCGGCTGGCGCTGGACCTGCCCACCGGCGGCGTGGTCGCCGCCCTGACCCCCGGCGAGCAGGTGAGCGTCCCGGCCGGCACCCACTACGCGGTGCTCACCTCCGGCTCCACCGGCACCCCGAAGGCCGTCGCCGTCACCGAGCCCGCGCTCGGCGCGCTGCTGCAGTGGTACCGCGGGCTGACCGGCCTCGGCCCCGGCGAGCGGCACAGCCTGCTGATCGGCGTCTCCTTCGACCCGCACCTGCAGGAGCTGTGGGCCGGCCTCACCTCCGGCGCGGCCCTGGTCGTCGCCCCCGAGGCGGTCCGCTGGGACACCGGCGCGCTCACCGACTGGTGGCGCGAGGCCGGCATCACCGTGTCCATCCTGCCCACCCCGCTGGCCGAGCCCGTCCTCGGCCGGCCCTGGCCCGGCGGACTGCCGCTGCGCCACCTGGTGATCGGCGGCGACCGGCTGCGCCGCGCCCCCGGGCCCGACGTCACCGCGACCGTCCACAACGCCTACGGCCCCGCCGAGGCCACCGTCACCACCACCACGCACACCATGGCCCCCGGCGCCGACCACGGCACCGGCGCCCCGCCGATCGGCCTGCCGATCGACGGCGCCGTCGTCCTGGTCACCGACGAGGACGGCCGGCCGGTGCCGCGCGGCACGGCCGGCGAGCTGCGGATCGGCGGCCGCGGCCTGGCCGCCGGGTACCTTGACGCCGAGCTGACCGCCCGCCGCTTCGTCGACGCGCCCGCCGGCGTGGTCGGCACCGACCGGGTCTACCGCACCGGCGACCGGGTGGTCATGCGGCCCGACGGCGTGCTGGAGTTCCACGGCCGCCTGGACGACCAGGTCAAGGTCAGCGGCGTGCGGATCGAACCCGCCGAGGTCGAGGCCGCCTTCGAACGCCACCCGCGGGTGCACCGGGCGGTGGTCGCCGCCGAGCAGGCGCCGACCGGCGGCGCCCGGCTGCTCGCCTTCGTCCACGCCGAGGACGGCACCGACCCCGCGGCGCTGCTCGACACCGTCCGCCCCTGGCTGCCCGAGCAGGCCGTGCCCTCCGCCCTCCGGCTGGTGGAGCGCTTCCCGCTGGACGCCAACGGCAAGGTGGACCGCCGGGCCCTGCTGGCCGAGGCGTCGGCGGCGGCACCGGCCGAGGCGGCCCTCGACGACGAGGTCGCAACCCCGGTCGAGCGCACCGTGCTGAAGCTCTGCCGCGAGCTGATCGGCCGCGCCGACCTCGGGCCGGAGGACAACTTCCTGGCCGCGGGCGGCAACTCGCTCGCCGCGGCAAGACTGCTGGAGGCCCTGGAGAACGAGTACGGCGTACGGCTGCGCGCCCCCCTGGTGCTGCGCCAGCCCGACCTGCGGGCCGTCGCCCGGCTGGTCGAGGAGCGGGCGGCGGCGCCGGCCGCGACCGCCTGACCCCGCCCGAACCTCCTCAGCAGGGGCGCCCCGGCCCATCCGGCCGGGGCGCCCGGAAGGGAACCACATGACCGCCACCGCGACCCCGCCCACCGGGCAGACGCCTCCCGCGCCGCCCGCCGACGACCGGACCGGCGATGCCCGGACCGCCGAAGCGCTGCCCGTCGAGGCCGTGCCCGCCGACGCCGGGCCGGTCGAGGCGCTGCCGGCCCTGATCGCCCGGCAGGCCGAGCGCCGGCCCGACGCGCTCGCCGTGACCGACGGCTCCACCGTCCTGACCTACCGCGAACTCGTCGACGCCGCAGGCCGGTTGGCCGCCGTCCTGGCCGCCCGGGGGATCGGCCCCGGCAGCGCCGTCGCCCTGCTGTGCGCCCGCTCCACCCGGCTCGTCGTCGCCCAGCTCGCCGCCTGGCGGGCCGGCGCCCTGGTCGTCCCGATCGACCCGGCCTACCCGCGCCCGCGGATCGCCGAGATGACCGCCGACGCGGACGTCCGGCTCGTCCTCGGCGACAAGGGACTGCTCGCCGAGGCCGGGCTCCCCGAGGAGCGCACCCTCGTGCTGACCGAGCGCGGCACCGAGGCCGCCGACGGCACGGCGCCCGACGCCGCCGACCCGGCCGCGCCCGCCTTGCTCTACTACACCTCCGGCTCGACCGGCCGCCCCAAGGGCGTCCTCGTCCCGCACGCCGCCGTCACCGACCTGGTCAACGCCGAGGGGGCGTTCGTCCTCGGCCCGCGCGACCGGGTGCTCTTCCACTCCACCGTCTCCTTCGACGCCGCCACCTTCGAGCTGTGGGCGCCGCTCGCCCGCGGCGCCGCCGTGGCCGTCTCCCCGAGCGAGCGGCCCACCGCCGAGGACCTGGTCCGCGACGTCGAGCGCTTCGGCGTCACCACCCTCTTCCTCACCACCGCGCTCTTCCACCACCTGGCCGCGCGCCGCTCCAGGGTCTTCGGCGTGCTGCGCACCCTGGCCGTCGGCGGCGAGGCGATCTCCGCCGAACACGCGGGCACCGTGCTGCGGGCCTTCCCCTGGCTCGAACTGTTCAACGTGTACGGGCCGACCGAGGCCACCACCTTCACCACCCTGCACCGGGTCACCCCGGCCGACTGCGCGGGCTCCGTCCCGATCGGCCGGGCCTTCGGCGGCGCCCGCGGGTACGTCCTGGACGAGCGGCTCGCGCCGGTGGCGCCCGGAGCCGTCGGCGAACTGTGGATCGCCGGCGACCGGTTGGCCCTCGGCTACCTCGACCGGCCGGAGCTGACCGCCGAGCGCTTCCGCGAACTGCCGGGCATCGGACGCGCCTACCGCAGCGGCGACCGGGTCCGCCAACGGCCCGACGGCGCCCTGGAGTACCACGGGCGCACCGACGACCAGGTCAAGGTCCGCGGCTTCCGGATCGAACCCGGCGAGGTCGAGCACGCGCTGCTCCAGCTGCCCGAGGTCGCCGAGGCGGCGGTCGTGGTCCGCCGGGCCGGGCAGGACGACGCCGCGCTCACCGCCTGCGTGGTGTTCGCCGAGGGCTCCCGCCCGGCCGTCGAGACGCTGCGCGCCCGGCTGGCCGAACAGCTGCCCGCCCACCTGGTGCCCACCGCCTGGACCGTCCTCGCCGCGCTGCCGCTGACCGGCAGCGGAAAGGTGGACCGGCGGGCCCTGGCCGCCGACGGGCCGGCCGGGGCGCAGCCGTCCGCCGGCGCCGAGCTCGGCCCGATCCAGCAGGTCGTCGCCGAGGCGTGGAGCCGGGCACTGGAACGCCCGATCACCGACCCGGCCGCCGACTTCCTCGCCGAGGGCGGGCACTCGCTGCTCGCCATGTGGGTGGTGGACGACCTGCGCGAGGACCTCGGGGTCGAGCTGTCGCTCGCCGACTTCCTCGACCACCCGACCGTCGCCGCCCAGGCCGAGCTGCTGGAACGCGCCCTGCTGGCCGCCGACGACACCCCCGGAGCCGACCGATGAGCACCGTCGACCAGAGCGACCTGCTGCGGCGTGCCCGCAGCCGTCGCGCCGCCGCCCCGCCCGCCCGGTCCGTCGCGCCGGCCCAGTCCGCCCCGTTCGTCGCGGACGGTGACCAGGACCCGCTGTCGCACGGTGACCAGGCGCCGCTGTCGCACGCTCAGCAGCGGATGTGGCTGATGGACCACCTCGGCCAGGGCGGCGCCCTCTACAACGTGCCGGTCGCCACCCGGCTGCGCGGCCCGCTCGACCGCGCCGCCCTCGCCACCGCGATCACCGGCCTGACCGAGCGGCACGCCGTCCTGCGCACCCGCTACCCGCGCCGCGGCGACCAGCCGTACCAGCAGATCGACCCGGTCACCCCGGTGCCGCTGCCGGTGCTGGACGCCACGGGCCCGGAGCAGCTCGCCGCCGAGGCCGCCCGCGCGTTCGACCTCGCCACCGGCCCGGTGCTGCGCGCCGTGCTGCTGCGGCACGGGCCCGAGGACCACACGCTCCTGCTGACGATCCATCACATCGCGGTGGACGGCGGCGCGTTGCGGTTCCTCGCGGCCGACCTCGCCGAGCTGTACCGCGCCGCGCGCGACGGCGTGCCGGACCGGCTGCCGTCGCCGGCCCCCTCGTACGCCGACTACGCCCGCCAGGAGCGCGCCCGGGACGCCGAACTGACGGCCGCCGCCGACACCCTGGCGGCCCGGCTGTCCGGAGCCCGACCGCTGCCGCTGCTGCGGCCCGTCCCGCCCGGCGCCCGTGAGCGCCGCGCCGCGCTGCACACCGCCCCGCTGGAGCCGGCGGTCGTGGAAGGGCTGCGCGGGCTCGGCGCGCGGCACGGCGCGACCCTGTTCACCGTCGTGCTGGCCGCCGCGTTCGCCGCGCTGCACCTCGCCTCCGGGCAGGACGACGTCCTCCTCGGCTGCGCCAGCGGCCACCGGGGGCGGCCCGAGTTCCGCCGGACCGTCGGCCTCGCGGTGAACACCCTTGCCGTACGGGCGAATCCGTCCGGTGACGTGACGTTCGCCGAACTGCTCGGTCTGGTCCGGACCGCCCTGCTCGACGCCCAGCAGCACCACGAGGTGCCGTTCGACCTGGTGGTCGAGCGGCTCGGCACGGCCGCACGCGGCGCCGACGGCACTCCGCTGCTCTCGGTCAGCTGCGACCTGCTCCAGATCGTCGACCCGCTGGTACTGCCGGGCCTCGACACCGAGAACGTGGACATCGACCTGGGGCTCGCCAAGTTCGGCCTCACCCTGCTGCTGGAGGACGGCCCGCGGCCGCGCTGCCTGCTGCAGCACGACCGGGACGTGCTGGACCAGGACACCGCCGCCCGGCTGCTGGACGCCTTCGCCGCGCTGCTCACCGCCGTGGCCGCGGACCCGGAACAGCGGCTGTCCGAACTGCCCGGCGAGCGGCTGGTGCCCGCCGAACACCCGGTCGTGGCGGCCCTGTCGGCGCACCCGTCGGTGGTCGAGGCGGTCGTGGCCGAGAACCCCGACGGCCCGCCGCTCGCCTACGCGGTGGTGCGCGGACCGGTCGCCCCGAGCGGCACCGACCTGCGGGCCGCCCTGCGCGGGCGACTCCCGGCCGCCGAACTGCCGCTCGCGGTCACCCTGGTGGACCGGCTGCCCCGCCACGCCGACGGCACCGTCGACCGGGACCGGCTGCCCGGGGCGGACCGGCTTCCCGGCACGGGCCCGCTTCCCGGCACGGGCCCGCTCTCCGTTGCCGCCCCGCTGTCCGGCGGCGCCGCGGCGACGGAGGGCCCGCTGGCCGTCGTGCGGCAGGCGTTCGGCGAACTGCTCGGCGCGACGCCGCCCGCCGACGGCGACTTCTTCGCCCTCGGCGGCCACTCGCTGGTCGCCGTCCAGCTCGCCGAACGCCTGCGCACCAGCACCGGGTTGCCGCTCACCGGTCTCGACATCCTGGAACAGCGCACCCCGCGCGCCCTCGCCGCCCTGCTCGCCACCCGCGGGGACGAGCGCCGCGCCGCCCTCGCCCAGTCCGGCGCCCGCCCGCGGCCCGCCGGCGCCCGCGTGGGCACCGTGTTGCTGACCGGCGCCACCGGCGGCGTCGGCGCGGCGGTGCTCCAGGAGCTGATGGCCCAGGGCCGGCCGGTCCGGGTGCTGGTGCGGCCGGAGTCCGCGCACCTGCCCGCGCTGAACGGCGCCGAGGTGGCGGCGGGCGACCTCGGCGACCTCGACAGCCTGCGCCGGGCCGTCGAGGGCGTCGACGCGGTGATCCACTCCGCCTGCACCTTCACCGACCACGCCACCGACCTCGCCGCGATGCGCGCGCTGGTCGACGGCTGGCGGGGCGGCCCGTTCGTCTTCGTCAGCAGCATCGACGCGTACGGCCGCCCGGAGGGCACCGAGGTCCCCGAGGGCGGCCCCGGCGGCGGGTCCGTCACCCCGTACGGGCAGGCCAAGCTGGACTGCGAGCGGATCCTCTTCGAGGCCGCCGCCACCGGTCGCGGCCCGGCCACCGCCGTACGCGCCCCGATCGTCTGGGGCCCGCACCACCGCCTGCGCGACCAGCTCCGCTGGGGCTCCACCAGCGCTCTCTACCAGGCCGCCCTGGCCGGCCGGCCGATCGGCCTGCCGGATTCGGCGCAGTGGTACGGCGCCTCCTGGGTGCACGCCGCCGCGCTGGCCCGCGCCCTCACCGCCTGCCTCACCCCCGACCACCCCGCCGCCGGCCGGGTCGTCAACGCGGTGAGCGGACACGTCTCCTGGGCCGACTTCACCGCGGAGCTGGTCCGCCTGCTCGGATCCGAGAGCCCGGTCGGACCCGCCGCCGACGCCGACGAGGAACTCCGCCGCCCCTGGCACTACCGGGCGGACACCCTGGCCGGGCCGCTCGCCCCGGAACCGGGCGAGGACTGGCGCAGCGTCCTGGCGGCCATGGTCCGCTGACCCGGGCCGCGGGGGGGGGGGGGGGGGCCGCCGCCCACCCCCCCCCCCCCCCCCCCGGCCCCCCCCCCCCCCCCCCCCCGGGGGGGGGGGGGGCGCCGGGGGGGGGGGCCCGGGGGCCCCCCCCCCGGCCGGGGGGGCCCCCCCCCCGCCCGCCGCCCCCCCCCCCCCGCGCCACCGGAGCCGCCGCAGCCGCGAGGCCGCGATGTCGCGGACGCGTCGGGTGCGGCCGCTCGCGGAGAGCAGGCTCAGGACCTGCCGGGCCGGCGACTCCTCGGCGAGGCGCGCCTGGAGCCGGTTGTCCGTCGTGAGCAGCTGCTCCTCCGTCCACGGTTCGTCCAGCGTGATCGCCCGCAGCAGCGCCCAGTCCCGAAGGCACCGGACGGCGAAGGGGTCGGCCGCCGTGACGCCCGCCATCTCCCGGTGCCAGGCCGGGAAGCCCGGCTCGGTCAGCAGTTCCGCCGCCCGCCGGTCCAGGTACTCGCAGACCGCGCGGCTCGCCATCGAGGTCTCGGGGCCGGTCAGCACCCGGGCCGCGAGGCCGGCCGCGTCCTCCGGCGCGACCTCCGCGAAGGCCCCCGGTACCGCGCGAACCGGTCGTGCCCGTCCGGCTCGAAGCCTTCCGCGCCGACCGCTTCCGTCCCGATCACCGAGGCCTCCCCTTCCGGCCTGCCCTGGCCCGGAGATCCGTGGCCGCCGGGTACCCGATCCACGCACGCCCGCCGCCGGGAGCCGCTCCTCCCGCTGAGGCGCCTGCCCCCCGAGCCGGGTGCTCAGCCGATGGTCACCACCCGGGCCCACCGGGGTGGGGCGTCGGGCTCGTACCCCTCCTCGTCCTCCCACTCCTCCCGGGCCTGCGCGTCCTCGCGGTACCGGCTCGGCTTCGGGAAGAGGCCGACCACCGTGCGGCACGGCGGGGCGGCGGCGGGCCACGGGGTCTGGCCGTCGGTCAGGACCACCACCACGTCCGGGCGGGGGTGCCCGCGCAGGGCGGTGCGGAAGCCGGTGCGCAGCTCGGTGCCGCCACCACCGATCAGCGGGATGCTCGCGGCCCGGCAGAGCCGGTGGACGGTCTCGGCGGCCGCGTCGCAGGGAACGACGGTGACCTGGTCGCGACGGCCGCCGACGGCCCGGCCGATCGCCGCGACCTCCAGCAGCGCGCTGCCCAGTTCCTCGTCCGAGACCGAGCCGGAGGTGTCGATGACCACGGAGACCCACGGCGGGCGGCGCCGCAGGCTCGGCAGCAGCACCCCCGGCACCCCGGCCGAGCGCCGGGCGGGGCGGCCGTAGCTGTAGTCCTCGCCCGCGCCGGGGCCCGAGACCGCCGAGCGCACCGCCGAGCCCAGCAGCTGCCGCCACGGCTGCGGCGGGTGGAACGCCTCCTCGGCCCAGCGCTCCCAGCCCGTCGCCCGCCACACCGTTCCGGCTGCACGGCCGGGCGCTCAGGGGGATGCGGGGAGCGGGACTTCGCGGACCACGCCCGCGGCGGGCCGGGTCGAACGATCCTCTCCTGGTCCCCGCTCCCGGTGCCCGACTGGCCGGTTCCGTTCGCTCGCGACCGACGGCGGGTCGCGGTGGACGGGCCGTCAGGAGCAGACTGGCCGGTGCACGGGAGTTCCGACCGCAGGGGGCAGGCATGTCCGTACGACCCGTCAGGCGCATGGCAGTTGGCAGGCTCCGGACCGCGATCGGCGCACTCGTCGTCGCCCTGGCCGCGGGCGCGGCGGTCGCCCTCCCGGCGGCCGGGGCGGAGGCGGCCGGCGCCAGGGGCGGCAAGGTGGTCTACCTGACCTTCGACGACGGCCCCAGCCCCGCCCACACGCCCAAGGTCCTGGCGACGCTCGCCCGGTACGGCGTGCGGGCGACCTTCTTCGAGATCGGGCAGAACGTCGCCGCCCACCCCTGGCTGACCGCGCAGGTCGCCAAGCAGGGCCACAGCGTGCAGAACCACTCCTGGTCCCACCCGGACCTGCGCAAGCTCTCCGCCTCCGCGCTCAACGCGCAGGTGGCCGACACCGACAAGGCCATCCGGGCCCAGACCGGCCGTACCCCGACCTGCCTGCGCCCGCCGTACGGCGCGGTCAACAGCACGGTGCGCTCGAAGGCCGCGGCGCTCGGCAAGCAGGTCGTGCTCTGGTCGGTGGACCCGGCGGACTGGTCCCGACCCGGCACCGCCGCGATCCGGTCGCGGGTGCTCGACAAGGTCCGCCCCGGCTCGGTGGTCCTGCTGCACGACGGGGGCGGCGACCGCAGCCAGACGGTGGCCGCCCTGCCGACGATCATCTCCACGCTCAAGGCGCGCGGGTACGGCTTCGCCACCCTCTGCGGCTGAGCCCGGTCGGCCTCGCTCCGCCGATCGGGCCGAACCGGCCCGGTCAGCTGCGCCCGTTGAGGACGAGCGCCCAGGCGAGGCAGGCCAGCGCGCCCGTCGACAGCAGGGCGCGCAGCACGTTGAAGCGCACCCAGCGCGCCTCGAACCGGGCGCGCACCGCGGCCGGGTCGGCGATCCGCCGGGCCTCACCGGCGGCTTCGAGCCCGTCGTTCAGCGGGATGTTGACCGCGCGGGTGATGCCGATCACCGCGACGTACAGCACCAGCGCGGCGATGGTCGCGGGCAGGACGTCGTGCCCGTCGGAGGGCAGGTGCAGGGCGACCGCGGCCGCGGTGGCGAGCAGGGCGCCGACGAAGCCGAGGACGAACCAGCCGTTCAGGATCGCCACGTTGACGCGCTGCATGACCTCGACGAAGGTCCGGTCCTCGACCCGCGCGAGCGCCGGCATGACCGAGCACGCGTAGCCGTAGAACAGTCCCGCGGTCAGTCCGCAGGTGACCGTGGCCGCCACCAGGACGAGTGTGCGCGCGGTTTCCATCGTGAGCCCCTCTGGCTTCTCGCTGCGGGTACCCCCGTACCGCGCTTCGCCGCGTCCCGGTCCGTACCCCGTGGGCCGATCATCCGGCATTCGGGGCGCACGGGGCCACCTCGATTCGCTCAAGCTCGCCTTGGGTGACGGAACGTGGCCACTGCGGGAAGGGGCCGCCCGGGAAGCGTGAGCTGTTCGCCATTTGCCTAATCCATATAGGAAATCCCATACTGTCCGTAGACAGCCGACGCGACCGTACGGGAGAACGCACATGGCAAGGGCAGGGCTGACCGTCGAACGCCTGGTCGTCGCGGGTGCCGAACTCGCCGACGAGGTCGGCTTCGACCAGGTGACCGTCGCCGCGCTCGCCCGCCGCTTCGGCGTGCAGACGGCGAGCCTCTACTCCCACCTCAAGGGCTCCCAGGACCTCAGGACCCGGATCGCCCTCCACGCCCTGGAGGAACTCGCCGACCTCGTCGCCGACGCCCTCGCCGGCCGGGCCGGCCGCGACGCGCTCGCGGCCTTCGCGGACGCCTACCGCGACTACGCCGCCCGCCACCCCGGCCGCTACGACGCCACCCGCCTGCGCCTGGACGCCGAGACGGCCGCCGCCAGCGCGGGTGTCCGGCACGCCCAGATGACCAGGGCGATCCTGCGCGGCTACGACCTGACCGAACCCGAACAGACCCACGCGGTGCGCCTGCTCGGCAGCGTCTTCCACGGCTACATCAGCCTGGAGGCGGCCGGCGGGTTCAGCCACACCGCCGTGGACCCGCGGCAGTCCTGGGACTGGATCATCGACTCCCTCGACGCCCTGCTGCGCGCGGGCGGAGCCCGTCCGGCCGGCTGACCCGGCCCCCGCGCGCCCCGCATGACTCGTCCATTCCGTACGACGACCCGAAGAAGCATCATGACGACGATCACCACCCCCGTCACCGAGGACCTCCTCCACGGCCACCTCGACGTCGAGCACACCCGCCGCGGCCTGCTGCCGCACCGCCTGCCCGCCGGCGCCCGCCGACGGATCCCGGACGAGCAGCTCGCGATGGCCGAGTCCCAGCCCTCCGGCGTCCGGCTGGCCTTCCGCACCCGCGCCACCACCGTCACGCTGCACGCCGTCCCCACCAAGCGCGCCTACCCGGGCGTCCCGAACGTCCCGGACGGCGTCTACGACCTCCTGGTGGACGGCCGCCTCACCGCGCAGTGCGGCGTCCCCGGCGGCAACCTGCGCACCGTCGACCTCGCCACCGGACGCGTCGAACTGACCGAAGGGCCGCCCGGCAGCGCCCGGTTCACCGGACTGCCGGAGCGGGACAAGACCGTCGAGATCTGGCTCCCGCACACCGAGACCACCGAACTGATCGCCCTCGACACCGACGCCCCGATCGAGCCGCTCCCGGCCGGCACCCGCAAGCGCTGGCTGCACCACGGCAGTTCGATCAGCCACGGCTCCAACGCCGCCCACCCCACCGGCACCTGGCCCGCCCTGGCGGCCAACGCGGCGGGCCTGGACCTCACCAACCTCGGCTTCGGCGGCGGCGCCCTGCTCGACCCCTTCACCGCGCGCACCATCCGCGACACCCCCGCGGACCTGATCAGCCTCAAGCTCGGCATCAACGTGGTGAACAGCGACCTGATGCGGCTGCGCGCCTTCACCCCGGCCGTCCACGGCTTCCTGGACACCGTCCGGGACGGCCACCCGACCACGCCGCTGCTGGTCGTCTCCCCGCTGCTGTGCCCGCTGCACGAAACGGTGCCGGGCCCGCTCGCCCCCGACTTCAGCACCGGCACCCTGCGCTTCCGCGCCACCGGCGATCCGGCCGAGGTCGCCGCCGGACGGCTCACCCTCACCGTCATCCGCGCCGAACTCGCCCGCATCGTCGCCGACCGCCGGGCCGACGGCGACGAGCACCTGCACCACCTGGACGGCCTGGCCCTCTACGGCGAGTCCGACCACGACGCCCACCCGCTCCCCGACGGCCTCCACCCCTCTCCGGAGGCCCACCGGCTCATCGCGGAGCGCTTCACCGGACTCGCCCTCAGCCCCGGTGGCGCGCTGGCCCCGTGAGCCGGGGCGGGAGAGCCGGCGCGGTGGGGGCGGGTGCCGGTGCGCGGGCCCCGGGGGGCGGGATGCGGAACGGCCCGCCCCCTCTTGTCGCCTTGCCGCCTTCTGTCAGGTGGGCGGGGCGTGGGGGCGGGCCGCGGAAGGCGGTCAGTTGAGGACGGCGAGCGCGGCTTCGTAGTCGGGCTCGTCGGCGATCTCCGCGACGAGCTCGGTGTGCAGGACGGTGTCGTTCTCGTCCAGGACGACGACCGCGCGGGCGGTCAGTCCGGCCAGCGGGCCGTCGGCGATCGCCACGCCGTAGACGTCGTGGAAGTCCCGGCCGCGCAGCGTGGAGAGGGTCTTGACGTTCTCCAGGCCCTCGGAGCCGCAGAACCGGGCCTGGGCGAACGGCAGGTCGGCCGACACGCACAGCACGACGGTGTTGTCCAGCGAGCCGGCCTTGGCGTTGAACGTGCGCACCGAGGTCGCGCAGGTCGGGGTGTCGATGCTCGGGAAGATGTTCAGGACCTTGCGTCGGCCCGCGAAGTCGTTCAGCGACACGTCCGCGAGTCCCTCGCCGACGAGCGTGAACGCCGGCGCCTGGGTCCCGGCGGCGGGCAGTGCGCCACCGATCTGAACCGGGTTCCCCTTCAGCGTGACCTGAGCCATGAAAAGCCTCCTACCAGCGGTGTGTACGAGATGCAACGCCGCTGATCCTACTGCCCGCCGCGTCCCCCGCGTGGGGGAACCAGCGACCGGCCCCCGACCAGGCACGGGGGCCGGCGCTTGCTTGCCGGGTCCTGGATCCCGGCGGGGTCGGTAGTGTGGTCGCGGTGGTCGTCGGGAAGGACTGCCGTCTCAGCGGGGGGCCGGTCCGGTGTGTGTCAGGGCTTCCGCGATGATCTCCGCGATGCGCCGTGGTTCCTCGTTGGGGAGGAAGAAGCTGGTTCCGGGGATCGTGACGAGGGTCGCCCGTGGACAGGCGTTCAGGGTGCGCCGCTCGTCGGGGGTGAGGTCTCCGTCGCCCTTTTCGGCGTGCACGATCCAGACCGGCACGCCGGCCGCGCACAGGCGTTCGGCCGGTTGCTCGTGTGTCTCCAGGTGGTCGAGGTAGCCGCGGAGGATCCGGCGCGCCACGCGCGGGTCGTTGTTCCGCAGGTCGGCGAGGATCTCGGTGCGGCGCTCGGGCGGTACCCGCAGTCCTTTGGTGGCCAGACCCATGAGCTTGAGCAGGGCGGCGGCGGGCAGGGGGCCGAAGACGTCGCCCAGTCGGCACACGGCACGGAAGAACGCGGGTTCGTCCGCGGGCGACATGCTGATGCCCAGCAGCACGGTCGGGCCGGTGAACGCGCCGGTCACGACCATCTCGAGGGCCGCGGTGGCGCCCATGCTGAATCCCACGGCCACGTCGCAGCGCTGCTGGGCGGCCAGGCGGGCGGTGTGTCGGGCCAGGGTGGTGATGGTGAAGTCCTCCGGCTGTTCGGTTCGGCAGTGCCCCGGCAGGGTCGCCGCGACGAGCCGGGTGCCGGCCAGCGCAGGCTCCGCCATCAGCTCGGCGTACGACCGGGCGGGGTTCAGGCCTCCGGGCAGCAGCAGGACGCTCCGGTGCGCGTCGGCCGGCCCCGAGACGAGCAGGTCCCATGCGATGTCCATCGGAGCCCTCCACGCGGTCGCGTGCTACGCCGGTGTGGCGCCCGGCCGGCGGTGCGCCACCCCGACGAATGGTTTCTTCATCGTGACGCGCGCGCCCGTGCCGGGCGACCCGGCCGCCCCGGCTCGCCCACCTGCCCGCCCCACCCTCGGCTGCGGCGCACTGCCCTCCCCGGGCGGCTGCGCCCTGTCGGTGGGGCGGGCCCGTCCGGCCCGCCCGGCTAGGCCGGGGTGGGGGTGAGGTGCCAGGTGGTCTCGTAGTGGGCCAGGCGGCCGTCGTCGGAGATCTGGCGCATTCCGCAGGCGGTCATGACGCGTCGGGAGGCGGTGTTGTGCAGGTCGGTGTCGCCGCGGACGCGGAGGGCGCCGGTGTTCCGGGCGTGGGCGAGCAGGGCGTGCAGGGTCTCGCGGGCGTAGCCGTGGCCGCGGGCGGCGGGGACGAGGCCGTAGCCGACGGTGACGGTGCCCTCGTCGTCGGCGGGGCCGTGGAAGCCGGCGCCCCCGATGGCGACTCCGTCGTCGCGGCGGCGGATCTCGTAGGCGCCGTACGGGCCCTGGCCGCCGTCCTGCGCGGACACGTCCAGGAAGCGGCGGGCGCCGGCGATGTCCGCGGGCGTCGGGTAGCCCTGCGCCCACGGCCCGCCCGGGGCCGAACCGCCCGGGGCCGCACCGCCCGGGCCCGGGTCGTTCGGGCCGGCGGCCATGATGCGTCGGGCCAGGGCCGTGGTGAGCGGGTGCAGGACCAGCCGTGCCGTCACGATCGGGTCCGGGCCGGTCGGTGCGTGGGTACCGGTGTCGTCGTCCATGCCGGTGTCGTAGCAGAGTCTCCCGTCGCCGCGCACCCGGATTTCCTGCCGGCTCCGGCCCACCCGGCTCCGTCTGCGGGGCGGTGGTGCTGATGCCGGCTCACTGCCCCGCACCGGGGGAGGGGCGGAGGTCAGGTGCCCGTCGGGTCCGGGATGGTGAAGGCTGTTCCGGTCAGTTCCTGGGACACGTCCCACAGGCGCCGTCCGATCTCCTCGTCCAGCGCGCGCCGGGCCGGGGAGGTGCGTGCCGGTGTGCCGCGCAGTTCGCCGGGGCCGCTGGGGCCGTACAACTCCCCGCCCCGGACCTCGGGTGCGGTCGCCGCGTGCAGTTGTGCCAGCGCTCCGCGTGCGGGTGACTGGGCGAGGGGGCGCAGCAGGTGACCGAACAGCAGCCGTACGGGGCCGACGGCGCCGGTGTGCGGCAGCCGGGTGGCGGCGTAGCCGGGGTGGGCGAGCACGCTGCGAACGGGGCTCCGGGCGGTGTGCAGGCGGCGGTGCAGTTCGAGGGCGAAGACGGCGTTGGCCAGTTTGGACTGGTTGTAGCGGCCCATGGGGGAGTAGGCGCGTTCGCCGGTGAGGTCGTCGAAGTCGATGGTGGCGCGGCGGTGGTTGGCGGAGGTGACGGTGACGACGCGGGGGTCGCGGCCGCGGGCGAGGAGGTCGAGGAGGTGGGCGGTGAGGGCGAAGTGGCCGAGGTGGTTGACGGCGAACTGCAGTTCGTGGCCGTGCGGGGTGAGGGTGCGCGGGGGTGCCATGACGCCGGCGTTGTTGATCAGGACGTCGGGGGCGGGGCCGTCCTGGCGCAGGCCGGTGGCGAAGGCGTGTACGGAGTCCGGGTCGCCGAGGTCGAGGTGGCGCACGTCCAGCCGGGCCGTGGGGTGGGCGCTGGTCAGGAGGTCCGCGGCTCGGCGGCCCTTGGCCTCGTCGCGTACGGCGAGGACGACGTGGGCGCCGCGGCGGGCGAGGCAGTCGGTGGTGGCCAGGCCGAGGCCGCTGCTGGCGCCGGTGACGACGAACACCCGTCCGCTGAGGTCCGGGGCGGGGTCGGAGGTCCGGTTGCTTCGGGTCATACGGCTCACCGTGCCTTGCCTGTCACCAAGTGTCAAGGCTGACGTTTGATGTCGTGAATGGCGTGGGGGCTAGGATGGGACGGTGACCTCCCGACCCGCGACCACGCTGGCCCAGCGCAAGCGCCAGCTCGTGGCCGACGAACTGACCCAGGCGGCCCTGGACCTGCTGGCGGACGGCGGGTTCGACGCCGTGACGGTCGACGAGATCGCCACCGCCGCGGGCGTGTCCAAGCGGACGTTCTTCCGCTACTTCGCGTCCAAGGAGGACGTGGTCGTCCAGTTCCTGGCCGCGCTCGGTGCCGCCATGCGTGAGGAACTCGCCCGCCGTCCGGCCGACGAGGCGCCCTCGGTGGCGCTGCGGCACGCGGTGTGGCGCTGCGTGGAGGACTGCGCCGGCCACGAGGAGCGCGCCCGCAAGGTGGTGCGGCTGATCCTCTCCACCCCCGCCCTGCTCGCCCGCTTCCTGGAGCGCCAGGCGCAGTGGCGCGACGAGCTCGCCGCGGAACTCGCCGCGCGCCTGGGTCTGGACGCCGGGCGCGAGCTGTACCCGCGGCTGGCCGCGGACATGGCGCTGGCGGCCTTCCATGCGGTGCTGCAGCGGTGGAGTGCCGCCGGGGCCGACGGCACGGACGGTGGTGCGGGAGGCGGTGCGGACGGTGGCGCGGTGGAGGTCGCGGTGCTGACCCGGGACTGCTTCGCCGTCATCGCCCCGGCCCTGGACGCCGTCGTGCGCACCCCCGCCGCGAGCTGACCGGGCCGGGCTCGGGCCGGCCCGCGCAAGCGAGTCGGCGAAGGAGGTGGCGGCAGGCCACGGTGGGCGCCCGGCCGCGCGCTCCCGTGCGGGTCGTACAGTGGCCGCGTGTCGGCGCACCAGTGGTTCGTGAGTGACGATCCGGAGACCGAGTCCGAACTGGACGAGGCCGAACGGGCCTTCGTGACGGTGCTGCGCGGGCGCGCCCGGGGGTGGCGGGTGGCGCCGGCCGCGAGCTGGGTGGGGCGGCCCGAGGACGACTCCTCGCTGGTGGCGTGCGCGGGGGTCGGGGACGGGGAGCTCGGGTGGCCGCTGCGCGTGGGTGTGCACCTGAGAGGCTCCACGGTGCGCGGGGACCGGCTCGTCCACCAGAACTTCTACTGGCCCGTGCAGCCGCCGAGCGCCCTGGCGCTGGACGCCGGCGGCACGCCCGAAGTGCTGGCGGCGCTGGCGGCCGACTGGTTCGAGCGCGTCCTGCGGATGCCCGTGGTGCGCCACGAGTGGTGGCACGAGGGCCGGTGCTACGCGTACCGGTGCCTGTTCGTCGGTGACGGCGACGGCTGGTGCGACGGCTACCGCGAGTCGTTCGCCCCGCCGGGGTGGCGCGATCGGCAGCGGGACGGCGGTGCGCGGGACGTCGGTACGCGGGACGCCGGGAACGGGATCCACTCGGCGGCCCTCGGGCGACCCGACCGCGTCGTCACCCTGCGAAGCGCGCCGCACTGACGCCCCGCCCCCCGGGGGGCTGTTCAGCCGAGGGCGGCCGACCGGGACGGTGGTGTCCGCCGCTGCCGCGGATGCCCTGGGGAGGGCCTCGGGGCGGCGTGCGCACGCCCTTCCGTCCCCGCTTGATAGGCAAGTCTCGACTTGCCTATGGTGGGGTGGTGACCGACGATGGAGTGTGGAAGGCGCTGGCGGACCCCACCCGCCGCCTGATCCTCGACGAACTGGCCCAGCGTGGCGGCCAGTCGCTGTTCGAGATCTGCGTGCGGCTGACCACCCGGCACGCGCTGGGCCTGTCGCGGCAGGCCGTCAGCCAGCACCTGGCGGTGCTGGAGGCGGCCGGCCTGGTACGGGTGCGCCGCGAGGGCCGCTACAAGTTCCACGACCTGAACAACGAACCGCTTGAGCGCATCGCGACCCGCTGGCTCAGGCCCGAACCACCCAAGGACGCCCCGTGAGGATCAACCTGGCCAGTGTCTTCGTCGACGACCAGGACAAGGCCCTGCGCTTCTACACCGACGTGCTGGGATTCGTGAAGAAGACCGAGGTCCCGCTCGGCGGGCACAGCTGGCTCACCGTCGTCTCACCCGAACAGCCCGACGGCACCGAACTGGTCCTGGAGCCCGACCAGCACCCCGCCGCCAAGGCGTATGTCGCCGCCCTCGCCGCCGACGGCATCCCCGCCACCTCCTTCGCCGTGGACGACGTGCACGGCGAGTACGCGCGCCTGCGCGCCCTGGGCGTGCGCTTCACCCAGGAGCCCCTCGCCCTCGGGCCGGTCACCACCGCGGTCCTGGACGACACCTGCGGCAACCTCATCCAGATCGCCCAGTACCACTGACCCCCGTGGCCCCGTGGTGCCGCGGCCCGCGCTGTGCGCCGTGCCGTGCGCCGTACCGGGCGTGTCAGAGCGCGGCGGCGGGGCGGGCCAGGTCGGCCGCCACGAGGTCGGCCGCCCGCGTGGGGTCGCCGTCGGCGCGGGCGAGCAGGGCGGTCGCGTCGTAGACGGCGTCGGGGGCCTGTCGGCGGGCCACTGTCATCTTCATCGCGTGCACCGATTCGTAGCGGGGTGAGCTGAGTGCCGCGTCGGTGTCCGGGTGCAGGCGTTCCAGTTCCAGGACGACCTTCCAGGCGTCGTCCTGGATCCGGGCACGCCGCGCCGGGTCGCAGGCGGCCAGGGCCCGGTCGGTCTCGGGCGGGTCGAACTCGCAGGCGGCCAGGGCCGGCAGGAGTTCGGGGACGCCCAGGATCGCCGCCGCGTCCAGGGTCAGGCCGTGGGACCAGCTGTCGGTGCCCAGCAGGTGCGCGATCAGCGGCACAGCTCGGGGGTCGTGCCGTCTGGCCAGGCCTCGCGCGCCCTCCTCACGGACCTCGCCGTACTCGTCGGTGGTGCACCTCCACAGTGCCTCCCGGATGGCGGTGGTGTCCTGGTCCAGTTGGGACCCCAGCGTGAAGGCCGCCCAGTTGCGGACGTCGGGGTCCCGGTCGCGGGTGAGGCGGATCAGTGCTCGGACGTCGGGCCCGTCGGGCAGCGCGCTGTGGGCGGAGGCGAACTGCGAGGCGACCTGGCGCCGCAGATCGGCGTCCTCGTGGTGGGAGAGGGCGACCAGTACGGTGACGGCGCGCGCATCGTGCGTGCGGCCCAGGGCGCAGACCAGGGAGGACAGCACATGGGGCACCGTCTCGGCCTCGGCCAGTGCCAGCAGGGCGGTCGCCGCCCCGGCGCGCAGGTGTTCGTGCTCGTCGGCCGCGGTTCCCAGCAGGTCGCAGCCCACCATCCGTTCCAGGTCGTCGGATGATCGCAGCAGCCGCGTCCCGCGGCGCGACGCCACCTGCCCGCCGTCCCCCTCGACCGCCTGCCGGACCAGCGCCCAGTAGACGTGCCAGTCGTCGTCGGCCTGCGAGGCCTGAGCCGCTCGCGCCGCGGCCGTCACCCGCTCCGTCAGTCCCGCCGTGTCGTCCATGGTCGCATCCTGCCCGAACAGCCCGGCGCGGGGCACCGGATTTCCGGGGGGCCGGGTCCCCACGCCGCCCCGCGGCGGTGCAGCAGCAGGAAACAGGTTCGGGCCCGGATTCCGTGATGGCGACCGCCGGCCCGTCACGATCTGCGGGCGGCTGACCGCGAGGGTCTCCCGGGCCCCCGGGTTTCCTACGAGTACGCGGGCGCTACCTTGCCACCATGTGCATCTCGACCAGTGAGGCCGCGTTCTCCGGCACGATCGTGTACTGCGGCCGTCAGCACCACCCGCTGCACGGCCTCCTTCATGTCCTCGGCTACCAGAACACTGCCGTCAACCTCGCTGATGGTCCGAACGCCATGCTGCTGCACGTGCCGACCCGTCAGCTCACCCCTGGGCACTTCCTCTCCGTCGGACGCAGCAGTGATGTCCTCGAACGCATGGTTGCCGCCGTTCGACCCATCGCGGAGGCGGTCGACGGGATCGCGTGGATGGGCCGGGAGCCGGAGACCGTCCAGATCTTCGAGCACGACGTCTACACCGTTCTCCTGGTCACTGACCCCACCGCGATCCCCGCCGCACTGCAGCGGGTGCCGGCACACCGGCGGCCTGACCTCGACCCGGACCTCCTGGGTTTCTACGCCTCCCACTTCCCCGACCACACCATCGTCCTCTGCTGTTTCGACAACGCCGACGCACAGCGTGCCAAGCCCCTGCTGTTCTGGTACCCGCCGCTCGACCCCGACCGTTTGACCGTGCCCGCGCTGGACTGCCACACCGGAGCAGCCCCGGACCTCGACGCCGCCGTCCCCGTGGACCACTGGGTCCTGTTCTCCACCGACCAGGCCCCTTCCGGGTGGGGCGAATCCGTTGACTACCCCGAGGACATGCGCCACAGACTGCGCTCCTTCTTGCCGACCGCTGTCATGGGCCGGTACTACGGCGGGGAAGATGTCCTGATCAACGGAGACTTCACCATCCGCCACAGCGACCTTCTCGCCGGTGGCCTCGACCGCATCGAGCGTTCCCAGCCGACTCGCCGCTGACCCGGGTGCCGGAGCCCGTCCTCACCCCCGCAGGCTCGGTCACGCGCACGGGGGTCGGCGGTCGGCGACGATCAGAGGAGCGCGCGGCGGGCTGTGAGGTGGTCTGCCGGTGGGGATTCCCAGGAGATGGAGAGAGAGACCATGACGGTCGTCCTGACGGATAGTCAGGTAGCGCACAGCGCGGTATCCGGCCTGCTGGCGGGCGGTGAGCCCCAGGCCCCGGGGGAGAACCCCGGCGGGGAGGGTTTGGCGGGGCTGATCGTCGCGGCCCTGGAGTGGGCGGGTTGGACCGCCGGCATGGGAGTGCTGGGAGTGCTGGCCGTCCTTGCCGGGGGCGCGTGGATGTCGGGCAGAGCACCGAAGGCCTCCGATGAGGAGAGGCGCCGGGTGCGCCGGGCCCTGACCGGGCGATCAAGTTCGCAGCAGTCCGTCACTGACGCGGGATATCAATGCCCGCCGCACGCAGGTGCCCCTCGACCAGCCCGTTCAGCCGGGCGATGGACGGTGCCTCGTCCTCCCGGTGGTGGTTGACCACGCCGTACCGGGAGGCCGCGTCGGGCCCCTGCGGTCGCTCGGCCGGCAGCGTCAGCAGCGCGCGGACGCCCAGCAGGTTGGCGGCCACCGCTGAGGCCAGCTCCTCGATTCGCGGGTCGTCGGGATCCCAGGACCTCGCCTCCCATCCGCGCTTGGTCAACTCGACGAACTCGGGGTCGTCGAGCTGGTGTTCGAGGTTGGCCAGGAAGGCCTCGAAGACCTCGGGAGTCAGCGCCCGCGACAGCACCAGGGCCTCCCGCTGGGTGGTGACGTAGTCGGGGCTGAAGCCGAGCTCGGCGAGTCGCTCCAGGACCGCGCAGGCCCGGTCGGGCAGCAGGGCGCGGTCACCGTGGGCGAGCCGGTGCAGGGTGTCGCGGCGGGCGGTCAGCTCCTCGATCTGTGCGGTGAGCCGGCGGCGGACGTCGTCCAGGGCGGTGGCGAACCGTTCGGGCTCGGCGTCGAGCAGCTCGCCGATCTCGGCCAGCGGCACGCCCGCCCCGGCCAGGGCCCGGACCTGGACAAGGCGCAGCAGGTCGGCCGAACCGTAGCGCCGGTAGCCGGAACGGTCCCGTTCCGGTTCGGCGACCAGGCCGAGCCGGTGGTAGTGCCGCACCGTCTTGACGGTGATGTCGACGAAAGCCGCCGCCTGACCGATCGTGAGCCCGTCTGCCATGGGGCGAGCCTAGCGCTCATCTGTCGCCTTGACCTTGACCTTGGGTCAGGGTGCACGCTCAACTCACACCCGCCGACGCGAGATGAGGAATCACCATGAGTGGGCAGAACACCGCCGCGCAGGACCGCCCCGAGCTGCGGAAGGCCATGCAGGAGATCGTCGACGCCGGTTTCTCCGGCGTGCAGCTGCGCGTCGACGACGAACTCGGCGAGTGGGTCGGCAGCGCCGGGGTGAGCGAGCTGGGCCGGACCGCGAAGCCGCCGACCGACGGGCACTTCCGGATCGGCAGCGCCACCAAGACCTTCGTCGCGACCGTCGTCCTGCAGCTGGTGGCCGAGGGCCGGCTCGGCCTCGAGGACGTGGTGGCCGACCACTTGCCCGAGTTCCGGCTCGACCGGCGGATCACGGTACGGATGCTCCTTCAGCACACCAGCGGGCTGTTCAACTTCACCGGCGAGTTCGCCGAGGACGGGTCGGTCGAACCCGGTGTGGTCGCCGGATGGGGCAAGGAGTGGGTGGACCTGCAGCACGCGACCTACCGGCCGGAGGAGTTGGTGCGGGGGGCGTTGGCGAAGCCGGCGCGGTTCGAGCCGGGGACGGCCTGGAGCTACTCCAACACCAACTACGTCCTGGCCAGGCTGCTGATCGAGCAGGTCACCGGCCGCTCGCTGCCCGAGGAGACGCACCGGCTGATCCTGGGCCCGCTCGGGCTGACGGGCACCCTGCTGCCGGAGACCCGCGAGGACATCCCCGAGCCGCACGCCCACGGCTACTTCGGCTACGACGACGCCGGACAGTGGAAGGTGGTCGACACCACCCGCTTCAACCCCTCCTGGGTGTCCGCCGCCGGCGACATGATCTCGACCAGCCGGGACCTCCACACGTTCTTCTCCGCGCTGAACAGTGGCAGGCTCATCTCGACCGAGCTTCTGGCCGAGATGCGTGTCGCGGACCCCACGATGGGTTACGGCCTGGGGGTGTTCGTGGAGGAGCTGGCCGGCGGCGGCACCGTCCTCCACCACAACGGAGGGTTCTGGGGCTGGGGCGCACTGATGTACAGCACGCCCGACGGCACCAGGACCCTGACCGGCTCGCTGACTTCAGGGGACGTCGAAATGGACCTGCCCACCATGGCCGAGACGTTCGAGAGGGTGAAGCAGACACTGGTCAAGGCGGTGTTCGCCTAGCCAGTACTCCAGCAGACTTCGGTGTTCTGCCTGTTCAGAGGGCTGCGCGGGGAGTGTGGCGGGACGGCGTCGGTCGGGGGCGGTCCTCGGACCGCCCCTCGATGATCAGGGCGGGTTCCTCTTCTGATGGTCCCTGGCCTTGGGCTCCGTTGCCGTCTGAGGACGTACCGCGGCACATGTGACCGAAGTGCTGCTCGACGGTATGCACCTGTCCATGCCACGTTCGAAGCGCAGGCGGAACGGGCTAGGGAGGCTGGGATGCTGCTGACGGAGTTCAGCACGGAGGTCGTGGCGGCGCCGGACCGGTTCGCGCTCTGGGAGGCCACGACAGCGCGGTCGCACATGTCCAACAGGCTGCGCAGCGACCACCAGGAGGACTTCCGTGCCAGGATGCGCGCCGTGGACCTGGGTGAGTTGCAGGTGTCCGCGCTGGTGTTCCCGCACCTGGAGATAGCTCGGACGCCGAAGCTGATCCGGCAGTCCGATCCGGAGGTCTACCTGCTCAACTACTTCCTCCATGCGGAAGGGGCTCTCTCCGAGGCCGGGGGCGAGGCGGCGATCCGGCCCGGTGATCTCATGGTGATGGACAGCAGTCGTCCCTACAGCGGTGTTGTCCGCACCGTGCCGGGCGACTGGTCGCACCTGACGGTGCAGTTCCCCCGCAGACTGCTGCCCCTGCCGGAGAAGACGGTGCGGAGTCTGCTCTCGGTCCCGATCAGCGGGCACCGCGGCATGGGCGGGGTGTTCAGCCGCTGGCTGACGGACATCAACGCCCGCGCGGGCGAATTCACCCCGGCCGACCTCCCCACCCTGGCCTCGGTCACCCTGGACCTCCTGGCGTCCGTCCTCGCCCGCTGCCTGGAAGCTGACGAGGCGCTGAGCCCCGAGGCCCGCCGGAGCGCCCTGCGGGCCCGGATCAACGCGTTCGTCGAGCAGCACCTCTCCGATCCGGCCATGACCCCCCGGGCGATCGCGGACGCCCACCACATCTCCTTGCGCCATCTCCAGCAGTTGCTCGCCGAGGACGGCACGCCACCGGCAGCCTGGATACGCCACCGCCGCCTGGAACGCTGCCGCCTCGACCTCGCCAACCCCCGCCTGAATGCCCGCCCCATCCAGGCCATCGCCGAACGGTGGGGCTTCACCAACCCGACGCACTTCAGCCGCCTGTTCCGGGCCACCTACGGGATACCGCCGCGGGACTACCGGAACCTGCCGCCCGAGGCGTGCGCGAATCGGCAATGGCCCTGCGCGGAATGACATGGCCAGGTGCCATCGCCCTCGACATCCTGAATGCGGAACACCGAAACAGCCCTCAGCCACGACGTCCTCGCCCAAGCGGCCAGGCCGTCGGCGCGGGACACGGAACGCGCCTGCTGCCCAGCAGCAACGGGCCGAGGGACCGAACGGATCCCGCTCGCTCAGCCAGGCTTCCCGGACGCCGAGCGCGTCCACCCGGGCGCTGCGGATCACCCCTGGCCGGACAGCGGTCGGGAAGACCACCGACATCGACCATTCCGCACGGAGGAGAAGAATGCGTACTCGACCCGCTCTCATCGGAGCCACCGTCGCCGCCGCCCTGCTCATCGGCGGCACCGCCGCCACCGCCGCGCAAGCGGTCCCCGCGTCTGCCCGGACCAGCACGGCGTCGCCGGTCGTGGCGGGGACCCTCTCGTACACCGACGTCGGCACCTACCGGACCCAGTCGGCGTGCTTGGCGGACGGGCGTGCCTCCGTCTACTCCGACTGGTACTGCAAGCCGAGCACCACCACCACCAACTGGCACCTCATGGTGAACCTGAACTCGTAGGCGCCGGCGGCCCGGGCGTCCGGCCGGGGCCGGGCAGTCCGGCCCCGGCCACCTGGCGGGCCTCGTCGGACATCGCCGCTGCCGCTGGAACCGGTGCGGTCGGCGCCCGGACGATCTTTTCCGGGCGCCGACCGCGTCCACCCGGGCGCTGTGCTGTCACCATGAACGGGAAGCGGTGAGGTGCCCCGGCGGGGCCGGACCTCGCCACAGCAGGGCCGGTGTCGAAGACGTGCTGCTGGTCGTCTCCGGGACGGGCCCGCGGACCGCCGCCGCCCGGCGCCGCGGTCCGTCGAGGGGGCGGACCGCGGCACCGCCGCCGTTTCACCGCCGTCTCAGCGCCGCTCTCCGGCGGGCACGGGGCGGGCGGGACGGGCGGCGCGCACCGCCGGGAGCGCGACGAGCAGCGCCACCAGGGCGCAGCCGAAGGCCAGCGTTTCGTAGCCGCCGGCGGCCACCACCGGGCCGGAGAGCAGACCGCCGGTGCAGCCCGCGACCGACAGTCCGACATCGGCCAGGCCCTGGGTCGCGGCGCCCCGGGAGGGCGGCGCGGCGGCGGTGACCACGGCCGTGCCGCCGACCAGGCCCAGGTTCCAGCCCACGCCGGCCAGCAGCAGGGCCGCCGCCAGGACCGGCACCGAGTCCGCCGGCGCAAGGCCGGCCAGCAGGGCGGCCGCGCCGAGCGTGACGCCGGAGGCGGCGGCCACCGGGAGCGCTCCCCAGCGGTCGACGAGCAGGCCGCTGAGCGGGGAGGGCAGGAACATCGCGCCGATGTGCAGCGAGACGACCAGGCCGATCACGCCGGTGCCGTGACCGTTGGCGGCCAGGTGGACCGGGACCATGGTCATCAGAGCGACCTTCGGCAGCTGGGCGAGCACCATGATCCACAGGCCGGTCGCCACCCCCGGGGCCCGCGAGCGGTCCGACGGCTTCGCCGCTTCGGCCGCTTTGCCCGGCTCGGCGGGTTCGGCCGCTTCAGCGGGTTCCGCCGGCGCCGGTGGGGGCGTCGCGGCCCGGGCCGACCGCAACGGATCGGGCCGCAGCAGCGCCCCGATCACGACGGCCGCCACCGCGTACCCGACGGCGGCCAGCAGGAACGGCGCGGCCGTCCGGGGCACGCCCCAGTCCTCGGCCGGCCCGCCGACGAGCGCCACCAGGTTGGGCCCGGCCACGGCGCCGAACGTCGAGGCGAGCAGCACCCGGCTGACGGCCCGGCCGCGCCGCTCCGGGGAGGCCAGATCGGCGCCCGCGTACCGGGCGAGCAGGTTGGTGGCGGTGCCGGCGCCGTAGACCAGCAGCGCGGGCAGCAGCAGCGCGACCTGGTCGGCGACCACCGCGACCACCACGCCCACGCTGCCCAGGGCGCCGACCGCGTACCCGAGGCCGAGCCCCGGGCGGCGCCCCCAGGCCTGGCAGAGCCGGCCGATGCCCAGGGCGCCGAGCATCGACCCGCCGGTGAACAGGGCGGTGGGAAGGCCGGCCAGCCCGGTCGAGCCGAGCATCTCCTCGGCGATCAGCGCTCCCACCACGACGCCCGCGGTCAGCCCGACGCCGCTGACCAGCTGGGAGACGACCAGAACGGCCAGCACCCGGCGCTGCGCGGGGTGTTCGGGCGGATGCCGGGCCTCCTCGGCGACCTGCGGGGAGACCGTCACGCCGCCACCGTCGGGCTCAGCGCCGAGATCTCCTCCAGCGACATCCCCAGCTCCTCGTGGAGGTAGCGGACGATGGTCCAGTGCGCCAGCGCGCCCTCGTCGAAGGGCCCGAACTCCTGGCAGTAGAGCGGGATCCAGCGCAGCGCCTGCTCGGCGGCGGCCTCCCGGCCGGGCTCCTCCTGGTACGCCTCGTACGGGATGCCCCGGTGGTGGACGAAGTAGCGGCCCGGCAGGCGTTCCTCGCACAGGGCCCGGTACTCGCGGGTCTGCAGGATGAGGTAGTGCCAGATCTCGTCGATGTCCTGCTCGACCGGCAGGAAGAGGCCGGCGAGTTCCTCGCGGTGGCGGGAGACCAGGTAGAGGTAGCGCAGGCACTCGGTGACCTGCCGTTCGGCGTCGGCGGGTGCGGCGCCGGTGCGCGCGACGGTGTACGCCACCACCTCGGCGTGCAGGTCCTCGCCGAGCAGGGCGGCGAGCTCGTCGGCGGTGACGCGGGGTCGGTCGGCGGTCATCGGGCGTCTCCGTGGCTGTCCCCGGTGGCCGGGGCGGTGGCCGGGGTGGGGGTCGGCGTGGTGGTCGGCGTGGCGGCGAGCCAGGCGTACTTGCCCGAGGCGCCGATCGGCAGGTGCTCGTGGTGCTCGACCCGGCACGGCCGTCCGATCAGCCGTCCGGCCTCGCGGGCCGTCGCGTCCGCCTCGGCGGCCGTCAACGGGGCGCCGTCGAAGGTGGTGCAGCGCAGCACGGCCTCGTCCCCGGGGCCCGTGACGTCCAGCCGGTGGAGGAAGGTCCGGGGCGTGACCGCGCCGACCACCTCGTCGAGGTCCCCCTGGGCGACCGGGCCGTCGGGGGTGTCGAGCAGTTCCTTCTCCCGACCGCAGAACCGGGCGATGCGGCCGGGGTCCGCGCTGCCGTCCAGCGTGCGGACGCAGTCCCCGGAGCGGTAGCGGACCAGCGGCATCCAGGGGTTCCGCACGCTGGTGACGATCAGGGCGTGGATCCCGCTCCCCGGGGCGACGGGCAGGAGCTCGACGCTCATCCCGTCGAGGTACGGCCGGTACCGGCCGCTGCGGTCGCTGTAGTAGAGGTAGCCGAGTTCGGTGCTGCCGAACAGGTCGACGATCGGGCAGTCGAAGTGCTCGCGCAGGTACCGGGCGACGTTCACGGGGGTGTACTCGTAGGCGTGCACGATGCTGGCCGGCTGCGGGAAGTCCGCCCACAGGCCCCAGGCCCTGGCCTTGCGCACCAGGTGCGCGAGGTGGGAGGAGGAGCAGTCGAGGTGGTACCGGCCGCGCGGGTGGGCCCGGGCGGCCTCCCGGATCTCCGTGAGCATGCGCTCGACGTCGGCCCGTTGCCAGTGGTCGGGGTCGAGGCGGAGGTTGAGGTAGCAGGTGCGTTCGTCCAACCACCTTTCCGCCAGGGCCGGTCGGGAGTCCGGCTCGCCACCCCGCTTGCGGGCGTTGACCCGTGCCACGTGCTCGGTGGCCAGGACGGTGGTCAGCGAGACCCGCTTGCAGCCCTCAGCCCACGTGTCGGCGATGTCGGGGTGCTCGCTCCACAGCCGGTAGTAGGACTTCAGCAGGAAGTACGGTGGCCGGATGAGCTGCATGCGGGCGTGGTTGGTGCCCGTGGACAGCACGAACTCGGCCTCGCCCGACGCGAGGGCCTCGGCGAGGCCGGGCGTCATCCAGTTGTCCGGAAAGCCGCGGGCGATCTCGGACTTCTCCAGCACGGGGAAGTGTCCCCGCTCGATCGAGGCGCGGTAGAGGGGGATGTCCTTGATCCGGTCGACCACGTCGGCGGTCGGCTGGCCGTTCATGTCACCTCCGGTCGGTGGGGTCACCTGGGCTCGTGGGCCCGGGGCCGCTCCGACCCGGGGCCCGGGGGCCCGGGCCGGCCGAAGCGGCCGGCCCGGACCCTGTCGGCACTGCCGGTGCGTCGGGCTGGGTCAGGAGATGCAGCCGGACTTCGCCACGCTGATGCATCCGGACTTGGCGACGCTGATGCAGCCGTCCTTGGCGCCGCCGGCCGAGTTGACGGCGACCCAGCGCTTCCACTTGTCGTCCTGGGTCATCCGCTTGATGAGCTGCTCCATCGGACCTCCTCGTGTGTGCCGGTCATCCGACGGCGCGGGTCGGCGCCGCCACGGCGACAGTAAAGTGATGGTCAAGAAAGTGTCAATGACGGGTCATCAGTCTCGGCCACGAACGATCTGACGCGGAGTCAGCGTGGGCCGTACGTCGCCGACCGAGGAGGTGCCCCGTGACCACCGCTGAGACTCCCTTCTGTCCCGCCCGGCGGGCCGAGCGCAGCTGCCACCACCGACTGGCTGACGCTCGTACAATCGCGCGGAGGGCGAAGCGCCAGGCCGAGGTCCCGGTACCGGGCGCGAGGGAGGAGTCGGGGTGTTCGGCAGGCTGTTCGGCAGGCTGTTCGGTTCGGGTGAGAAGCTCGACGATCTGGTGGCACGGCTCAGGCCCGACCTGAGTCGGGAGTCGCTCGGCGTCGGGCCCGACTTCCCGGGCGTCGCCCCGAACCCGCTCCTGAGCGGTGACGCACGGAAGCGCAACGCGGAACTGCGTACGGGGGAGCTCGCGCTCGGCGTTCTCGTCGACTGGCGGGAGGTCGGCAGCGACGGCAGCCCACGCGTGGTGCTGATGTTCGACGTGGAGACCGCCGACGGCATCTCGTTCCGCGGCATCGCGGACGAAGACCTCACGATCACCGAGCTCACCCGACTCGCCCCGGGACAGACGTTGCCCGTGCGCTACCGGCCGGCCGTCATGGACCACTACGTCGCCCTTGCCCGGGACGCGGACCCCGCCCGCGTGCGGCGGCTCTCCGAGGAGATCGCGAGCCGCAGGCGGACCTGACCCGGATCCGCGGGTTGCCGGAGCACGTTCCCCCGGAGAACGGCTTGCGCCCAAGCGGTCGCCGGCGGTCGTGGCGCCCGTGCCGTAGGTACGCGGGCGGTGGCCGGTCAGTCGAGGGTGGGGTAGTCGGTGTAGCCGGTCTCGCCGCCGACGTACATCAGGTGGGCCTCGCGGACGGGGTTGAGGGGTGCGCCGGTGCGCAGGCGGGTGACCAGGTCGGGGTTGGCCAGGAACGAGCGGCCGAGGGAGATCAGGTCGGCGCCGGCGGCCAGCAGGCGTTCGGCGGCGGCGCGGCCGCCGTCGGCGGGCAGGGGGCCGGGCCAGGGCAGGGCCGGGTTCGCGATCAGCGTGCCGGACCACGCCTGGCGCAGCGTGCGGAAGAGGGGCTGGTCGGGGTCGGCGAAGACGACGTGGAGGTAGGCCGGGCGCAGGCCGTCGAGTTCGCGGAGGAGCGCGGGGTAGACCTCGTCGACGTCGTCCTCCGTCATGGCGTTCGCGGTGACGCCGGGGGCGATCCGGACCCCGACGCGTTCGGCGCCGATGGCCTCGGCGACCGCTCGGACCACCTCGACGGTCAGGCGGACGCGGTTGGCGACCGACCCGCCGTAGCCGTCGGTGCGGTGGTTGGTGTGGCGGGAGAGGAACTGGTGGAGCAGGTACCCGTTCGCGGCGTGGACCTCGACCCCGGCGAAGCCCGCGTCCACCGCCCGGCGCGCGGCGGCGGCGAAGTCGGCCACGGTGGCGTGGATCTCCTGCTCGGTCATCTCGCGCGGCACGACGTTCTCGCGGTGCCCGGACGGGGTGACGATGGTGCCGGGCAGCGGTACCGGCGACGGGGCGAGCGGGTGGTGCCCGCTGGTCTCGGGGTGCCCGACCCGGCCGCCGTGCTGCAGTTGGAGGAACATCTGCCCGCCCGCGGCCCGGACGGCGTCGGTGACGCGGCGCCACCCGGCCACGTGCGACTCGTCGTGGATCGCCGGGATGTGGGGGTAGGTGGCGCCGACCGCGTTCGGCGTCGTGGCCTCCGCGATGATCAGCCCGGCCGAGGCGCGCTGGGCGTAGTAGGTGGCCATGATCGGCTCCGGTACGCCGGTGGCGCTCGCGCGGTTGCGCGTCATCGGGGCCATCACCAGGCGGTTGGCGAGCCGCAGGGCGCCGAGGCGGGCGGGCCGGAACAGCGGGGACTCCTGGCCGGCGGTCTCGGTGTCCGTGGCCGTCGGAACCAGGGTGTTCGTGCTCATGGTCGTGCTCCAGAGTCTTCCGTGGTGGTGCCGGCCGGTTCCTCCGGCCCGCTGAGAAGACGTTCCCGCAGCCCGCTTCGGCTCTGCTGATGCTCCGCTGACGGTCCGGCAGCAGCACGGGCCGGACCGGCTGATGATCATCCTGTGTAGGCTGTGCCCCATGAGGTTCGGGGTGCTCGGCCCGCTGGAGGTGTGGGGCGACGACGACGCGCCCGTGCGGGTGCCCGAGACCAAGGTGCGGGCCCTGTTGGCCGATCTGCTGGTGCACGAGGGCCGACCGGTGTCACCCGACCGCCTCGTCGACGACATCTGGGGGGACGGCGCGCCCGCCAACCCCGCCAACGCGCTCCAGGCCAAGGTCTCCCAGCTGCGCCGGGCGATCGGCCGGGACCGGGTGACCCACCACCCCGCCGGGTACCGGCTCCGACTCGACGACCACGCCGCCCAGGTCGACGCGGCCCGCTTCCGGGAACTGGCCGTACGGGCCCGGAGCGAGACCGACGCGCGCGCCCGGGCCGCCGCGCTCGCCCAGGCGCTCGACCTGTGGCGCGGACGCCCGTACGCCGACTTCGCCGACGAGGAGTTCGTCCGCCCGGCCGCCCAGCGCCTGGCCGAGGAACGGCTCGCGGTCGTCGAGGAACTGGCGGAGGCCCGCCTCGAGTTCGGCGATCCGCTGCTGCTCGGCGAGGTGGCCGAACTGGTGGACCGCCATCCCCTGCGCGAGCGGCTGCGCGCGGTGCAGATGCGGGCCCTGTACCGCGCCGGCCGGCAGGGCGAGGCGGTCGCCGCGTACGGCGGGCTGCGGGCGCTGCTGGTCGACGAGCTGGGCCTTGACCCGAGCCCCGAACTGACGGCCCTGCACGAGGCGATCCTGCGGCAGGACACCGCCCTGCTGCCCGCCGCGGTGCCGGACGCCCGGCCGGCTCCGGCCCGGTCGCCCGTCGGGCCGCCGGCCGCGGCGGCCGGCGGTGACCGGTCCGCCGACGGGTTCCCCCGCCCGGACCTGCCGGCCCCGCGCACCACGCTCGTGGGACGCGGCGCGGCGCTGGACGACCTCGCCCGTCTGGTCCGCACCGAGCGCCTGGTCACGCTGACCGGCCCCGGGGGAGTGGGCAAGACCCGGCTCGCGCTGGCCCTCGCGCACCGCCTCGCGGACGGGGCCGAGGGCGCCGCGCCGGACGAGGTGCGGCTCGTCGAGCTCGCGGCCCTGCCCGCCGACGCCGCCGACCTCGCCCAGGCGGTGGCCGCCGCCTTCGGCATCCGCCAGGCCGTCGGGGCGTCAGCGCCCCCGGCCGCCCCCTTCCCCGCGCTGCCCGCCGCCCTACGCGAACGGCGGGCCCTGCTCGTCCTCGACAACTGCGAGCACGTGATCGAGCCGGCCGCCGACCTCGTCGCGGCCCTGCTGGACGCCGCGCCGGAGCTGCGGGTCCTGGCCACCAGCCGGGAGTCGCTGCGGCTGCCCGGGGAGGCGGTGTTCCCCGTCGCCCCGCTCGACCCGGTCGCCGCGGTGCGGCTGTTCGCCGAACGGGCCGCCGCGGCCGCGCCCGGGTTCGCCCTTCCGGCCGAGAAAGCCGGTGAGGGCGGTGAGGACGGGGGCGCCGGTGAGGACGGACGCGCCGGTGGGGCCGGGGCGGACGACGGGACGCGGGCCGCCGTCGCGGAGATCTGCCGGCGCCTGGACGGCATCCCGCTCGCCCTGGAACTCGCGGCCACCCGGGTGCGGGCGCTGGGCGTGCGGGAACTGGCGGCCCGCCTCGGCGACCGGTTCCGGGCGCTCGGCTCCGGGCAGCGCGGCCTCCCGGCCCGGCAGCAGACCCTGCGCGCGGTGATCGACTGGAGCTGGGACCTGCTCACCCCGCCCGAGCAGGCCGTCCTGCGGCGGCTGGCAGTCCCCGTCGGCGGCTGCCCGCTGCGGGCGGCCGAGGCGGTGTGCGGGGGAGACGGCATCCCCGGCGACGAGGTCCTCGACCTGGTCGGCCGCCTGGTCGACCGCTCGCTGGTCGAGGCCGCGCACACCGGGGACGGCCCGCGCTACCACCTGCTCGAATCCGTCGCCGCCTACGCCCGCGACCGGCTCCACGAGGCGGGGGAGGCCGCGGCCACCGCGGCCCGCCACGCCGGGTACTTCCGCGAGCTGGCCGAACGGGCCGAAGCCCGGCTGCGCGGGCCGGACCAACGGGACCGACTCGCCCTCCTGGACGCCGAGTCCGCCAACCTCCGCGCCGCGCTCGACCACCTCCTGCGCACCGGCGACCAGGACGGCGCGGCCCGTACGGCCGCCGCCCTGTGCCCCTGGTGGCTGCTGCGCGGGCGCCTCCACGAGGCCCGGCGCGCCCTGGCCGCCGTACTGGAGGGCATCGGCCGCGCTCCGGCCGACACACCCGGTCCGGCATCCGGGTCCGCCGCCGTCGCGGCCTCGACGGCCGCCGAACTCCACATCCTGCACGGCGCGTTCGCCATGCTCACCGGTCACCGGCCGCCCGAGCGGGAGTGCCCCGAGGCGGACATCGCCGACCCCGTCCGGCGCGGCCGGGCGCTGTGGCTGTTCGCCTACGGCCTCCACCACGCGGGCGACCCGGCCGCGGCGCACGCCGTCGGCACCCGGGCCCTGGACCACTGCGCCGCCGCGGGCGACCGTTGGGGCGCCGCCGCGGCGCACGCCCTGCTGGCCCGGACCGCACTGGCCACCGGCGATCTGGCGGGGGCCCGCCGCGACGGCCGCACCGCCGCCGTGGAGTTCCACGAACTCGGCGACGGGTGGGGCGAGTTGCAGACGGTCCCGACCCTCGCCGCGCTCGCCGAGATCGAGGGCGACTACGCCGACGCCGAGTCCCGCCACAGCGTCGGGCTGCGCCTCGCCGAGCAGCTCGGCCTGGCCGTGGAGGCCTCCGCCTGCCTCGCGGGCCTGGGCCGCCTCGCGCTCCTCACCGGCGACTGGGAGCGGGCCCGGCTGCTCCACGAGCGGGCCCGCCGCGCGGCCGCCGAGCAGGGCCACCTCTTCGGCGAGGTCTTCGCCGTGATGGGCCTCGCCCTCGGGGCGCGTCGGGCCGGTGACCTCGACGCCGCGGAACGCCACCTCCGGGCGATGCGCGACGACTACCCGTCGTCGACCGCGGGAAAGCACCTGGTCGAGGTGGAACTCGGCTTCGTCGCCGAACTGCGCGGCCTGCCCGCGCAGGCCGCCGCCCACCAGGCACGCGGCCTGGCCCACGCCCGGGAACTGGCCGAGCCGCGCGCCCTCGCCCTCTCGCTGGAGGGCGCCGCCGGCGCGGCCGCGGCCACCGGCGAAGCCTCGGGGCTCACCCGTGCCGCGCTGCTCCTCGGGGCCGCCGACGCCGCCCGCCGGGGCGCCGGTGCCCCGCTCCCGCCCGGCGAGCGCGCGGACGTGGAGCGGGTCGCCGCCGTGGTCCGCGCGGCCCTCGGCGCGGACGGCTTCGCCGCCGCCTTCGAGCAGGGCGCGTCCCTCCCGCTCCCGGCCGCCGTCCGCGCCGCGACCGGTTCCTGACCCGGGGAAGGTTGCGGGGCCGCACACCGGCGGGTGCCCGGGCGGGTCGGTCGGGTCCATCGAATCGGGCCGGTCGGGCGCGCCGCTGTGGTCCGACGGTCGGGTCCATCAGGTCGGCCGGGGACGGTCGCCTGCCGGATCCTGTACGGACAACTCGAGGCGTTCGTCTGCCGTACGGCGGGCAGTCATGAATGGTCCGCCGGACGGTACCCCGCACGCGCTGTCCTTGGGGACGCCGTCCTCCACCTTCCTGACATGCAGAGGTCAAACCACCCATGGTCGAGCTGAACCGCCGCCGCTTCCTCCAACTCGCGGGCGCGACCGCCGCGTTCTCGTCGCTGTCGCAGAGCATCGCCCGAGCCGCGTCGATCGCCCCGGTGGGGACCACCGGCACCATCCAGGACGTCGACCACATCGTCGTGCTGATGCAGGAGAACCGTTCCTTCGACCACTACTTCGGCTCGCTGAAGGGCGTCCGCGGCTTCGGCGACCCCCGCCCGGTGACCCTGCCGAGCGGCAAGTCGGTGTGGCACCAGACGGACGCCCTCAAGCGGGAGGTCCTGCCGTTCCGGCCGCAGGTCAGCGATCTCGGGATGCAGTTCGTCCAGGACCTCAACCACGACTGGGCCGGCGGCCACAAGGCCTTCAACAACGGCCGGTACGACCAGTGGGTGCCCGCCAAGACGGCCACCACGATGGCCTACCTGACCCGCGACGACATCCCGTTCCACTACGCGCTCGCCGACGCGTTCACCATCTGCGACGCCTACCACTGCTCGTTCATCGGCTCCACCGACCCCAACCGCTACTACATGTGGACGGGCTGCACCGGCAACGGCGTCAGCGGCAACGGCCCGGTCCTCGGCAACCAGGAGGCCGGCTACAACTGGACCACCTACCCCGAGCGGCTGGAGAAGGCCGGGATCTCCTGGAAGATCTACCAGGACGTCGGCGACGGACTGGACGCGGCCGGCTCCTGGGGCTGGATCGGCGACGCGTACCGCGGGAACTACGGCGACAACTCGCTGCTCTACTTCGACAACTACCGCAACGCCAGGCCGGGCGACCCGCTGTACGACAAGGCCCGCACCGGCACCAACGCCAAGGCGGGCGACGGCCTCTTCGACCACCTGCGGCGCGACGTACAGGCCGGCACCCTCCCGCAGATCTCCTGGATCGCCGCACCGGAGGCCTTCACCGAGCACCCCAACTGGCCTGCCAACTACGGTGCCTGGTACGTCGCCCAGGTGCTGGACGCGCTGACCTCCAACCCCGCCGTGTGGGCCAGGACGGCGCTGTTCATCACCTACGACGAGAACGACGGCTTCTTCGACCACGTGGTGCCGCCGTTCCCGCCCTCCTCCGCCTCCCAGGGCCTGTCCACGGTGGCGACCACCGCCGACTACTACCCCGGCACCATCGGATACTCGGCCGGGCCGTACGGCCTCGGCCAGCGGGTGCCGATGCTGGTCGTCTCGCCCTGGAGCACCGGCGGCTACAGCTGTTCGGAGACCTTCGACCACACCTCGATCATCCGCTTCATGGAGCGCCGCTTCGGCGTCCAGGAGCCCAACATCTCGCCCTGGCGGCGCGCGATCTGCGGCGACCTCACCTCCGCCTTCGACTTCACCGCCTCGAACGCGGCGCCGCCGGCGCTGCCCTCCACCGCGGGCTACCTCCCGCCCGACCGCAACCGGCACCCCGACTACGTGCCCAGCCCGCCGGCCACCGGCACCATGCCGAAGCAGGAGGCGGGCGCCAGGCGCACCCGCCCGCTGGCGTACGCGCCGTCCGTGGACGGTGCGGCCGACACCGCCACCGGCAAGTACCGCCTCACCTTCGGCTCGGGCGCGGCGGCGGGCGCCCAGTTCCTGGTGACCTCGGCCAACCGCACCGACGGTCCGTGGACGTACACCACCGAGGCGGGCAGGACGATCGCGGACGCCTGGAACACCACGTACTCCAAGGGCGTCACCGACCTGACCGTGTTCGGCCCCAACGGCTTCCTGCGCCGCTTCCGCAACCCCGGCAAGACCGCCGGGCCCGAGGTCACCGCGCGCCACAACGCGGCCACCGGCAACCTCGACCTCACCCTCACCAACGCGGGCACCGCGGACGCCGTGCTCACCCTCACCAACGCCTACGGCGGCACCCCGCAGACCATCACCGTCCGCCGCGGCGCGACCGTCGCCTGGACCGTCGACCTGAGCGGCTGCCGCAACTGGTACGACGTGACCGTCACCGCGGGCACGAGCACCGACTTCGTGCGCCGCCTGGCCGGCCACGTCGAGACCGGCGCCCCCGGCCTCTCCGACCCGGGCATCGTCACCTACTGACGGCACCCCTCGCGCCGCCGGGCTCCCGGGGCCGCGGGAGCCCGGTCCGTTCCAGGCCCCGCGGCCCCGGTCTCTCCGTCCAGGCCCCGCGGCCCCGTGCTCTCAGTCCAGGCCGCGGGCCCGGCGGAAGCGGGAGCCGAGGGCGTCCGGGGCGACGAGCGGCGCCGGGTAGTCGGGGGCGAGCGACCACGGGCGGTGCACGGCACGCCCGGGCAGATGGGCCAGTTCGGGCACCCAGCGGCGCACGTACGCGCCGTCCGGGTCGTACCGTTCGGCCTGGCGCAGCGGGTTGAGCACCCGGTTGGGCCGGGTGTCGGTGCCGGTGCCGGCGACCCACTGCCAGTTGAGCTGGTTGTCGGCCACGTCCCCGTCGACCAGCAGCGACAGGAAGTGGGCGGCGCCGATCCGCCAGTCCAGGTACAGGCCCTTCGCGAGGAAGCCGGCGGTCAGCAGGCGGGCCCGGTTGTGCATCCAGCCCTCCTCGGCGAGCTGGCGCATCCCGGCGTCGACGATCGGGTAGCCGGTGCGGCCCTGCCGCCAGGCCTCGGCCTCGCGCTCGTCCCGGTGCCAGTGGTCGTCCCGGGGCCGGTAGTCGCGGTGCGCGGCGTCCGGGCGGGCGGCGAGGACCTGGTGGTGGAAGTCGCGCCAGGCGAGCTGCCGGACGAAGGCCCGCGCCCCCTCGCCGTCGTGCCGCAGGGCGCGTTCGACGAGTTCGGTGGGGGACAGGCAGCCGAAGTGCAGGTACGGGGAGAGCCGGGAGGTGGCGTCGGCGGCGAGGTCGTCGTGCACCTCCGCGTACGGGCCGGCGTCCCACTGCCGCCACCGTCGGCGCGCCGCGGTCTCGCCGCCGGGCGGCAGCGCGGGTGACAGCGCCGGCGAGAGCGCCGCGGTCGGCTGCAGGTCCTCGCTGCCGATGCCGCTCGGGGTGTCGATCCTCCGGGGCGCGCCCAGCACCGTACGGCGCGGCGTCTGTACCCAGACGCGGTGGTACGGGGTGAAGACCGCGTAGTGGTCCCGGCCGGCCGGGGTGATCCGGCCCGCCGGGACCACCGTCAGCGAGGCGTCGTGGACGTGCAGGCGGTCGCCGAACACCTGGCGCAGCCGCTCCTCGCGCCGCTGCGCGAAGGCGCTGACGCCCGCGGCGACGTGCACGGTGGCGGCGCAGGCCTCGGCGGCCACCCGGGCCGTCTGCTCGGCGGGTTCGCCGCGGCGCACGACCAGCCGGGAGCCGGTCCGGCGCAGCGAGGCGTCCAGGTCGGCGAGGCAGTCGGCGAGGAAGGCCTGCCGGTTGGGCGCGGCGAACCCGGCGCGTTCGACGGCCGGGTCCAGGACGAACAGGGGGACGACCTGGTCGGCCGTGGAGCGGGCGGCGTGCAGCACGGGGTTGTCGTGCAGCCGCAGGTCCTGGGTGAACAGGGCGATCGATACGGTCACGGGTGGGGCCTCGCAGACGGTGCCGTCGGGGTCCGGGCAGTCCTTCCCGGCTGGGGACGGAGCCGCCCGCGTCCCTTTCCGGGCGTTCGGACCCGACCCTTCCCGGGTGTTCGGAGCCGCCCGCGACCCGGATCGGACCGGCGGCCGGGACCGAAGGTACCGCGCGGGCCCCGGTCGGCGGGCCCATGACCCGGCGTCGGACGGGGCGTGCCGCCCGCGGGGCCGCCGCGTGAGAGGCTCACCCCATGGAACAGCGCGTACTCGGCCGTACCGGCCGCCCCGTCTCGATCGTCGGACTCGGCACCTGGCAGCTCGGCGCGGACTGGGGGGACGTCCGGGAGGAGGACGCCCTGGCCGTGCTGGAGGCCTCGGTGGAGGCCGGCGTCACCCTCCTCGACACCGCCGACGTCTACGGCGACGGCCGCAGCGAGCGGCTGATCGGCCGCTTCCTGAAGGACCGCCCGGGCGCGGAGGTGTTCGTCGCCACCAAGTTCGGCCGCCGGGCCGAGCAGCGGCCCGAGCACTACAATCTCGCCAACTTCCGGGCCTGGGCCGACCGTTCGCGGGAAAACCTGGGGGTGGAGCGGCTCGACCTGGTGCAGCTGCACTGCCCGCCGACGCCCGTCTACTCCTCGGACGAGGTGTTCGACGCCCTGGACACCCTGGCGGAGGAGGGCCGGATCGCCGCCTACGGGGTGAGCGTGGAGACCTGCGACGAGGCGCTGACCGCGATCGCCCGCCCGAACGTCGCGAGCGTGCAGATCATCCTGAACGCGTTCCGGCTCAAGCCGTTGGAGCGGGTGCTGCCCGCCGCGGAGGCGGCCGGTGTGGGAATCCTCGCCCGGGTGCCGCTGGCCTCGGGCCTGCTGTCGGGCCGGTACGACGAGCACACCGTCTTCGCGCCGGACGACCACCGTACGTACAACCGCCACGGCGAGTCCTTCGACCAGGGGGAGACGTTCTCCGGGGTGGACTTCGCGACGGGCGTCGAGGCGGCGGTGGAGTTCGCCGCGCTCGCACCCGAGGGCGCGAGCGCGGCGCAGACGGCGCTGCGGTGGGTGGCCCAGCAGCCGGGGGTGACGACGGTGATCCCCGGCGCCCGCAACGTGGCGCAGGCCCGGGCCAACGCGGCCGCCGCCGACCTGCCGCCGCTGCCGCCGGCCACCCTGGACGCCGTGCGCGAGCTGTACGACCGGCGGATCCGGCCGCAGGTGCACGCCCGCTGGTGACGGCCGGCGCCCGGGTCCGGTCCGGGACCGGACGGGACGCTCATGACGGCCGTCGGAGCGGGGCCGGGCGGTGGGCCCGCCGGTGCGACGGCCGGTCGGCGGGCCGGCGCTCGGTGGGCTTGCGCTGGGCGGCCGTGCGCTCGTCGGGGCGCGGGGCGTTCCCGTCGGGGGTGCGCCAGGAGTCGGCGCGCGCCGCGTGGGCGCCCCTGGTCGGCCTCGCCGCCCGCCGGTTCAGATGGTGGTTGCCCCAGGCGAACGCGCCGGTCAGCAGTACGGCGATGGCCAGGGCGGGCACGGCGACGGCGAACAGGGAAGGGCCGTCGGCCGAGGCCGGGAACGGTGGTGCGTTCATGGTCTTCTCCTCTACTCGCGGCTCCTCGCGGTCTTCCGGCGGCGGTCCCGGCCCCGCGGGGAGGGAGTACCGGGCCGGGGCCGCCGCATGTCGCCCGCCTACCCCGCCCGCCGGGAGGCATGCCCCCGCCCGGGCGGCGGCGGGTCAGGGGAGCAGCTGGGCGAGGGCGGCGTCGACGTCCAGGTGCTCGGTCTCGGTGCCGGCCGGTACCAGCCGGAAGGAGTCGAGGAGGAACGCCGTCACGACGGCCGCGGGGATGCTGATGACGGCCCGTGCGGCGGGGGAGCGCAGGGTGATCAGCACGCGGTCCTCCGGCCCGGGGGCGACGGTGACGTCCCCGCAGCCGACCGGGCCGTGCCGGCCCTGGTCGAGCAGGTCGCGCGCGAAGGTCCACTGCGCCCGGTCGTCGTCGCCGAGCGGAGGGAAGGCCAGGCACACCGCGTACGGCGAGGCGGTGTCGAAGCGCAGCGCCGCCTCGACGGCCACATCGGGGAACGGGCCTTCGGGCAGGGTGACGGCGGTGGACCAGGAGGTGGCGACGGCCATGCGGCGAACTCCCATTCTGGCGGTGGCGCCGCTGGGTGGCAGCGGCCCCGGAGGCCGGTGACGACAGCGCTCGGTTACCCGCCCGTCCGGGGTGCATTCCCGGCGCGGGCGCGAAATCGGCCGCTTCGCCGTGTCCGGTCCGGCCGGGACGCCGAAGGCCCCGCCCGGCTGTCTTCGCCGGGACGGGGCCTTCGGGGAGTCAGCGGATGACCGCGGGAGCCGTGGGGGCCGTGGGGGCCGTGGGAAGCCGCCTCACGGTGCCACGGTGTCCGCCGCGGGCGGCTCGGGCTCCTCGTCGTCCTCCGCCTTCCGCCGCACGTCGGCCGGGGTGGGCGCGGTGATGGAGCGCTCCTCCGCGGACCGCTCCCGGGCTCCGGTCCGGCCCTCGGCCTTCGCCCGGACGTCGCCCGGGGTCGGGGCCGTGATCGAGCGTTCCTCGGCGGACCGTTCCTGCGCCGGTTCGTCCGGCTGCGTTCCGTGGTCGTCGGGTGTGGTCATGGGCTCGTTCCCCTTTCCGGGTCCTGGACTGCGGCGGACGGGACACCGTGCGGTTGCCCCGGATGCCCGGTCGTGAACCGGGCGGACGAGGCCGATCGGCGCGGCCGCGGCGCGGCGCCCGCCCCGGCGACCGGCCGTCGACGGCCTCTCGACCGTAACCCCGGGCCGCAGACCGCGCCGCCGGACGCCGTCCGACGGCCGCCTCCTCATCGACCCCGCCCGGTGCGGTGGCGCGCGGCGCTCCGGCGCTCACGGGAACGCCGCCGCCCGGGCGGCCTCGGGCCGACGCCCCGCGGCCGTGGCGCGGCCACGATCGGGTGATGTCGCGGTCCGTCGGTTCGTGCTCGGAGTGTTGCGGGCGGGCGGGGACCGGGGGTCACTACGTTGAGGGCTCGGGTCCTGCGGCCGGGGCGTGACGGGCACGGGCCGGGGGAGCCGGAGCGGTGCGCGGCCGGTCGTCCCCCGGGGCGGCCGAGCACCGTTCGAGCGCCGTTCCCGCCATGACGTGACGTCACCGACCGCGCCGGGCCGCGCCCTGGCGCCCGTACGAGGGAGAATCCATGATCGCGAGGACCAGGAAGGCCGTCCGCTGCCTGGCGGTGGCGCTCGCGGCGGCCGCCGCGTTCACCGTCGGCGTGCCGGGCGGTGACGCCTTCGCCATCGACCACGTCCAGTGCGACGGGGGCCGCGACGACTTCCTGAAGATCTGGTCGCACCTCGACGGTCGTGACAGCGTCGACTGCTACGCGAACGGGGGGCGGACGGACTTCGGCGGGTGGTGGGTCGACCGGATCTCCACGGGCAACAACGACCTGACCTACTTCGACGTGAACGGTGACTCGGTGAGGATCTCGCGCTGGACCGACATCACCTTCCCGAACAACCCGCCGAGGGTCGCCGCCATCCGGATCGGGTGACACGGCGGCCTCCGGTCGCCGTACGTGCCGGTGCCGCGGACGGCGGGGGGGGGGGTGGGGGACCGGCCCGTTCGGCGGCCGGGGGGCGCCGGGGCACCCCATCCGGATGGGGGGGGCCCCCGGCGGGGTGTTGGGGGAGGGGGT
>NZ_JBIVSD010000001.1:214030-389558 GCF_044756065.1 Kitasatospora sp. NPDC092039 | reverse complement strand
GCGGCACCTACATCCCCGCCCCTAACACCCCCCCGTGGGCCCCCCCCACCGGGAGGGGGTCACCGGGCGGCCCCCGGTCGCCGTAGGGGCGGGGGCCGCACCCCCCCCCCCGGCGTGCGCGGCACCGGCACGTACGGGGGTCAGTTGTGCGCCGGGTGGGTGCGCTCGCGTCATCCCGCCGCGGGGTGGACCAGCCGTCCGTGGTGGATGAGGGAGACGGACTGCTTGAGGCGGCGCGCGCGGACGCTGATCTCGTAGCCCCTGATGCCGTCGACGCCGGCCAGGTGGCCGCTGAGGTAGCGGTAGAAGGCGGGGGTGTCCTCGCAGATCACGACGGCCATGAGGTTGTGCCTGCCGCTGGTGGCCGAGACGAAGGCGCATTCGTCGTGCCGGGCGAGTTCCTCGCCGATCCGGTGGAGTGCGGGCAGGTCGACCTGGAGCCAGAGGATGGCGTTGAGTTCGTAGCCGAGGCGTTCGGGCAGGATGTCGATGCCGTAGGTGAGGGAGCCGGTGGCTTCCAGGGCCTCCAGCCGTCGGGCGACGCGGGCCGCGGACCAGCCGGTGGCCTGCGCCAGGTGGGTGTGGGAGGCGCGGCCGTCCTCCGCCAGGGCGTCGAAGAGGGGGCGGTCCTCGTCGGTCGGGGCGAGCGGCGGCCCGGCGGGTGCGGGGCGCTGTGCCGTCAGCTGTCGTGCCTGCTCGTCGGTGAGGGACCGTTGGCCGCCGGCCCAGCCGACCGTGCCCGGAGGGCGGAAGGGGTGGATGAGGAGGTCCACGCTCATGTCGAGGACCGAGGCGGCCTTCGGGAGCTGGCGCAGCAGGACGTCGTCGCGTCCGGTGCCGTCGGCCGACCGGATGGTGCAGATGATCTCCGACCCGCCGGAGGCGATGCTGGCGTAGCCGACCTCGGGCCTGCGGGCGAGCGATTCGGCGACGGGCCCGGCGGCGTCCGGGCGGCACCGCAGGCGTGCGATCCAGTCCGCCCGCCCGTGGGCGGTCGGGTTGCTCAGCCCGACGACGCGCATCACCCCGGCGCGGCGCAGCGCGTTGTAGCGGCGGGCCACGGTCTGCTCGGACACCCCGATGATCTCGCCGAGGCGGCGGAAGGAGGTACGCGGGGCGCAGTAGAGCCCGTGGATGATTTTGCGGTCGAGGTCGTCGTGCACGGAGGAATGGTCACACATCGGCGGGCTGCTGTGGAGGTTTCCGCACACCTGCCGAGATCGCTTGCGGGTTTCTCGACCGCCTGGGTGAGGCTGGTCCGCGCCCACACAGCAGCCGGTGCCCGAGCGGCATCCCGCAGTCGAAGGAACCACTCCGTGAACTCCGCAACGGTGCAGCGCCCAGGAGCCGGACGAGGCGTCACGCTCGTCATGGCCTGCCTGGGCGTCTTCGTCGCCTACCTTCCCGTGACCACCGTGTCGGTGAGCCTGCCGGCGATCCAACGGGCGACGGGCGCCTCGACCTCCCAACTGTCCTGGGTGTCCGACGCGTTCGTGCTGCCGATGGCCGCGCTGATCCTCACCACCGGGGTGTGGGGCGACGTCCACGGCCGCAAGCGGGTGTTCCAGGCGGGCATGGTGTTCTGCGCCCTGGGCGCGGCCGTCTCGCTGGCGTCGGACTCGGTGCAGGTGCTGTGGGCGGGCCAGGCGGCCTCCGGCCTGGGGGCGGCGGCACTGCTGCCCACCACGCTGGCCCTGATCAGCCACGCGGTCCCCGACCACCGGGAGCGGGGCAGGTTCATCGGCCTGTGGGCGATGTCCATGCTGGCCTCGCTGGCCGTGGGGCCGCTGATCGCCGGATCGCTGCTGGAGCACGTCGGGGTGCGCTGGATCTTCCTCCTGCCCGTCCCGGTGTCCCTGGTCGTGCTGGTCGTCGCGGCCTTCCTGCTGCCCGACTCGAGGGCCCCGCACGGCCGTCGGCTCGACTGGCCCGGGCAGATCAGCGCGGCCGTCGCGGTCACCGCGGTCGTCTACGGCGTGATCGAGGGCGGCGCCGACGGCTTCGGTACGCCCCATGTCGTGGCGGCGCTGGCGCTCGGTGCCGTGGGCGCGGTCGCGTTCGTCGTCGTGGAGCGGCGCAGCGGCAGCCCGATGCTCGACCTGGCCCTGTTCCGCAGCCCCGCGTTCGCCGCCACCTCGCTGGTCGCCATGATCAGCTTCCTGGGGCTGATCGGCTTCTTCTTCGTCCTGAGCCTGTACTTCGGCCTGGTGCAGCACCTGACCACGCTGGAGGCCGGACTGCGGCTGGTCCTGGTGTCCGGGACGTCCCTGGTCGTCGGGGTCCCGGTCGGACGGCTGATGCACCGGGTCTCCGCCCGGGTCATGATCACCACCGGCCTGGTGGTGATGGCGGGGTCGCTGCTGTCGCTGACCGGCGTCGACGCCGGCACGTCCTACGGGTCGATCGCCTGGCGCCTGGTCCTGCTCGGCCTGGGCGTGGGCGCCGTCCTCACCCCGATGACGGCCTCCGCCGTCTCCTCCGTACCGCACCACCTGGCCGGCATGGCCGCCGCGGGGAACAACGCCTTCCGCCAGGTCGGCGGCGCCCTCGGCCCCGCCGTGCTCGGCGCCCTGCTGACCACCCGCGCCCTCGACGCCCTACCCGGGCGCCTGGCCGACGCCGCGGTGCCGACGGAGGCCGGCGGCCGCGTCCTGGCCGTCGCCCGGGACCAGGGGCTCGGCGCGGTGGCCGGGCTCGACCTGGGGGCCGCGACCGGACCGGCCCTCACCGCGCTGGGCGGGTCCTTCCTGGACGGTCTGCGGCTCTGCCTGGTCGTGTCGGCCTCGCTGGCCCTGTTGGCGGCGCTGGTCTGCGCCGTCCTGCTGCGCCCGGCCGCGGCGGGCGGGGGGTCCTCCGCCGGAGCCGGGCTCCCGTCTGCCGGGCTTCCTTCTGCCGGCGGGCTCCCTTCCGCCGCCGGTGACCCGGCCCCGGTGCCGCGGACCGCCGCTGCTCCCGCCCACGCCTCCATCGGCGGCACGCCCGTTCCGGGGGTGCGGCGCACACCGTGACACCGGGCATGCCCCCTGGCGCCCGGGGCCTGCCGCCTGCTGCCTGCCGCCCGGCGTGCTGTCGGGCGGCAGGCGGGCGTTTCCGGGGAGACCGGGAGGGGGCGTGCCCCGGGTGGTCGGGGCGGCTCGGCTTCCCGGGCGCCACCGCGGTTCACGCGGGCCCGGGGAGTCCATCGGCTCCCGGGCGGGTGGGGAGCGAGAACCTGACCTTGGGCCGGCCCCGGGCCCCGGCGCGGTGGTAGAAGCGGATGGCGTCGGTGTTCCAGTCGGGCGTCTGCCACTGGACCTCCGTCGCGCCGCGGGCCGCCGCCGCCTCCCGCACGGCGTCGAGCAGGGCGCGCCCCCAACCCTCCCCTCGGAGCGCCTCGGTGATGAACAGACAGTCCAGGTGGACGTAGTCGGCCGCCTGCCAGGTGGAGAACTCCGGGGAGTAGGTCGCGTAGCCGGTCAGCTCACCGCCGTGGTCGATGACGAGGCACCATGCTCGCGGATGCGCCGAGAACAACACGCTCTCCAGACGGGCGGCGAGGTCGGCGGCCACGGGTTCGGCGCGCTCGAAGGTGGCGTGGAGGGCGCACAGGCGGGCTATCGCCGGGAGGTCGGCCGGGGTGGCCGGGCGGATCGCGCCGCCCGGCCGCGCCGTGTCGCTCAGCACGCGCAGGAGATGCCCGACCGCGGGGCGGTCAGGTCGTCGATGGGGCGCTGCTCGGTGCCGGCGGCCGAGTCGTAGGCGAAGCCCTCGCGTGCCCAGTACTCGAAGCCGCCGAGCATCTCCTTGACCTGGTAGCCGAGGCGGGCGAAGGCCAGCGCCGCACGGGTCGCTCCGTTGCAGCCGGGGCCCCAGCAGTAGGTGACGACGGTCCGGGCCGGGTCGATCAGCCGCGGTGCGAGGTCGGCGATCTGTGCGGTGGGGATGTGGAGGGCTCCGGGGATGTGGCCCTGGTCCCAGGCGGCGTCGCTGCGGGTGTCGACCACCACGATGCCGGGGGCACCGGACGCCAGGTCGGCGTGGACGTCGGAGACGTCCGCTTCGAAGGCCAGACGGGCGGCGAAGTGGGCGGCGGCCTCGGCCGGGGTGGCGGCGGGCACGCTCAGGACGGCGCCGACCGGCACGCTCAGGACGGCGCCGGCGGTCTCGGCGGAAGCGGTGGCGGGCATGGGATACCTCGTGTTCTTGCCGGTGGGGATGGGGTCCGGTGCGCCGCTCCGGGTTCTCCCGGTCGGCGACGGCTCCATCCTCCGGTGCCGCAGGCTCATCCCACGAGTGGCGTGAATGCCATTGGTCACCAAGATTCCGCCAAGGCCGGCCGGGTCGGTCTGCGCGGCGCATCAGGACCGGACAGCGGCCGGAGCCGGGACAGCCGCAGCCGTCGGCGGGCGGAGCCGTCGGCGGCCGGGACCGGGCGGTCCGCCCACCGACGGCTGTCGGGCTTCGGGCGGTCGGGCCGGTCAGGCGGACGTGCCGGGGGCCCGGACGGCGCCGCCGGGGCGTTTCAGCGCAGTTGTTCGGCCAGTCCGACGATGATCCCCGCAGGGCCGCGGAGGTAGCAGAGCAGGTAACTGTCCTCGAACCGGGCGATCCCGCCGAGGAGTTCGGCGCCGTGGGGGCGCAGGCGGGCGACGGTGTCCTCGATGTCGTCGACGGCGAACATGACGCGGTGGGTGCCCAGGACGTTGTGCGGCCGGTCGCGCGGCCCGGCGTCGACGAGTGCGGGGCTGCGGTACCTCGCCAGCTCCAGCCGGTTGTGACCGTCCGGGGTCCGGAGCATCGCGATGTCGCAGCGGACGCCGTCGAGCCCGGTGCACCGGTCGGCGAAGGGACCCTCGACCTCTGCCCTGCCCTCCAACTCCATGCCGAGTTCCCCGAAGAACGCGACGGCGGCGTCCAGGTCCTCGACCACGATGCCGACGTTGTCCATCCGCTGAATCGCCATGCCGATTCCTCCGCTTCTCCTCGCGCGGCCGGTGGTGGCCGCTGACGTCCCCGGGACGGAGCCGACGACGCGTTCTCGACATCCGCGTTCCGCCGGGAGCCGGCGAACCCCCGGCTCCTCCATACTCACCCGACGGCGCGCCGCGCGCGGGACCGGTCCGGGGGCGCCGGACGGGACGGCGAGGGGACGGGCGGACGGCAGCGCGGCGGGACGGAGGGCGGAGAGAGGCGGCTGCGCCAGGTGCGGGAGGAGTCGAGGGGGCCGATCGGCTGAGCTGGGCCCGAGGATCCGCCCGGGGGCGGCCGGACGTCGGGAGCCGGCGTGACTTCCGGTGGCGCAGCGGCGGGGTGGCGGCCCGTCGTGCGTGCTGGAACCGTCGACGGCTTCACCGCCTGCTCGACCGCCTCCGGCTTCACCTACGACTTCGCCGGCTCGTCCACCTCGTGCAGCCTGACCCAGGGCGTCCCGTCCACCACCTTCCACCTGCGCACGCCGGTCGGCGGCATGTGGGCGTGCAGCGTCCCGAGCGGTTTCACCTACAGCGCCACCACCTCGAACCGGGACTGCGCGACCGTCCGGAACGTGCCGACCACGAAGTTCCTCCCGGCCCGCTGACCGGCTGAGCCGGAACGCGGGGGCGGGCGGGCGGCGGTGTCCACGGCCTCCCGTGGCCGCGGTCCGGGCGGTCGGGTGGTCAGGCCGTCGGGGCCGCGGTGGAGTGGGAAGTCGGCCGGGTCGACTTCCCACTCCCCGGCGCCGCGGGCCGCCGGGGCCGCTCCTGCCGCGGTGCGCCGAGCACACCCGGAAGCCGTTCAGCGAGCGGCAACTGCCGCTGAGCGGCGTACGGCCGGTGGTCAGCCGAAGCCGCGGGCGTCCTGCTTCAGTGCGGTGTCCACGGTGAGCGCGGTCGCCACGACGAGGCTGATCAGCGGGTCGGGGAGCGGGCGGTGGATCTGGAGCACGTAGTTGTCGGCCGTGGTGAACATCGTCTTCGCCAGGCCTTCCCAGGTCTTGGTGATCCGGGCGACCTCGGTGTCCGTCGCGTCGACGATGGAGAAGTTCCAGGCCCGCCAGTTCTCGGCCTTGATGGCGCCGATCCTCTGACCGCCGACCTCCAGCGCGAAATTGATCTTGCCGATGGCGTTCTGCTGGACGATCTGGCCGATCTCCTGGCCGTCCGGACGCTGCACGATCACCCGCGACTTGATGAGCTTCGCCGGGCGGGTCAGCAGCAGCACCGGAGTGCCGTGGGCGTCACGGATCTCCAGCTTGTGGGTCAGGTACTGGTCGATGGAGAAGAGCAGGCGCACCAGCTTGCGCAGACCGCTCTGGCCGACCTGGACCACCGAGCCCAGCGTGGCGCCCTGCTGGTCGAAGACCGCGTACTCGTTGGTCAGCTCGATCAGCTTGGCCTTCTGGTTCACCACCAGAACGGGCTCGGAGAAGAGGGTGCCGCCGCCACCGTAGACGGGCCCGACGCCCGCCTGGTGCTGTACCTGGCGCTGCACCTTGGCGGCGCCGCCGGCCGGAGCGGCCGGCTGCCCGGGGAAACCGGGGGTGTTCGTGTTCTGGGACATGGCGGGCAGGCTAGGCCCAACCCTCCGCGGGGAGCCAGATCGTTTTCCACCGCCCCCGGGCCCGCCCGGGGCCTGGCGTCGCGAATTCGGCCTGCGGGCGGGGGCGTTGCGACCAGCGGCCGCTCGTCCTCGCGTCGAACGGATGTGGCCGAAGTCACATCGGCGGATCGCGCGCGGGCCAGGGCCTGCCTCGGCTGGTGCTTCTCGGCGCGGACGACCGGTGGCCACCACTCGCCAGTCACCCACACTGCCACCGACGCCTTCCTGGCCCGGGCGAGCGGATCCCCCCGCAGCTGAGGTGTCAGCCCCGTGCTGGAGGATCTGGCCATGCTGATTGCGACCAACGGGCGCGGCCGCATGGTGAAACGCCCCTCCGGATCCGCTGTCGGGGCGATGCTGGCCGACCTGCGACGGGGGGCCGCCCACATGGTCCTGGAGCGGGTGGACGAGGAGCAGCCGGGGAGTTGGTACATCCAGGTCCTGCTGCGGGAGAACAACACCTTCCAGCTCGAGTACCGGGACGGGGTGCCCGAGCTGCACCACCAGACCCTGACGGTCTCCCAGGAGAAGGTCCTCGGGGCGCTGCTCGGCTGGGCCAGGGGGGAACCGGGCTGGCGGGACGGCTTCATGTGGAACAACATCGCCGAGCAGTTCGGCCCCCACGACAGGGCTTCCCCAGGGCCGTTCCCCGGGCCGTTCGGTGGCGCCGATCGGTCGAGCGACGAGGAGTCGGGCTGACCGGTGAGGTCACCGTCACCGGGCCCGGATCAGCCGCCGCACGCGACGAGGCCAACGCCCGAGAGCCGAAGGCTCGTCACGGCGGGCACCGTTGCAGTGCCAGTGGCCGGCGGGCAGTGGCGGGCCTGCCGGTGGCCCTCGCGTGCCGAGGACGCCGCCGCACCGGCAGGTCCGCCGGTGCGGCGCCGGCCGGCAGGGGCCGGGGACGGCCGACCGGTCCGGACGTCCTCCCGGAGCCGCGCCGGACGTGGGAACCGGGCCGGCCCGCCGACGAGGCCGGCCCGGTCCCCGTGGCGATCAGTTCCGCCAGGTGTCCGTCAGGCCCACCCTGCCGTCGGCGGGAACGGTGGCGGTGCGGTTGGCGCCGGACTCCCAGGTGACGTTGCCGGCGGCGTCCCTGCGGACGTACTTGTACTCGAACGAGGTGCCGGCGGGCAGGTCCAGGTCGAGCTTCCAGACCGGGTAGGCCGCGGGGTCCAGCTTGGCGCCGGCCGCCGGGGCCCAGTCGCCGAGGACCGGGAGGCTCCCGACGACGTAGACGTTCTGGCCGGGCACGGTGGTGGCGTTCACGGTGAACGAGGCGCCGGTGGCGGCCTGCTGTCCGTCGCAGGGATCGCCGGGCGCGGTGACGCCGGCCCTGACGGCGGTGCTGCCGGTGCCGAGCGTGTAGTCGGCGCCGTTGTTGTTGTCCCAGGTCCCGGAGCCGTTGTTGAAGGCGGCCGTGAGGGTGGTGGCGGATCCGAGGGCGATCGTCTTCTTCACCCAGCCGGTGCAGGCGGCGTCCATGGCGACGCCGGGCGAGGTCGTCCAGCTGCCGTTGCCGGGGCGGTAGTGGAGGTCGTAGGCGGTCCAGTTCTTGTCGGTGCTGTAGTAGACGGTGGCGGTGTTCCCGCCGGGCTTCGGGGTGACGCCCGCACCGACGTGGAGGGCGACGGCGTCGTTGGGTCCCACGGTCGCGGTGAACCTGCCGCCGGCGTCGACGGCGTAGGTGGTGCCGGTGCAGCCGGCGGTCGCGGTCGGGTCTCCGTGCTCCACGTCGCAGTAGGTGCCGGGCGGCAGCGAGGTCTGGAACGTCCGGGTGATCGGTTCGCCGCCCCGGTTGAGGGCGACGTAGGCCTTGTCCCCGCGTCCGAAGCCGATGGCGTTGCCGCCGTCGTCCCACCAGTCGGTGACCGGGGTGTCCCCGGCGGCGTTGCGGAAAGCGACCATGTTCGCGATCTGGGGCCAGGCGTGCTGGCACTTCCAGCCGTCGCGGTAGCACGAGTCGACCGCCCCGCCGTCGGGGGCGCCGGCGTCCCGGTCGGAGAACTCGTAGCCGGAGTGCACGGACGGGGTGCCGTAGGGGTGGGCCAGCATGAAGACCTGGGCGAGGGTGTAGGCGGCCCCGTCCTTGTAGTTGAGGCCGGAGCCGTTGCGTTCGGTGTCGTGGTTGGTGACCATCACGCCGGACTTCGCGGAGGGCATGTAGCCCCAGGCCTCGCCGAAGTTCTTCAGGTAGGAGAGCTTGTCGGTGGTGAAGATCCGCTTCAGGTCGGTGGTGTAGCGGAACTCCTGCACGTCGCCGGTGGCGAGGTACTCGGCGGGGGAGACGGCCTCGTTGGCGCCGTGGACGGCCTCCTGCACCCAGTAGACGTCCGGCTTGGTGAGTTTGGCGCGGATGGCCGAGAGGTCGGTGGCCGCGATGTGCTTGACGGCGTCCATGCGGAAGCCGTCGGCGCCCAGCGAGATCAGGTCGTTCATGTAGCCGGCGATCCGGCCGCGGACGTAGTCGCTGCCGGTGTTCAGGTCCGCCAGGGAGGGGTTGCCGGTGTCCCCGAGCTCGCACTCCTGGATGTTGTACCGGTCGGCGTAGTTGCTGCCGATCGGCCGGCGGCAGCCGTGGAAGTCCTGGTCCTGGTAGAGGCCGGGGTAGTTGTACTTGGTGTACGGGGTGTCGCCCGTGCCGGTGCCGGAACCCGAGGTCATGTGGTTGACGACCGTGTCGACGATGACGCCGACGCCCGCGGAGTGACAGGTGTCCACCATCTGCCGGAAGGCCGTGCGGTCGCCGAGGGGCCCGGCGATCCGGTAGCTCACCGGCTGGTACGCGGTCCACCAGGCGCCGCCCCTGATCCGCTCCTGTGGCGGCGACACCTGGACGAAGCCGTAGCCCTTGGGGCCGAGCGTGCGGCCGCACTCCCGGGCGATCGAGTCGAAGTTCCATTCGAACAGGACGGCGGTGACCTTCTTGCCGTTCGAGCCCGTCGGCGCGGCGGCCGCCGGCTGGGCGGGAGCCGCGAGGGTGGTGGCCAGGCCCAGGGTCAGGCCGAGCCCTGTCAGTGCCGCGACCGTGCGGTGCTGCGTCCGCCGCTTCGTGGCGGCAGCCAACCGGACCGTACTCATGCGCTCTCCTTCGGGTGGGGGGCGGCTCCCGACGTGGGGTGCGCGGGAACCGGAAGGGGGCCGGGCGGGCATCCGGGGTCGACCGGATGAAACACGACTGAAAGATTTCTGAAACCTTTCAGTCGGGTGGCAACCCTAGGTGGGTGGGCAGCGGCCGTCAATGCCACAGGCTCCGTCAACTCGTGCCGTGTCGAAGGGGATTGGGCCGTGTGCCACCGTCTCGGCCGCGCGCGGCGCGGAACGGGCCGGGGACCGGCGGCCCGGATCGGGGGAGGTGGGGGATCGATGCGCCGCAGCGTGGTGGGCAGTCCGACGGAGGTGCCCTACCCTCGGTAGCCATGACCACGGCGCGACTTTCGGACATCGCGGCGCAGGCGGGGGTGAGCGAGGCCACCGTCTCCCGCGTGCTCAACGGCAAGGCGAACGTTTCCGCCGCCACCCGGCAGACCGTGCTGGCGGCGCTCGACGTGCTCGGTTACGAGCGGCCGGCCCGTCTCCGTCGGCGCAGCGCCGGGCTGATCGGTCTGATCACGCCTGAGCTGAGCAACCCGATCTTCCCCGCGCTGGCGCAGGTGATCGAACAGGTGCTCGGCCGGCACGGCTTCACGCCGGTGCTGTGCACCCAGACGCCGGGCGGGACCACCGAGGACGAACTCGTCGACATGCTGGTCGACCGGGGCGTGGCGGGCATCGTCTTCGTCTCCGGGCTGCACGCCGACACCACCGCCGACCACGACCGCTACAACCGGCTCCGCCGCCGTCAGGTGCCGTTCGTCCTGGTCAACGGTCACAGCGACCGCGTCGAGGCCTCCTTCATCTCCCTCGACGACCGCGCGGCCATGCGCATGGCCGTCCGGCACCTGGCCGACCTGGGCCACCGGAGGATCGGACTCGCCATCGGGCAGAAGCGTTTCGTCCCCGCGGTCCGCAAGATCGAGGGCTTCTTCACCGCCGTCCACGACATCGTCGGCATGACGAGGGAGGAGGCGGCCCACCTCGTCCACCAGACCCTGTTCAGCGTGGAGGGGGGACATGCCGCCGCAGGCGTGCTCCTCGGCAGGGGCTGCACCGCGATCGCCTGCGGCAGCGACATGATGGCGCTCGGTGCCATTCGCGCGGTGCGGCAACGGGGCCTGTCGGTTCCGCAGGACGTGTCGGTGGTCGGCTTCGACGACTCGCCGCTGATCGCCTTCACCGAGCCGCCGCTGACCACGATCCGCCAGCCGGTCGAGGCGATGGCGACCGCGGCCGCCGATGCCCTCCTTGAGGAGATCAGGGGCAATCCGGCCCCACCGGGGGAGTTCGTGTTCCAGCCGGAGCTGGTGATGCGCGGCTCCACCGCGACCTTCCGCGGTCCGTCCTGACGTCTGCCGGACGCCTCCCGACGCGACCTCCGGCGTGCGTCAGCCGGCCTGCCACCAGCAGGTGCTGTCGGCCGGGAGCAGGACGTCGCCGGCCTCCCCGACCGTCGGCGGTTCGGCGGAGGAGAGCAGCAGGGGGCCGAGCCCGTCACCGGCGACGCGCGCCGGCCCGCCGGTGGTGTTGACGGTGCAGACCAGCGCGACCCCCTCCCGCTCGCGGCGGAAGGCGAGGACCCCGGGAGCCGGGTCCAGCCATTGGAGCGAACGCCCCGCGCCCAGGGCCGGATGGGTCCGCCGCACGTGCAGCGCGCGGCGGTACAGCTCCAGGACGGACCGCGGATCGCCGGTCTGCGCCTCGACGCTGAGCTCGGCCCACTCGGCGGGCTGCGGCAGCCAGGCGGGTCCGCCGGGTACCGGGCCGAAACCGTACGGGGCGCCGGTGCCGGACCAGGGGAGCGGCACCCGGCAGCCGTCCCGCCTGCCGTGGCCGCCGTCGGCGCGGTGGAACGCCGGGTCCTGCCGGACGTCGTCCGGGATGTCGGTGACCTCGGGCAGACCGAGCTCCTCGCCCTGGTAGAGGTAGGCGGAACCGGGGAGCGCGAGCACCAGGAGGGCGGCGGCCCGTGCGCGGCGGCGGCCGCGGGCCGGATCGCCGTCGGCGTACCGGGTGGCGTGCCGGACGACGTCGTGGTTGGAGAGCGTCCAGGTGGCGGGAGCGTCCGTGCCCTCCATGGCGCCCAGCGACATCCCGATCAGCTCGCGCATCCTGGACGCCTCCCAAGGTGCGTTCAGGAACTTGAAGTTGAACACCTGGTGGAGCTCGCCGGGGCGGACGTAGCGGGCGGCGCGGTCCAGCGTGGCGGTCCAGGCCTCCGCCACCGCTATCCGCCGGCCGGGATACTCCTCCAGGACGTCGCGCCACGACCGGTAGACCTCGTGGACGCCGTCCTGGTCGAAGTACGGGACCGACTTCTCCCCGAGCAGGCCGAGCCGCTCGTTCCGCCCGAGGTCGGGCAGGCCCGGTGCCTTGACCAGACCGTGGGCGACGTCGACCCGGAAGCCGTCCACGCCGAGGTCGAGCCAGAACCGCAGGATCGAGCGGAACTCGTCCCGGACGGCTGCGGAGTCCCAGTTGAAGTCGGGCTGCCGCGGGGTGAACAGGTGCAGGTACCACTCGCCCGGGGTGCCGTCGGGGAGGGTCGTCCGGGTCCAGGCCGGCCCGCCGAACAGCGAGACCCAGTCGTTCGGCGGCTCCTCGCCGTCCCGGCCGCGGCCCGGACGGAAGTGGAACCGGTCCCGCAGGGGTGAGCCGGCGCCCTCGTGCAGCGCCCGCCGGAACCACGGGTGCCGGTCCGAGCAGTGGTTGGGCACGATGTCGACGATGACCCGCAGTCCGAGGGCGTGGGCGTCGGTGATCAGCGCCTCGGCGTCCCGCAGCGTGCCGTACACCGGGTCGACGGAACGGTAGTCGGCGACGTCGTAGCCGCCGTCGGCCTGCGGTGAGGGGTAGAACGGCGAGATCCAGAGCGCGTCGACGCCCAGCTCGCGCAGATAGCCGAGCCGGCTGCGGATTCCGGCCAGGTCGCCGCAGCCGTCGCCGTCGCCGTCCGCGAAGCTCCGGGGGTAGATCTGGTAGACGACGGCGTGCTGCCACCAGTCCGGAGCCGCGTCGGTACGGGCCGGTGCCCAGGTGGGTGCGGTCATCGGAGAGCTCCTCGGTCGGCGGTGGACGGGGTGGCCGCCGGCGGGGCGGGTGAGGGCTCGTCGGCGGTCACCGTCCGCCACTCCCGTGCGGCCTCGGAACGGACGCGTACGGCCGACCGGTCCCGTGGGGCACGCGCTCGACGCGACGTCACAGGACGCTCGTGCGCGGCGGTGCCGATGCTTCCATTTCGACTCCGAGTACTGCAAGGGCTTGCTGAAAGTTTCTGAATGCCCTTGCCGTACGGGCCGATCGACTGTTTGACTCTCGATCAGTTGCACGCAGTCGACGGTCGGTCCGCTGGATGGTCCGGCAGATCCGGGGAGTGTTGTGGCGAAGCAGGCGGCAATGGCCGGGCCCGGCGTGGAGAGCGACGACGGGGGTTTTCGACTCCTGTCACCGGAAGGGACGTCGTACCGCGTCGACATCACCGACGGAGTGCTCGCGTCGGCCAACCCGCTACTGGCGGAGTACTGCGAGGGGCGCCGGGTGGTCGCCTTCCTCGGCCCCACCGTCGACCGGCTCTACGGCCGGCAGGTGCGCCGCTACCTGGCGGCCCGCCTCGCGCCGGGCACCTGGAGCGTGGTGACGATCGGCGGCGGTGAAGCGCAGAAGACCATGGAGTCGGTCGAGAGGATCTGTGCCGAGGCCAAGGCCGCGGGGCTGGACCGGCGCGGCGTGATGATCGCCGTCGGAGGCGGCGTCACCTGCGACACGGTGGGCTTCGCGGCGGCCGTCTACTGCCGGGGCGTGCGCTACATCAAGGTCAACACCACCCTGGTGGGCCAGGTGGACGTCGGCGTCGGCGTCAAGACCGGGGTCAACGCCCTCGGTACCAAGAACATGCTGGGGGCGTACCATCCGGCGCACGCGTCGATCAACGATCCGGCGTTCCTGCGGACGCTGCCGGAGCGTCAGATCCGCTGCGGCATGGGTGAGATCGCCAAGATGGCGATCATCAGGGACGCCCGGCTGTTCCGCGCGCTGGAGGAGTTCCCCGAGGTCTTCAGGCAGCCCTGCCCGGCGCCCGCCCGGCCGGCCGCCCGCGCCGACGGGTGGAGCGTCGAGGACTACGTGCTGCGCACGTCCATGGCGCTGATGCTGGAGGAGCTGTGCCCGAACCTCCGGGAGCACGACCTGGCACGGCTCGTCGACTTCGGGCACACCTTCGGGCCGCTGATCGAGACGGCCAGTGACTACCGGATCGCCCACGGCGAGTCGGTGGCCATCGACATGGCGCTCTCCGCCGAACTCGCCCGGGTGCTCGGTCTGATCACCGCCGAGGACTGCGAGCGCGTCGTCCGTCTGATCTCCGCCCTCGGCCTCCCCGTCCACGATCCGCGGACCTGCACGCCCGAACTGATGGAACGGGCCCTGCGGGCGTCCTGGGAGCGCCGCGGGCGCCGGCTGCACCTCGTGGTGCCCGACGGGATCGGCTCGGCCGTCTTCGTCGACGACCTGGAGGACGTCCCGGCCGCCGCACTGGAGGAGGCCCTGGACGCCCTGGCCGTCCGACCGACAGCCCTCCCCGGCCCGTTCGCCGCCGCCCGTTGAGGGCGGCCGCAGGAGTCCGCACCCGCCCCAGCCGACAGGAGCCCCCGGAATGACTACCGCCGAACCGCCACCGGCCCGCGCCGTGTCCCGCAGCAGGGTGTCCAACCTGCACGACGGACTCCTGCGCGGGGTGTCCGCCGACCACGGCGGAGCCGGCACGATCCTCGCCCACCGGGCCTACCGGCGCGAGGGTGCCCCGGCTCCCGTCGCGTTCATCGATCTGGTGGTGCTGCCCCCGGGCACCTCCATCGGCCGGCACCGGCACGCCGACGACGAGGAGACGTACGTGATCCTGGACGGCCGGGGCCTGATGACGCTGGACGGTGAGGAGTTCGAGGTCCGGGCGGGGGACGTCATCCCCAACCGCGCGTACGGCGAGCACGGCCTCGCCAACGTCTCCGAGGGGGACCTCCGGTTGCTGGTCTTCGAGATCGGTCCGCTGGGCGGCGCGGAGTGACCGGCCCCCGCCAGCTCGAACTGCTGGCCCGCGAGGCCGCCCACCTCTCGCCGGGTGCCTCGGAGGAGTCCGCGGCCGGCCGCCGGGTCTTCGTGGAGGGCAGCGGTGCCGTCCTCACCGATCTGGACGGCAACCAGTACATCGACCTCGCCGCCGGAACCCTCACCCAGTCACTGGGCCACTGCCACCCCGAGGTGGTCGCCGCGCTCACCGAGCAGGCCGGCCGGCTGTGGAACGTCCACGACGCCGCCACCGCGGACCGGGCCGACCTGTGCGAGCTGCTCGCCCGCCTGCTGCCCGAACGACTCGACACCTACGGCTTCTTCTCCACCGGCGCCGAGGTCGTCGAAGCGGCCCTGCGCGCCGTGCAGGCCGTCGCCGAGCCCGGCCGCAACCGGATCGGCGCGCTGCGCCACGGCTTCCACGGCAAGACCCAGGGCGCCCGGATGCTGGTGCACTGGGACATCGGCAACCAGGCCCACGCCGGCAACAGCATCCTCGGCTACTCGCCCTACTGCTACCGCTGCCCGCTCGAACTGGAGTACCCGTCCTGCGACGTGCGCTGCGCCTCACTGGTGCGGCGGCACATCACCGGGAAGGCCAACGTGGCCGCGCTGGTCTTCGAGCCGGTGCTCGGCGCGGCCGGCGTCATCGTGCCGCCTCCCGGCTACTGGGACCGGATCGCCGACAGCGCCCGGCAGAACGGTGTGCTGCTGGTCGCCGACGAGGTGCTCACCGGCGGTGGACGCACCGGGAACTTCCTGGCCAGCACCGGCTTCGGCATCGAACCGGACCTGGTCACCCTCTCCAAGGGCATGGCCTCGGGCTTCCCCTTCGCCGTGCTGGCCGGCCGCCAGGAGGTGCTGCGCCACCCGAGCGCGGCCAGGGCCGGCTCCACCGCGTCCACGTACGCGAACAACCCGCTGGGCATCGCGGCGGCGAAGGCCACCCTCCAGGTCGTGGCGCGCGACACCCTGGTCGGGCAGGTCCGCGCGCTCGGTGAGCTGCTCGACGACCGGCTCGCCGAGTTGAAGTCCCGCTTCGAGGTCCTCGGCGACGTCCGCGGCCTGGGACTCCTGCACGGGCTGGAGTTCGTCCGCAGCAGGGAGAGCAGGGAGCCCGCCCCCGAGACCGCCCGCGCCGTCTACCTGGCAGCCCTGGACCTCGGACTGCGCACCTCGCTCGGCGGCCACGTCATCCGGCTGGCGCCGCCGTTCACCATCGACCGGGCCCTCCTGGAAGAGGGCGTCACCCTCCTCGGGCGGGCCCTGGAGCAGGTCACGGAGGCCGGCCGGTGATCATCGCGGAGAACCTGGTCAAGGAGTTCAAGGTCCACGAGCGCGGACCCGGCCTGCTGGGCAGCCTCGGCACGCTGTTCAGCCGGAAGCACCACCTCGTGCGCGCCGTCTCGGGGGTCTCCTTCAGGATCCCGCCCGGTGCCAGGGCCGCCTACATCGGTGCCAACGGCGCGGGCAAGTCCACCACCGTCAAGATGCTGACCGGCGTCATGACCCCGACCTCCGGCCGTTGTCTGGTGGCCGGGCTGGAACCGTACCGGGAGCGCCGGCGCAACGCCGCCAACATCGGTGTGGTGTTCGGCCAGCGCAGCCAGCTCTGGTGGGACCTGCCGGTGGCCGACTCCTTCCGGATCCTGCGCCGCATCCACGAGATCCCCGACCCGGTCTACCGGCGCAACATGGCCCTCTACCGCGAACTGCTCGACCTCGACTCCCTCGGCACCACCCCGGTGCGCCAGCTGAGCCTCGGGCAGCGGATGCGCGCGGAAGTGGCCGCGAGCCTGCTGCACGACCCCGCGGTGGTCTTCCTGGACGAGCCGACGGTCGGTCTCGACCTGGTGCTGAAGGAGGCCGTCCGTGAACTGGTCAACCGCGTCAACGTGGAACTCGGCACGACCGTCATGCTCACCAGCCACGACATCGGCGACATCACGTCGATCTGCGACCAGGTCCTGGTGGTCAACCGGGGCGAGGTGGTGCACCAGGGCACCGTCCACGAACTGCTGCGGGCCACCGACACCCGGGCGGTCGTCTTCGAGCACCAGGGGTGGCCGGCCCCGGCCCAGGCGATCGCCCTGATCGAGGACCGGCTGCCCGGTGCGACCGCGCGACAGGTCGAGGACGGACGGATCAGGGTGGAGTACCCGACCCGGCGGTCCTCCGCCCGGGAGGTGATGGCCTTCCTCCTGGAGCACTTCGACCTGACCGACTGCGTCGCCCCGGAGCCGGACCTCGAAACGGTGCTCCGACGGATCTACACCGGCCGGCCCGAGCCCGTGGAGGTGGCACCGTGACGGGCGTCGGCGCGCTGCGCCGCTACACCCCGTTCGCCTCCGCGAGTCTCCAGGGCCTCCTGCGGTACCGCTCCACCTTCCTCGTCAACGCCGTCACCGCGACCGCCGCCGTCGGCCTCCAGGTCTTCCTCTGGCGTGCGGTCTACGCCGGTCGGAGCGGCGCGCCGCCCGGCGGGTACCACCTGTCCGAGCTGACCACGTACGTGCTGCTGGCGCAGATGCTGGCACTGCTCCAGGCCAGCCGGGTGGACGAGGAGGTGGCCGGGGAGGTCCAGCGCGGGGACATCGCGGTCTCGCTGCTGCGCCCGGTCAACCACCCGCTGGCCCGGTTCGCCGCGGGCCTGCCGGTCTCGCTGGCCAACGCCGGCGCGGTCGCCCTCCCGGTGGTGCTGCTGTACGCGCTGCTGCTCCCGCTGTCCGCGCCGACCTGGGCGGGCGTGGTGCTGTTCGCGCTGTCCACCGGGCTCTCGGTGGTGATCGGGTTCGGCGTGAACCTGCTGGTCGGCCTGGCCGGATTCGTCACGACCAACATCTGGGGCGTGCGGATCGTCAAGGACAGCGTGGTCGCGTTCTTCGCCGGCCAGGTCGTGCCGCTCGCCCTGATGCCGGGGCCGCTGGCGGCCGTCGCGCGGGTGCTGCCGTTCCAGGGACTGGTCGACGGCCCGCTGCGACTGCTGCTCGGCCACTACGGGGGGCCCGCCGAAGCCGCCGGGATCCTGGCGCTCCAGGCCGGCTGGGCCGCGGTCCTGGTCGCTCTGGCCGCCCTCGCCTGGCGAGGTGCCGTCCGCCGGGTGGAGGTGCTGGGCGGATGAGCCCCGCCGCGACCGCAGCCCGCTACGCCCGGCTGACCTGGCACCTGAGCGCGGTCAGCCTGCACCGGCTGACCGAGTACCGGACGGACTTCGTCCTCGGCGCGGGCGGCCTGCTGCTCCGCGTGGGCGGTCAGCTCGCCGTGGTCGGGATGGTGTTCCGGCAGGTCCCGGAGATCGCCGGGTGGAACTTCCACCAGGTGCTGTTCCTGCTGGGCTTCTCGTTGCTGCCGCGAGGCCTCGACCGGCTGTTCACCGACCAGTTGTGGATCCTGGCCCGGCGGCTGGTGCAGTCCGGCGAGTTCCACCGCTACCTGATCCGGCCGGTCCACCCGCTGTTCGCGCTGCTGTCCGAGCGCTTCCTGCACCCGGACGGCTTCGGCGAACTGGTCACCGGTGCGGCCGTCACCTGGTACGCCGCCGATCAGCTCGACCTCGGGGCGGACGCCGGCCGATTGCTGCTGGTCCCGCTGCTGGTGCTGTGCGGCGCGCTGATCCTCGCCTCGATCAAGACCGCGTTCGCCGCCCTGTCCTTCTGGACCACCAACAGCTTCCCGGCCCTGTACGCGGCCAACCAGCTGGGCGACTACTCCGGTTACCCCCTCGACCTGTACCACCCGTCCCTGCGGTGGCTGCTCACCTGGCTGCTGCCCTACGCCTTCACCGCCTACGCCCCCGCGTCCTTCCTGCTCTTCGGCCGGACGGACCTGCTGCTCTGGCTCCCGGTGGTGACCGCCGCCCTGACGGCGCTCGCCCTGCTGGTGTGGCACCGGGGCGTCGACCGCTACGAGATGACCGGGAGCTGAACATGGACACCCTGCTGCTCGGCGGCATTCCGCGGGCCACGGCCGAACTCCTGCGTCGAGCGCCCTGGATCGACGAGGCCGGCCGCCGTGCCGAACAGTTCGAACTCGTCGACCAGGCCACGCTGGAGACCGTCCGCCTGCTGATCGTCGCCCCCGCCGGCGAGCGCTCCGGCCGCTGGTTCGTTCCCGTCATGGACGACGACCCGGGCCGCGCCGCCGACCGCACCACCGAGTACGACCGGCTGATCGTCCGGGCCCTACGGGAGGGACTGCGCCTGCCCACCCTCCGGGGCAACCTGATCGAGTTCCGCGGCGACCCCGGCGAGTTCCGCGGGCGACTGCCGTTCGACCCCGGCTGGTCCTCCAACGCCCTCTCCCTGCTCGACCTCGACGGGACGGCGCACGCCCACAAGACGTACCGGAGGGTCGGAGTCGGGACCCGCGAGCCCGAACTGCTGCGGCTGATGGCGGACGGCGGCCGGACCCAGCAGCCGGCCGGCGACTACGCCCACGTCGAGGCCGGCACCGGCCGGCGGGAGCCGCTCGGCGTGCTCTACCGCTACGCCGACGGGGAGGGGCTGAACGTCCCGCTGAGCGCCGGCATCCGGGCCATGTGGCCACTGCTGCACGCCGGGGCCGACCCGGAGGCCGCCGTCACCGAATCCCTGCGGACGCTGGCCGCGCCGCTGCGCGAGGCAGGCCGGTTCCTGGCGGACTTCCACCGCGAGCTGGCCGAACGGCTCGGCCCGCACCCGGAGTTCCCCGGGGGCGCGTTCCTGGCCGAGACCGCCGGACGGGCGGACGTGCTGCGCCCGCTGGTCCTCGACGACGACCGATTCCCCGAGGGCGTCCGGCAGGCCGCCGTCGCCGGCCTCGACCGCGAGCTGGCCCGGGTCGCCGCCCTGCCCGCGCAGCCCTGGCCGGCCGGCCCGTGCCACGGGGACCTGCACCTGTCCCATCTGCTGCGTCGAGAACTCCCGGACCACAGCTGGGAGTTGTGCGTCATCGACCTCTCCACGCCGCACGCCGACCCGGCCGACCCGGGCACTGCGCAGTCACCGTGGCAGGACCTGGCCGCCCTGCAACGCGGCCTGGAGATCTTCACCGCCGACGAACTCGCCGACCACGCGGCCCGCGCGCTCGACATGGACGCCGAGGACGTCTGCCGCACGGCGCTGCTGCTCGCCACCGGTGCGGAACCCGACACCCCCGGCTGGACGCCGGGCCGCGTCGCCGAGCTGACCCGGCTGGGGACGGCGGCCAGGCTGTGGGCGGAGCGGACCGGCGACCTGCTGGTCAGCGGCGGCCGACCGCCGGCCGGGCACCCCGCCTGGCGGCTGCTGAGACTGCGCCGGCTGCTCCACGAACTCGACCACGCGTACGCCCACGACCGCGCCTACCACGCGGCGATCAACCTTCGGCACGCCGTGGAGGCCCTCGGCCCGTCGGCCGCCGGGGCGGAGGACTGACACCCGTGCACATCATCGAGACCTACTTCGAGTGCGGCGGATTCGACCACCGCCTCATCCAGGGCGGCACCTCCGTCTACCTCTGGAACCTCTCCAAGGCCCTGGCCGGCCAGGGCCACCGCGTCTCCATCGTCACCCCGGCCCACGGCCGACTGGACGACCTGCGCCGCTTCCACGACCTGGAGACGCTCGACTACCGGGACGACTACGAGCTGCCGGTCGTCCTCGACCCGCAGACCTGGGGCGAGCGCTTCCCGGCCGAGGTGCGGATCCCGCTGACCACCACCGCGCACCTGCTGCGCCTGGACGGCGTGGACCTCTACTTCCTCTCCAACCAGCTGCTCGACGAGCTGCCCGACCGGTTCTACCCGCCCTACCGGACAAAGGGGAAGGACCTGGTCTTCTTCAAACCGCTGGCCTACCAGGTGGACGCGATCCGCTTCATCCGTGAACGGTTCGGCGGGGAGAAGGCCGTCCTGCACGCCCACGAGCCGTACTACCACTACCTGATGCCCGCCGCGTTCCGCCACGACCCGGGCAAACTCGTCGTCGGAACCGTGCAGAGCAACATGCCCATCACCAAGAAGGTCTACCGCCCGAAGGTGGAACGGCTGCTCGCCTTCCTCGGGGCCGGGACCGAGCTGCCCCCGGAGGACGCCGACCGCCCGCTCGCCGAGCACGACGCCGTCATGAGCGGCTACCAGCAACTGACCCACCTGCACTACGAGTACGGCCCCGGACACGTCCGGGTGTACGACCTGGTGGCCGACCACGCCGACCTGGTCGACTTCCTCTCGCCCGGTCACCTGGAGTTCTACACCGGCTTCGCCGACACGCCCTTCGAGCAGGTCTTCACCAGGCTGCCGGTCCACGAGACGGTCCGCCGCAACGCCCACAAGAGCTTCGTCGGCGGCTGCGCCGTCGGCGACACCTGGACCACCGGTGAACCGCCCGCCGCCGACCGGGCGAGGGTGCTGGGCGGGCTCGGCCTCGACCCCGAACTGCCGACCTTCTTCCACAACGCGCGCTACGCGGTGAACCACAAGGGGCAGGTGGAGCTGTTCCGGGCCGTCGACCGGGTGCTGGACGAGGGCCTGGCCGCCAACTTCGTGCTGCGCTGCATCAGCGACTCCGGGATCGACGACCCGTACGTCCACGACGTGGTCCGCCGGCACGAGGGCCGCGTCCACCTGGAGTGGCAGCGGGTCGACGAACGCCGGATCGTCGAGTACGCGGCGTCCTCGGACTTCTGCCTCTTCCCGTCCAAGTTCGAGATGGACACCTTCCTGATCGCCCAGGGCGAGGCGATGGCCGCGGGCGCGGTGCCGATCGCCACCGCCCAGCGGGGCACGGCGCACTTCGGGCACGTCGCCGACCCGTCGGCGGGACCCGACGCCGAACGGGCCACCGGCTTCGCCGTCAACCGCTCGTTCGCGGAGGACGACCCGTTGCTCGCCGACGCCCTCGCCCGGTGCATCCACCGGGCCGCCGCGCTGCTGCGCGAACAGCCCGACGAGTACCGCCGACTGCGCGCCAACGCGATCGCCAACGCCCGGCAGTTCACCTGGCAGCGCGCCGCGGAGCTCCACGTGGCGGCCTTCACCCCGCTGTGGGAGGGGCGCCGGCCCGAACCGGACGTGGAACTGGCGCTCCGGCACGGCTGGTTCGACCTGCTGCCGGACGAGGCCTACGAACAGCACCGCGCCGCGGTGGCGGAAGCCGCCGCCCGGCTGGGGGACGCCGAGGCCCACCGGCGCTGCCGGGAACCCGACCCGGCGACCGACCGCGCGCTGTTCGAAACCGCGTGGGCCCGGGCCGACTTCGCCCGCTGCGAGCGGACCGCCGACAGCGACCCGGAACTGCGGGCCAGGCTGGACGGCCGCTGCACCGTCGAGGACGGAAGGATCGTCTACCGGCTGCCGCACGCCGAGCGGGTCGAGCTGGTGTGGCTCGACCCGGCCGAACCGGGCCGTCGCCGCCAGGTCACCGTACGGCGGCTCGACCGCCGCGGAAGCGAGTTCACCGGCCCCCTGCCCCCCGTCGGCGAGGAGCTCCACCTGCTGCTCACCCTCACGACCGGTCGCGCGACCTGGGACGTGGTGCGTCATGGCTGATCCGGTGCGCGCCGTCCTGCTGGCCGGCGGCGAGGGCCGCCGGATGGGCAGGCTCGGGCAGGGCAGGCTCAAACCGCTGGTGCCCTTCGGCGGTGCCTGCCGGCTGATCGACTTCTCGCTCGCCAACGCCGCCGCCTCCGGACTCGGCGAGGTGCTCCTGCTCTCCCAGTACGAGGAGAAGCAGCTGATGGACGACCTGTACCGGACGTGGTGGCGCCCCGGCTTCCGGGTCCACTTCGGCCCCTACGACGAGGTGTACCGCGAGGGCGGCGCGCGTGAGCCCGTCCGGCCCGCCGGCCCGCCGGAGCGGGGCACCGCGGACGCCCTGATCCGCAAGGCCCGCTACGTCTTCGGCCCCGGGACCTCCGAGGTGCTCGTGCTGCACGCGGACCACGTCTACCGCTTCGACTACCGCCCGCTGATCGCGCGGCACCGCCGCTCCGGCGCCGCCCTGACCATGGCCTACCAGCGGATCGAACGCCGCTTCGTGCACCTGTTCGGCATGGTCGAGTTCGACGCGACCGGGCAGCTGACGGCGTTCGTCGAGAAACCCGCCGAGCCGACCGGCGACCTGGTCTTCGCCGCCTTCTGCGTGTTCGACGCGGCCGTGCTCCACCGCTACCTGGAACAGCTGGACGGCACCGGCTGGCAGCACGACATCAGCCGGGACGTCATCCCCGCCATGCTGTCCGGCGGCGAGCGCATCCTCGGGTACGAGGTCCCCGGCCACTGGGAGGACATCGGCACGCCCGACCGCTACCACCTCGCCCACATGGCCATGGTGGGGAGGAACCCGGCGCTGACCCTCGACCGGCTGCCGCACACCGTCCGACCGGCCACGGCGCGCAGGCTGGTCGCGGACGCGCCCGGCATCGAACGCAGCGTGGTGCCCGCGGACCTGGTCAACCACGGCCGGATCGAGCGGAGCGTCGCCTTCCCGGGTGTCCGGATCGGCGTCGGCGCGGTGGTGCGCCGCAGCGTCCTGCTGCCCGGGGCGAGCGTCGACGCCGGGGCCGAGATCGACTCGGCGATCGTCCTGGAGGACGGCGTCGTGCAACGACTGGACCACGCCCGAGGAGGGGCCAGTGTCCGAAGAGGAGGGGCGAGTGTCTGAATCCGCCTTCACCGTCGCCGACCTCGGCGGCACCACCCTGCGGATAGCCCGCTACGGCACGGACACGGATGCCGTCACCGACGTCCTCCGCACCCCGACCGAGGGCATCGACCGGCATCCCGGCGCGCCGGTGCCCGAACTCCAGGCCCGGGTCGTCGAGCAGCTGACGGAGCTGGCCGGCCGGGCGGTGGAGCGTCACCGCAGCAGCGCCCTGGCGCTGGCCTTCGCGGGCCCGGTCACGGCCGACGGCCGGGTGACGGCCGCACCCACCGTCTGGGGCGGCCGCGGCGAACCACTGCCGCTGCGCCTGCTGCTGGAGGAGCGGCTCGGCCTGCCGGTGGTCGTGGTCAACGACCTGACGGCCGCGGTCTGGCGGTACGTCGCCACCGAGGGCGAGCAGCCGTTCTGCCTCATCACGGTGAGCTCCGGGATCGGCGGCAAGGTCTACCGGGCCGGGGAGGTGTTGCTCGACGCCGAGGGCCACGGCGGCGAATTCGGCCACTGGACCTGCGACCCCGCACCGCGGGCACCGCGCTGCGACTGCGGTGGACGCGGCCACCTCGGCGCCATCGCCTCGGGCCGCGGCATGCAGAGGGCCGCACGCCGTGCGGCCCTTGCCGACCCGGACGGCTACGCCCGTTCCCGGCTCGCCCGGGGCGCTCCCGATCCCTCGCGGCTCGACAACCGCACCCTGGTCGCCGCGATCCGCGCCGGCGACGAGTTCGCGACGGCGGTGCTGCGCGGCGGTCTCGCCCATCTGGCCTCCGCGATCACCTCGCTGTTCACCTCGATCGGCGTGCGCCGTTACGTCCTGGTGGGCGGCTTCGCACTGGCCGTCGGCGCCAGGTACGCCGAACTGCTCACCGAGGAGCTGCAACGGCTGGGCTGCTTCGGCCTGAGCGCCGAGCAGATCGGCACGATGGTCGCCCTCGGCGAGCCGGACGACGACCACGGGTTGATCGGGGCCGGCCGGCTGCTCGTCGCCCGCAGGACGGTCCGACAGGCGGTGACCGTCCGGTGACCCGCACCCTGATCGTCGGCAGCGGGTTCGTCGGACGGGCCGTCGCGGCCCGGCTGGCCGCCACGGGCGACGACCCCGTGCTCGCCTCCCGCCACCGGCCGACCGCCCCGCCGGTGCCCTGGACCGCACTGGACGCGGCGGACCCGCGCTCCTGCGCCCGGGCCGTCGACCGGGTCCGCCCGGACCGGCTGGTGCTGGTGCACGGCCCTTCCGACGTCACCTGGTGCGAGGCCAACCCCGGGCGCGCCGTGGAACTGCACACGGCTGCCGCCGCCAACCTCGCGGCCGCCGCGCCGCACTGCCGGACGGTGCTGATCTCCACCGACAACGTCTTCGACGGCAGCTCGCCCGCCAACGACGAGAACGCGCCCACCGCCCCCGCCAACGCCTACGGCCGGGCCAAATCGGAGGCGGAGCGGATCATCGGCCGGCTCCCCGACGCCACCGTGCTGAGGGTGAGCCTGGTCTACGGCTGGGAGCCGGCCGGCACGGCGAAGTGGCTCAACTTCTTCTCCGCCTGCGTCCACGGCCTGCGCCGGGGCGAGCCGGTCGAAGCCCCGGACGACCAGTGGACGACACCCGTCCTGGTCGAGGACGTCGCCGCCGTGACCGCCGCGGTGCTGAACGGCGGGGCGCCCCGGCTGCTGCACCTGGGAGGCCCGGAGCGGACCTCGCGGGCGGCCTGGGCGGAGGTCGTCGCCGACGGGCTCGGCCTGCCGCGCTCGCTGGTGCGCCGGGTGCCGAAGGCCGCCGGCCGGTACGCCAGCCGCCCCGCCAACACCGGCCTGACCAGCGACCGGCTGGACGGCTTCCTCGCCCGGCACGGACTGCGGGTGCGCGGAGTCACCGAGGGCGTCCGCGCACTGCTGGAGGCCGCCCCGTGATCCGCACCCTCCGTTCCCGCGAGGTCTACCGCAACCCGTGGATGACGGTCCGCGAGGACGACATCGAGCGGGCCGACGGCAGCACCGGGCTATACGGGGTGGTCGACAAGGACGACTACGCGCTGGTGATCCCCCGCCAGGACGGCCGGGTCCACCTCGTCGAGCAGTACCGCTACCCGGCCGGCGGCCGGTACTGGGAGTTCCCCCAGGGCTCCTGGCCCGCGGGGCACCGCGGCGAGGACCCGGTCGGGCTCGCCCGCGCCGAACTCCGCGAGGAGACCGGTCTGCGGGCCGGTCCGATGACCTACCTGGGCCGGCTGCACGTGGCGTACGGCTACTCCAGCCAGGGCTGCCACGTCTTCCTGGCGGAGCAGCTGGAGCCGGGGGAGCCGGAGCGGGAGGTCTCCGAGGCCGACATGGTCCAGCGCTGGGCCGACCCGGACGAATGGCGCGGCCTCGTCCGGGCCGGACGGATCACCGACGCTGCCACCCTGGCCGCCCACGCCCTGCTCACGCTGCACGCCTCCGGCGCGGTCTGAGAACGACGACAGAGAGGACCCGACGGTGCACATCGTCAAATTCGCCTTCGAGAGCGTGGGCTTCGACGTCCGGCTCATGCGCGGCGGCCTCGCCTCGCTGGTGTGGAACCTCGCCCGCGAGTTCGCCGACCAGGGGCACCGGGTCTCGGTGATCACGCCGGCGCACGGCTGCCTCGACCACCTGCGGGCGCACTACGAGCTGACGGAACTGGAGTACGCCGACCGTCACACCGTGCCGCTCGTCCTCGACCGCGACGTGTGGGCCGGGCACCCCGCGCAGCTCGCACTGCCGCTCACCACCCGCGCCCACCTGCTCCGGTACGAGGGCGTCGACATCTACTTCCTGTCCGACGAGTACCTCGACCTGCTCCCCGAACGCATCTACCCGGCCCGCGTGAGCGAGGGCCGGGACCTGGCCTTCTTCAAGCCACTGGTGTTCCAGGTCTCCGGCCTGCGGTTCCTGCGCACCGGCCTCGACCTGGGCGCGGAACCCGCGGTGGTGCAGGCCTACGAGCCGTACTACCACTACCTGCTGCCGCCGGTGCTGCGCGACGACCCGCGCTTCCTGGTGGTCAGCACGCTGGCCAGCAACATGCCGATCAACCAGCAGGTCCACCGCCCCCAGCTGGAGAGGCTGCTGGAGCTGTTCGGGACGGACGTCGACCTGGACGCGCTCGCCGACCCGCCCGCCCACGGTGCGCTGGCCGCCGCCATGGCCGCCGCCCTGCCGAGCACGCACCTGGCCGACGGCCCGGCGGCGGACGGCATCGGGTACTTCGCCCTGATCGCGTCCACCTGCGACCTGCTGGACTTCCTCACGCCCGGCCAGCTCGACTTCTACTCCGCCTTCGGGGACACGCCCTTCGAGCGCGCCTTCCAGGACCTGACCGTCGCGCGGATCGTCCGGCGGTCGGCGGCCCGGCAGTTCGTGGGCGGCTGCGCGGTGCCCGACGGCTGGCTGGCCCGTGACCCGGCCGAGGTCGACCGGGCCGAAGTGCTCACCGGCCTCGGCCTGGATCCGGCGAAGCCGACCTTCTACCACGTGGCGCGCTTCTCCGTGCACCACAAGGGCCAGACCGAGCTGTTCCGCGCGATCGACGCCGTGCTCGCCGACGACCCGGACGTCAACTTCGTCGTGCGCTGCGCCGTCGCGGCCGGCGGGGACGGCGTGGTCAGCGCGGTCGGCGACCCGTACTTCCAGGAGGTCGCCGACCGCCACGCCGGGCGGCTCCGGCTGGAATGGGCCATGGTGGGCGAGGACGTGCTCTACCGGGAGGCGGTGGCGGCGGACTTCTGCCTCTTCCCGTCCAAGTTCGAACTGGACTCCTTCCTCATCGCCCAGGGCCAGCTGATGGCCTGCGGCGCGGTGCCGGTCGGCACCGCGCAGGAGGTCACCACCCACTACCGCCACCAGCTGCCGCGCGAACACCCGGACGCCACCGGCTTCGCCGTCCCGCGCTCGTTCACCGAGGACGACCCGCTGCTCGCCGGCGCCCTGGCGGAGCGCATCAGGGAGGCCGCCCGGATCCACCGCGAGGACCCGGCCGAGTACACCCGGCTGTCGGACAACTCCAGGGCACTCGCCCGCCGTTTCACCTGGCGCAAGGCCGCCACCACGCGGTTGGCGACGTTCGCCGCGGCCGCCGCGGGTGTCCTTCCGGGGCTGACGCCCGAGCGGGCCGCCGGATACGGCTGGTTCGAGGAGCTGGCCGACACCGACTGGGTGACCCACCGACGTGAGATAGCCGAGGCCGCGCTGGCCCGCGGCGATCTGGCGGCCTACCGCAGGTGCGTGCCGTCGGTGGACCGGGACGGGCTGAGGCGGCTGTTCGGCGCCGCGTACGCCAGGGCCGACTTCGCGCGCTGCGCGGAGCTCGCCGACCTCCTCGACGACCCGGACCTGACCGCGGTGCTGGACGGGCGCTGCCTGGTCGAGCCGACCGACGCGGGCCCGCGGATCGAGTACCGGCTGCCGCACGCCGACAGCGTGCTGCTCGTCCTGCCCTCCGGCGAGCACCGGCTGACCGGGGCCGACGGGACCTTCGCGACCGTCCTGGCGCAGGAGGTCCCGGGGCCGCTGGTCTTCCTGCTGCGGCTGCGGGGCGGCCGCTGCGCCTGGGACGAGGTACCGGCCGGCGCACGCCGACCGGTCACGCCCGTCGGTGCCGGCCTGGAAAGGGACTGACCGATGACCGCGCCCACCCGGGACCGCCCGCCCCGCTTCGCCGTCGTGGCCACCGACCTGGACGGCACGCTCCTGCGGCGTGACCTCACCGTCTCCGCCCGCACCCGGGCCGCGCTCGCGCGGGTCGAGGCGGCCGGTGCCCGCCACCTGGTGGTGACCGGCCGGGCGGCTGCCGGCTGCCGCACCCTGCTGGGACGACTCGACTACCGGGGCCTGGCGGTGTGCGGTCAGGGCGCCCAGCTCTACGACGTCGGCGCCGACCGGCTGCTGTCCTCGGCGGCCCTGCACGGTCCCACCGTCCGGGCACTGGTCGGTCGGATCGCCGAGCAGGCCGGGCCCTTGAAGCTCGCCGTGGTGACCGCCGGCCTGGCCGGCGAATTCATCGTCACGCCCGGCTTCGAGGGGCGGGTACGGCACGGCTGGCGGCTCGCCGAACGCCCGTCCGACCTCTGGGAGCAGCCGGTGGACAAGGTGCTGATCCGCCACGAGGAGCTGGGCGACGACGAACTCGCCGCCCTCGCCCACCGGGTCTGCGCGCAGGAGGTCACCGTCACCCACTCCGGTGAAGGGCTGGTGGAGCTGCTCCCGGCCGGGATCAGCAAGGCGAGCGGGCTGGCTGCCGCGGCCGCCCTGCTCGGCTTCGAGGCCGCCGACACCATCGCGTTCGGGGACATGCCGAACGACATCCCGATGCTCGAATGGGCCGGTCACGGCGTCGCCATGGGCAACGGCCACGCCGAACTGCGCCGGCGTGCGGACGAGACGGCCCCCGGCCACGAGGAGGACGGCGTCGCGGTGGTGCTCGAACGCCTCTTCCCACCCGCCGCCCTACGACCCGCCGCCGCGCGGCTCCGCTCCTGACGACCCGCCGCCGCGCGAGCCGTCCACGACCCGCCCACCGCCGACCGACCGGAGGTCCCACCGATGCCGTCCGACCGTCACCTGGCCGACCTGGCCGAACTGCACCGCGTCGCCACCCACTGGACCACCGACCTGGGCCGGCGGATCGAGACCCCGCCCGAGACGCTGCGCGCCGTGCTCGCCGCCCTGGGCGTCGACGCCGCGTCCGACGGCGCGGTGCGGGCGGCGCTGGCCGAGCGCCGGCACGCCCTGGCCGAGCGTCTGCTGCCCCCCAGCGTGGTGGTCCGCTCCGGCCGGCCGCGCACCGACCTGCGGGTCGCACCCGGCGTCGAACTCCGGGTGGAGACCGAGGACGGCGTGGTCCGCCCGGTTCGCGGCCCGGGGAAGGACCTGGCCGAACTCCCGGTCGGACGACACGTCCTGCACGCCGAGCGGGCCGGCCGCAGTGAGGCCGTTCCGCTGCTGGTCGCACCCACCCGGCTGGCGGGCCCCTCCAGGCGGGGCTGGGGATTCCTGGTCCAGCTGTACTCGGTGCTGTCCGGACGCTCGTGGGGCATGGGCGACCTGGGCGACCTGGCCGAGCTGGGCCGTTGGGCCGGCGGTCTCGGGGCCGACTTCATCCAGCTCAACCCGTTGCACGCGTACGTGCCCGGGCCGCTGCCCGACCCGTCGCCGTACCGGCCCAGCAGCCGGCGCTACCCGGACCCGACGAACCTGCGGGTCGAGGCGTTGCCCGAGTTCGCGGCCCTGTCACCGGTCGGCCGGGCCGTGGTCGCCGAGCTGAGCGCGCGCGCCGACGACCTCCGCGAGCGGGTGCTCGCCGGTGGGCTGATCGACCGGGTCGCGGTCCGCGACCTCAAGCTCCGGGCCCTGGAGCTCCTGCACCGGGTCCCGCTCGACCCCGTCCGGCAGGCGGCCTACCGGAAGTACGCCGAGGCCGAGGGGCGCGGGCTGACCGACTTCGCGACCTGGTGCGCCCTCGCCGAGGTGCACGGAACCCGGTGGCGCTCCTGGCCTGTGGGGCTGCGCGATCCCGACGGCCCCGGAATCGCCGCGGCCCGTCGGGAACTGGCCGACCGCGTCGAGTTCCACCGCAGGGTCGCCTGGCTGGTCGACGAACAGCTCGGCGAGGCGCAGCGGGCGGCCACCGGGGCCGGCATGGCCGTCGGGCTGATGCACGACCTGGCGGTCGGCGTCGATCCCGAGGGCGCGGACGCCTGGAGCCTCCAGCACTACCTCGCCGAGGGGATGACGGTGGGCTGCCCGGCCGACGACTTCAACCCGCACGGACAGGACTGGGGGCTGCCGCCCTGGCGGCCCGACACGCTGGCCGAGGCCGGCTACGCGCCGTTCGCCGAGGTGCTGCGCGGGACGCTGCGGCGGTCGGGCGCGCTGCGGCTGGACCACATCATGGGCCTCTTCCGCCTCTGGTGGGTGCCCGCCGGGGCCCCTGCCTCGCAGGGTGCCTACGTCCGGTACGACCACGAGGCGATGCTCGGGGTGCTCGCCCTGGAGGCGCACCGGGCCGGCAGCATGGTGATCGGAGAGGACCTGGGCACGGTCGAGCAGGGGGTCCGGGAGGAGCTGGCCGACCGGGGGATCCTCGGGACCTCGGTGCTCCGCTTCGAGTACCTCGGCGGATCGGAACAGCGCTCGGGGCCGCTGCCGCCCGAGGGGTGGCGCAGTGACTGCCTCGCCACCCTGACCACGCACGACCTGCCCAGCACCGCCGCCTGGCTCGACGGCGAGCACGTGGAGCTGCACGAGAAGCTCGGCCTGCTCGCCGAACCGGTGGAAATGGTCGCGGCCGCCGCGGAGGCCGAACGGGACGGCTGGCTCGGGGAGTTGGAGCGGGTCGGCGCCCTCGGGCCGCGAACCGAGGGCGTGCCGGGCCGGGAGGCGCTCGGTCTGCACCGGTTCCTGGCGCTCACCCCGGCGAAGCTGCTCGGCGTCTGGCTGCCCGACACCGTCGGGGACCGCCGTCCGCAGAACCTGCCCGGCACGGTCGACGAGTACCCCAACTGGCGGCTGCCGATCGCCGATCCGCAGGGCCGCGCGGTGACCCTGGAGGAGCTGGCCGTGCGGCCGGGCCCCCGGGTCGTCGCCGAGCTCTACCGGGACCTTCCCGACCGGTGGTCCGCCGACGCGGTACCGCGGGAAGGCGGAGTGCCGCAGCCTTCTGCAAAAGATTTCTGAAAGGTTCAGCAACGCCTTGCCATGGCGGGCCGCGCCTGCTTGACTCCCTCCTCAGCACCGCCAGTTGACGACGGGTCAGCCGAGTGGGCCGAGTCGAGCGGGGCCCGGTCACCGCCGTCGGGGGCCCGGGCCCGAGAGGAACACCGATGAACACTGAGACAGACGTCCTCGTCCTGGGAGGCGCCGGCGTCGACACGATCGTGTACGTGCCCGAGCTTCCGCTGCCCTTCGCCGACAGCTACATGGTGCCGAGGGTGGAGATGCGGGCGGGCCAGACCGGCGACTTCGTCGCGCTCGGACTGAGCGCGCTGGGCCTGCGCGTCCACCACCTGGACATGATCGGGGCCGACCACCCCGGCGACCTGGTCCGGGCGCTGCACCGCGACCGGGGCGTCCCCCTGACCGAGGTCCCGCTGCCCGGCGGCACCAAGCGCGCCGTCAACCTGGTCGGCCCCGACGGGCGACGCCTGTCGCTCTACGACGACACCCGCTCGGACGAGGCGGACCGGCTGCCCGAGGAGACCGTCCGGGCACTGGCCTCGGTGAGCCGTCACGCCCACGTGTCGATCACCTACCCCTGCGCGTTCGCGCTGCCGCAGCTCCGCGAGGCCGGCGTGACCGTCTCCACCGACCTGCACAACTGGGACGGCGCCAACGCCTACCACGAGCCGTTCGCGTACGGGGCCGACATCGTCTTCCTCTCCACCACCGCCCTCGCGGACCCGGAGCGGACCATGCGGCGGATCGTCGAACGGGGCCGCGCCCGGGTGGTCGTCGCCACGGCCGGCGCCGAAGGCGCGTACCTGCTGTCCGACGGAGAGATCACCCACGTTCCCGTCGTCCCGCCGCCCGCCCCGGTGGTCGACTCCAACGGCGCCGGCGACGCCTTCGCGTCGGGCTTCCTGTTCGGCTGGCTGGCCGGCGAACCGGTCGCCCGGTGCGCCCGTTACGGCGCGGTCGCCGGGGCGTTCGCCTGCACCGTGCCGGCGACCGGCACCGACTCCATCGGCCGCGAGGAACTCCTCGCCCGCGTCGCCGAACCGGACGCGCCGGCGGCGGGAGGAGACGCGTGACGGGCCGGTCGGCCGGCTACGACGTGCTCGTCCTCGGCGGCGGTGTGGCCGGCTGTGTGCTGGCGGCCCGGTTGAGCGAGGACCCGGACCGCACCGTGTGCGTGGTGGAGGCCGGACCGGACTTCGGCCGCGAGCGGTCGGGGTGGCCGACGGGGGTGCTGAACGCCCGCGCGCTGCCGCGCGAGGAGGTGTGGGAGCGCCACGCGCCGGCCCACCGCATCCGTGCCCGCCTGCTCGGTGGCTCGTCGTGCATCAACGGCTGCTGGAACACCTGGGGGTCCGAGGCCGACCACGCGGAGTGGGCCCGGCTCGGAGGCCCACGCTGGACGGCTCCGGCGATGGAGCCGTACCGTCTCGCGGCGGTGGAACGGATGGGCCTGCGCCGCGCACCGGAGCACGAGTTCTCGTGGTGGAGCCGGTCCGCCCTCGCGGCCGCCGCCGAGCTCGGCTTCCGGGAGGTGGACATGGGCACCCCCGGCGGGCCCGGCTACGGCACCCCGTTGCTCAACGCCTTCGACGGCGTCCGCCACAACGCGGCCTTCGCCTATCTGGAAGCCGCGCGCTCCCGACCCAACCTCACCGTCCTCGCGGACGCCGCGGTGGACCGGCTGGACGTGCGCGACGGACGCGTCCGGGGAGTGTCGATCGAGGTGGACGGTCGGCGCGAGACGCTGCACGCCGACGGCTACCTGCTGGCCTGCGGCAGCTTCGGCTCGCCCGCCGTGCTGATGCGCAGCGGAATCGGCCCCGCGGCCCACCTCCTGGAAGTCGGCGTCCGCCCCCAGGTCGACCTGCCCGGGGTCGGGTCGAACCTCGTCGACCAGCCCGGCGTGTTCGTGCCGCTGGCCCCCACGGACGAGCTGAACGCGGCGCTCGCCGAGAAGGAGGCCACCGGTGACCTGTACGTCAGCAGGATGCTGGTCAGAGCGGCCAGCGGACTCTGCCCGGAGGGGTCCTGGGACCTCCACCTCCTGCCCGTGGCCGGGCCACCGCTGTTCGGCGGACTCCCGCGGGGCCAGTACGAGGCGGGCATCTCCGCCTTCGTGATGAAGCCGGCCTCCCGGGGCACCGTACGGCTGGTCTCCGCCGACCACACGGCGGCGCCGGAGATCGACCCTGGCTTCCTCTCCGACGGGGGCGGCCGAGACCTCGCCGTCCTCCGCTCGGGCCTGGAGCTCGTCGAACGGATGGCCGCGACGGCGGCGCTGGCGCCGCTCGCCGGTCCCGCCCGGGGCCCCCGGGCCCGTGACCTGTCCGACCGGGAGCTCCGCGCCCGCGTCGGCACCTACTGGCATCCCGTGGGGACCTGCGCCATGGGCGCCCCCGACGACCCCCGCGCGGTGGTCGACGGCGAGGGGCGGGTCCGGGGCGTGTCGAACCTGCGGGTCGTCGACGCCTCCATCCTGCCGACCGTTCCGGCGGCCAACACCCAACTGCCGGTGCTCGCCGTCGCGGAGATGCTGGCGGACCTCGTCCGGGAGGCGGCATGACGGGGCCGCCCGCCGGCACCGGCCGGGCACTGTACGGGTGCATGGGACTGGGTGGCAGCTGGGACGACAGCGCGTACACCGCGGCGGACGTCGGCCACGCCGAGGCCGCGGTGGGAGCCGCGCTGGACGCCGGGATCACCGCGTTCGACCACGCCGACATCTACCGGCGCGGCAAGTCCGAAGCGGTCTTCGGCGAGCTGCTGGCCGCGTCCCCCGGACTGCGGGCGCGCATCACCCTGCAGAGCAAGTGCGGCATCCGGCTCCCCGACGGGGAGCGGCCCGGCCTGTACGACCTCCGGGGGCCGACCATCGTACGGCGGGTGGAGGAGAGCCTCGCCCGGCTGCGCACCGACACGCTCGACGTGCTGCTGCTCCACCGGCCCGATCCGCTGGCCCGTCCCGAGGAGATCGCCGGGGCCCTCGGCTCCCTGCACCGGCAGGGCCTGGTGCGGCGCTTCGGCGTGTCGAACATGAGCGCCGCGCAGATCGCCCGGCTCCGGGAGCGGCTCGACGTCCCCCTGGTCGTCAACCAGCTGGAGATGAGCCTGGGCCACCGTGCCTGGGTCGAGGACGGCGTCCTGGTCAACACCGCGGCCTCCGCCGGGAACGGCTTCCCGCACGGAACGGTCGAGTACTGCGCCGCCAACGGGATCGGCCTCCAGGCCTGGGGCGCCCTGGCCCGGGGCCGCTTCACCAGCGGCAGCCCGACGCCGACCGGCGATCTCGTCCGTGCCCTCGCCGAGCGCAAGGGCACGACGCCGGAGACGATCGTCCTCTGGTGGCTCCAGCGCCACCCGGCCGGCATCGCACCGGTCATCGGGACCACCCGGCCCGCACGCATCGCGGCCTGCCGTGACGCCGTGCTGCGCGAACCAGGGCTCACCCACGAGGAGTGGTACGAACTGTGGATCAGCGCCCGCGGCGCCCCGCTGCCCTGATCCCGCACCGACGGCCCGGCCCGCCGCCCCACCGGCGGGCCGGGGCTCGACCGTCCCGTCCGGCGCCCCGCTGCCGCAGCGAAGCGGAGCGGGGCGGAGGGGATCAGCCGGGCGTCGGGTCGGACCTGCCCGGGAACCGCTCGGACGTCCTCACTGTCGGGCGTCGTCGCGGACGGCGCTGAGCGGGGTGGCGAGGGATTCCAGGCTGCGGCGTTCGGCCTTGACGCCGATGGCGGCTTCGACGAGGCCCGCGGCCGTCATCAGTGCGGCGCCGATGCAGAAGGCGAGGGTGGTGTCGGCGGCCTTGCCGCTGCTGACCAGGCCGTTGAAGAGCAGCGGGCCGCTGATCCCGCCGACGGCGGTGCCGACCGCGTAGAAGAAGGCGATGCACAGGGCGCGGGTCTCCAGCGGGAAGATCTCGCTCACGGTCAGGTACGCCGCGCTCGCGCCGGCCGAGGCGAGGAACAGCACGATCGTCCAGCAGGCGGTCATGGTGTCGGCGGAGAGCGAGCCCCGCTGGAAGAGGTAGGCGGTGCCGAACAGCAGCACGCCGGAGCCGATGTAGCTCCCGGCGATCATCGGTTTGCGGCCGACGCTGTCGAAGAGGTGGCCGAGGAGGAGGGGGCCGAGGAAGTTGCCGACGGCGATCACGGCGAAGTAGTAGCCGGTGTCGCCCTCGGGGACGGCGAAGAAGGTGGTGAGGACGGTGGCGTAACCGAAGGTCACCGCGTTGTAGAGGAAGGCCTGGCCGATGAACAGCGCGAGCCCGAGCACGGTGCGCCGGGGGTAGCGGCTGACCACGGTACGGGCGATCGTGAGGAAGCTCAGGGGGGCGCGTGGGCGGATGAGGACGGGTTCCTCGTCGACGGGCGGCAGCTTCCGGCCGGTCTGCCGTTCCACCGTCCGCTCGGCCTGGGCCACGATCTCCTCGGCTTCCTGGGCCCGCCCGCGGGTGAACAGCCAGCGCGGGCTCTCCGGGACGTGGCGGCGGACCAGCAGGATCACCAGGCCGAGGACGACGCCGATGCCGAAGGCCAGCCGCCAGCCGACGTCGGTGGCGAGGAAGGAGGTGTCCAGCAGGGCGATCGACGCGAACGCGCCCAGGGCCGCGCCGATCCAGAAGCTGCCGTTGATGATCAGGTCGATCCGGCCGCGCACCCGGGCGGGGATCAGTTCGTCGATGGCGGAGTTGATCGCCGCGTACTCGCCTCCGATGCCGAACCCGGTGAGGAAGCGGCAGAGGAAGAAGAACCAGGCGGTCCAGGAGAGCGCGGTGACGGCGGTGGCGGCCAGGTAGACGGCCAGGGTGAGCATGAAGAGCTTCTTGCGTCCCAGCCGGTCGGTCAGCCGCCCGAAGAAGAGGGCGCCGGCGCAGGCGCCCGCCACGTAGAGCGCGGCGGCCACGGTGGTGACCTCGGCGGTGCTGATGGCGATGCCGCTGCCCTGCTGGGCCAGCCGACCGGCCATGTTGCCGACGATGGTCACTTCCAGGCCGTCGAGGATCCACACCGTGCCCAGGCCGATGACGATCCGCCAGTGCCAGTGCGACCAGGGCAGCCGGTCCAGGCGGGCGGGGACGTCGGTGGCGACCACTCCCGGCTCGACCTCCCCCGGCTCGCCTTCCCGTGCGGACCGTAACGTCTTCGTCTTCGCCTTCGCCGGATCGACCACGGCGGACTCCTTCCCCCTCGGGGCTCGTTGACGGACCGCGTCTGCCCGTTTCCGTGCGGGTCACGCCGGTGCAGCGGCCGGGAGCCGGTGGCCCCGGCTCCCGGCCGCTGCCCGGGGACGTCGGCGGTCAGGTCCGCGGCGGGCGGTCGCCCTCGGCGTCCTCGTCGCCGGTGACACCCTCGACCGACTCCGGTGCCTCGATGCCCGGTTCCTCGTCGGGCCGCCGGTACGGGCCCGCCCCGGTGGCCCCGGGTTCGGCTCCGCCGTCGGAGCGGATCCGTACGGCCTCCTCCTCGGCCGACAGGCCCGCGGTGTCGCCGGTCGCGTCGGCCCGCAGATCGCTGTGCGGGTCGGGCGGGTCGAGGCGTCCGGCGGCCTGTTCGGGCTCGCCGGCCACGGCCGTCCGTTCGTCGGTCTCGGGTTCCTCCTGGGCGAGCCGGGCGTCGAGCGACTCGCCCTCGGCCTGCTCGGCCCCGGTGGTGCCGAAGGACTCGGCGGCCACCGGCGCGTCACCGGGGACGGGCTGGACCTGCGGGTCCTGCGACCACGTCCGGGCGGGGGAGCCGTCCTGGAGGTCGGGGATGCCCTCGTCCTCCGGTTCGGCGCCGGGGTCGTGCCGGCCCCGCTCGGGCTCCTCCGGCTCCTCCAGCGGTTCCACCGCTTCGGTGGACTCCGGGGCTCCGGCGGCCGCGGTGCTCTGGGCGGGGCCGTCCGGGGGCTCCGCGCTGCCCGTGGGGGAGCGCTGCGGGCCGCCGTACTCCTCGTCGGGCTGGACGCCGGGTACCGGGCCTTCGGCGATCTCCGGCTGCTGCACGTCACTTCCCGCGACGTTGGGCGTCCCGCCCTTGCCGATCGGCGACGGCCGGCGCCCCGGGCCCTCGGTCCTCTCCTCGTCCCGCTCCGTCCCGGCGGTGTCCGCCGGGCCGATCGCGCCCCCCATGTCGTGCAGTGGTCGTTCGTGCCGTTCGCCGTTCATGCTGTCCTCCGTTCGTGTCCGGGCCGGCGGACCGGGCCCGGTGAGGCGTCTTTCCGCCGTGCGGCCCCTCACACCGGCCGGGCGGCGGCCGAACCCGTCACCGGCAGCCACGTTCCCGGGGGCCCGTCACTGGCAGCCACGTTCCCGGCAGTCCCGTCACCAGCAGTCCCGTCACCGGTCAGCGCCGCAGCAGCAGGGCGGCGGCCTCGGCCGGGTCCTCGGCGGACGGGCAGGCGGTCAGGGTGCAGGGCGGGCACGCCGGGTGCGGCGGCCGGCCGGCCTCGCGGACCCGGATCGCGTGCGCGCCGGCGGCCAGCGCCGCGGCGATCACGGAGTCGGTGCAGCCGATCACGGTGACATGCGCGGGCGGCAGGCCGAGGGCCCGGCAGGCGGCCGTCACGAGGCCGGGGGCGGGCATGCGGCAGGCGCAGCCGTCGTGCGAGCCGTGCGGGCAGACCGCCCACACGTCCACCGGTCCCAGCAGCAGTTCGGCCCGGGCCTGGATGGCGTCGACCTGGCCGCGGCCGAGCATCCCCCGCGCCACGGCCGGCTGGTTGCTCAGCACGCCGAGCGCGAAGCCGGCCGCGCGCAGGGCCGCGAGGGCGGCGCGGATGCCCGCCGTCGGATGGACCATGGCGGGATCGCCGTTGCAGGAGACGTCCTGCAGGAGGGTGCCGTCGCGGCCGAACAGCACCGCCCGGGTCCGGTCCGCGGGGCCGGGCGCGGTGGTGAGCCAGGGGCCGGACCGGTCGCAGGGGCCGGACGGCCAGGGCTGGGGAACGGTCGGTACGGGTTCTCCGAGGTACGCCATGACGCTGCGGGTTGCCGTCGGCGGGAAGGCCAAACAGGCCGTACCGGGGCCGGACCGCAGGGCCGGGCGGGAGCCCAGGGGCCGGGCCGGGGTCGGGTCGAGCATGTCTCCGGTACGCCGTTTGACCCCGTGCAGCCGGGCAGACGCCCGGGTAGCAGGGACGGGTCGGCAGTCGGCGCGCCGGTCCGCGCCACCGACGAGATCGATCGGGAACGACCATGAACCCGCCCGCACCCGCGTCGTCCGAGAGCCCGCCGCCCGAGAACCCGCCCGCACCCTCGACCCCCGAGACCCCGCCCGCACCCTCGACCCCCGAGACCCCGCCGCCCGCCCCCGCGCCGCCCGAGAAGGTGCACGCGGTACCCGGCGCGGGCCGGGTACCGGGCACCTGACCCGCCCCTGGAGCCGAGCGATGGTCCTGCGCTTCGCGACCCGCATGTCGGCGGCCGGCCTCGGCCTGGCCCTGGCCGCGCCGGTGGCGGCCGCCCGCGCGGCGCTGCCGACCGCCCGCTCCGCCGTCCGGCTGACGGCGGCGACGGCCGAGGCCGGGGTCCGCACCGGCGCCCGCACCGCGCTCTCCGCGACCGCCACGGCCCGGCGGGTGGTCCGGGTGGCCGAGAACGCCGCCGCGGCGGGCCGGGGCTACTGGCAGGCGGGCAGCCGGATCCAGGTCCCGCTGCGCCCGGCGACGGCCCGGGTGCGGGACGTGGAGGGCGCGGCCCGGCGGGTGGCCCTGGGGCTGGCGAAGCGCCCGGACGTGGTCGCCGCCTACTGGGACGGCGGGCTGGCCCGGCTGGTGGTGCAACTGACCCAGGACGCGGTGGCCGAGCGGGTAGCGGACCGCGCCGGCGAACTCGCCGCCGGCCAGCGCCTGGAACCGGACGTCGACGCGGTGCTGGAGTCCTCGCACCCGGGCCGCGCCGGCCGTGTGCGGGTTCAGGCGATCGCCCTGGGCTGCGACGCGGTGGGCCTGGCGGCGGCGGTCGGCACCCGGGCGGTCCGGCTGCCGGCCGCGGCCCGGCTGGCCGTCGCGGCGACCGCCCTGGTCCGCGAGGACCCGCAGGTCCGCGCACTGGTGCGCCGCCGACTCGGTGAGACCGGCTCGGAGCTGGTGCTGGCGGCGGCCGGCGCGGCCGCGAACGGCGTCGGACGGGCGCCCGCCGCCGTGGCCCTCGACGCGGTGCTGCGGACGGGACGGCTGCTGGAGACGATCGCCGAGGCCGCCGCCTTCGACACCGCGCACGACAGACTCTGCGCGCCCGGCCGGCCGAGCGTGTCGGGACGGGCCGTCGCCCGGCCGGCGCTGCGCCCGCTGCCGAACGAGGAGTACGCGGACAAGGCGGTGGGCGGCACCCTGCTCGGCGCGGCCGCCGCCCTGCTGTTCACCCGCAGCATGGCGGAGGCCGCCGAGGGCCTGGTGGCCGGGAACCCCAAGGCCGCGCGCTACGGCCCGACCGCCTTCAGCACCGCGCTGGGCACCGCGCTCGCCCGCGAGGGCGTACTGGTCCGCAACCTCGACCGGCTGCGCCGGCTCGAACTCGTCGACACCGTGGTCCTGCACCCCGACGCGCTGCGCGGCGAGGAGAGGACCGTCCTGGCGGTCGACCCGAACGTGTCCGACTGGGACCACGACCGGCTGTGGCAGGCCGCCACCGCGGCGCTGGACCAGTCGGCCGGAGCCGAAGCCCCACTCGAACTCACCCCGGTGGCGGACCAGTTGGCGCAGGACGCGGACGCCGGGACCGGCCTGATGGTCGCGGCCGACCAGGGACGGGCCGTCGGCACCGTCCTGGTCGGCCGGGCGATCGCCCCGCTCGCCGAGGCTGCGCTCGACGCCGCCCGGCGGGCCGGACTGCGCGTCCTGGTGGTCGATGACGGATCGCTCGGCGAATTCGGTTCGCTGGCCGACCAACTGATCGGTCCGGAAAGGTCGTTGGCCGATGCGGTGCGACAACTCCAGCGCGACGGACGGGTGGTGCTCACCCTCGCCCGCGTTCCCGCCGTTGAGGGAAGGGAGTTGACGGAGAGCTCCAGGGAACTGCTGGCCGGACTGCTGCGCGGCGACCTCGCGGTGGCGGTCGCCGACCAGGGCGGCGCCGTGGTGTGGGGCGCCGACCTCCTGCTGACGGGCGGGCTGGAGCCGGTCTGGCGGCTGCTGGCCGCGATCCCCGCCGCCCGTACGGTGGCCCGGCACGCCAGGACGCTGGCCGAGGCCGGTGCCGTGCTGTCCGGGCTCCTGGTCGTCACCCGGGGCAGGCGGCCCGGCGGCACCCTCCCCGTCGGCATCCGGCTCTCGCCCGTCAACCTCGCGACCGCGGCCGCCCTCGTCTCGGGCTGGCGGGCGGCCCTGCGGGTCGGCGCCCGCCGGCCCCCGCACCCGCCGCCGCGCGTCCCGTGGCACGCGCTCGCCCCGAAGGCGGCGCTGGCCCGGCTCACCGCCGTCCGGCGCTCGGCGCGCCGCCCGGGCGCCGCGCAGGCGTGGTCGGACCTCGCCCGGCGGGCCCGGCGGGCTCCGGCCCTGGCCCCCGTGCGCGAGGCGGCCCGGACGGCCGGCGCGCTGCGCTCCGAACTCGACGACCCGCTGACCCCGGTGCTGCTGGTCGGCGCGGCGGCCTCCGCGCTGCTGGGCTCGCCGGTGGACGCGCTGCTGGTCGTCGGCGCCCTGGCGATGAACGCGCTGATCGGCACCGCGCAGCGGGTGAGGGCCGAACGCGCCCTGGCGGCACTGGAGATGACGCAGCACCGGACGGTCGACGTGGTCGAGGGGGAGCGGACCCGCACGGTCGGGTCCGAGGACCTGGCGCCCGGCCAGGTGATCGAGCTGAACACCGGGGACGTGGTGCCCGCCGACGCCCGGCTGCTCGACGTCGAGGACCTGGAGGTCGACGAGTCCTCGCTGACCGGCGAGTCCCTGCCCACCGCGAAGCAGTCGGACGCCACCCCCGACGCCGCGGCCGTCGCCGACCGCCGGTGCATGGTCTTCGAGGGCACGACCGTCGTCGCCGGGCACGCCCGGGCCGTGGTCGTCGGCACCGGCGACCACACCGAGGCCGGGCGGGCCGCGCATCTCGCCGCGCGCACCCCGCCCGCCGGGGGCGTCCAGGCCAGGCTGCGCGAACTCACCGGCCGCAGCCTGCCGTTCACCCTGGCCGGCGGGGCGGGAGTGGCCGCGCTGGCCGTCCTGCGCGGGCGCCCGGTGCGCGAGGCCGTCCGCGGCGGGCTGGCCGTCGCCGTCGCCGCCGTACCGGAGGGGCTGCCGCTGGTGGCCACCGTCGCCCAGCTGGCCGCCGCCCGACGGCTCAGTCGGCAGGGCGTCCTGGTCCGCGCCCCGCGCGCGCTGGAGGCGCTCGGCCGGATGGACACCGTCTGCTTCGACAAGACCGGCACCCTGACGGAGAACCGGCTGCGGGTGGCCCGCGTCGCCGCCGCCGACGGGACGAGGTGGCCGGCCGACGACCCGGCCGCGGTGCCCGTCCTGCGGACCGCGGCCCGCGCCTGTCCGCCCGCCGAGGACGACTCGGCGGTGCACGCCCACTCCACCGACGAGGCGGTCCTCGCCGCCGCCCCCGCCGACCTGCGCTGGACGCCCGGCAAGGTGCTGCCGTTCGAGGCGAGCCGGGGCTACGCCGCCGCGACCGGCACCGAGGAGGACGGCCGCCGGGTGCTGGTGGTGAAGGGCGCGCCGGAGAGCGTCCTGCCGGCCTGCGCCGGGACGGGCGAGGCGGAGAACGACGTGGTGGCCGCCCTGGCGGCGGACGGGCTGCGGGTGCTCGCCGTCGCCACCCGGCCGCTGACCGGCGCCGAGGACGACGACGAGGCGCTCGACCGTCCGCTCGGCGATCTGGAGCCGGCCGGCTTCGTCGCCCTCGCCGACACCCCGCGCGCCGGCTCCGCCGCACTCGTCGCGGGCCTGCGCGAGGCCGGGGTGCGCCCGGTCATGCTCACCGGCGACCACCCGGCCACCGCCCGCGCGGTGGCGGTCGCGCTGGGCTGGCCCGAGGACGTCGAGCTGGCCACCGGCGACGACCTGGCCGGCCTCGACCGCGGCGGCCGGGCCCGGGCGCTGCGCGACTGCGACGTGGTCGCCCGGGTCGCACCGGAGCAGAAGGTGCTGGTCGTCGAGGCCCTGCGGGAGGCGGGACGGGTGGTGGCGATGGTGGGGGACGGTGCCAACGACGCCGCCGCCATCCGCGCCGCCGACGTCGGAGTGGGCATCGCCGCCCGCGGCTCCGCGGCGGCCCGCAACGCCGCCGACCTGGTGATCACCGACGAGGAGCTGACCGTCCTGACCGCCGCCGTCGACGAGGGCCGGGCGCTGTGGCGCAGCGTGGCGGACGCGATCACCATCCTGATCGGCGGCAACGCGGGCGAGATCGGCTTCTCCCTGTTCGGCACCCTGCTCTCGGGCCGCGCACCGATGTCCACCCGGCAGATCCTGCTCGTCAACCTGCTGACCGACATGTTCCCGGCGATGGCCGTGGCCGTCACGCCCCGGGACGAGCCGGCGGCGGATCAGGGCGGGCCGCGTGCGGGCACCGCGGCGCTGGACGCCCCGCTCGCCCGCCAGATCCGCCACCGCGGCGTGGTGACCGCGCTCGGCGCGACCACCGCCTGGGCCATCGGCACCGCCACCCCGGGCTCGGCGCGGCGCACCAGCACCATGGCCCTGTGCGGTGTGGTCGGCGCCCAGCTGGCCCAGACCCTGACCGGGCGCCGGCGCAGCCCGCTGGTCCTCGCCACCGTCCTGGGCTCCGCCGCCGTCCTCGCGTCCGTCGTGCAGACCCCGGGCCTCAGCCGCTTCTTCGGCTGCACCCCGCTCGGCCCGGTCGCCTGGGCGGGCGTCGCCGCCTCGATCGCCGTGGCCGTGGCGGCCCCGGCGCTGCTCCCGAGGGCCGAGCGCCTGGCGCGGGCGGCCCTCGCGCGGTCCCTGGCCGCGGCCCGAGCGCCGCGGCCGCGGCGGTAATTCGCTTGACCGGCCCGCGCGGCGACGCTGCACTTCGGGGGGCGCCACACGGGGTGGTGGCCGCATCGCGGGGAGGCAGCAGCACCACATGGAGATCCGTTCCACGACCGACCAGGACCTCGGCGCCTTCGTCGACACCTTCCACGCCGCGCTGGGGATCTTCCCGGAGAGCCCGAACGCGGACGGCGGCGGGGTCTGGTGGGCGGCGACCGAGATGGACCGCAATCTGCTGGCCGTGACGGCGGACGGACGGCCCGTCGGCACCGCCGGCGCGTACAGCTTCGAGCTCACCCTGCCTGGGCAGGTCGTCGTCCCGGCCCCGGGGGTGACGGCCGTCGGCGTCCTGCCCACCCACCGCCGCCAGGGCGTGCTCACCGCGATGATGCGGCGCCAGCTCGCCGACCTGCGGGCCCGCGGGGAGTTCCTGGCCGTGCTGCTGGCCTCGGAGGCCGGGATCTACGGCCGGTTCGGCTACGGTCCGGCGACGTACACCCAGCGGCTGACGGTGCAGCGCCACCAGGCCGCCTTCGCCGCGCCCCGGGCGGCCGCCGCCCCGGCGGGCGGTTCGGTCGAAGTGCTGCCCCGGGCCGCGTGCGGGGAGATCCTGGAGCAGGTCTACGACCGCTACCGGCGGGCCCAGCCCGGCGCGCTGTCCCGGCCGCGCCGCTGGTGGGAGCTGGGCGCCGGGCAGGTCCCGGTCGCCTCGACGCCGCGCTACGTCGCCGTCCACCGGGACGCCGACGGCACCCCGGACGGGTACGCGAGCTACTCGAAGGACGGCGACGCCCTGACGGTGGACGAGACCGTCGCCGTCGACGACGCCGCCCACACCGACCTGGCCCGGTTCCTGCTCGGCCACGACCTGGTCGCCCGGGTCGTGTTCCGGCACTGCCCGCCGGACCACCCGCTGCGCTGGCAGTTCGCGGACTTCCGGGCCGGAGAGCCGGGCGGGGAGACCGACTGGCTCTGGGTGCGGCTGCTGGACGTCCCGCGCGCGCTGACCTCGCGCGGCTGGTTCACGGACGGCGAGCTGGTCCTCGACGTCGACGACCCGTTCCTCGGCGAGCACCACCGGTACCTGCTGACCGTCCGGGACGGGAAGGCCGCGTGCGTCCCGACGGACCGGGAGCCCGACCTCTCCCTGGACGTACGGGACCTGGGCTCGGTCTACCTCGGCGGCACCGCCCCGAGCGCGCTCGTCCGGGCCGGGCACATCAGGGCCCACCGCCCCGGCGCGGCCGTCCTCGCCGACGCCCTGTTCCGCGCCGAGCGCGCCCCGCACTGCCTGCACTGGTTCTGACCCGGCGGTCTCCGACCGCGATCACGCCGAACGCCGGCCCCGCCCTCGAAAGGGCGGGGCCGGCGTTCGGCTTTCCCGGGGCAGACCGAACCGCCCGCGGGGGCGGGCCCGTTGCCCCGGAGGGCCAGGCCGATTGCCCTGGTGGGACAGATCACGGCGTGTCGTGGGCGGGTCGGCTTTGTTCGTACGGGTGCACGATGCAACAGTGTCCGTCGAGTATTGACATGGTCACGAGATGTGAGGGGGCGTGCGGGACGTGGGGGAATTCGGAGACGAACGGGTCGGAAGTGTTCAGTTCGCCCGCCGGATGTCGCTCAGTGTCCCGCTGACGTTGAGGAGTTCGTGGCACGTGGCCGCCTGCTTGCCCGACGCCGGGGTGCCCGGCGCCTCGCACGTCACGTTCGCCGTCACGGTCTGGTCCTCGGGGACCTGGATGGGGGTCACCCAGTGGTAGTCCTGGTTGCGGAAGGTCTCCAGGGCGATCGTGGTGATCGTCTTGTTGCCCGCCGTGATGGTCACCACACCCTGGTCGCCCTGGAAGTTGGCCACCACGATGTCGGTGATGTCGAGCACCTTTCCGTGCGGCACCGGGTAACTGCCCGTCCCGGCAGCACCGTTCGCGGTCTGCACGTCGATCGTCTCGGAGAACTGCTGCCCCGTCCCCGGCACCGCCGGGCCCGCGCCGGGGCCGCCCTGGCCGCCCGGGCCGGTGGCGGGCTTCCCGGCGCCCGGCTTGGCCTGACCGCCGGGGGTCGCCCCGCCGGCGGGGGCGCCCGGCGCGTCACCGGCCGGAGCGCCCGCGGGCACGGCCGGGGAGGCACTCTGCTGGGCGACGACGGCCTGTTCGGCGGCCTGCTTGGCGGAGCTGCGCACCGCCGGGCGGACCAGCGCGAACCAGGCCAGCAGCAGCGCGATCAGCGCGGCCAGCAGGGCGAGCAGCCAGGTGGGAAAGATCGGCAGCTGGGCGAACTCGCCGTCCAGGACGGGCTTCTGGGGCGCGGGAGCGGCGGCCTCCGGGACGCTGCTCCCGGTCCTGCCGTCCTTTCCGTCCTTGCTCTCCGGCCGCTCCTCCGGGCCCACCGTCACCTCGAACGGCCAGGTCGCCGGCTTGCCGAACCAGATCAGCTTGCGGGTGCGCGCCTGGACCCGCACCTCCCCGGACTCACCGGGTTCCAGGCGCAGCTTCCCCGGCGTGACCGCGAACCGCAGGTCCTCGCCGGCCTGTCCGGGCGTGAAGGCCACCGTGGTGGGGGCGTTGCCCTGGTTGCGCACCGAGGCCCGGTAGCGCCCGCGCAGCCAGCCCCGGCGACGGCGCGGGGCGAGCGCGGCCTGCAACTCGTGGAACGGCGTCACGGTGACCGTGGTCTCCGGCACCCTCACCAGGTCGGGGCGCTCGACCGGCAGCACCCGGACGCCGAGCGGGAACTCGCCGGCCCGGCTGGTGGAGGACCGCGGCGGGGCCAGCCGGACCGTCACCGTCTCGGAGGTCCCGGGGTAGAGCGACACCCGGGCCGGCTCGACCGTCGTCCAGGCGGCGCAGTCGCCGACCACCTCGAACGTGTAGGCCTCAACGATGTCGAGGTCGTTGCGTACCGTCAGAGTCGCGGTGGCCACGCCACCGGGGGCCACCGTCAGTGCTGGCAGGCCGAGTTCGGCGGATGTGGTCATAGCGTGACGGTAGGGCCGTCCGGCGCCGGAGAAGAGGACCGTACGGGCAAGCTGTGGGCACACCCCTTGCCCGTACGGACCGACCGGAGACCCCGCCCGGTGCCGACCCGGGGCCGGCCCCGCCGCGCGTGACCCGCGCCCACATTCCCCCGGCCGGCCCCCGCCCCGCGGGCAGCCGGCCGTCACCCTCGCAGGCAAGTGAAGAATGGAGTAGTTCGATGACGTCGACCGATACAACCCGGGAGGAAGCCGTCACCACACGCCGGACCGGGGTCGCGCCACGCTCCGGCACCGCCGCCGCACCCCGCATCCCCGAGCAACTGCGCGGCAGGCCGGCCCAGGTGCGGGTGGCGGTCTTCGCGGAGGACCTCATCCTGCAGACCGGCGTGGTCCAGACGCTGCGCCAGCGGCCCGAGGTGGAGCTGCTGAACGAGAGCGAGGCCGGCCGGGCCGAGGTCTCCCTGCTGGTGGTCGACGCGCTGACCGACACGGTGACCGAGCACCTGCGCCGGCTGCGGCTCGCCACCACGGGCCGGATCGGCCTGGTGGTCGGCCACTTCGAGGCCGGCGGTCTGCAGACCATCGTGGAGTACGGGGTCGCCGCGGTGCTGCGCCGCTCGGAGGCCACCCAGGACCGGCTGGTGCACCTGATCACGGCGTTGGCCAACGGAGAGGGCGTGATGCCCGGGGACCTGTTGGGCGAACTGCTCGACCGGATCGGGATGTTGCAGCGCACCATGCTGGACGGGCGGGGCCTGACCCTCTCGACGTTAACGGCACGGGAGGCGGAGATGCTGAAGCTGGTGGCGGAGGGCTTCGACACCAGCGAGATAGCCGCGAAGACGTCGTACTCCGAGCGCACGGTGAAGAACGTGCTGCACGAGATCATCACCCGCCTCGGCCTGCGCAACCGCGCGCACGCCGTGGGGTATGCGATGCGGCGCGGGCTGATATAGGGGAGCGGAAACGGGAAGCGGTGCCTCGCCCCGGGCAGGGCGAGGCACCGCTTGGAGAACGCTTAGAGGAGCCCGAAGTCGAATTCCCCGGTGCCGACAGCGGCAATGAAGGCTGCGTGGGCCGTGTGGTCGAAGGCCAAGGCAGGGCCGGAAGGGTCCTTGCTGTCTCGGACGGCGACGGCCTCGGGGAGGAGTGCGTATTCGACGCAGTTCTCGTTGCCGCCGCTGTAGCTCGACTTCCGGAAGGTGAAGCCAGTCGCCTCGGCGTCGGGATAGTGGGTCACTTGATCAGTTCTCTCTGTGCGGTGATGAACTCGAGCGAGGAGTCGACAGAAAGGGCTTCGGCCGTGATCTCCTGGAACTTCGCCCGGTACAGCTCGACGTCGGTCGGGTCCTCGATCCAGAAACCGGCGAGCATGCCTTCGACGAAGACCACGTCGAGGTCCTTCCGCTGAGGGAATCCGAGCATGGCGAATGCGCCGCTCATGCCCGGGTGGATGGCCGCACCCGCAGGCATCACCTGGATGTTGACGTTCGCCAGTCGGCTCAGCGTGAGCAGCTTGTCGAGTTGTGGGCCCATGACGTCGGGACGATTTGCGATGGCTCGGAGGGCGGCTTCGTGGATGACCGCCCAGACCTCGACGGGGTTCGGGCGGGTCAGGATGGACTGCCGGGCCATGCGGACCTGTACGAGATCGTCAACCGTGCCGCGGTTGGTGGTCCGGAGCCGATCGATGACCAGCCGAGCGTATTCGGCGGTCTGGAAGAGCCCCGGGATGAAGGCGGGTTCGTAGGTCTTGAAGGTCGAAGCCTCGGTTTCGAGCATGATCAGGTCGGTTGCTGACACGTTGATCACGTCGCGGTAGCTCAGCCACCAGCCGCGCTTGCTGCCGTCCTTCGTGATGGCGATCAAGCTGGCGCGAAACTCTTCGTCGTCGCAACCGTAGTGGTCGAGGAGCTTGTTGACATCCTCGATCTTGGCCGCAGTGCGGGCGTTCTCGATCCGGTTCAACTTGGCCAGGCTCATGCCGGTGGCGTCGGCCGCCGTGTCCGCGGCGATCATCGCTTGCTCGCGGAGCCTGCGCAACTCCTCGCCCAGCCGACGACGGCGAACGGTTGATACCGCCATGGGATGCCCCTCCTGACCTCTCGGTGGACCAGTCTGCCCTTGCTGATCGCGTAGGCGCTACCGACAACTGGCAGAGCGTGGCACCGAATTCGGGTTCGATATGAGATTTTGCAGATTATTCGAGCCAGCTTGCATGTGTGATGGCCCTCACGTCATGCTGAGTGTAGCTGGCCGCATGCACTGCGTGATCGACGTCGGGATGCTGCTGCGCTTTTCCGTCATTCCATCGCTTCGATCGCGCGTTTGATCGATCGATGGTCATATCTGAAGCCCCACGGAGGTTTCATCGTGTTCCCCCACGAATTCCCCCCTGACTGGTCGGCTGCGCGCGAGGAGTTGCGCGAGGCCACGGCGCGCGCCGGGTGGAAGCCCGACCTGGTCGCCGATGCCGAGGTCGCGCTCCTCGAACTCTTCGTCAATGCCTGGCGCCACGGCGGCAGTGCGGCGCCGATCGTCGTCATCGCGCTGATCGACCACGTGCTCCGGGTCTCCGTCAGCGACGGGAGCCCCACCCTCCCGATCCAGCGCGACGGTTCCGACCTCCTCGCGGTCTCCGGCCGGGGCCTGCGCCTCGTCCGCTCCCTCACCGACCGCTTCGGCACGGAGCCCCGGAAGTCCGGGAAGTCCTGCTGGTTCGAGCTGGACTCGGCCGCGTGACCGCCGACCACCGCCGCCCGACCGGGCCGGCCGATCCGGTCATGCGCACCTACACCGAGCCGGAGGTGGCCTCCCTCCTCGCCGAACTCCGCGACCGCGGCCGCGTGTTCGGCCTCCTCTGGCCCGCCCTGGCCACGGACCGGGTGGTCGACGGCCGCGTCCTGGTCCGTTTCGGCGCCGCCCCGGCCAGCACCGTGCTCAACCTCCTCGCGATCCTCCGCCACTACGGCTACGAGAAGGCCGGGGCCCCGTGCGACTCCTGATCGGCCTCGCCCTTCCCCTCCTCCTGCTCCTCGCCATCGCCGTCGTCGGCCTCGGCGCGGCCGCCGTCCTGCGGATGCCCCACCGCCCGGACCTCGCCGCCGCCCCCGATCGGAACCGCGACCGCCGACCCGCCTCCTGAAGCCCCGCACAGGAAGTCGGCCCAGCCGACTTCCTGTTCCACCGAAGTACCGAACCGAGAGGACCTTGACCATGGGTGACGAGAACAAGGGCGGCCCGAACGACGGCAGGAGCCCCGGACACGCCAAGCCCGGCGGATCGTCGATCGGCCCGAAGCCGTCGTCGGACAGCCAGAAGCCCGCCCCGGACCCGAAGCACAAGAAGTGAGCCCCGACGAGCGCCGGGCCGCGCTGGTGGCCGCGCTGACCGAGAAGGGTTCGCTGTCGCCGGACTGGGCCCCGTCCGTGGCGGCCGTCCCGCGCCACGCGTTCCTCCCGGAAACCATCTGGGCGGACGAGGGAGGCGGCGACGCCGAGTGCACCCGCTCCGAGGAGCCCGAACGGTGGCTGCGGCTCGCCTACAGCGATCTGCCGATCACCACGCAGTGGGACGACGGAGCCGACGACGGGACCCGCAGCACGCCCACGTCGTCGGCGTCGATGCCCACGGTGGTCGTCGAGATGCTGGCCGACCTGGGCGCGGAACCCGGTCACCGGGTGCTGGAGATCGGAACCGGTACCGGATACAACGCGGCACTGCTGGCGCACCGCCTGGGCGCCGAGACGGTGTCCACCGTCGAGGTGGACGCCCGGGTCGCCGCCCGGGCGCGCACCGCCCTTCGCGGTGCCGGCTACACGCCCGAGGTCGTGTGCGGGGACGGGGCGCTCGGGTGGGGCGTGCGCACTCCGTACGACCGGATCGTCTCCACCGTGTCGGTGCGGCACATCCCGCCCGCCTGGCCGGCTCAGACCCGGCCGGGCGGGGTGATCGTCAGCCCCGTCTCGCCACTGCTGGGCGGCGGGGCGGTGGTCCGCCTCACGGTGGACGGTGAGGGGACGGGGACCGGCCGGTTCACCCGCTCGTCGGCGTTCATGATGCTGCGACAGCAGCGCTACGAGGGCGCCCCGGTGGACGACTACCTGCCGGGGGAGTGGCCGGGCGACTCCGGGCGGTCCTGGACGAGGCTCGACCCCGAGGCGATCGGGGACGACTGGTTGGCGCAGTTCGCCTGTGCCCTCGCCCTGCCGGATGTGTACTACCGGCGCAACGGCTTCGGCGAGGGCTGGACGTGGTGGCTGTTCGACACGGCCGTCACCTCCTGGGCGACCGTGGACTCCGTGCCCGGGCAATCCCGGTTCGAGGTCCGGCAGTCCGGGCCGCGCAGGCTCTGGGACGAGGTGGAGGGCGCCTACCGCCGGTGGGAGTCCGCCGGACGCCCCGGGTACGAGCGGTACGGGCTCACGGTGACCCCGGCCGGACAGACGGCCTGGCTGGACGAGCCCGGTAACCCCCTGAAGTGACGACTGGGAGCAGGGCGTGCACGAGAAGTCGGCCCGGCCGACTTCTCGTGCGGGATCGGCGGTCCCTCGTGCCGTGCTACTGCGCGGAACTGCCGCGGTCCGTCGCGGAATCGGCCAGCACCAGATCGAGGAGCCCGGGGAACCGCCGGTCGAACTCGGGGCGGCGGAGCCGGTTGAGCCGACGTGGCCCCTCGTCGCGCTGCTCGACGAGGCCGGCGGCGCGCAGCACGGTGAAGTGGTGGCTGCGGGTCGCCTTGCTCACCGGAAGGTCGAACGTGCCGCAGGCACGGGTCCAGTCGGGGGCGCCGGCCAACTCCCTGAGGATGGTGCGTCGTACGGGGTCGCCGACCGCGTCGAGCGCCTCCTGGAGCGACACCTCGGCCGGATGGGTGTGGGTGAGGCCGCGGGTGCGGGCGGACATGGGCCGGTCCTCTGCTGAGTGTTCGTCAGTCGTCGTACACTGGTGTGGTCGATGTTCATCGAACACTGTAGTCGGGTCCTCCCGGAAAGCGAGCGTCCCCATGCCTCTGGTCCGCATCGACCTGTCCACCGACCGGCCGCCCGCCGTCCGACGCGCGATCGCCGACGCCGTGCACCAGGCCCTCGTCGACGCGGTCGGCATCCCGGCCGATGACCGCTTCCAGATCGTCACCCCGCACGATCCCGAGGAGCTGGTCTTCGACCCGAACTACCTCGACGTGGCCCGCCGGGACGTCGTCTGCGTCCAGATCACCCTGGTGGCGGGTCGGCCCCGGGAGCTCAAGCTCGACCTCTACCGGCGGCTCGCGGCCAATCTGACCGAGGTCGGCGTGCGGCCCGAGGACGTGTTCGTCACGCTCACCGAGAACGCCCTCGACGACTGGTCGGTGGGCAACGGCAGGGCGCAACTGGTCGAGCTGGGTGCTGTGGCGGGAGCGCCCGTCGAACCGTGATGGGCCGCGTCACGTCCCGTTCCCCGCATGCCGGTCCGCGCGGGCGGACGGACCGATCCGCTACGAGTCCGTGCGCCTGCGGGCCAGTTCCCTGATCTCCTCGGGCAGCGCGTCAGCTGCCGGCAGCCGCGGCAGGAGGTCCGGTTCGAGTGTCGTCGCGCGGAACACGAGCGCGACGGTCACGTCGTGGTCGGGCCGGTGCACGATCTCGACGGGGTCGGAAGCCCGGATGTCTCCCGGCTCGATCACGCGCAGATAGGCGCCCGGCACCGCGGCTCGGGTGAACCGCCTGATCCACCCCTCCCGCTCCAGCCATCCCTGGAACGTCGCGCACGGGATCCGCGCGCACGACACCTCCAGGACCACGTCCGGCCCGATGCGCCAACGCTCGCCGATCAGGGCGCCGTTGACGTCGAGGCCGAGGGTCGTGAGGTTCTCCCCGAAGGCGCCGTTGGCAAGCGGACCGCCCAGCTCGGCCTCCCACCCGTCGAGATCCTCGCGGGCGTAGGCGTAGAGGGCCTGATCCGGACCGCCGTGGTGCTTCACGTCGTAGACGCGGTCGCCTACGAGACCGACCTCGCCGGTGCCCTTGGGGCCGGGGGCGATGACGGCGACCGGACCGTCGACAGGCCGCTTGTCGATGCCCGTCGCACTGAGGCCCTTCCACGGGTTGGGCCGGGGCCTGCCGACATTGACGGAGAGCAGTCTCATGCGCGCGACGATACGGACGTCCGCGTGCCGGGGCGACCGGTTTCCCCGCCGGCCCGCGGAACCGGTCCGCTGGGACGGGGGAGCGGGGGGGCGGGGGCGTTCGGAGGCGCCGGCCTCGCCCCTCCCGCGCCCCGTCGCGACGGGCGTCCGCTCAGTCCAGCCACGCCCCGTCGCGCATGACGACCCTGCCGCGCAGCTCCGGCTCGCCGCGCCAGGCGCGTACGGTCGTCGGCACCACGCGCACGTACAGGAAGGAACCCTCCTGCGTGCGCGGGTCCCACCCGAACCTGGCGGCGAACGCCTCCGCCGCGTCCTTGGGCACGTCCTGGTCCGGGAAGCACTCCGCCTCGCCCTGGAGGAGCACCACGTCGAAGGCGTCGGGCAGCGCCAGACGCACGCGCGGCTCCACGCGGAGGTTCCGCGCGGTCGGGGAAGCGGAGCTGGTGCACATCCACACCGCTCGCCCGTCCCACAGGAACCACAGCGGCACCTGGTGCGGCCCGTAATCGGGGTGCGCCGTCGACACCCAGACGTCCCGCTCGGTGACGAGCCGTTCGAGAGTGTCGCGCCTGCGTTCCGCCGCCGGGCGGAGACCGTTCCCCGTGGTGTCCATGAGTGCCGACCTTACGACTGCGGCAGGTGAGAGGGCTGACGGGGGGTCGTGCACCGGTGGACGCCCCGGGCCGCTCGAACGCACTCGACCGGTCACCACGCTCTGAGCGCAGCGGCGGTGGATAGCATCTGCGGCGTGAGATCAACAACCCGTTCCTCGTTTCGGCGCACCGCGGCGTCGCTGTTCGCCGGACTCGTCGTTCTCGCGGGCACGACGGTCTCGGCTCAGCCCGCGGCCGCCGCAAGCACCCTTGCCTCCATACCCGCTTCCGGTTTCCAGCTGAAGATCGACCGGGCCACGGACTACGACGCCTACGGCGCCGCCATCCGCGCCGTCGAGAACACCCGCACCGTGACCAGGGTTACGCCCCTCACGGTCGCCCGGTCGAAGCCGCACGTCGGCCGGCCGGCACTGTGCCATGACACGGGCCTGGACGACACCTACAAGTACGACGGGTTCTGCTGGGACACGGGCGACGACAACACCAGCGCCTACTCGACTTCCGGCGGCTGGCATCCGCAGGGCTTCACCGCGGCCCACGACGCCACCGGCTCGACCGTCGACGGGCACCACCTCTACCTCGCCTCCTGGTACTACGGCACGGGAGCCGATGCGAAGGACAAGCTGGGCCGGATCTCGATTGCCGAGTCCACCGGGGAGCGCGTCACCTACGGCCATGTGCTGCTCGTGCGCCCGACCGGCAGCGGGAGCTTCGAGCCCATCACGAACATCCACGCCGACGGGATGGTCTGGTACGGCAACAAGCTGTTCGTCGCCAACGGTGGCGAGCTCCTCGTCTTCGACATGCAGTACCTGTGGAGCACGACCGCGGGCACGGACCCGTGGGTCCTCCCGCTGCAGGGCCGGTACTACACGGACGCCCCGGGCACCGATCCCCGTGGCTGCTCGGGCGGGGTCGGGCCCATCTGTCTCGGCTCGCTCAGCCTGGACCGCAGCAGCACACCCCATGCTCTGGTGTCCGGTGAGTACCGCAGCCACCAGGCGGGAGCCGGCGGCCGCATCGCCCGCTGGCCGCTCAACGCGGCCACCGACCTGCCGCTCGCCGATGACGCCACGAGCGTCGGCACCGCAACCGCCACCGCGGCGTACAGCACCCCGGTGTTCCAGATGCAGGGCGTCGCGACGGACGGGACCTGGTACTACATGGCCGGCGAATGTCCGACGAGCCATGACGCGGACCCCACCGACACGGGCAGCTACTCGTGCATCCACCGCGCCAGGGCGGGCGAATCCCCGTCCGTCCTGACCAGGGCCCCCAGCCTGACGCAGAACCTCGGCTACGACCGGTCCTCGGGACGCGTGTGGGGACTCAACGAATGGACGGGACACCGCGTCGTCTTCACCATCGACCCCCCGTAACCCGGCCGTGCGGGAAGTCGGCCCGGCCGACTTCCCGCACGAGGGGCGGGCGGTCTGCCCTTTGGGGACACCGGTTGCTTCCCCCGCCGAGGGTGTCCGGGCTCTCCCGCCGGGCCGCCGGGGCGGGGACACTGCGGGAGACCGCCCCTGCAACCTGTGAGGTCGAGCGTGATCGGCGCCTCCGCCACCCCCCGCTCCGTCCGGCGGCCGGCCCGGGCCGCCGTCGCGGTGCTGCTCGCGTTCGCGGCGGCCCTGGTGACCCTGGCCGGCGCCGCCCCCGGCGGGCCGGGCGCCGCGGCCCCGGTGGCCGCCGTCGACCCGGCGGCCGGACGGATCGTCTTCGCCGGCACCAACCACCGCGGCCTCGGCAAGGTGACCGGCACGGAGTCCAGCACCCCGCTGTTCGGGCCCGGCCCGGTCCACTTCGACCGCGACCCCTCGGCCCGCGGTGACGAACTGGTCTTCACCAGCCTGCGCGACGGCCCGCTGCCCCAGGTCTACCTGCGCGACGCCGCCGGCGCCGTGCACCGGCTCACCACCGGCATGGACACCTCCCACCCCGCCCTCGCCCCGGACGGCAAGGGCGTCGTCTTCGAGGCGCTGGAGGACCGCGGTGGCGACAGCAAGCCCCAGCACGTGCTGTGGGCCGTCAACCGGGACGGCAGCGGACTGCGCCGGATCACCGACGGTGCCGCCGACGAGACCCACCCGACGGTCTCGCCCGACGGCAAGTGGATCGCGTACTCCTGCGACGGCGAACCGGACCACCGTCAGATCTACCTGCGGCCGTTCGGAGGCGGCGCACCGGTGAAGGTCACCAACGTGACCAACGGGGACGCGGTCGACCCGACCTGGAACCCGGTGAACGACGACGCCCACCGCAACGAGATCGTCTACACCTGGGACCAGCGCGACCAGGGCCGGACCCTGATGCTCACCTCGCCCACCGGCGGCGACAAGGCGTTCTTCCCCGGCACCGGCTCCACCTGGAAGACCGGCTCCGCCGCGTGGATGGCCGACGGCAGCGGCGTGCTCTTCCTCAGCGCCGACCTGCTCGACCCCAACAACCCGAGCCCGCAGCCCGACCCGGCCCAGCCGCCGGTGGTGAACCTCTACCGCGCGCTGACCTGCAACTGCGACGCGCCCCGTCTGCTCTACCGCGTCAACCGGTTGATCGCCACACCGGCCTGGCTGGGCACCCAGAACGAGGGCGGCCCCGTCGTCGAGCAGACCAGCGCCTCCGGCGCCAACGTCGCCGACGTGCAGGACATGCGCCCCGACGGGTCCGACCCGCGGGACCTCGGCATCAGCGTGCTCCGCGAGGACCCGGCCGCCGACAGCAACACCAGCACCGACCCGGCCGCCGACCCGCTGTTCCACCCACGCCCCGGCTTCGACCCGTGGTACGAGCGCCAGACCTACACCCCCGACGGCCGGCAGATCGTGGTGACCCGCTACGAGGACGGGCCCGCCGGGCGGATCCAGCGGATCTGGCTCGCCGACGCCGACGGGGCGAACCCGCACCCCATGGACCTCGCCGGGCGCGGCCCGAACGACCGCGACACCGACCCGTCCCTCTCCCCTGACGGCCGGCTGATCGTGTTCAGCCGCAGCACCCCGGCCGCCGGCGGGCAGCCGGCCCGGCCCGGGCGCGTCCTGATCGCCGAGGTGGCCACCGGGAGGATCGTCGGCACCGTCCGGCCGCCGGCCGGCCAGCCGGACACCTCCGACGGCCAGCCGTTCTGGTCCCCGGACGGCAAGCTGATCGCCTTCTCCCGGACGGCCGTGGTCGACGGCAACGCCGGCAACCTGCACGTCTGGACCGTCGCCGCCGACGACCTCACCCGGCAGAGCGACCTCAGCCGGACGGCCTGCCCGGGCAGCTGCGACGTCATCGACGACAGCCCCGCCTTCGCCCCCGACGGCCGTCGCATCGCCTTCAACCGCAAGGCCGGTGACGGCGGGAACAACCACCAGGACGGCGTGGTGGTCACCACCCCGACCGGCGCCGACTGCACGGTGATCGTGCCCGCCGGGCTCGGCCAGGGCGCCTGCACCCGGCCGCTGCCCGAACGCCCCACCAGCGGGCCCTTCCAGCCCCGCGACGTCGCCTGGACGGCGAACAGCGCCCAGCTGCTGATGACCTCCCGCCGGGCCGCCCCGCCGAGCTCACCGGAGGGCATCAAGGTCTACGACTTCGCGACCGCCAGGCTCACCGAGCTCGACTGGCGGCTGCCGGGCCGCCAGAAGGAGCCGGCCGTCCAGCAGTCCGTCGACCTGGCGGTCAGCGTGCCCGAACGGACCCCGGCCGTCCCCGTCGACGGCAGCACCGACGTGACGGTCACCGTCACCAACAAGGGCCCCGCGCCCTCGCCCGGCACCGCCCTCACCGTCTCGGTGCCGAACGGCGCCCGGCTCGGCAGGCTGACCACCCCGACCGGATCGTGCGACGCCGCGGCGCTGCGCTGCGAACTCGGCACCATGGCACCGCGCGCGGTGATCCGGATCACGGCCACCCTGATCGGCACCCGGCCCGGCTACCCGGACTTCGGCTGGAGCGTCACCGGGACGGTCGTTGACCCGAACCCCGACGACGACTCCGCCCGGACCTTCCTGCCGGTGCTGGAGCCGTCGACCCCCTCGCCGACGCCCACCCCGTCACCGACCGCCACGCCGTCACCGACCCCGACCCCGACGCCCACACCCACACCCACCCCGACGCCCACCACCGCGACGCCCACCCCCGCACCGCCGCCGCCACCGCCCCCGGCGCCCGCACCCCCGCCGCAGGCCGGCCCCGGCGTCACGGTCGACGCCCAGCCGAACCCCGGCTACGTCGGCGGCCACGTGACCGTCAGCTACACGGTGCGCAACACCGGCCAGGCCCTCGCGACCGGCCTGCGCCTCACCCTCGGCCTGCCCGCCGGAGTGCCCACCGAGGCCCTGCCGCCCGGCTGCCGCAACGGCACCTGCACGGTGAGCGACCTGGCCCCCGGCCGCAGCGCGGTGATCCGGGTGGTGCTCTCGCCCGTGGCGGCGCTGGACACCGTCGTCACCGCCGAGCTGACCACCACCGGCACCGACACGACCCCGGGACCGCACCGGGCGAGCACCCCGCTGCGCATCCTCCAGCCCCGCATCGTCGCGGTGCCGCCGATCGGCAAGCCCGGCTTCGTGACCTCCGTACGCGGGGTGGACTTCCCGCCCGGCGCGCCGGTCCGCTTCACCTGGCAGCCCGGCATCACCGCCGCCGCCGCGCCCACCCGCCCGAAGGCCGACGGGACCTTCGCCGGGCAGCTGCTCATCCTCCCCAAGGACGAGACGGGCCCGCGCACCATCACCGCCGAGGGCCCCGGATTCTCCCCGGTGACCTGCCCCTTCCTCGTGGTCGAGGGCAGCATCGGCCCGCCCGGGGAGGTGGAGCGGCGGTGATCCACGAAGTCGACGAGGCACTGCGGCGACTGCTCACCGGGACCGGCCTGACCGAGCGCGGGATCGAGGTGGTCTTCGACGCCCCCACCCGGGACTTCGCCGCCCGCCGCAACGCGCCCACGGTCAGCGTCTTCCTCTACGGGCTCCGCGAGGACACCGGCCGCCGGCAGAGCGGCACCGTCGCGGAGTACGACGCGGACGGCATGGTGACCGGCCGGCGCCCGGCGCCCCGCTGGTTCGAACTGGCCTACCTGGTCACCGCCTGGACCAACCGGCCGCAGGACGAACACCGGCTGCTGGCCGAGGTGTTGCAGTGCCTCACCGCCACCGACACGCTACCCGCCGGGCTGCTCACCGGCTCGCTCGCCGAGCTCGGACTGACCGTCTCGCTGGACATCGCGGGGCAGGACACCGGCCTGCCGTCGGTCTCCGACGTCTGGTCCTCGCTCGGCGGGGAGTTGCGGCCGTCGGTCGACCTCCGGGTGCTCGCCCCGCTGCCCGGCGAGCGCGCCCCGGCCGGACCGCCGGTCACCGAGGGGCTGGTGCTGCACGCCGGCGACACCACCCGGGACAACCCGCCGTCCGCCGACGGCCCGGGCCGCCGACTGCGATACCAGGGCACCGCCGACCCCGGGCCGGACGGCTTCGCCGCGCCCCGGGAACGCGGGCTGCCGCCCGGCCGCCGGCCCCGGGGCAGGGCGCGATGACCCTGGACCTCGACCAGGCGGTGAACGGCGCCCCGCCGAGCCCCGACCACCTCTGGGAGCGGCTGCGGCGGGTCGAACAGCGGGTCCGCGCGGCGGTGCGCGAACGCCGGGCCGACGACCCCGACCCGGACGACCCGTACCGCGGCCAGTACCTCGGCCCGGAGGCGGTGGACCGCATCCTGGCGGCCGCCGGCACGGCGCACCGCGGGACCGCGGACCCCGGCGACGGGCCCGCGCCGCCGCCCGGCTCCCGGCTCGGGCGGCTCAGCGCCGCCTTCGGGCTGCTCCCGCTGGACCTCGACCTGCTGCTGGTGGCGCTCGCCCCCGACCTCGACCCCCGTTTCGAACAGCTCTACGGCTACCTCAACGACGACCTGACCCGCCGCCGGGCGACCGTCGGCCTCGCCCTGGAACTGTGCGGACAGCCCGGGGCCGGCGCCGGGCGCTTCCGCTTCTCCACCCGGGCCCCGCTGATCGCCGGCGGCCTGCTGGAGGTCACCGAGCCGGACCGCCCGCTGCTCTCCCGGACCCTGCGGGTCCCGGACCGGGTGACGGCCCATCTGCTCGGCGACGACGAGCCGGACGGCGCGCTCGCCGGGCTGGCCCGCCGCGCCGAGCCCGGCCCCCGGCGGCCGGACCGGCGGCGGACCGATCCGACGCGGCCCGACGAGCGGGAGGCCGACGAGCGGCTGCGCGCGCTGGTCGCCGTCGGCGGCCTGGTGCACCTGCTGGACCGCGGCGGGCACGCCGGCGCGCTCGCGGTGGCCGCCCTCGCGGCCGACGGCCCGCCGCCCCTGGTGGTCGACCCCGCCGCGCTCGCCGCCCGCCCGCCGGAGGGCACCGTACGGGTGCTCGCCCGCGAGGCGCGGCTGGGCGGGGGCGGCGTGGTGCTCGGACCGCTGGACCGGCTCCAACCCGAACGGCCGGAGCGGGCCGCGCTGTTGCGCGAGCTGTGCGCGGAACTCGCCGACGTCCCGCTGGTCGTGTACGGACCGCAGGTCTGGGACCCGGCCTGGGCGGCGCAGAGCCCGGTGGTGGTCACCGTCCCACCGCCGGACGCGGGCGAGCGCGCCGAGCAGTGGGCCCGCGCGCTGAACGAGGAGCTGAGCGAGGAACTCGCCGAGGGGGTGGCCGCCTACCGGCTGGACCAGGACCAGCTGGCGCGGGCCGCCTCGGTCGCGGCCCGGACGGCGGCCGCCGAGCGGCGCCCGGTGCGGGCCGAGGACCTGCGGACGGCGGTGCGCGCGCAGAACGCCGCCGGCCTGGCCCGGCTCGCCCGCCGGATCGAGCCCGCGGTCGGCTGGTCCGACCTGGTGCTGCCCGCCCCCACCGCCGGCCGGCTGCGCGAACTCGTGCTGCGGGCCCGCCACCGCGACCAGGTCCTCGGCCGCTGGCGGATGCGCCCGGGCGGCGGCCGGGGGAACGCGGTGATCGCCCTGTTCGCCGGGGAGTCCGGGACCGGCAAGACCATGTCGGCCGAGGTGGTGGCCGCCGAACTCGGCATGGAGCTGTACGTGGTGGACCTCTCCACCGTGGTGGACAAGTACATCGGCGAGACCGAGAAGAACCTGGAACGGATCTTCACCGAGGCCGCCCAGGTGAACGGCGTCCTGCTGTTCGACGAGGCGGACGCGCTGTTCGGCAAGCGCTCCGAGGTCAAGGACGCCCACGACCGGCACGCCAACGTGGAGACGGCCTACCTGCTCCAGCGGATGGAGTCCTTCGACGGGATCGCCGTGCTGACGTCCAATCTGCGGGCCAACCTCGACGAGGCGTTCACCCGGCGGCTGGACGTCATCGCGGAGTTCCCGCTGCCGGACGAGGCGCAGCGGCGCCTGCTGTGGGACCGCTGCCTGGGGCCGCTGGTGCCCCGCGGCGACGACCTCGACCTGGACTTCTGCGCCCGGAACTTCGAGCTCGCCGGCGGCTCCATCCGGGCCTGCGCGGTCTCCGCGGCCTACCTGGCCGCCGGGGAGGGAACCCCGCTGGGCATGGCGCAGCTGGTCGCCGCGGTGGTCGGCGAGTACCGCAAGCTCGGGCGGCTGGTGCTGGCCAACGAGTTCGGGCCCTGGCTGGGCGTCCTCGGGGACACCGGGCACGGCTGAGCGCTCCCGGGGCCGCCGGGGCTTCCAGGACGCCGGGGGCGCCCGGGACGGTGGGGGCTCCAGCGGTTCCGGGGACGCCCGGGGCACCGGCGGGGGCGTACCGCGGTGTCCGCCGGGGGCAGCGGTCGCTGCCCCCGGTCCGGGACCTGCGGACATGTCCCCCGGTGGGCCCCGGGCAGCAGACTCGGGGGCGAATGACCGGCGAAATGCATGGCCAGCCGAAGGAGCGCGTATGCCGTCGTACCTCACCCCGGGCGTGTACGTGGAGGAGGTCCAGTCCGGTGCCCGGCCGATCGAGGGCGTCGGCACGGCCGTCGCCGCCTTCGTCGGCTGCGCCGCGACCGGGCCCTTCCACGAGCCCACGCTGGTGACCAACTGGGACCAGTACGTCCAGCGGTTCGGAAGCTTCACCGAGGGCTCCTACCTGGCGCACTCGGTGTACGGCTTCTTCGCGAACGGAGGCGGCTCCGCCTACGTGGTGCGGGTCGGCGACCCGGCCCGGCGCCCGCCCGGCGGCGCGCCCGCCGTCACCGCGGCCCCGCCCGTCGAGATCGCCGGCTTCCTCTTCACCGCGCTGCCCGGCGCGGGCGGCGAGGTCTCCGTCGAGGTCGCCGACCCGGAGGGGGAGAACGTCCCCGAGGACCGCTTCCGGCTGCTGGTGCGCCGGGGCGCCGAGGTCGTCGAGACGTACGACGTGTCGACCCGCAAGAGCACCAAGGGCTACGTCCTCACCCAGCTGCGGGAGTCCAAGCTGGTCGCCGTCGCCGAGCAGCCCGGCACCGTGCCGAGCCGCCCCGAGCGCCGCACCCACGCGCTGGCCGCCGCGCCCGCGACGCCGGCCCCGGCCGGCCGGCTGGACCCCGCCGAGTACATCGGCGACGCCGCCGCCCGGACGGGCTTCGGCGGCCTGGAGGCGATCGACGAGATCACCATGGTCGCGGTGCCCGACCTGATGAGCGCCTACCAGCGCGGCGACCTCGACAAGGAGGGCCTGCGCACCGTCCAGCTCGCGCTGATGTCGCACTGCGAGCAGATGGGCGACCGGATCGCCGTCCTGGACCCGCCGCCCGGCCTGAACGCCCAGCAGATGCGCACCTGGCGCACCGGCGAGGCGGGCTTCGACTCCCGCTACGCCGCGCTCTACTACCCGTGGATCAAGGTGTTCGACCCGGCGAGCGGCCGCAACGTGCTGGTCCCGCCGAGCGGGCACGCCGCCGGGGTGTGGGCGCGCAGCGACGCCGAGCGCGGCGTGCACAAGGCGCCCGCCAACGAGGTCATCCGCGGCGCGGTGGACCTGGAGCTCCGCCTCAGCAAGGGCGAGCAGGACCTGCTGAACCCGATCGGCGTCAACTGCGTACGGGCGTTCCCCGGGCGCGGCATCCGGATCTGGGGCGCGCGCACCCTGTCCTCCGACCCCGCGTGGCGCTACCTGAACGTGCGCCGGCTGTTCAACTACCTGGAGGAGTCCATCCTCCTGGGGACCCAGTGGGTCGTCTTCGAACCCAACGACGACCGGCTGTGGTCCAGCATCCGCCGGAACATCACCGCGTTCCTCACCGAGGAGTGGCGGCGCGGGGCCCTGTTCGGCCAGACCGCGGCCGAGGCCTTCTACGTCAAGTGCGACCGCGACAACAACCCGCCGGAGTCCATCGACCTCGGCCAGGTGATCTGCGAGATCGGCGTCGCCCCGGTGAAGCCCGCGGAGTTCGTGGTGTTCCGGCTGTCCCAGTTCTCCGACAGCACGAGCCTCGTCAACGAGTGACCGGCCCGGTCGGCACCACCCCTCGGCACCCCTCGCATCGGAAGGTGACACAAACCCATGGCTGAAGGCGATCCGCTCTCCACACACATATTCGGCGTCCAACTCGGCGGCTACAACGTCGAGTCCGTCAAGGAGATCAGCAACCTGACGGTCGAACAGGACGTCGTCGAGTACAAGCAGGTGACCCAAGAGGGCAAACTGATCGTCCGCAAGCAGCCCGGCGCCCGGCTCCCCGGCGAGGTGACCATCACCCGCGGCCTGGACAAGAGCGGCGCGTTCACGGACTGGATCAAGGAGACCCTCAACAACGGGGCGATCAACACCGCGCGGCAGAACCTCACCATCGAGGTCAAGGACACCACCGGTGCCACCCTGCGGCGCATCCAGCTGCTCAACGCCTGGGCGAGCCGCTGGGAGGGCCCGACCCTCAGCGCAGGCGAGTCCAGCGCCGCCACCGAGACCGTGACCATCGTGTTCGAGGAGATCTCGGTCGAGTGAGGAGGAAGATCGGCCTGGAGGAGCTGCTGGAAGGGGCTCCGGCCCCGCAGCACACCGCGCCCCAGCAGCAGGCCCCGGCGGCCGCGGCCCAGCCCCGGGGCCGGGCGCCGCACACCGAGTTCGAGTTCGAGCTGCCGCTCGGGTACGTCGACGACGAGGGCACCGTGCACCGGCACGGTGCCATGCGCCTGGCCACCGCCCGCGACGAACTGATGCCGCAGATCGACCTGCGGGTCAAGGAGAACCCGGCCTACCTCAGCGTCGTGCTGCTCAGCCACGTCATCACCAGGCTGGGCGACATCACCGACGTGCACGCCGGGGTCGTCGAGCGGATGTACGCCACCGACGTGGCCTTCCTCCAGGACCTCTACCAGCGGATCAACAGCGAGGGCCACACGCGCGCCGCGGTGACCTGCCCGCACTGCGACGGCGCCTTCGAGGTCGACCTCGCCGGTGGGCGCCTGGGGGAATCGTGACGTACGCGCCTGCTCGGCTGTACGAGGAGATCGCGTACATCGCCTACCACTTCCACTGGCAGCGGGAGGACATCCTCGACCTGACCCACCGCGAACGCGGGCAGTGGGTCAGGGAGATCGCCCGGCTCAACACCCGCATCAGCGAAGGCGGGTGAGCCGGGTGGGGCTTCGGGACTGGATCGGCCGCCGGAGGGGCGGCGAGGCCGGGGGTGCGGGTGCTTCCGGCCCGGGTGCTTCCGGCGCGGTGTCCGGCAGCGCTTCCGGTGAATCCGCCGGTGGCGCTGCGGGAGGTGCTTCCGCTGGTGCCTCCGGCGGTGCTTCCGGTGGTGCTTCCGGTGGTGCGGAGGCCGCCCGGCGGCGTCCGGCGGGCGGGGACGGGGGATGGCGCGCGGTCGCGCCGCTGGTCCCGACCCTGGCCGGGCCGGCCCACGGCGTCAGCGACGGCATGAAGTTCCGCTCCCGGCTCACCGCTTGGCAGGACCCGTCGCTGTGCGGCCCGCTCGGCCACGCGGTCCTGCCGACCGCCCCGGCGGGCATCCTGCGGGCGGTCGCGCGGCCGGGCTCGCCCTCCCCGGTGCTCACGGGCGGGGACGAGCTCGTCGTGCCGGTCCTCCCGGCGGAGCCCGGGGCGGAGGAGCCCTCGGCGGACGACCGGGCGGGCTCGTCGCGGCAGGCCCGGCCGGTCCAGCGGTCCGTCCGGATGCGGCGGCTTCCGGTGCGGTCGGGCCCGCGCCCGGCGCGTGCGGGTGGGGCCGACCGCGGTGAGTCGGATCCCGGTGCGTCCCGTTCTGGCGGGGCGAAGTCCGAAGAGAAGAAGGGGAGTTCGCCGCAGCCTGTGGCGACGAGGCCCGCTGCGCCGGTGCCCGCTGCCCCGGCGTCCGCTGCCGGGCCCTCCGGTGCGGCGGCGCGAAGCGTGCCGGCGGCCGCCGAGGCGACGCCCAGTGCGGGCACCGCCTCCCCGCGCCGGAACGACGCGGTGGTCCGGGCCGACCATCCGGTGCGTCCGCGGTCCGTCGGCGCCCCGCTGGTCGTGGCGCGGCGGCCCCGGTCGCTGCCCGCGCGCCCGGTGGCGGCGGTCCCGGGGCCGAGCCGGGCCACGGAGGTGCCGCAGCCCAGTTCGGCGACGGTGGCGGTGACGGCGACGGCGACGGAAGAACCGGCCCGCACCACGCTCCGCCCGTCCACGAACCCCGAGACCGCCGTACGGACGGCGCCGGTCCCGGCCGGCACCTCCGCGCCCACGCCGAACGGTCCGGGCGACGGAGTGGTCCAGCGTGCCGCCGTGCCCGGCACGGCCGGGACCGGTACCGCCGGGCCCGCCCGCCCGGTCCTCGGCGCGCCGTTGACCGCGCTGCCCGCGAGCGCCACCCCGGTGGCTGCCGACGGCCCCCGGCGTTCCGGCGCCGCCTCGGGCGCGCCCGCGATGCCCGCCGCGCCCGCCATGCCCGTCGTCCCCGCTGACACGGGTGCCACCGGCCGCGAGTCGGGCGGGCCTGCCGACGTCCGACCGCCCGGGTCTCCGTCCCCGTCCCAGTCCCCGTCCCCGCCCTCGGCTTCGACCTCGTCTCAGACCCGCCGCGTCCGCACGGGCGGCGGACCGGGCAGCCCGGTCCCGCCCCGGCCCGATCGAGGGCCCGCCGCCGGCGCGTTCGTCCAGCGTGCTCCGTCCGGGGCCGCTACGCCCGCGGCCTCCTCCGCGCCGACCCCCGAGCGCCCTGCGCCGGACCGGTCGGCCCGGCCGACCTCGGCCCGGCCGACCTCGACCCCGGCCCACCGGGGTGGGACCGCCGCCGGCGCGTCCGTCCAGCGCGCGCCGTCCGGGTCCGCTACGCCCGCGCCCTCCTCCTCGCCGGTGCACCCCGACCCGGCCACCGCCCGTACGCGCGGCGGCCTGGGTGCGCCGCTCGACGCGCTGCCGCCGACGGCGGCCGTGGCGGGAGGCGCCGCTCCACTGCTCGGTGGGAACCGACCGGTCCGGCGCCGGATTTCGGGCCCGGCCTCGGGTGCCGCCGCTCCCGCCGTACCGCCCGCCGCACTTCCCGTCGGCGCCTCGCCGGTGGCCGGTGAAGGGCTGCCCGTGCAGCGTGCCGCCCGGCGTCCCGGCGACGGCCCGGCGGAGAGCGCCTCCTTGTCCCGGACCGGTGATGACGGACGGTCGGCGGATCCGCTCACCCCGGCCGCCGGTGGCCGGAGCACGCACCCGGGCGCGGACCGAGCCCACCGAGGACCGGCGGCCGGACGCCCGCCGGTCTCCGACGCCCCGCAGGGGACGACGGGTACCGCGGCCGCGGGCCCGATCGCTCCCGGCGTCCGCACCCGGCCCGTCGGCACCGCGCCCGGAGGCGGCAGCCGTCCGCTGGTTCCCGTGACGGTCCCCGCGCGTCCGGCCCCCGGCGGCCTCGGCGTGCAGCGGGCCGTCCGACTCACCGGCCGGCGGCGCGGGTTGCTCGGCGAGCGACGGATGACGGTCTCCCTGGCCGCCCCGCCGGCGTCGCCCGCGGCCCCCACCTCCGCACCCGTCGGCGCCCGCCAGGCGCCCGCCCGGCCCGTGGTCCCCGCCGTCTGGCCCAACGCGCTGGCGTCCCGTCCGGACGGCGAGTCGGCGGCCGCACCGGCCGCGGCCGCGACCACCCCGCAGCGCTCACGCACCCGGCACTCGCCGACCGCCGGTTCCGGTCGTGCCGCCGCCGGGGAGCCGGGCTCCCCGGCGGCTCCGGCACGGCCCAGCGCCCCGGGGACGGCCGCCCTGCCGAGCCGCCCGTCCGCAGCCGCGGCGCCGCGCGGGGTGGTGGCCGCCGTGCAACGCGCCTTCTCCCGACGTCCGTCGGAACGAGCGGCCGCTCGGACGGCGGCCCGGTCGGCGCACGCGGGCCCGGCGGCCTCCGCCGCCGCCCCGGGCGCGCCCGCACCCGGCCGACTCCGCGTGGGAGCACCGACGGTGAGTGTCCCGGCACCGCCGCGGGCCGTAGCCGCGCAGGCGGGCCGCCCCGCTCCGCACCGGCACGCCGGCACGCCGACGTCCACCGGGCGCCCGAGCTCCGGCATCCCCGGCAACATCCCCGGTGCTTCCGGTTCGCCGTCCGCCACGGCGGCCGCCCCCGCCCCGCCGGTGGTCCGCCTCAGGCCCGTACCGGCCCCGTCCGTCCAACGTCTCCCGGCCACCTCCCGGCCCCCGCAGCCCGCCCCGGCACAGCCGCCCGCCATCCCGGGCATGGCAGCCACGGCGGCTCCGGTGGTCCCGGCGGCTCCGCAACGCGCCACCGCACCCGCGCCCGTGGTGTCCCGGGCCCTGCCGGCCGGCCCCGCCGCCACCGGCCCGTCCTCGCCCGCCACCGCACGGCTGTTGCAGCAGGTGGCCGAGCGGGCGGGCCTGACCGGGGTGCCGCTGACCGCCGTGCCCGCGCGCACGCCCACCACCGTGCAGCTCGCCGGATCACCGAGGGCCGCCACGCCCGCGGCGAACGCGGCCGCCGGGCACACGTCCGCCGCGCACGCCCCCGCCTCGTCCTCGACGAAGGCCCCCGGCGGACCACCCGCCGGGCCGCACGCCGACCCCTCCGACCTCGACGAACTGGCCCGGCGCCTGGTCGAACCGGTGGGCCGGCTGCTGCGCACCGAACTGCGCAGGGGCCGGGAGCGCAGCGGCAAACCGTACGACATGCGCCGCTGAGCCGGACCGCGACGCGGAACAGCGCGCGGACCAGAGGGTGGACCAAGGCGGACGGCCGACAACAAGCCGCAGCGACGTGACCGGAAGCAGGGAGCGGAACCGATGACCGACAACATCTTCGCGTCCAGTGTGTTCTTCAGTCTGACCATCGGAGGCAACGACCTGGGCGAGTTCACCACCTGCTCGGGACTCGGCGCCCAGGTGGAGATCGAGCAGTACGCGGAGGGCGGCAACAACGGCTTCGCCTGGCAGCTCCCGGGCCGCATCACCTGGTCGAACATCACGCTGAGCCGCGCGGTCACCGCGGACACCACCAAGATCGCCCGCTGGCTGGCCGAGATCGTCCGGAAGGTCGAGCCGAAGGACGGCGAGATCGTCGCGCTGCGGCCGGACCTGAGCCGGATCGTCGGCTGGCAGGTGCAGGGGATCGTCCCGGTGCGCTGGGAGGGCCCGTCCTTCGACCCCGCCAGCTCCCAGGCCGCGATGGAGACCCTGGAGATCGCCCACGCGGGCCTCCGCCCCTCCTGACCCCGCCCCTCCTGACCCCGCCCCGCCCGACCAGCCGTCCGCCCACCGGCCCCCCGCCACCCGACCCACGGAAGGAGCACCAGGATGTCCCCAGCGGTCCCCGCGAGCGTCACCCGGGCCCAACTGACCATCATGGAGCCACCGTCCACGGTCGGCGCCCAGCCCGGCGGCACGCTCGCCCAGCTGCGGCTCCAGTTCAATCCGGCGACCCTGGTGCTGAGCAAGACCACCGAGTGGCGGCGCACCCCGTCCCGGATGGCGGGGGAGTCCGCGCTGCCCGAGTTCGTCGGCAGCGGTCCGCGCTCGCTCTCCCTCGACGTGTTCCTGGACTCCACCGCGACCCACGACAACTCGGTGGAGCGGGCGGTGGAGCAGCTGATGACGGCCTGCGTCCCCACCCCGGCCAGCCTGGCGCGCAAGACGCCGGCCAGCCCGTGGATCCGGCTGGACTGGGGCACCCTGAAGACCACGTCGTTCAACGGGGTGCTGACCGGCCTCTCGGTCACCTACTCGCTCTTCGACGTCGACGGGAAGCCGCTGCGGGCGGTCTGCTCGCTCACCATCGACGAGGCCAGCGTCGACCCGGCCGGCCAGAACCCGACCTCGGGCTCGCCGGAGGCCCGCAGCACCCACCGGGTGGTCGCGGGCGACAGCCTGCCGCTGCTCGCCTGGCGCGCGTACGGGGACGCCACCGCCTGGCGCACCATCGCCGAGGCCAACGACATCGACGATCCGCTGGTGCTGGTCCCCGGCGCGGAGCTGATCGTGCCGGGCGCCGAGGAGCTCACCAGGAGCGGACCGGCCCGCGGCGAACTCACCCCGGGCGGACGGTCATGACCACTCCCGAGGCCCGCGGCGGCCGGTCCTTCGCCGCGGATCCCGTCGTCGAGGCGCCGGGCCCGCTGCCGCCGGTCTGGGTGACCCAACTGGTCTCCTGCGACATCGAGGAGAGCGTCGGCCTGCCCGACACCGCGGTGCTGTCCTTCCGGGACGCGAACCACACCTTCCTGTCCGCCACCGGGATCACCATCGGCACCCCGCTGAAGGTGTCCGTGGTCACCGTCCAGGGGAACACCCGGGCGCGGCTGTTCACCGGCGAGGTGACCGCGCTGGAGCTGGAGGTGGACACCACGGGCTCGTACACCGTGGTGCGGGCCTCGGCGGTCACCCACCGGCTGATGCGCGGGCGCCGGGTGAAGGCCTTCCGGAACATGACGACCGCCGACATCGTCCGCGAGGTCGCCGCGGGCGCGGGCCTGACCTGCGGGAAGGTCGACTCCTTCCCGGTCGTCCACCAGCAGCTGTCCCAGGCGAACGTCCCGGACTGGGAGTTCCTCCAGTTCCTGGCGCAGGAGAGCGGCGCCCAGGTGCGGGTGGACGACGACGGGAAGCTGGAGTTCGTCCGGCCCGAGCCCGCCTCCGGCGCACCGGCCCCCTCCACGCCCGCGCCGCAGAACCCGCTGGTGCTGGAGTACGGGCGCAACCTGCTGGAGCTGCGCGGTGTGCTGACCGGCGCCGGCGGCGCGGACACGGTCGAGGCGCGCGGCTGGAACGTCACCACCAAGCGCGCGCTGGTCGCCACCGAGCCCGCGGTGACCTCCCGGACGGTGCAGCCGGGGATGAGCCCCTCGGCGGTGGCCTCCGCCTTCCCCGGCAAGGCCAAGCTGACCGTCGCCGACACCCCGTACCGCACCCAGGCCGAGACCGCCTCGGTGGCCCGGTCGCTGGCCGCCTCGGTGGCGTCGGGCTTCGGCGAGCTGGAGGTGGTCGCCGAGGGCAACCCGCGGCTGCGGGCGGGCACCGCGGTCGCCCTGGGCAACGTCGGCGCCGCGTTCTCCGGCCGCTACACCGCCACCGGGGTGCGCCACCTGCTCGAACCGTTCCGCGGCTACCGGACCACGGTGGTGGTCAGCGCCGCCCCCGACCGCTCGCTGGCCGGCCTGACCAGCGGCGGCAACGCGCCGCCGCGCGGGCCGCGGATGCCGGGCCTGGCCGTCGGGGTGGTCACCGACGTCCGCGAGCCGGGCGGCGGGCAGCGCGGCTGGGTGAAGCTGAAGTTCCCCTGGCTGGACGACACCTACGTCTCCGACTGGGTGCGCACCGTGCAGTGGGGCGGCGCCGGCGGCGGCGGCGTGGTCAGCCCCGAGGTCAACGACGAGGTGCTGGTCGGCTTCGACCAGGGCGACCTGGACAGCCCGTACGTGCTGGGCGGGCTCTACAACGGCGTGGACCGGCCCTCCCCGCACGACGTGCCGCTGGTCGATGCGGCCTCCGGCAAGGTCAACCGCCGTTCCGTGGTGTCCCGTTCGGGCCACCGGATGGAACTGCTGGACGTGCCGGGCGGCAGGTCCGGCGTCCGGCTGGCCAGCGGGGACGGCAAGCTGGAGGTCAGCCTGGACCAGCAGCGCGGCGAGATCGTGCTCACCGTCCACGGCCTCGGCGGCGCGGCCGGCAGCACGGTGCGGCTCTCCTCCGCCGGCATCACCCTGGACGCGGGCACCGGCGCGGTGAACGTGCGCGGCGGATCGGTCACCGTCCGGGGCACGTCCTCCGTCACCGTGGACGGCGGTGCCCAGGCGGTGCTCAAGGGGGCGTTCGTGCACATCAACTGACGGATCGTCAAGAAGCAGTGGCAGTATGTCGAGTGGCCCGAACGAGCCCCACGAAGAAAGGTATGGACCGCCCATGCCCCCCGCAGCCCGGACCGGCGACCTCACCGACCACGGAGGCGCCCTCACCACCCCGCCGCCGGGCGCCCCCCGGGTGGCGACCGTGCTGATCGGCGGCCGTCCCGCCGCGGTGGTCGGCACCCTGCACGCCTGTGCCGTCCCCCCGCACCTGGCCCTGGGCCCCGGCAACGTGGTGGTGCCCTCGACGGGCGCGGTCACCGGCGGCGTGGTGCTGATCGGCGGCCTGCCCGCGGCCCGGTGGGGCGACAAGACGGCCTGCGGCGCCACCGTCACCAGCGGCGCGTTCAACGTGCTGATCGGGGGCGGAGCATGACCGGTAGCTTCATAGGCCGCGGCTGGGCCTTCCCGTTGCGGGTGAACGCCACCGGCGGCATCGGCATGGTGGACCGGGACCGGGAACTCGCGGAGGCGATCCGGCTGATCCTCGGCACCGCCCCCGGCGAGCGGCCGATGCGCCCCGAGTTCGGCTGCGGCATCCACGAGTACGTCTTCGCCCCGGGCGACGGCACCACCGCCGGGCGGATCGCCCGCGAGGTGCGCATCGCGCTGGAACGCTGGGAGCCGAGGATCGAGGTCGACGACGTGGTGATCGCCTTCGACAGCGTCGAGGAGGGCACGCTCTACATCGACGTCCACTACACCGTGCGGGCCACCAACGACCGCCGCAACCTGGTCTTCCCCTTCTACACCATCCCGGAGCACCCCGCCGTGGAGTCCGGCGCGACGGACGGGGGTGCGCGCTGATGGCCCTGCCCTCCCCGAACCTGGACGACCGCCGCTTCCAGCAGCTCGTCGACGAGGCCAAGCGGTACGTCCAGCAGCGCGCCCCGGAGTGGACCGACCACAACGTCTCCGACCCGGGCGTCACCCTGATCGAGACCTTCGCCTACCTGGTGGACCAGCTGCTCTACCGGCTGAACCGGGTGCCGGAGAAGAACTACTCCGCCTTCCTCGACCTGCTCGGCATCCGGCTCTTCCCGCCCGCCGCCGCCCGGGCCGAGGTCGACTTCTGGCTCTCCGCCCCGCAGACCGAGACGGTCCTGCTGCGGGCCGGTACCGAGGTCTCCACGCTGCGCACCGAGGCCGACGACGCGGTGGTCTTCTCCACCGCGGAGGACCTGCCGATCATCCCCAGCTCGCTGGAGCGGATGGTCACCGTCTCCGCCTCCGGCGAGCAGTCCGACTGCACGGCCCGGCTGGCCGACGGCGCGGACGTGCCGTGCTTCCAGCCGAACCCGGTGCCCGGGGACGCCATGCTGTTCGCCCTGCCGGCCGTGGTGCCGCGCTGCATCCTGGTCGTCCGGCTGGACAGCCGGGTGGAGGGCGTCGGCGTCGACCCGCGCCAGCCGCCGCTGGCCTGGGAGGTCTGGGACGGCGCGGGCTGGGTCGCCTGCGAGACCGGCGAGGACTCCACCGGCGGCCTCAACCGGCCCGGCGAGGTGGTGGTCTTCGTGCCCGCCGGGCACACCACCTCGGTGGCCGCCGGGCAGCGGGCAGGCTGGCTGCGCTGCCGGGTCACCGAGCCGGAGCCGGGCCAGCCCTTCTACTCCGAGTCCCCGACCGTCCGCCGGGCCGAGGTGTTCACGATCGGCGGCACCGTGACCGCCGTCCACGCGCAGACCGTCACCGACGCGCCGCTCGGCGCCTCCGAGGGCGTCGCCGGCCAGCGTTTCCGGGTCGCCCGGCCGCCGGTGCTGCTCGACGGCGAACCCCCGGTGGTCGAGGTCTCGGCCGGTGACGGCTGGGATTGCTGGACGGTCGTCGAGCACTTCGGCGAGTCCTCGCCGACCGACCGGCACGTGGTGCTGGACGCGACCACCGGCGAGTTCCTCTTCCCGCCCGCCGTCCGGGAGCCCGACGGTTCCCTGCGCGCCTTCGGTGCCGTGCCGCCCAAGGGCGCCCGGCTGCGCGTCCCGCGCTACCGCACCGGCGGCGGAACCGCGGGCAACGTGGCCCGCGGCACCATCACGGTGCTGCGCAGTTCCGTCCCGTACGTCGCCCGGGTGGACAACCGGGAGGCGGCCCGCGGCGGGGTGGACGGCGAGACCGTCGAGAACGCCAAGGCCCGCGCCCCGCACCAGTTGCGCCTGCAGGAACGTGCCGTCACCGCCGGGGACTTCGAGCTGATCGCCCGGCAGGCCGCGCCGTCCGCCGCCCGGGTCCACGTGCCGGCCGGCGGGGGCGAGGCGGGAGCGGTGCGGGTGCTGGTGGTCCCCGACGCGGTCGCGGACGAGGGCGACCGGCTGCGCTTCGAGCAGCTGATCCCCGACGAGCAGGTGCTGGCCGCGATCGCGACCGCCCTCGACGAGCGGCGGCTGATCGGCACCCGGCTGGTCGTCCAGCCCCCCTCCTACCAGGGGGTGACGGTGGTGGCCCGGCTCACCACCCGCGCCGCCGACCCCGACCGGGTCCGCGAGGAGGTGCTCGCCGAGCTGTACCGGTACCTCAACCCGCTGTGCGGCGGCGCCGACGGCGCGGGCTGGCAGTTCGGCCGGGCGGTGCAGTACGGGGAGGTGTTCGGGGTGCTCCAGCGGGTGGCCGCGGTCGCGGACGTCGAGGAGCTGCTGCTGTTCCCGGCCGACCCGATCACCGGGCGCCGGGGCGAGCCCGCCGAGCGGGTCGACGTCCCGGCGGACGCCCTGGTCTTCTCCCACCAGCACCAGGTCGTGGTCAACGCCGTCGCCGAGGACGGTGGGTCGTGACGCGCGCCGCCGTCCCCGGACTGCCCAGCCCGCACCCGATCGGCGACCTGCTGCCCGCGCTCTACGCGGACGACGACCTCGCCCAGCGGTTCACGGCAGGGCTGGACACCGTCCTCGCCCCGGTCTTCGCGACCCTGGACAACCTGCCCGCGTACTTCCGGCCCGCCCTCGCACCGCCCGACTTCCTGGACTGGCTGGCGTCCTGGGTCGCGGTCGAGGTCGACCCGGCCTGGCCGGTGGAGGTGCGCCGCGCGGTGGTCGAGCGCGCGGTGGAACTGCACCGCTGGCGCGGCACCCGGCGCGGTCTCACCGAACGGCTGCGGCTGGTGCTCGGCGCCGGAGCCGAGATCGTGGACGGCGACGGCGCCTGCTGGTCCACCGACCCGGACGCCACTCTGCCGGGCGCGCCGACCGACGAGGTGCTGGTCCGGGTCTGGCCGCTGGGCGACCAGGCACCGGACGAGGACCAGGTGCGGTCCGTCGTCAGGGCAGGCTGCCCCGTCCATCTGACCTGCCGGGTGGAGATCCTGCCCGGCCCACCCGGGCGAGCGGAGGACTGACGGATGCCGGTGTGCCCCGAATGCGGAACGGCCAACGGCGAGGGGGACGACTTCTGCGGCAACTGCGGCGCCTACCTCGGCTGGTCGCGCGGCACCGCCGCCGCCCCGACGGCTCCGGCCGCCCCGACGGCCGGGCCCGTGGCCGTACCCGCGCCGGCGCCCGTACCCGCGCGGGCCGAGCCCGAGCCGGCGCCCGCGCCTGCCCCGGAGCCGGCCGCCGAGCCCGCTCCGGATACCGCGCCCGCTCCCGCACCCGTCGAGACCACTCGCCGGAGCGCCACGCGCCGGACGGCCCGCACCCGGGCGGAGGCAGGGGGAGCGGCCAAGGACGACGTCAAGGCGGAGGCCGAGGACGAGGCCAGGGCGGATCAGCCGCCCGCCCCGCGTGCCGAGCCCCCCGCCGCCCCCGAGCCCACATCCGGCGCCGAGCCCCCGGCCGCCCTCGAGCCGTCGCCCCCGCCCACCGCCGAGCCCGTCCGCCCGGGCACCGCCCCGGTCCGCCCGGGCACCGCCCCCGTACGGTCGGGCACCGCCCCCGTACGGCCGGCCCCCGCGCGCACCGCCGGTCCCGCCCCCGCCCCGCAGGCCGACCCGGTGGCCGTCCAGCCAGCCAAGCCCGTCGCGCCCCGCCCGGTCAGCCGGGCCGTCGAGGTCGTGGAGACCCAGGACGGCCCGCCCTGCCCCCGGTGCGGCACGCCCAACCTGCCCGAGCGGAAGTTCTGCCGCCGCTGCGCCGCACCGCTCACCCCCACCGAGGCCGCGCCCGAACTGCCCTGGTGGCGCACCCGTTGGCCGTTCCGGCGCCGAGTCCGGATCGGCGGCTCGGGCAACGCGCTGCGCCGCACCATCGCCCTGCTCGCCCTGGCCGCGGTGGTCGTCGCCGGGATCCTGCTGTACCCGGCCGGCCAGCGGGCCTTCCAGGACGTGCTGGACAAGCTCCGCGGCACCGCGCCGATCACGCCCGCCGCCACCTCGGCGAGCGCCGCCGTCGAGGGCCATCCCGCGGCGGCCGCCGACGACGGCCTCAGCAACACCTACTGGGGCGCACCCGCGATCGGGGACTCCGTCACCTTCTCGTTCCGTACCCCGTTCCGGCTGGTGGACCTGATCGTCCACACCGGCGACTCGGTGGACCCGCAGCACTTCCGGCAGCAGGGGCGGCCGGTCGTCCTCACCCTGGAGGTCACCTCCGAGGACGGCGAGGTCCACACCCAGCAGGTGCAGCTCAACGACCAGCCGGGCCCGCAGACCGTGCCGACCGGCGTCAGCGACGTCACCCAGGTGAGGCTCACCGTCAAGGAGGCCGCCGGAACCGGCCCGGGCCGCGCCATCGCGCTCTCGGAGGTGGAGTTCTTCAAGCGCACCTGATCCCGCCGCCCGCCACCGGAGAGGTGCCATGGTCTTCCGGATCCACTTCACGGCCCAGGACCTGGCCAGGACCCGGCTGGCGGATCCGATGCCGTTCGCCGAACTCAACGCCGCGGTAAGGGCCTTGCGGCGGCGGAGCCACGCGGCACGGCTGGACGCGTGGCGGCGCGGCGTCCTCGGCAGGCTGCCCGGGGTCGTGATTCGGCCCAGGCCGAATCAGCTCGAGGAGCGGCCCGGCGGCCCCGGAGACTGAGGACCGGGCGCCGAACGCGCCCGCTCCACCACGTCACCGTTCCCCAGGAGGTCTCCCATGCGGTTCGCCCGCAAGGCCGGCATCGCCCTCGCGGCCGGCTTCGCCGCCGTGACCACGCTCCTCGCCCCCGCGGCGAACGCCCAGTCGGTCATCGAACCGGCGCCGGCCGACTGCCCCGCGTACTACTTCTGCGGATACGCGGACAGCAACTTCCACAACCTCAAGTTCAAGTTCAAGGACTGCTACCTGCAGGAGATCCCCGACGGCCTGAACAGCGGCGGGTCCTGGTACAACAACCAGTCCGCCGGCACCAGGGCGAAGATGTACGGCAAGTCCAAGAACCTGATCTACACCACGCCGGGCGCCCCCTCCAGCGACCGCTACGGCGACTGGGGCCCGGTCTGGTACATCGACGCCTGCTGACCCCGCTCGCCGGGCCGGGCGCCCGGGGCGGCCCCCCCCCCCCCCCCCCCCCCCCCCGCCACCCCCCCCCCCCCCCCCCCCGGCGCCCCCCCCCGCCCCCCCCCCCAGCCCCCCCCCCCCCCCCCCCGCCCCCCCCGCCCGCCCCCCCCCCCCGGGCCCCCCCCCCCCCCGGGGGGGCCCCGGGGGGGCCCCCCCCCCCCCGGCCCCCCGGCCCGTTCTTCCGAACCCGGGCGGACGCCGGGACGAAACCGCGGTGCCGGACGCATGGCCCGCCCGGATCCGGCAAGGCGCCCTGGGTGGCGGCCGCGCCCCGGTGCCGGGCCGCCGTGTCGCGAGGACCGAGGAGGGCATCACCATGGTCATCCGCCATCCGTCGGAGCGCAGCCGGTCGGGCAAGGGCCGGTTCGAGCGGCTCGCGGAGGCCGCGTCGAACCTCACCAGCGCCCCGGCCTTCTACGCCCTCTGCGTCCTCCTGGTGGTCGCCTTCTACGCGGTCCACGCCGCCGGGCTGTCCGTGTCCTGGCAGATCCTGGTCGGGGACACCATGACCGCACTGAACCTGCTGCTCCTGGCCCTGCTGAAGAACACCGAGCGCCGGGCCGAGCACGCCGTCCAGCGCAAGCTCGACGCCATCGCCGTCGCGCTGCTGCGGCAGATCGACGGGCAGGTCCCGGAGGGCGCCCGCACGGAGGAGACGGAGCGCGTCCGCGCGGAACTCGACCAGGCCATCGGCATGGAGGAGGAGGTCTGAGCCGCCGGCCCGGCGCGCTGGGCCCGGCGCGCCCGGAGCGGCGGCGGGACTGGGCCGAACGTGCGGGCGCCGGGGCCACGACGCCGCCGCACCGCCTCCGCCGGGGCCCGCCCCCGTACCGTGGGCGCAGCCTCCGCCCGCGGCCCCGTGTCGCGCGGACACCGGGAACGCGGGGGAGGGCCACGAGAAGGGGAGGGACGGTTTGCGGGCGCGTTCCGTGGCGGAGCCGGGGCAGCGGATGCCGATCCTGATCCGGTACGGCCACCGGTCCTGGCTGGTGCCCCTCGCGGTGTTCGCCCTGGTGGTGGGCGTGGACGCGGGCACGCCGGTCTCGTTCGCGTCCGTCAGCTGGCTGGTGATGGTCCCCGTGGTGGCCGCCGGGCTCTGCGGGCCGGCGGCCACCACGCTGTTCGCCCTCCTCGCCGTCGCCGCCTACCCGGCCCTGGACAGCATCTGGGGCAAGTCGCAGGGGACCGAGGACTTCCTGCTGGTGATCGCCGGGGCCGTGCTCTCGGTGCCGATCAGCGGCTTCCGCGCTCAGGCCGCCGCCTACGTCCGGCATCTGCAGGGCGTGGCCGAGACGACCCGGCAGGTGGTGCTGCGCCCGGTGCCGCCGGGGTGGGGCGGCGTGGACTCGGCGGCGCGCTACCTGGCCGCGGACGTCGAGGCCCGGGTGGGCGGCGACTTCTACGACGTGCTGGCCACCCCGTTCGGGGCCCGGGTGATCCTCGGCGACGTCCAGGGCAAGGGCCTGCCGGCCGTCTCCGCGGCGGCGGCCCTGGTGGGCTGCTTCCGGGAGGCCGCCTTCCACGAGGCGGACCTCGCCACCGTCGCGGCCTGGCTGGAGGAGCGGCTGCACCGGCAGAACGTGCTGGTGGAGCGCTTGGGGGAGCGGGAGGAGCGGTTCGCCACGGCGGTGGTCGTCTGGTTCCCCGCCGACGCGCCGGGGGAGGTGGAGGTGGTCAACTTCGGCCACGACAGCCCCCACGTGCTCGGCCCCGCGGGGGTGCGGCAGCTGCCGCCGGGCGACGGCGCGCCGATCGGGCTGGCCCAGCTGGCCGGCGGGCTGCCGGAGGTGCGGCGGCTGCGCCTGGGCCCGGACGAGACGGTCCTGATCGTCTCGGACGGGGTGACCGAGGCCCGCGACCGGGCGGGTGCCTTCTTCTCCCTGCGGGACCACCTGGAGCGGCTGGCCGGCACTCCGGGGGCGGCCGACCCCGGGCGCCTGGTCGACGAGGTGGCCGCCGCGGTCGTCCGGCACACCGGCGGCCGGCTGGCGGACGACACCGCGCTGCTCGCCGTGCGGGCGCCCCGGGTGGAGCCCCCCGGCGCCGGCGGCGGTCAGACCGGGGGGACGGGCCGCAGCCGGTAGCCGTCCCCGTGGGCGAGGACGTGCCCGGCGGTGGGCGGGGCGAAGTGGGTGCCCAGCAGCAGGGTGTCCGTGCCGGCGAGGGAGGCGAGCAGTTCCCGGCGGGTGGTCTCCGACCGCCGGGGGTCGATGTCGACGCAGGCGCCGATGGCGGGATGGGCGAGCTGGACGGGGTGGTGGACGCAGTCGCCGGTGATCAGCGCCGTCCGGCCCCGGCTGGTCAGCTCGACGGCGACATGGCCGGGGGTGTGGCCGGGGGTGGGGAGCAGGCGCAGGCCGGGGAGGAGCCGCAGGCCCTCGGCCGGGACGTCGACCAGGTCCAGCAGGCCGGCCCGTTCGACCGGGAGCACGGAGTCGCGGAACATCTGCCGGCGCGCCTCCTCCATGGCGTACCCGGCCCAGAACTCCCGTTCGGCCCGGGCGGTGACGTACCGCGCGCGGGGGAAGGTGGGCACCCAGGCGCCGTCCGCCTCCCGGGTGTTCCAGCCGACGTGGTCGGCGTGGAGGTGGGTGAGGACCACCAGGTCGACGGCGTCCGGTGGGAAGCCGGCGGCGGTGAGGCGCCGCGGGTAGTCGGTGCGCAGGTCGTGCCAGGCCGGGTCGGCCCGCTGCTTGCCGTTGCCGATGCCGGTGTCGACGAGCACCCGAAGCCCGTCCAGGACGAAGGCGAAGCTGTGGCTGTGCAGGCGCGGCACGCCGTCGGCGTCGGCGAAGTGGGGGCGCAGCCAGTCCTGGCCGGCCACCACCTCGGGGGTGGCGCCGGGCAGCAGCCACCGTCCGGTGGCGGGCGGCAGCGGGACCTCGTCGATGCGGTGGACGGTGAGGTCGCCGACCGTCCAGGACGGGGTAGGGGCAGGGGGCATGGGGGAGGCTCCTCCGCTGTAAAAGCCATTCGTTTGCGTTAGTGCGACGGTAGAACCTACAGTCGCGTTAACGCAAACGCTTAGCTTTTGGTGCTGGCGGGCGCCTCACTCGGCTACCCCGCCTCCCCGCCTCCCCGCCTTCCGCCCCGCCCGAACGATCAGGAGCGCGTCCATGTCCTCCCCCGAACTCACCCCGCCCGAGGCGGCCCGCTGGGCCGCCCGGGCCGGACTCGACCTCCCCGCCGAGCGCCACGCCGAGGTCGCGGCCACCGCCGAGCACATCCGTTCCGTCGTCGCCGTCCTGCGCGAGCTGGACTTCGGGGACACCCCGCCCGCCGCCGCCTACCGCGCGGGAGAGGAGCACCCCGATGCGGCCGTATGAGCTGACCCTCGCCGCCGCCGCGACGGAGATCCGGGAGCGGCGGCTGTCCCCGGTGGAGCTGGTCGACTCCGTCCTCGGCCGCATCGACCGGGTGGAGCCGCACCTCGGCGCGTACGTCGCCGTCGCCGCCGAGCAGGCCCGCGACGCGGCGCGCGAGGCCGAGCGGGAGATCGCCCGGGGCCGCTACCGGGGGCCGCTGCACGGCGTCCCGGTGGGGCTCAAGGACCTGATCGACGTCGCCGGAACGCCCACCACCGCCAGCTCCCGGGTCCGCGACGGCCACCGCGCGGCCGCCGACAGCACCGTCGCCGCCCGGCTGCGGGCCGCCGGCGCCGTCCTGGCCGGCAAGACCCACACCCACGAGTTCGCCTACGGCCTGACCACCCCGCAGACCCGCAACGCCCGGGACGGCGGCCGGGTCGCCGGAGGCTCCAGCGGCGGATCCGCCGTCGCGGTGGCCGCCGGGACGGCGACCTTCGCCCTCGGCACCGACACCGGCGGCTCGATCCGGGTGCCCGCCGCGCTGAACGGGGTGGTCGGCCTCAAGCCCACCTACGGGCTGGTGCCCCGGCACGGCGTGACCTCGCTGTCCTGGTCGCTCGACCACGTCGGGCCGATCACCCGCACCGTCGAGGACGCCGCCCTGGTCCTGGCCGCCCTCGCCGGGCACGACCCGCGCGACCCGGCCTCGGTGGCCGCCCCCGCCGTCGACTACCGGCCGGAGCGGGAGCCGGATCTGACGGGCGTGCGGGTCGGCGTGCCGCGCGACCACTACGTCGACCACGTCGACGCCGAGGTGGCGGACGCCGTCCACCGCGCCGTCGCCCGGCTGGAGGCGCTCGGCGCCCGGCCCGTCGAGGTCGGCATCCCGATGGCCCGCTACCTCGTGCCCACCCTCTGGGGCCTGACCGCGCCGGAGGCCGCCGCCTACCACGCGCGCACGCTGCGCACCGTGCCCGAGCTGTACCAGGCGGACGTCCGGGTCCTGCTGGAGGCCGGCGAACTGATCGGGGCGGGCGACTACCTGCGGGCCCAGCGCGCCCGGACGCTGATCCGGGCGGCGTGGGCGCAGGCCCTGGCGGAGGTCGACGTGATCGCCGCCCCGACGGTGCCGACGACGGCGGTCCGGGCCGGCCAGCAGACGGTCGGCTGGCCGGACGGCACCACCGAGAGCGTCTCGGAGGCCTACGTCCGGCTCTCCGCCCCGGCCAACGTCACCGGCGTGCCCGCGCTGTCCGTCCCGGCCGGCCGCGACGCGGCGGGCCTGCCGATCGGCCTGCAGCTGCTCGGGCGGCCGTTCGACGAGCGGACGCTGCTGCGGGTGGGCCATGCCTACGAGCGGACGCAGCCCGCGTGGACGCCCGCCCCGGTGGTCTGAAGCCTTCCGGACCGAGAGGGCTCGTCCCGCGCCCCGTCTTAACGCAATGCGCGGCGCTTTAAGATGACGGTATGAGTCCTCGGCAGATGGTCCGCCCGGGCGGGCGCAGCGCCCGGGTCCAGGAAGCGGTGCACACCGCGGTGCGCGAGCTGCTCGCGGAGGTCGGCCGCGAGCAGCTCACCGTGCCGATGGTCGCCCAGCGGGCCGGAGTCACCCCGTCCACCGTCTACCGCCGGTGGGGCGATCTCGCCGAACTGCTGTCGGACGTCGCGGTGGAGCGGCTGCGCCCAGACACCGAGCCGCAGGACCGCGGCGACCTGCGCACCGACCTCACGGCCTGGACCGAACAGTTCCTGGACGAGATGGGCTCCGCCTCCGGCCGCGCCTACGTCCGCGACGCCCTGCTCGGCGACCCCGACGGCGGCAACGCCGGCCAGTGCTCGGCCTACGCCGCCGAGCAGCTCGACCTCGTCCTCGCCCGGGCCCGCGCCCGCGGCGAGGACGCCCCCGGGGTCGAGACCGCCATGGACCGCCTCGTCGCCCCCCTGATGTACCGCATCCTCTTCCGCCCCTCCGGCCTCGACGCCGCCTACGCCCGCCGGCTGGTGGCCGGTCTCCTCGACGCGCCCGACGCCCCGTGAACCGACCTGAGTGACCGTCAAACCCCTTGGCCGGAACCCGGATGTGCGCGGTGCCGCCCGGGCCCGTGCGTCCCGGCCGCGCTCGGCGGACCGGGGGCGTGGGCGAGCCGGCCGCGGCCGGCCTCGGGGGCCGGGTCGTCCTGTTCGAGCGCAACCGCGGCGGCGGCGTGAGCACCACCGCCCAGAAGGCGCCGAACTCCGGTTACGGCGCCTGGCAGGACCTCGGCGGCAGCGTCCTGGACCACCCGTCCGCGGTCGTCGACGGCGACGGCGTCCTCCATGTGTTCGCCATCGGTACGGACGGCCGCGTCCACTACCGCGCGGGCCGGACGCCCACCGCCTTCGACACCTGGCAGAGCCTGCCGCTCTGACCCGGCCGCCGGACGCCGGCTACGGAAGCGGCTGCTCCGGCGGTGGGGCGAGCAGCATCGGCCAGTCGCCGTCGGGACCGAGAAGGCCGTCGAGCGGGAGGTCCGGTGCGGCGGTGAGGACCACCGTGCCCTCCGCGAGCCGGTCGGCCGCCTCCGGGTCGACGGCGGTCCCGGCGCGCAGGACGACCACGGCCCGCGGGTCGGCGGCCGAGCGCAGCGGGAAGCCCGCCGGGTCCGTCTCCGTGCGCTCCAGGACCGCCGGGTGGACGGCGACGGCGACCGTCAGCCGGCCGTCGGCGTAGGCGTGTTCGGCCCAGCCGTCGGTACGGACCAGGTGCCGGACCTCGTCGCCCTCGTAGCAGTGGGCGCCGAGCCGGTCCACGGCCCGTTCCCCGGGGGTGCCGTCCGGGTCGACGACCAGGACGGCCACCGGGGCGTCCGGCTCGTCCGGGTCGAGGCCGGGACGGACGTACAGACGGGCCATGGCGGCACCTCCGGGATCGCGTGCGGATCGGGCACCGGCCAGTTCACACCGGGCCGCCGACACCGTCGCCGGTGGGGCCGTCAGCTCGCGCCCATCAGGCGGTACATGCCGATCGAGTCGTGGGCGGCGGTGTCCGCGAAGCCGAACTTCTCGTAGAGGAAGCGCGCGGGGCCGTCCGCGATCAGCGAGACGTACGCGGTGGCGGGTGCCCGGCGTTCCAGTTCCTCGGTGAGCGCGGCCATGATGCGCCGGCCGAGGCCGCGGCCCTGGTGGGCGGGGTGGACGCAGATGTCGGTGACCTGGAACGCGGTGCCGCCGTCGCCGATGATCCGCCCCATGCCGACGGGCTCGCCCTCGTGGTGGAGGACCACGCCGTACCAGGTGTTGGGGAGGGCGAGGGCGACCGCCTCGGGGGCCTTGTCGGAGAGGCCGGCGTCAGTGCGCAGGCGGCGGAAGACCTCGACGGTGGGGACGCCGGGACGGATCTCGTAAGGGTCGCTAATCGGCTTCATGACTTACATGCTACCCGCTCGGCCCTGTCGGCCGGCCCCGGCCGCTCGGGTGAACGCGCGGCACGACATGCCGCACCGGGCGGGGGGCCGCGGGGGCGGGGGCGATGATCGCCGGGTTCCCCGAGCCCACCCCGTCGGAGGCGGACATGCGGATTCCTCTCCTCGCCGGCGCGTTCCACGGCCTCGGCCAGCGGCCGCGCGCCGAACGGCCGCCCGCGGAGGTGGCGGCGTGACGGCGCTCGGCTTCGCCTGCACCGGGGTGCGCTCCGACCCGTACGCGGCCGGGCCGACCCTGGTGTTCCGGCTGCGGATCACCGCCCCGGCCGACACCCGGGTGCACGCCCTCGCCCTCCACTGCCAGCTGCGGATCGAACCCGGCCACCGGCCGTACGGCGACACCGAGAGCGGGCGGCTGACCGACCTGTTCGGCGGAAAGGAGCGTTGGGCGGCCACGCTCCCCCCGATCCGGTTCGCCACCGTGCCGTTGCTGGTGCCCGGCTTCACCGGCGCCACCGAGATCGACCTCGCGGTGCCCTGCACCTACGACCAGGAGGTCGCCTCGGCCCGCTACTTCCGGGCGCTGGACGGCGGTGAGGTGCCGATGCTGCTGCTCTTCTCCGGCACCGCCTTCGCCGGCCCCGACGGCTTCCAGGTCAGCCCGGTGCCCTGGGACCGCGAGGCCCGGGTGCGGATGCCGGTGCGGGTCTGGCGGGAGGCGATCGACCGGCACTTCCCCGACAGCGGCTGGCTGCGGCTGCCGGACGACGTCATCGACGAGCTGCTGGCCTACCGCTCCCGGCGGGCCCTGCCCTCCTGGGAGGCGACGGTGCGCGAGCTGCTCGCGGCGGCGGCGATCGGCGGGACGGCCCCGTGAACCGCTATCCGGAACGGATCGAGCACGGCTTCGCGGCCGCCCGGCGGATCGCCGACGCGGTGCTGCTGGAGGGCCACGCGCTCTCCCCGCACCGCGCCCCGGCGGCCGAGGGCCGACTGGGCCGGCACTCCGGCGTCCTGGTGCCGCCCGAGTACACCGCGCAGGGCGGCGAGCACTCCCACCAGCGCACCGACTGCCTGATGGAGGCGCGCGGCGGGGACGTGCTGGCGGTCGAGCTGCGTTTCCTGCGGGTCCAGCGGCGCACCGTCGAACGGGCCACCGCCGCCGGCTTCGAGTCCGTGGAGCGGTTGGAGCTGGCGGACCGGGAGCTCGTCGAGGGGGACGAGGGGGCCGAGGAGCGGTTCGAACTCGTCTTCCACGTCGAGGAGTTGGATGAGGGGGTGGTGCAGCGGGCGTTCCGGCTGCCCGGCGTCGGCGAGACCGGGCTGGTGCACGAGCGCGGCGCCGTCGTCGGCCGGGTGGTGCGGCGGCGCGAACAGGTCGACGGCCTGGTCCGGTTGCGGGCCGAGGCCGTGCCCGGCCCGTACCGGGCGCAGCGGTTGGTCGTGGACGTGGAGAACGCCTCCGCCTGGATGCCGCCCCGCCGGGCCACCCGCGACCAGGCGCTGCCGCGCTCACTGGTCTCCACCCACCTGCTGCTCGGGCTGGAGCACGGCGCCTTCCTGTCGGTCGCAGCCCCGCCCGAGTGGGCCCGCCCGGCCGTCGAGCGGTGCCGCAACGAGCGCACCTGGCCGGTGCTGGCCGGGCCGGACGGCGGACGCCGGGTGGTGCTGTCCTCGCCGGTCGTCCTGGAGGACCACCCGCGGATCCCCCCGGAGGGCCTCGGTAGCCGGAAACCGGAGGCCCGGGGCGCCGACGAGCGGGCCGAACGGCCCTGACGGCCGCCCCCGGGAGGGCGCGGGTGCGGTGGCGGGCGAGGCGCCGGAGAGGAGTCAGCCCAGGAAGCGGCGCAGCGAGTCCGCCAGGGCGCGCACGAAACCCTCCCGGACCTCCTCGGCGACCAGGTCGAGGGACAGGTACGGGTTGAGGTCCTCCAGCTCGACCAGGAGCAGCCGCCCGTCCGGCGCGCGGCAGGCGTCGACCCGCTGGATGCCGTGGGCGAGGGTGTTCCACCCGACGAAGCCCCGGGCGAACTCCAGGTCGGCGGCGCTCGGCCGGTACGGCTCCAGCACCCAGCGGCGGGTCGGGTCGGGGGTGTGGAGGGCGTACTGGAAGGCGTCGTCCACGAAGTAGAAGGACACCTCGTAGCGGAAGTCGATCCGCGGCTGGACCAGCACCTCGCCCCAGGCGAGGGCGTCCAGCTCGCCGCGGGTGAGGAAGCGCAGGCCGATGCTGTCGGCGCCCTCCCGGGGCTTGACCGCGTAGTGGTCGGCGGCGGGCAGCCGGCCGAGGTCCTGCGGGCGGTCGACGGTGGGAATGACCGGGTACCCCTCCTCGGTGAGGTCCAGCAGGTACCGCTTCCCGGCCATGTCGCCCCGCCCGGTCAGCGGGTTGTAGACCCGCACGCCGTCGGCCAGCGCCCGGGCGCGGAACCGGGCGTACTCCTCCCGGTAGTGCAACACCGGCCCGCTGTTGCGCACCACGACCGCGTCGAAGCGCCCCATCAGCGCCCGGGCGTCCAGCGGGTGGCACAGGGCCAGGTCGAACCACTCCCGCAGCCGGGAGGTGAGGAGGACGTCCTCGTCGCCGTACCGGCGCCCACGGGCCGGGTAGGCCAGGTCGGTCACGTACAGCAGGCTGGGCCGGTCGGGCACGGGCACTCCCTCGGTCGGTGGGCGGGGAGCGAATCTACCGTCCTCCGCCCGACCTCCGGGGAGACGGCCTCACATCCGGGACCTCAGCACGTCGACCTCGCAGCCCGGCGCGGACGGGTCGAAGCCGTGCTCGACCAGCCACCGGACCGCCTGCAGACTGCGAAACGACCACCACGCGCGGATCACGTCGAGGTCGACGTCGGTGCCGTAGCCGGCGAGGACGTCGCCGAGGCGCTCCTCGTGTCCGAGCGTCAGGATGGCGAGGTCGAACAGGGCGTCACCCCGGCCCGCCTCCGACCAGTCGATGACGCCGGTGACCTCGTCGCCCTCGACGAACACATGAGATATCTGCAGGTCCCCGTGGGTGAACACCGGCGTCCACGGCCGGAGCGCGCCCTCGGCGATCCGGCGGTTGCGGGTGACCAGGTCGGCGGGAAGGACGCCGTTCGTCAGGAGCCACTCGCACTCGCCGTCGAGCTCCGCCGCCAACTCGTCGACGCCCCGGCCGGGCCAGGGCGGCAACGGCGCCTCGTGCAGGGCCCGGACGGTGGCGCCCGCCGCGGCCCAGGCCGCCCGCGACGCGGTCGACGGCTCGCCGAGGCGGCCGAGCGCCGTCCCGGGGACGGCGGCTATCGCGAGCACCGGCGGCCTGCGCCACAGGACCTCGGGGGTCGGCACTGGCGCCAGGGCCATCGCCTCGACTTCGACGGCGGTGCGCGCGTGGTCGCCGTCCACCTTCAGGAACACGTCGCCGACGCGCAGGGTCGCGCGCTCGGAGTGGGCGACGACGACCTCGACCTCATCCATGGCGACCAGTATCGCGGGACGGCCGTCGGCGGCGCCGGGAATTTCGCGTACCACGGCGGCGGGGGAGCGTGCGTTCGGGAGCCGCGCCTGTCGGGCCGTCAGTTCCCGTCCCGGCCCGACGGTCCGGTGTAGAGGGCGGCGGCGCGGCGGGTGGCGTCGGCCAGGCGGGCACGGAGTTCGGGAGGGTCGAGGACCTCGGCCTCCGGGCCGAGGCGGAGGAGTTCGAAGTAGCCGATGTCCCAGGTCTCGACCGGCAGGGTCACGGTGACCCAGCCGTCGGCGTCCGGGGCGCCCGCGGTGGCGAGGGCGTCGGCGGCGACGGTGGGTTCCAGCAGGACGGCGAGGTTCTCGACGGCGACGGGGCTCAGGCGGACCACGGCCCGCTCGCGCAGCATGGCGCGGGTGAACTCCCGGGCCGCGGCGGCCCAGTGGTCGGCGAGGTCGAACTCCGGGTCGCGCTCGAAGCGTTCGTCGCCGGCCTCGGCGGTCTCGAAGCGGTCGACGCGGTACGAGCCGATCCGGCCGGACGGGCCGCGCGCCGCCAGGTACCACCGGCCGGCCTTCAGGACCAGGCCGTACGGCTCCAGCCGCCGGTCCCGGGTGCCGCCGCGAGCCGCGTACCGGCCGTGGAGCACGCGGTCCTCCCACACGGCGCGCGACACCTCGGCGAGCAGCGGAGGGGCCTCGGCGTCGCGGAACCAGGCCGGTGCGTCGAGGTGGAAGCGCCGGGCGGCGGCCGCGGGGGCGTCGCCCAGGGCGGCGGCGACCTTCAGCCGGGCGGCGAGGGCGTGCCCGGCCAGGCCCATGTCGCGCAGCGGGCCCGGGAGTCCGGCCAGGTGCAGGACTTCGGCCTCGGCGCGTTCGAGGCCGGTGAGGCGGGTGCGGTAGCCGTCGACGAGCCGGTAGCCCCCGCCGCGGCCGCGGTCGGCGTACACCGGCACGCCGGCCTCGACCAGGGCGGCGACGTCCCGCTGCACGGTGCGCTCGGAGACCTCCAGCTCGGCGGCGAGCTCCGCGGCGGTCATCGCCCGCCGGCTCTGGAGGAGCAGCAGCAGCGCGATCGTCCGGCTCGCCCGCACGTCGTTCCCTCCGTCGCCCGTCGTGGGTGCGCGCCCGGTGGTACGCCGGCCGCGCGGGACCATTCTCGCCGGGCGCGGAGGCTGGGCCCGCCCCGGCCCGGGGCGGGCCGACCGTCGGCGCCCGGCGTCCGGCGGGGCGGGCCTGCGCGGTCGGCGGTGCGCGGTGCTCAGGCGCGCAGGGGGCCCGGGCCGGGGGCCGGGCCAGGGGCCGGGGTGGGCGGGGTCACACCTGGCCGGCCTCGCCCGGCTTCCCGCCGAGCTCGGCGGGGGCGGCGGCGAACACCGCCATCCACTGCGGGTGCAGCCGGTAGTAGACCACGTCGTTGTCCCAGTCGAAGGCGTCGTCGCCGTAGAAGTCCCGGAAGTACGCGAGCAGCTCCGGCCAGTCGGCGGCCGGCTCGCCGCCGTGGGGGTTGAGGACCTCCACGGTGCCGTGGGTGAACACGCCCAGCTCCTCCCCGCGCAGGTGCGCGGCGCTGACGGCGGGCCGGGCGGCGAGGTGCCGGGCCTTGGCGGCGCCGACCGCGGTGCCGAAGTGCCACTTCCCGTGCAGGAAGTGCCCGTCCACGCCGCTGATCCGCGGCTCGCCCTTGGCCGTCACGGTGGACAGCGCGAGCGTGCACATGCCGGTGAGCACGCCGGTGAGCTGCTCGGCGGTGAGCGTGCGCTCGCTGCTGATGATCGACCGCAGGTGGGCCGTGGAGCGGGCGAGCGAGGCGTCGAGGAGGGCCTGGAGCCGGTGCAGCTCGTCGGGTGTTTCGCGCATGGGGTTCCCTTGTCCGTTCGTCGTCCCGGCCGGTGCCACCACGGCGCCGACCGGCACCCCCACTGTCCCGGTCAAACCCGACATCCTCTGTCGGGTTTCCCGCGCCGCCTCGGCGACGGGCCGAACCGACCGGGGCCGCCGACCGGGCCGAACCGACCGGGGCTGATGGCCGGGCGCCCCCACCGTCCGTCCCTATCGCAGCACGGATTCCAGGAAGTCGCTGCCGAGCCGGGCCACGACCGCGTTGTCGAGCTGGTGGAGGACGTAGCGGCCCCGCCGCCGGGTGGTGACCAGCCCGGCCTTCTTCAGCACGGCGAGGTGGCGGGACACCTCGGGGGCGGTGACGCCGTACGCGTCGGCCAGCTCGTTCGTCGAGTAGCTGCCGCGCGCGAGGTTGCGGCACAGCCGCATCCGCAGCGGGTGGGTCAGCGCGTCCAGGCGCAGCCTGACCGCCTCCACGGACTCGGCGCCGCCGATCTCGTGGGCGGCGGCCGGGTACTGGATCACCGGCTGCCAGCCCGGCCCGTACAGGGTGAACAGGTGCGGCCAGCCGAACGCGGTCGGCAGCAGGGTGACGGCGCTGTCCCCGGCCCGGGTGCGGCCGTGGAGCAGCTTGTCGACCACGATGCGGCTGCCGTGCTCGTCCTCCTCCAGGCTCAGCGCCGGGGACGCCGCCGCGAGCGCCTCCGCCAGGCCCTTGCGGCGCAGCAGCTCGGTCTTGTGCTGGGCGTCGGCGGCGAGCTGGGCGCGGATCCGGCGCCAGGTGTCGGCGAAGAACGCCTGGTCGCAGTCCTCCAGGAGGCGCCGGATCCACGCACGGGTGGCGGTGGGGTCGGCCAGCATCCGCTCCACGAACGCCGCCTGGCGCGGGCCGCGCGCCGCCGCCAGGTCGAGCGCGCGGCGCCGCGCCCACGCGTCGACCAGCGGCGACGGCAGGCCCTTCGGGTAGTGGCTGGTGCTGCAGGAGATCTCCAGGGCCGTGCCGACGAACCTCTCGTCGTCCATGCGGTCGAGGTCGTCCAGCTCCTCGGCGAGGGTCTGCCGGGGCCGGGCCGGCATCAGGAAGTCGGAGCGCGTCGACCGCCACATGAACTCGGCCTCCAGCAGCCGGTCGGCCAGCTCCGGTGCGAGCGCGGCGGAGGTCGCCGTCGTCCACGCGTGCAGCCGCGCGTGGTGGGCCGGCTCGGCCAGCGCGTGCAGCGCGTTGCCGAGCTCCGCCAGCGGCGAGGGGCAGAAGGTGATCCGCTCGTGCGGCAGTCCGGTGATGTCGATGGTCACGCTCACCCCCCTATGGTGCAGGGCCGCTGACGTGCGGGTTCGGGCGGGGGGAGCGGTCGCGCCATTTGACGGGGGCCGTCAAACGACGGGACTTGCCGGGCGGTCGGGGTGCACGGTGGGCGCATGAACGCACTGCAGCAGCACCTCCTCGACAGTCACCGGGCCGCCCAGCACGCCGAACCGGCCCCGCCCGTCCCCGGCACCCACGACGTCGAGGTGCTGCGCGCGGCCCGCGACCGGCGCCGCTTCGAGGCGGTCCTCGCCGGCCGCCCGGCCACCGGCCGCCTCCGGCTGGCGCTGCGCCTGGCCCTCCGCCGCCGGCTGCGCCCCCGGGCCTGCTAGGTCCGGCGGGCACGGCGGGGCCGCCGGGGCCGCCGGGGCCTCGCCGCCCGGGGAAGTGCCAAGCTCGACGGGCCGGGCGGCCGGGCGCCGCGGGCGGTCCGCAGCGGGGTCCTGGCCAGGTGGCCGAGAGCCACATCAGGAGGCCGGGGGTGTGGGCGGCCGACATAGGGAGGGGCACTTCGGCAGCCCTAGGGTGTCCCGGACCGGACACCTCGGCGTGGAGGAGTGAACGCGTATGCGAAGAGGACTGGGCTGGGTGCTCGCGGGCGTGCTGGCGCTGGTCGGTGCGGCCGTCCCGGCGGTGCCGGCGGTGGCCGCCACGGCCGCGGTGCCGTCCCACCTGACCCTGGAGGCGACGTACGGCAGCGTCGCCAACGGCTGGGAACGCGTCGAGCGCTACCTCGACACCACCACCGGCTTCCGGCAGGAGCAGTACCCGCCGGACGGCCGCGGAGACCAGGACGGCCAGCGGCTGACCTTCTTCGGCGGCGTCAAGCAGCCCTACTCCGGCCGTTTCCTGCTCTACTCGGCCCCGGGCTGGAACACCGGCTCGCACCAGGTCCCGGTACTGCTGGTGCACGGCGCCAACGACAACCCGGACCGCGCCTGGGCCAACCCCGGCGAGTCCGGCGGCTACGGCTGCGGCTCCGCCTCCTGCCCGAGCACCGGGCTGATGCAGAACCTGGCCGGGCGGGGCTACCGGGTCTTCGCGATCGGCTTCGCGCACAAGCAGGGCGACAACCTGATGCAGGCCCAGGAGGTCGGCGACGCCGTCGCGCTGATCCGGGCCAAGCTCGGTGTCCCGAAGGTGGACGTGGTGGGCTGGAGCAAGGGCGAGATGTCGTCGCGGGCCTATGTGTCCTCGGTGAAGCCCTCCTGGGGCCGCGCGTACGCGGGCGACGTGCGCAAGCTGATCACCCTCGGCGGCCCGAACGGCGGCTACGACTACCCGTTCGCGCACGGCTGGGCGCACGACTTCTCGATCTGGCCGCAGTGCGGCGGCGCCGTCAACGCCCCGTCCCCGCACCTGCGGATGACCTGCTACGGCACCTACACCTCGCACCCGGAGTTCTCCTTCACCCCCACCAGCGGCTATGACGTCTACCCCGGGCAGCGGCAGATGCTGGCCCGCTGGGACTCGGTGTTCGGCATCGACCAGACCCAGCAGGACTGGTACACGACGTACCACGGCGGGCAGGGCTTCTTCACCGACGGCGGCGGCATCCAGGCCGCGATCAACGCCGGCTCGCTGATCGCCCCGCTGCAGCAGGCCGGGGTCCCCTCCTCGGTGACGTCGTACCTGCTGGCCGGCGGCACGCCCAGCATCGTCGGGATCTTCAACGAGAACCGCGGGCCCAGCGACGGTGTGGTCTTCGTCGCCAGCGCGCTTGACACCACCGGCTTCGGCACCGTCGGCGGGACCGCGCTGATCACCCTCGCCAACCACCTGCAACTCGGCTGGGACGGCGCGGCGAGCGCGCAGGTCGCCGGCTGGCTGAACTGAGGACCACCCGGATGATCATCGAACGACCGGTCGTCACCGACCGGCTCACCGTGAACCACGCCGAGATCGAGGGCCGCACCGGGGAGCCCGTGGTCCTGGTGCACGGCAACGTCTCCTCCGGCGTCTTCTGGCACCCGACCATGACCGCCCTCCCCGAGCGCTACCGTCCGCTGGCGCCCGACCTGCGCGGCTTCGGCGGCACCGAGCCGCTGCCGGTGGACGCCACCCGGGGCCTGCGCGACCACAGCGAGGACCTGCTCTCCTACCTGCGGACGCTGGATCTCGGCCCGGTCCACCTGGTCGGCTGGAGCATGGGCGGCGGTGTGGTGCTGCAACTGCTGCGCGACCACCCGGACCTGGTCCGTTCGCTCACCCTGGTCAACCCGGTCTCCCCGTACGGCTTCGGCGGTACCCACGGGGTGGACGGGCGGCTCAACTCGCCCGACGGGGCGGGGTCGGGCGCCGGCGGTGCGGCCCCCGAGTTCGTCCGGCTGCTGCGCGAGGGCGAACTCGGCGCCGAGTCGCCGTTCGCGCCGCGCTCGGTGCTGAACAGCGCCTACGTCAGCGAGCCCTTGGCGGAGCCGGACCCCTTCGTGACCGCGATGCTGACCACCCGGACCGGGGAGGACCACTATCCGGGCGACAGCCGCACCAGCGACGCCTGGCCCGGTTTCGGACCCGGCGGACGCGGGGTGCTCAACTCGATGGCGCCGACCCACTTCCGGATCGACGACCTGGAGCTGGTCGAGCCGAAGCCGCCGATCCTGTGGATCCGCGGGACGGCCGACGTGATCGTCTCCGACACCTCGCTCTTCGACCTGGCCCACCTGGGGGCGGTCGGCGCGGTCCCGGGCTGGCCCGGCGCCGACACCTGCCCGGCACAGCCCATGGTGGCGCAGACCCGCGCCGTCCTGGACCGCTACGCCGCCGCCGGCGGGCGGGTGCGCGAGGTCGCGGTCGAAGGCGCCGGGCACAGCGTGCAGCTGGAACGGCCGAAGGAGTTCCTGACGGCGCTGGTGGAGGCGTTGGACGGGGCGTGACCGGGACGGCCGGCGCGGAACGGCCCGTACGGGTGCGGCGTTGAGGAACCCGCGGCGGGGCGGGCGGCCCCCCCCCCCCGGGGGGGCGGGGGGGCCCCCCCGGGGGGGGGGGCGGCCCCGGGGGGGGGCGCGGCCCCGCCCGGGGGGGGGGGGCCCGGGGGCGGGGCGGGGGGGGCGGGGCGGCGGGGGGGGGGGGCGGGGCGGGGGGGGGGGGCGGGGGGCCCCCCCCCCCCCCCCCCGCCCGCCCCCCCCGCCCCCGCCCCCCCCCCCCCCCCCCGCGGCTGGGGACCGTCAGGCGCAGGTGACCTTGCCCGCGTCGTCGGCGGTGCAGACCAGGGTCATCGTGCCGTTGTCGGGATCGCTCGGGTAGGGGCTGGCCGACAGCCGGGTCATGGTCAGCGGGTAGCCGGTGCCAGGGGTCAGCCGGCCGACGGTGAACGAGATCAGCGGTGTGATCGTCTGGTGGCCGGCGGCGATGTCGACCATGTCACAGGTGAGGAGCCGCTGCGCCTGGTCGACGGTGCACGCACCCGGGTTGCTGCGGCTGGTGAAGCCCTCGGGGTAGCTGAGCTGGTAGCGGACGCCGGTGGCGTCGCTGGTGCCCACGTTCACCATGTGGGGCGTCACGTAGAGGGTGCCGCCGTTCGCGGTGCTCTCCGTCCGCTCCACGAAGGGGATGGGGTTGGTGGACGGGGCGGGGTGCGACAGGGCGGAGGCGGGGCCCTGCCCGCGCTCGTTCACCGCGGTGACCTGCACCCTGGCGTGGTCCGCCTCGATCTGCGCGACGCGGTCGGCGGGGACCGTCAGGGAGGTCGCGGTGCCGGGTACGGTGCCCAGGACCGTCTGGGCGCCGGCCGGGTCGCCGGGATCGTGCACCACGGTCACCACGTACTCCTGGATGGCGCTGCCGCCGTCGGCGGGCGCGGTCCAGGTGACAGTCGAGCCGTCCGGGGTGATCGCGGGGTGCTTGGGTGCGCCGGGGAGGGTCGACCCGTGGTGGACCGCCGCCTGGACGGTGGCGGCCGGGCAGGCGGGCGTACCGGCGGTGGTGGCGGTGACCAGGTCGACGTAGTGGCTGGGCCGGGGGTGCGGCGGGCTGTACAGGCCGGTCTGGTCGACGGTGCCCAGCGATCCGGGGGCCATGGACCAGGTGACCGCCTGGTTGGGGTCGCAGGCCGCCGGCCAGGTCACCGTGTACTGGTGCGAGGCGGCCGCCGCGGTGAGGCTCTCGGACGGGTCCGCACTCCGCGCGCCCGCGGTGAGGGCCGCGCCGCTGGACAGGGTCGGTCCGGGGAAGGGCCCGGGGGCGTTGTACAGGTCGAAGGTCTTGCTGTAGATCTCGCCGCCGGCGGAGATGCTGGCGACCTTGAAGTCGACGACGAAGAACAGCGCGACCTTCAGTGGTGCTTTCACCGTCAGCCATGGATTGGCGGAGGTGTCCGCGGTCACCTCGATGGCGGGCGTGATCTCCAGCCTCGGGCCGACCAGGTTGTAGACGAGGATCTCGAGCGCGACGGGGAAGGAGAAGGTGACCTTGGCCGCCGCGTTCAGCGAGTAGTCGAAACTGGTGACCGGGTCCTTGGTCAGGTCCGTCTTGTGGACCGCTCCGGTGTTGTCCCGGCTGATCTTGCCGCCCATCGTCCGCTCGTAGGAGGCGGAGAACGAGAACTTGATCGATCCGTCGATCGCGGTCTCCGTGTACACCGTCAGCGAGGGGCACAGCACGATCGCGTACACCGTCAGGCAGGTCGCCGGTTTGACGGTCAGCAGCGGATCGCGCTTCGTCTCGTGCTTGTAGGCGACGCCCAGTTCGCCGACGATCGACGCCTTCGCGGTGGCCGTCGCGGTGAAGTCGTAGGTCATGGTGTAACCGCGGGGATCCACCGCGTAGTAGGCGGGATCGCGCTCGAGACCGGCGGTGGCCGACCAGTCGGTGCTCAGGCTCAGGGCCGCGGTGAGCTTCGCGGTGACCGTCGTGTTGTTGCCCAGCCGCTCCTTCATCCTGGGATCGTTGGTGAGCTTCTCGGCCAGGTCGAGGGTGAAGGTCTTGTTCGCGACCGTGCCCGAGCCCTGGGACGCCACCGACGCCTGGACGTCGGGGTTGAGCATCGTGATCCGGTAGCCGTCGGAACCGGACGCGAGCCGGCTGCCCGTGGCGGTGAAGTCCAGGTCCAGAAAGGCCTGTTCCAGCGCGGCCTGGCTGGTGGTGAGGGTCACCGCGCCGCCGACGGTGCTGATCTTCTCCACCACGCGCAGCAGGCCGCCGGAGAGCAGCGGGTTGCTGTTCTCCCCGACGGCGATGATGTTCTTCACCTTCAGTCCGGCCACCTGGGCGGGCGGGTCGGTGAACACCACGGTGGTGCCGGTGACCTTGGTGACGGCCGCGGCCGAGGCGGCGGACAGCATCACGGTGCCGGGCGCCAGGACCGGAGCGGGCGCGGCCTTGACCACGGCGCTGGTGGCGCCGCGCCGGCCGTCCTGCTGGACGGCGGTGACCGTGATCGAGTACTCGACGCCCGGGGCCAGCGAGGTCAGCGTCGTCTGTTTCGCGGTGGCCGGCACGGTCACCGCGACGGGCTGGCGGTCGGGAGCGGTCGCGTCGACCGAGTAGCCCGTGACGGTACTGCCGCCGTCGTCCAGCGGCGCGTCCCAACTCACCTTCAGCGAGGTCGAGTCGGGCTGGCTGCCGTCCGCGCCGACCGGCGGCGGCGCGGCGGTCACGTCCTGCGGGGCGCCGGCGGGGTAGGCGGGCCGGGTGAGGACGGTGCCGTTGTCGTTGGCGCCGGTGGTCTGGCTGTCGGAGACGCCGGCCGGGCTGGTCCCGGCGGCGTTGGTCGCGGTGACCGAGACGAAGTAGTACCTGTTGTCGACCAGCCCGGTGACGGCGGTGCTCGTCACGTCGCCCGCCACGTTGACGGTCACGCTGGCGCCCGGGCCGTTCGGCGTCGCGGTGACGGTGTAGCCGGTCACGGGCGAGCCGTTGGGGTGGGCGGGGTTCCAGGCGGCCAGGAGTCCGCCGTCCCGGCCCAGCAGGGTGGCCAGCGTGGGAGCGAGCGGTGCCCTGGGCGTCTGCGGGCCGCCGACGAAGGCGGGCGACACACCGGAGACGGTCCCGCCGGTGGTGGTCTCGGTGGCCTTGAAGGCGTAGTTGACGTCGTCGGTCAGACCGCCGATCTCGACCACGGGGGGGTTGGCCGGATCCGGGTGGTCCACCTTGCCGGTGGCGACCGGTGCGCCGGTCGCGTTGCCGTCGGCGTCCAACGCGTACGCGGACACGTCGACGCGGGCCACCGCCTCCTGGGCGGCGTCCCCGGGGGTGACGGTCACGTGCACCGTGCCGGTGGCGAACGGCTGCACGGAGTCGATCAGGGGCGTCTGCACGGCCTGGGCCGCGGCACCCGCCCGCCCGGGCGACGGCGCCGCCCCGGCCGCGCCCACGGATCCCGCGCCCAGCCCCAGCGCTATCGCCACGGCCAGCACCGAGCGGCCGCGTAAGCGCCCGCCCCTGGTCTTCCTCGGATACCACATGCTCGATTCCCCTCCGCCCGCGGCACACAGGGGTCCGCGGGACCGGGCCCCGGCGGAGCCCCGCCGGAATCTACCGACCGGGAAGCGGAATCAAACCATCCTCAACACGGCTTCATCACAAGCGGATCGGCGTCTAGTGGGTCCCTTGCGGGGGTGCGTATGAAACGTCATCAGATCGCCACGGACCGTGACCGCATCGGCGAGGGGCATCCGGGGGCGCAGGGTTCAGGGGCGGCGGTGGGCGGGCGGGTGACCGTGGGTGGGGCGGTTTCCGGCGGCTGTCCGCATGGTCGCGCCCGTCGGGCCGCCGCACGAGGGGTGTCGGCGAAACCGGGGAAGCGGCCCTACGGGGTGGCGGTGACGCCCTTCTGGACGGACGTGCCCGGAAGCGCTCACGCCGTGGACGGTTGTCACGTCTGGCGGGGTGGCCGGGCGGGCATATCACCGGCACCCGGCGACGGGCCCGGCCGCGACTCCCCCACGAAGCGCAACCGGGCCCCGGCCGGCCACCGGGCCTGGGCGCGACTCCCCCCACGGAGCAGCACCTGGGCCCGCATCCTGCTCAACCAGCGACACGCAGCGTACATGCCATCTACACCCAGCGCTACCTGGTTGCCGCGGGACGGCCTCGCCGGTCCCCGTTTCCGGCTCGGTGGACGGGACGCGGGCGGCGCGGGAGCCCGTGGCCGGGATGAGGGCACGGGAAGTCCTTGCTGGCGGAGACGCTCTCCTCGGAGCGGTATCGGTCTTGGGCGGGCGTTTTCAAGCGTCCGCTGTCGTAGGGGAGTTGCGGGCAGCGGTGGTCATCCGCCCTCGCCCGGCTTCCGGGCCCCGGAGGCGAGGTATCCGGCGTGGCCGCCGTGTTCGCCGGGGGCGAGCGGATCCGCTCATTCTCGCGGTCGGTGAGCCGTCCGGCACGGGGGACGGACCGCGCGGGCCGGACGAAGGCGGTCACCGCACCCACCCGCCGGGGCCGGGGCGCAGCGTCATGAAGCCGTCGAGGGGCTCGAAGCCGAGGGAGCGGTAGAGGTGCGCGCCGGCGGCGGTGGCGCGCAGTTCGACGGATCCGCAGCCGCGGTCCTTGAGGGCTTCGACGAGGGCGGTGATGACGGCGCGGCCGTGTCCGCGGCGCTGGTGGGCGGGGTCGGTGGCCACGGTGTGGATGCGGCCCCACAGGCCGGTGGGGAAGGCGGGGCCGAGGTAGCCGCGGTGGATGATGCCGATGGCGCATGCGGCGAGGCCGCCGGCCGTGGGGACGACGTAGGCGAGCAGGTCGGGGTCGGTGCCCAGGCGTTCGCGCATGTCGTCGCGGAAGACGGTGCGCCACTCGTCCGTGAGCTGGCCGTCCAGGACGGCGACGCGCAGGCGCAGCAGTTCGTCGGCGTCGTGGGGTACGGCGGGTCGGGCGGCGGCGGTGGGGGTCATCGGCTGGTTCTCTCCAGGGCGGGGTGGGTGGTCAGCAGGAGGCAGAGCAGGTCGTCGAGCGGGTATTCGGACACGTCGGCCCAGGTGAAGGAGCGCAGCAGGTCGAGGGCGGCCGAGCGCAGGCCGATGGACTCCCAGCCGGCGGGCTGGCGTTCGGCGAGCGGGGTGGTGACGAGGAGGCGGCCGCCGGGGACGAGAAGGCGGCGGGCGCAGGCGACGGTCGGCACGAGATCGACGAACGGGAGGAACAACCGGCAGGTGACGAGGTCGAATCGGCCGGTGGGGAGCAGGCTCAGGCCGCCGCGGTCCGTGTCCATGGGCCGGAAGTCGAGGCCGTCGTAGTCTCGGTGCCGGTCCTGGGCGGTGGCGACGGCGATCTGGGAGAAGTCGACGCCCGTGGTGGTGAAGCCCAGGCCACGGAGGGCGGCGGCGTACTCGCCGGTGCCGCAGCCCAGGTCGAGCGCCCGGCGACCGGCACCCGGGCCCAGGCGTTCGGTGAGCAGTGCGACCTCCTCCTCGGTGACGGGCCGGAAGCCCTTTCCCTGCTGGTAGTGGTCGTTCCAGCGGTCGGCGGCGGGCACGGCCGCTCCTCTCGTCGGGTGCGTTCGGCGGGTGGGTCAGTCGGCGGGAGCGGGGCCGGGTGGTTGCCGCGGGCCGGGATCCAGGCGCTCCAGCAGCCGCTCCACCCTGCCGTCGGGTCGGTAGAGCGTGCGGTAGGCGTACGGGTGCCGTCCGCCGGGCAGGGTGGCGACGCCTTCGTCGACGATGGTGCGGCCTTCGGTGATGGCGAGCAGCCGCAGGTCGGCGTCGGTGGGCAGGGCTGCCTGCTCGCCGGTGGGCGGGCGGCGGTGGCGGCCGGCCATGTCACGCTCCGACGTAGGCGCGCAGGTCCGCGGGGGAGTCCCAGCCGTAGGTGGAGAACCCCCGGTCGTCGCCGGAGAGGTAGGCGGTGAGGGCGGCGTGGGAGGTGGGGAACATCGGGGTGGGCAGCGCCTTGGCGTCGACCCATTGGACGGCGAGGTGCTTGTCCGGTTCGGTGTTCGTCAACTCGCCCTGCCAGGACGCCGCGGCGAACACCGAGAGCAGGAACGGACCCTTCCCGTCCCAGCCGGCCCGGACCTGGATGGTGTGGACCAGCCGCAGCTCCTCCGCGGCGACGACCAGGCCCGCCTCCTCTCGCAGTTCACGGGCGGCGGCCTGATCGAGGCGCTCGCCCTCCTCGGCCTTGCCGCCGGGGACGGTCCAGGCGGGCACCGTCGACCAGGAGTCGTTGGCATAGTGAACGCAGGCGACCATGTCCGCCTTCTCGTCGTGGACGATGACGCAGACGGCCTGACGCAGGGACAGCACGGTTGCTCCGATCGGTAGGAGGCAGGGGCGTTCACACGACCGGGTTCGGGTCGCGCAGCAGGTCGAGCACGGTTCGGGCGTAGCCGAGGACCTCCTCGTCCCGGTGGTGGTCGAGGGCCCAGCGCAGGGCGGCGGGGCAGTCGATCGCGGCCCACGCCCGGCACGCCGCGCGCTCCTGCGGGGTGAGGTCGCGCCCGTACTCGGTGGTGAACGCGGCCCGGAGATCGGCCCGGCGGGGGGTGAGGTGGAGAGTGACGCGCATCAGGTCGCGGCGCGCTGGGGCTTCGACGTGGCTGCGTTCGAAGTCGATTACGCCGAGCGTCAGCCCGTCGCCGTCGCCGTCGCCGTCGCCGTCGCGGCGCACGAGCCAGTTCCGCGGGCCGAAGTCGCCGTGGCAGTAGGCGAGTGCGGTACGCGGGGGTTCGGCGCGGGCGGCCTCGGCCAGTACCGCGACCTCCTCGTCCGACAGACAGGCGTCGCGGGCACGGGCCAGGGCCCGTTCGCGCTCCTGGTCCCAGAGCAGGTACTCGCCGACGGGCGCGTCGACCGTCGGCTGCGCGTGGATGACGGCCAGGAGGTGCCCGGCCTGCCGGTACACCTCCTGCTCCTCAGCTGCGGAGAGGGCGGTACTGACAACCGGCGTCCCGGGCAGCGCGGAGGTGACGACGAGCAGCGAGGAGGCGTCGGCGGCCAGCAGGGACGGTGTGCGGCCTTCGCCGAGGGCTGGTGCGAGCAGCCGGTAGGCGGCGGTCTCCCGTTCATGCATGAGCGCGTTCTTGTGGCGCTTGGCGAACAGGCGGCGCCCGCCTTCGTCGACGACCTCCCAGACGCACGGGCGGCCGGCGCGGTCGTGGGAGCGCACGCCCAGCAGCTCACAGCGTCCTGCCGCCGCAGGCAGCAGCCGCTCCACGTCGTCGGGGATGGTGAGCGCGCTCACGTCGGCCAGCCGACGGTGGACAGGGCGTTGCCGCGGGCGATCTCGCCGAGTGCGTGGCGGGTGTAGGGCACGGTGTCGGCCGGGAGCCCGACGAGCGGCCACCAGCGCAGCGCGTCGCACTTGTGCGGTTCGACGTTGCGGACCTGGCCGTCGTAGCGGGCGGGGAGGAAGAACAGCTGAAGGCGGCTGCGGCCGTCGTCGGCGTCGAGGTGGTGCAGGGTGTGGGCGAGCGTGAGATCGGCCTCGGCAATGAGGATGCCGAGCTCCTCCCGGGCCTCGCGCGTCATCGAGCGGGTAACCGTCTCGCCGGGCTCCATGTGGCCGGCCGGCAGGTGCCACAGGCCATCCGCGTAGGCGGTGTTGTGGCGCCGGCCGAGGAGGACGGTGTCGCCGTCGAGCAGCACGAGGTGGACGCCGACGACCAGGGCTGGCGGCTCCGTCCCGGCCGGGCGGGGCACGGCGGGACGGCGGGTTTTGTCAAGCGGATTCACGCGCTCCTCCCGGCGGGCAGGCCGGCCGTGTCGGTGAGCATCGGCAGGTAGTGCTGCAGGTAGGGCGGGACCTTCAGCTCCGGCAGTTCGTCGAGGGGGACCATGCGGACGGCCAAGCCCTCGTCGCCGAGTCGTAGGCCGCTCTCGTCGCCGTCCCATACGGCGTGCAGGACGCGGGTGAGAGGGAGGCCGAGGCCGTCGTGCGGGGCGGGGAGGGGCCGCAGGCCGGTGATCTCGATGCCGGCCTCCTCGCGGACCTCACGCGCCGCGCTCTCCTGGGCGTTCTCACCGGCTTCGCGCCAGCCGCCGATCGGCGTCCAGTAGCCCGGCCAGGGCGTGTCCGGCCGGTCTTCGCGCTGGTGTAGCAGCAGCCGGCCCATGTGGTCCGTGACGAAGACGAGAACGCCCTCGAAGTCGTCGTCGGCCGGGGCGGGGTGTTCCAGGTAGAGGGGGACGCCCGAGCGGTGGGCGCGCAGCACTTGCCGGAGCCGCTGGTAGCGGGAGGGCTCCATGAGCTGCCGCCAGGCGTGGGCGGTCTCGAACCGGAGCTCGGTGTGCTCGGCCGGGTCGAGCCGGATCCGGGCCTGCTGTTCGGGCGTCAGGACGCCGCCGTCGAAGACGTATCCGCAGGCCGGCACTGGGTAGTCGGTGCCGACCTGTTCGTGGATGACGGCGACCAGGCGCCGCCGGGCGATCACGGCGGGGTTCTCAGTCGCGAGGTCGAGGCCCAGCTCCTCCTGGGCCTCGCGCAGGGCGGTGGTGAACGGCGTCTCGCCGTGTTCGACGTTGCCGCCGGGGAAGTTCCACACGTCCGGGTTGACGGTCGAGCGCATCCCGAGGACGCGGCCCTGCGGGTCGGTGACCAGGAAACAGCCGTACGAGCTGGGGCGGGCGATGGTGGTGAGGTAGCCGCCGACGGGCCGCCAGCCCGGGGCGGCCAAGCACCTGGTGAGCCACTCGATCACGGCACGCTGCCCGTCGCTGGTTGGTGGCAGGGCGTCCGGGGCCGCCCACTGGTGGCCGTCGTGGTTCGGGGAGACGGCGATCCCGGTGCCGTCCGGCACGACGGTGGTGAAGACGAACTGGCGCACGCGCAGCCCGCGCTGGTTGGTGAAGTCGAGATGACGCACGTACTCCAGCGGCAGGCCGGTGAGACCGGTCTCCTCGGCCAGCTCGCGGGCCGCGCCGGCGGGTAGCGCCTCGTCGTCCTCCCGGCCGCCGCCCGGGTACTCCCACAGCCCCGGCAGGACGTCGGGCGGGGATTTGCGGATCATGAGGATCCGGCCCGAGGCGTCGCGGACCACGACGCCGAGGCCGATCCTTTCGATGCCCTCGCGTGCGGCGAGGTCGGTGAGTTGGTCGAAGTCGATCACTGAACGGGTTCCTCGGAATCGGGAGGCGGGCACGGCCGGTCGCCCGGAAGGCGTGAGGCAGGCGGCGTGTCGGTGGGGTTGTCCACGAAGACCTCCTGGCATGGGCGGTGTTCGAGCGCGCGGAGCCGGCCGCTGGAGCTGGGCTCATCCAAGTGCATGTTCCGAAACCGGAGTTGGACGGCTTCGCTCGAGCGGAGGCGACTGATGATGGTGCTGTTCGAACGCGACGCTCAAGCGGATTCCCTCTGGGCGATCCTGGGTCGAACAAGGACTTTTCGAGCACCCCGCGCGGGTGCTCCGACGCTTCCACCAACGGGGTGCGAAAGGCGTCCGGCAGAGCGCGGAGCCCAGTGCGCAGGCGGCGAGAGCCCGTTCGAGTGCCGCGTCCTGGATCGGGCCGAGGCGGCGTCGGACGCCCTCGGGGGTGAGGCGGCCGCGCAGCGCGTAGCCGTCGCCGGATTCACTCGTTCGGCTGGTCAGGGGGCCGGGGTGTTTCGGGCGGCGGGGGTCTCGGGGCCGGCCACGGCGAGGGCAGCCCGACCGGTGACGGACAGGAAGTGCAACCCGACCTCGGTGATGACGGTCATGTGGACCCAGGAGCTGGCCCGGCAGCTGGACCCCGCGAGCGTCACGGTGAACTGCTGCGACCCGGGCTTCAACGCCACCGGCCTGGGCCGGGACCTGCCAGGGGCCGAAGTCCTGCGACGGGTGCTGATCGCCCTCGGCGCGGGTGATCCGCACAAGGGGGCCGGGATCATCGTGCGCCTGGCCACCGACCCGGCGTTCGCGCACACCAGCGGGGGCTACTTCTCCGTGCGCGGAGCGCGGCCCCTGGAGTGCCCTGGGCCCGGCAGGGACGAGGGCCTGCAGCGCGAGCTGTGGGCGCGGACGACGGCCCTGCTCGACGAGCACAGGCCTTGAGGCTACGGGCCGTTGTCGCCCCCGCGGACCGCCGCGCGTCCCCCCCCCGGCGCCGGGGGAACACGCGGCGCGCTGCTGCCTCGGCTACCTGGTGATCCAGGTGCCTCGGGTGGGGTTCCAGTGGATGACGGCGTTCTGGAAGCGCTGGGCCCTGCCGCCGTTCTCGTCGAGTTCGTCGGTGGTGGGGTAGCCGAGGGCGGCTTCGCGGCCGTTGGCGGCGAAGGCGTCGTGGATGGCTCCGTGGACGGTGTGGGTGCCGGTCTTGGGGGACCAGAGGAAGAGGCCGTGTTCGAAGTACTGGTAGCGGCCGCGGGTGCCGTCGGGGGCGGTGGCGGCGTCGGCTTCGTCGGTGGTGGGGAAGCCCCAGTGGCGTTCGGCGTCGGTGTTCCAGAAGGTGGTGAGGATGTCGCCGTAGACGGGGTGGGCGTCGTCGGGGTGCCAGAGGATGATGCCGTTCTCGAACTGCTGGAACCGGCCGCCCAGCGAGGAGTCGCGCTCCCCGGTGACCGGGGCCCCGAGCACGCTGCCAGCCCCGCCCATCGCGGCGTACTTGGCGCCGATCGACCCCCGTACGGGACCAGGTCGTCCAGCCGGTTGTACCGGCGGGGCGAGAAGCCGCGCAGCCCGTTGGTCCAGGTGTCCTCCTGGGCCACGTAGCCGTAGTCGATCTCCTCGCGGACCACCGGCTGGGTGTGCGCGCCGTCGGCCCACCGCACGAACAGGGCCACGTGGTCGGTGCCGCCGGAGTCGCGCAGCAGGGCGTCACCGGGTTGGAGGTCCCCGGCGGCGATGTCGGAGGTGACGTTCCACAGGGACCAGGTGGTCAGGGAGGAGCTCAGGTTCCAGGCCATGGACACGAAGCCCGAGCAGTCCGGGCGGTAGCAGCCGAACCGGTTGTCGTGGCAGCCGTTGTTGTCGTACGGCACCCTCTCGTCGATCCAGGACTGCGCGCGGTCCAGGACCTCGCCCCGGCCGATCGGCCCGTCGGGGGAGGAGGCGGCGGCCTGTGGCGCGGCGCCGAGGCCGGCCGTCACGGCGGCCAGCAGCAGGGCCGCGAGGCGCGCGGCGCGACGCCCGATCGGCGACGGCGAGGGTCGGCTGAACGATGGCATGGGTCCGCCTTGCGGGGTCAGTGGGTGGTCCGGGTGCCTGGGGTGGGGTTCCGGTGGACGACGGCGTTCCGGAAGCCGGTGCCGGCCGGCCGGGGACGTCGTCCGGCGGGCGTCACGGGTTGATGCCGTCGTACTGGAGCACCCGGTAGGGCGACTGGCCCTGCTGCCCGTTCCATTGGGAGACGATCAGCGTCAGGGAGTCGGCGCCGGCGCTGCCCGGGTGGATGTAGCCGCCGTAGAGGGACGGCAGCTGCGGCCGGCCCCAGTGGCTCGGCGGCCAGGCGGTGTTGCCCGCGATCTGGACCTTGGGCGCCGTCCACACCGCGTCCGGGCGCGACGCGGTGCGGGTGCAGATCGAGTAGTCGGTGACGTCGAAGTAGCTCATGCAGTACCTGCCGCCGATCCGCTTGACGGAGAACTCCCCGATGTCGTTGCCGGAGAGGATCACCGACGGCCCGGCGGCCGTCGTCCACTGCCAGGAGCCGTTGAGGTAGGCCCAGTTCTCCTGCGCGCCGAAGTTCCCGGCCCGGAAGTCGTCCGGCCGGATCCGGAAGAGCTGGATGGCGCCGCCGTCGGCGGTGTTGCGGTGGGTGCCGTTCCAGCGCTTGGAGAAGACGTAGAGCCAGCCGTCCGGGTCGATCCCGGCGAAGGACCACATCCCGTACATGGACTGGTTGGTGCCCTGGGTGTCGCCGGGCCAGTGGTACGGGTAGTCCCGCCAGGTCACGCCGTGGTCGTCGGAGTAGGCCACCCCGGACATCAGCGAGCCGTCGTAGCCGGCCGGCGGGGTCCAGGTCGCCACCGAGGTGTACTGGATGTACGTGCGGCCGCCGAACTCGATGCAGTCGTTGGGGATGCGGCTGAACTCCCAGCCGTGGCCGTTGTCCGTCTGGTGCGCGTAGTCGAACAGCTGGTTGGCCTGTCCGCCGGTGGGCATCGCCCAGGTGAAGGAGATCGGCGAGCCGCCGCTGCGGTCGAAGTCCGCCTGGGCGAGCATCACCGGGGAGCCGAGGTACGGGTCGCGCTGGGCCGGGTTGGCCCAGGCGTCGCCGAAGACGTAGCCCCAGGTGCCGTCGTGCTCCCGGAAGTACGGGATACCGAGGTCCCCGGAGCCCAGGCCCTGGGCGCTGGCCGAATCACCGGGGGTGTCGCAGAGCGGGGTGCCGTTCTGGCCCAGGGTGGTGGCGGTGCCCGCGCGGGCGGGGCTCGCGGCCGTGCCGAGCAGGCCGGCACCCAGCGTCAGGCCGGCGCCGGCCCGGAGCACGGTCCGGCGGCTGGGCTCACCGTGGGCGGGCCGGGAAGCGTTGGACATCGACGGGTCCTCCTTGGGGGTGGTGACGTGGTGAACACGCCGGCGCGCGCTGGCGGCGCGCGCTGACGGCGTGTGAAGTACCGCACACGGCCCATCCGGTGGAAAGCCGGGGCGCGGTACCGCGCGAGCCGGTTTGATTCCTGGCATGACCGGTGCAGGAGCCGGGGCGCCGCGTCCATCGAACACGCCGCGGGTCGCGCTGTCACGCGCCGGTGACCTGCTCGGACAAACGCCGGACAACGTCAGGACAAGCACCGGACGGGAAGTGAGGGGACGAACGGGTGGGACGGCAGGAACAGCCACTGGACGCCGGGGACGGACCCCTGGTGATCTTCGCGCTCGAACTCAGGGAGCTGCGACGCCAGGCCGGCAGCCCGCCGTACCGGCGGCTCGCCGCGCGCACCAACTACTCGGCCTCCACGCTCGCCGAGGCCGCCGCCGGCCGCCGGCTGCCCAGCGACGCCGTGCTGGCCGCATTCGTGGCCGCGTGCGGTGGCGACCCCCAGGAGTGGGAGCGCCGGCGGGTCCGTACGCACCGGCTGATCACCCGGCCGCTGGTGGTGGCCGGGCCGCCGCCAGGCCGGACGGTCGCCGGGGCGGGCGTGGACGGGGCGGAGGTGGCGGTCGCGGCGGCGACCACGGACAAGCCCACGGACAAGCCCACGGACAAGCCCACGGACAAGCCCACGGAGGAGCCCGCGGTGGCGACCGGGGCAGGGGTGAACGGGGCAGCGTCCGGCGGGCCTCCGGCGGCCGGGGTGCGGACGGCGCCGCGGCACGGGCACCGGCGCCGGCCGGTCGTGCTGCGCCGGGCCTTCGGCTCCGCCGCCGCCGTCCTCTTCGCGCTGGCCTTCGGCGTCTGCGTCCAGGGGGACTCGCCCGCGTCGGGCGCCATGGCCCCGGTCAGCGCCGGGGCGCCGGCCCAGGACCCGGCCCGCTGGCTCCGCCCCGGCACCGACGTCCCGGCCCCGTACCGGGACCGGATCATCGAGGCGGGCACCGGCTGCTTCGAACCCGAGGTCACCCCCGCCCTGGTCGCGGCGATGCTCAAGGCGGAGAGCGGCTTCGACCCGGACCTGAGCGACCCGGCCGCCGACGAGTACGGCATCGCGCGCTGGACCCCGCGGGTGCTGCGCCACTACCTGCCGGCGGGCCGTCAGGACACCGTTCCCGAACCGCCCTTCAGCGCGGAGGACTCCATCCTGGCGGTGGGCCGGATGCTCTGCGCCATCGCGCCCGAGCTGCGGGGCGTCGAGGGCGACCCGGCGCTCAACCTGGCCGCCGCCTACCGCACCTCCACCTGGGTGGTGCGCGGGCACGACGAGGCGAGGCTGGCGTCGATCCGGCCGTACCTGGACCAGGTCCGCGGCAACATCGAGCGCTACCGCCCGGTGCGCCCCGAACCGCGTCGCCGCTGAACCGGCCGGTACCGCTGAACCGGCCGGTGCCACGCCGGGCCGGTGCCACGCCGGCCCGTGCCACGCCGGGACGTCGGCCGGCCGGACACCCGCGCGGCCCCGGGGCCGGACACCCGCCCGCCCCCCCGCGTCAGGGCGACGCCGGGCGGCCCAGGGGCAGGAGGTACTGGATCGGCTCGTCGAGGTCGTCCAGGGCGAGGAGTTCGTGGGCGAGGTCGTCGAAGAGGCCGCCGAGGGGTGTGGTGCCGAGGCCGAAGGCGGCGGCGGTGAGGAGGAGGCTCTGGGCGAGGTGCCCGGTCTCGACGAGCCCGAGGCGCAGCGCGCGCAGGCCGTAGCGGCGGCGCAGTGCGGCGAGGTCGAGGTGGACGGCGAGCACCGCGGGCACCTCGTCCACCACGAGGGCCTGCGGGTCCGAGTCGGGGCGGGTGAGGTAGTAGGACAGGGCCTTGAGCTGGTCGATGTCGGGCGCCGGGCCGATCGGGCGCAGGGCGCGCAGCTCCGGCACGCAGTGGTAGGTGCCGGCGGGCAGGCCGTCGACCGCGAGGGCGACCAGTCGCACCCGGACGGCGCGCATGGCGCCCGCGCTCGGGTACGGGCGGTCGCCGGTGGGCCGGTTGGGCGCGTACGCGGACCAGAGCACGCCGCCCAGCTCACCGGCGGTGAGCGGACCGGTCAGCCGGCCCCGGGCGGAGCGGCGGTTGTTCAGGGCGTCGGCGAGGGAGACGGCCGGCAGCGCGTCGGCGGGCAGCGGGAGGTCGCCGGGCGCCGGCCGCGGGGCCTCGGCGGGCGGCACCGGCGCCAGCGCGGTGTCCTCGGGGCGCCCGATCTGGAACTTGCTGTGCTCCAGGTACTGGTGGTCGGGGGCGTGCCGGTCCTCGGGGAAGAAGGTGAACGGCCGGTCCGTCTCCAGGAGCGTCCGCCCGGCGAGCCGGCAGACCGCCCGCTCCTCGTCCGGGCCGACCCCCAGCCGGTTGAACAGCATGTGCAGTTGCGAGGCCCACACCCGGCGCAGCCGCTCCTCGGACTCCCGCGGTGCGCCGGCCCGCATCCGGGCGGCGGCGTCCGCCACCCGGGCCGCCCAGTCGGCGAGCCAAGGCGTGGCCGTACCGGCGTCGAGCGCCTCGCGCAGGGCCGCGGCCCTGCGGGCCAGGGCCTGCCGCTGCCGGGCGAACACCGCGTTCACCCGGCTGTGCACGGCGGCCCCGGGCAACGGCTGGAACTCCGTCACCCAGCGCCAGCCGGCGGCGTGGCGCCGCAGCCAGCGGGCGGACGCCAGCTCGTCCAGTCCCAGGGCGTGGGCGGTGGTGTGCGCGAGGTCCAGGGCGACGGGCAGCCGGGCGCCGGGGGAGGCGTCGAGGGCGCGCAGGGCGTGGACGGCCGTGCGGGTGGAGTGGGTGAAGAGCTCCTCGGCGACCGGCAGCAGCGCGGGCCCGCCGTAGCGCTCGGTCTCCGGCTCGTACGGGACGGCGGTGACCTCACCGTGCCGCGCCGTCCACGGGCCGTCCGGCGGGGTGTACGGGGAGGCGAGCCGGGCGAGCTCCTTCGCCACGGTGTCCGGGTCCTCGGCCGGCTCCCGGAAGCGGATCCGCAGGTGCGGGCCGCCCTCGCCGTAGCGGATGAAGAACCAGCCGGCGCCCGCGAGGCGGTCCATCAGCGGCGCGAGGTCCTCGGTGACGAAGGCGTCGGTCTCGTGGGCGGGCAGCGGCAGGGCCAGGTGCAGGCTGTGCCAGGGGGCGGTCGGCGGCTGTCGGGTCGTCATCGCGTCCTTCCCGGACGGCAGGGCGGGGATCGAGCGGGACATCAGGGGAACGGGTGCGGGTGGAGCGGCAGTTCGTCGTGGCGCAGCGGGCGCGGGGTGCGGCCGAGCCGGTACGGGACCTCCAGCAGCCGCGGCAGGCCGTGGGTGCGCCGGTTGGCCTCGCCGAAGGTCATCGGCAGCGTGCCGGGGACGATCACCTTGGCGCAGTACAGTCCGAGCCGGTCGCGCACGCCCGGCTCGTCCTGGCGGACCACCACGACCTCCAGGCCCTGACCGGCGAGCCGCTCGACCGTCCGCTCCAGCAGCAGCGTCAGGTCGCCCACCGGCTCGGGGGCACCGGGCCAGCGCTCCCGCCAGGGCACCGGGGGCGGGCCGGCGAACAGGAAGTCCAGGCGGGGCTGCGCCTCGGGCAGGGTGTTGAGGCCGACGTGGTCGTCCAGGACGACCACCAGCTCGGGCCGCTCCAGCATGGTGCGCAGGCGCCGCGGGTCGCGCGGCCCGCCCGGGGCGGCGGAGCGGTGCGGCGCGTCCTGGACGTTGGTGACCACCTCGGCGACGGCGGAACGGATCGCCGCCCGCGGGTCGTGGTGGGCTCCGGCGGCCAGGAAGGTGCGCGGGGCGTCGGGGTGGGTACCCCGGTAACGGCACAGCGCGAGCACCGACGGGATGCCCAGGTCGTCGGTGGCGTCGAGCAGGGTGAGCCGGTAGCCGAGCAGCCCGGCGCGGTCGGCGAGTTCGGCCACCTCCGGGTCGTCGACGGGCACGGCGACGGCCGGCAGCGGGGTCCGCGCGTACCAGGCCAGCAGGAAGGCGTCGCGCTCGGCGATCTCGAACAGGCCGTACAGCGCGGCCTCCTCGGGGCTGTTGCCCAGGCCGCAGCCGTTGGACGACTCGTACGCCACCCGGGGGCGGCCCGGGCCCGGCGGGTCCCAGTAGGCGAGGTGCTCGGGGACGGCGATCGGGCGGTCGTGGGTGAGCGACCAGCCGTGCACCCAGTCGAGCACCAGCTCCGGGGTGAAGGGGACGGTGGTGCGGGCGGGGTGGTCGCCGGGGTCGGGCAGACCGAGCCGGACGGGGTCGAGGACGGCCTCGGGGCCGCGCTCGGCGACCAGCTCGGCGTAGGAGGCGCGCAGGGTGGTGCGGTGGCCGAGCGGACGCATGCCCGCGAGCCGCTCCACGCCCTCGAACAGGGCCACCCGTTCGCTGGAGCGGAAGTCCACCGACCGCCCGTAGCCGCCGTCGTCCCCCGCCCGGCCGTCGGTCACCAGGGCGGTGGTGAGGGCGAAGGCCGAGTCCTCGGTGCGGTAGATGCGGCGGACGGGGCCGAAGCGCTCGTCGTGGAGTTCGGCGCGCAGCCGCTCGACGGTCGTCCGGTCGTTGGCGCCGCGCAGTACGGCGGGGTCGGGCAGCGGGCGGGGCGTGCGGGGCAGCCGGGCGGAGTCGGGGGCGTCCTCGGGGAGGGGGCGGCAGACGGGGCAGCCGCCGACCGGGCGGACCCGGTGGGTGGACCAGGTGGCGCGGTCGCCGTGGACCACGTGGACGGTGGCGTGGGTCGGGCCGGCCGGGGGGCCGTCGGAGGGCTCGCCGGGGGTCTCGCCGGGGGGCGCGGGGGCGGTCGGCCCGGCGGCTTCGTCGGGTTCCTCGGCTTCGGCGAGGTCGGCGGCGAGGGCGGCCACCGCCTCGGAGAAGGCCGGGGTGCCGGTGCCGGCGAGGAGCAGGGCCGGGCTCTGCCAGGGCACCCGGCCGCCGGCGGTGGCGAGCCGCTGGAACTCGGCGCAGTGCAGGCAGGCGGGCGAACCGCGGTGCAGGACGGGGCCGACCACGGTCAGCGCCCCGTCCTCGCGCACCGGCACCAGGCGGACGGGGTGCGCGAGGGCGTGCCGGCTGAGCTGCTCGGCCAGACCGAGGGTCCAGGCGGTGAGGTGGACGACGGCGGTGCCGCTCGTGGTCGCCAGGGCCTGCTCGGGGGTGAGCACGGGGAGGTCGGTCACCGGTGGCCTCCGGCGGGCGCGAGGGCGGTCGCGAGGACCGTGAAGCCGCAGCCCTCCAGGGCGGCGGCCAGCGGGCGGGCGGCGGCCGTGCCGGGCCGCCAGGGGGCGGTGCGCAGCCCGGTCAGGCCGAGCAGCGCGGCCTGCAGGTCCGGCTCGCGGTCGGCGAGTCCGGCGAGCCAGCGGCTCGTCCAGCCCTCGTCCACCCAGTCGACGAGCTGCTGCCCGGCTGCGGCCAGCGGGGCGGCGGCGCCGCTGAACGAGGTGTGGTGGACGGCGGACAGCCCGAGGTCGCGGGCCGTCCGCCGGGTGAGGGCGTCCAGGGCGGCGACGGCGACCGCGTCGGCGGCGGTGGCCTCGACGGCCCGGCTCCCCTCCACGGTGGCCAGGTAGGCGGAGCCGGCGAGCCGACGGACCGTGAGGGCGGCGTCCCGGCCGAGGCGTCGGGCCAGCGCCGCCGTCCAGTGCCCGGCCTGCGGGTGCTCCCGCCACGGGGCCCCGGACGGCGGCCCGCCGTCGCCGGGGGCGGCGGGGACGGCGAGGGCGGCGCGCCGCAGCGCCCGGCCGAGGGCGTGCCCGGGGCCGGCACCGACCGCGACGCCGGCCGCGATGCCGACCGTGAATCCGTCCGCGGCATCGACCGCGGCATCGACTGCGTCGCCCACGCGTCGCCCGGCGGCTCCCGGGTCGGCGGCCGCCACCTGGAGCTCGGCGGCCCGGACGGCAGCCGCCAGCCGCGCGAGGTCGGTCCGGGCCGCCCCGGCCGCCAGGGCCCCGTCCGGTGTACGGCAGGTGACCAGCGCGGCGGGCAGCTGCGGCAGGTCGTCGGGGGAGGGCGCGTCGAGCACCCCGAGCCGCGGGTCGCCGAGCGCGGCGATGCGGCGCAGGGCCGTGTCGAGGTCCTCGGGCGGCTCGGCCGCGCGCCCGGGCCCCGCCGCCCAGGGGCGGTGCTCGGCGCGGAGCGGACGGGCCTCGGCGACGAGGACGGCGGGTCGGCCGGCGAGCAGCCGGGGGTCGTCCCGCGGGTCGGCCGGGTCCGGCAGCCCGGCCACGGCGCACAGCAGCCGCTGGGCCGTCGCGGCGGCGAGCAGCAGCGGCAGCGCCCTCGGGACGGAACCGCCGTTGCCGCCACCGGAGTCGGGGCGCAGGCGCTCCGCGAGCGCGGCGAGGTCGGCGCGGGCGCGCCCGGGGTCGGCGGGCGCGGTGACGAATCCGCCGTCCGGGCCGTACCGCAGGCCGACGGCCACCGGCGGTTCGCCCGCGACGGCCAGCACCTGACCGGCGGGCAGTGAGGGCTCGGCGACGACCGTCGGCCGCGCCCCGCCCCGGGCGAGGGCGCGCGCCACCGCCCGGGCCGTCGCGTCGTCCGGGTCCGCCGAGGCGACCACCGGGTGCGCGGCGGCGAGGGCCGCCGCCGCGTCGCCGGGACGGTCGGCCACCGAGCCCGGCCAGGGCGGCAGGTCGGCGCCGTCGGGGTGGTCGACCAGCAGGTCGTGCTCGCGCAGCCGTGCGGTGACGGTGGCCAGCGCCGCCTCCACCTTGGGGTGCCCGGTCTCCGCGGTGGCCGCCGGATCGCCGTCGAGCCGCGCGGACAGCACCTCCCACAGCGCCGGCAGCGAGCGGCTGCCCTCCAGGGTGAGGCTGGTGCTCCGGCCGCGCAGGTGCAGCCCCTCGCGCAGCGGGGTGACCGCCACCCCGGGGCGCAGGTGCGGGCGTTCGGTGACCGGTTCGGCCGTCACGCCGCCCCCTCGACCGTGCCGGTCAGCTCGGCGATGTAGTCCTGCCACCGGTGCCCGGTGAGTTCCGGCACGCTGCGCACGACGAGGTGGGCGGCCAGGTACCGTTCCACCGGCCGGACGTCGCAGATCGCGAAGAGCCGGTACAGGGCGTTGGTGCCGGTCCGGTAGACGAGGTAGTCGGCGCGGTCGAACATCGTGCCGTCGGGATCGCTGAGCGACAGCATCCGGTGGAACTCGCTGTAGCGGGTGCGCAGTTCGGCGTTCCAGCGCTCGGCGGTGGCCCGGTCGCCGAGGGCCTCCGCGCGCCTGCGGTACTCCTCGCCGCGGCTGGAGAGGTCGACCCCGGCCGCCAGCAGCCGCTCGGCCCGGCGCCAGGCCGTGGCCGACCAGCGCGCCCAGTCCTGCTCCCAGCCCCGGGTGCCCCCGGCCGCCACTCGGCGGACCAGCTCCGTGACCGCCGGACGGCCCTGCTCCCAGCGCCGCTCGAAGGCCGCGCGCAGGCGACCGTCCGGGTCCTCGTGGACGAGGAAGTCCTCCAGGTGGGAGAGGAAGGAGTAGTGCCCGCCGACCAGCCCGTCCGGATGGGTGCTCGCGTGCGCCGCCAGCGCCGTGACCGCCAGCTGCACCCGGGCCTGCGCGGTGTCGCCGTGCTCCCCGAGGAACGCGCAGGCCGACGCGATCGCGGGCAGCCCGCCGCGCATCAACTCGTCGCGCAGCGCGGCCGGTTCGGCTCCGATCAGGGCGTGCAGGTCGGCCGTGGCCGCCGGGTCGACGGGTACCGTCCGGACGGTGTTGTCCGGCACCAGCGGGCCGTACGGCGGCGCGATCAGCTCCGCCCGTCCGGCGACGGCGGCCTCGGCGAGCAGCTGCTCCGGCGTGCGGTCGGCGACGGACGGGTGGGCGTCCGCCCACGCCCGCAGCACCTCGGCGGACTCCCGCGCCATGGCGGCCACCCGCTCGGCCGGCCCCTCCAGCCGCAGCCGCAGGTGCGGCCCGAACCGCCAGTGCCGCTCGACGTGGGCGCGCAGCCCCCGCTCCGTCGCCCGCAGCGCCAGCGGCAGGACGGCCTCGCGCAGGGCGGGCGCCTTGACGGGCTGGTAGTAGGTCAGGACCACGTCGACGGCCGTCCCGGGCGCGGGCCGGTCGGTCGGATCGCTCATCGGCTCACTCATCGGGCGACTCCTCGGCGCCGTGGCGGCGGTGCGGATGCGGGTGCGGGGCGGTCGGGGGTACGGGCGTGGCGGGGGCGGTCGGGGGTACGGGCGTGGCGGGGGCGGTCGGGGCTACGGGCGTGGCGGGGGCGGGCGGGGCTACGGGCGCGGCGGCGGGCCGGGCCGGACGGTAGGTCTCCGCGACGAGTTCGACCGTCCGGGTCGGTTCCGGCTGCCCGCCGACGAGGGGCAGGGCCTCCTCCAGCAGGGCGCCGTGCGGGTGGCGGGCGAGCCACCGGTCCAGGTGCCGCAGGTGGAGCGGGTTGCCGAGGTCGACGGGCTGCGGTTTGGGCGCCCGGAGCCGGTCGAGGAAGGCGTCGACGGGCGCGGCGTCCTCGGCGGGCCGGGCCACGGGGTGGAGGAAGAGCTGCTCGGGCAGGCCGAGGCGGGCACGCCAGCGGGCGACGGCGGCGAGCGGGACGCCGTCCGGGCCGGGGTCGGCGGCGAGGTCGGCCCGCAGGGCGTCGAGGACCCCGGTCGGGAGGTGCCAGCGTCGGCGGGCCAGGACCACGTGCCGGTGGCGCAGCCGCGGGGTGCGGGTGACGGTGCCGCCGGGGGCGGACAGGGCGGTGCGCGGCAGCAGCGGCTGGAGGACGACGACGCCGTTCGGGTGGTCGGCGAGCAGCGGGGCGAGCCGCTGCGGCAGCATGATCGGGGAGAGGAAGCCCAGGTAGAGGACGTCGAGGTACTCGCCGGTGGAGCGCAGCCGGAACCGGAGCTGGTCGCTGTCGACGTCGTGGACCAGGTCGAGGTCGGCCTCGGCGAGGGCGGACCACCGGTGGTCGGGCCCGATCTCCTCGTCGAGCAGCAGCGGGTGCAGGTTGGCGTTGAAGCCGCCCACCGGGCGGAGCTGGGCGGCCCGCGCGCTCCCGCCGAGCCCGTCGCGGATCTGCCGGGCGACCTCGGCGGCGGCCCGCGGCTCGGTGGCGTCGAGGAACCGGCTGGTGAAGCGGCCCCAGCCGCAGTAGACGTGGTTGACGCACAACAGGCCGTCGGACGGCTCCCGTTGGACGAACCAGGAGTAGCTGAGCGGCCGGGCCGCCGTCCAGTCGGGCAGCCGGCCGGCCAGGGCGCGGACCCGGTCGGCGGGCAGCACGACCTCTCCGTCCACCTCCGGCAGGTCGGTGAACTCCCTTCGCAGGGCGGCGATCTCGTCGGGGACGGGGACGTCGGCCCAGGCGTCGCCGATGTCGGCGCCGAACTCCCAGGGCGTGGCGCAGACGCCGCCGGCGCCGTACCGGGCGACGAAGCGGTCCCGGGCGGCCAGCCGGGTCAGGTGGCCGTGGTCGAACAGCTCGGCCAGCGCGGTGAGTTCACCGAGCGCGGCCCGGTCGGCGGGGTCCAGCCGGGGCTGCGGGGGCGCGGGGGCGTGGACGTCCTCGCTGAGCACGTTGAGCGGGAAGGCCTCCCCGGGCAGGGGCCGGCCGGCCTCGGCGAGCACCCGGCGCCAGTCGGCGGCCAGGGCGGCGAGCAGGCTCGGCCGGCGCTCGGCGGGCGCGGCCGGGTACGCCGCCGTGTCGTCGGCGAGCTTCCGTACGCTCCGGGCCAACCCGGCGTCCTCGGGCCAGGCGCCCAGCCAGGCGGCGAGCCGTTCCAGCGGCTCGGGGCTCTGCGGGTCGACCGGCTCGGTCGGGACCAGCAGCCCGGCGTCGAGGAGCCGGTCGACGAAGCGCCGGACCGCCGGGTCCTCGCCCGGGCGCCCGAGGGCCTCGGCGAGCCGTGCGACGAGCCGGTCCGGCGGGTCCGGGGTCTCGGCGAGGGCGGCGAGTAGCGCCAGCTCCGGCCGGGCGGCGAGCTCGACCGCCTCCTCGCGACTGGCCAGGTAGCGGCCGCCGACGAACACCGTCCGGGTGCGCTGGTAGTGGGCCCGTCCGGCGTCGACGCGGGCGGCGCTGGTCATCCGGTGCGGCAGGCTCCGGCTGCGCCGGGGGTCGTCGAGCAGCGCCTGGACCAGCGCGCCGACCAGGGTCCGGTTCACCCGGACGACCGCGCGCGGTTCGGTCGGCGACCCGCTCCGGCACGGTTCGTCCGAGGCCCAGCCGACCGCCGTGAACCAGGACAGCGGGCTGCTCTTGCCGGTCGCGCGCAGCGCGTGGCGCAGGACCGCGGCCTCCTCCTTGCGGGCCCGGCCGCCCCGTCCGGCGCCCGGGTCCGAGGCGTTGACCACCGCGCGCAGCAGGTCGGCGCTGCCCAGCGCGACGGCGCGCCGGAACGCGGGCTCCCGGCACACCGCGGCGAGTGCGGCCCGTTCCGCGGCCAGCGCCGGCGGCACGGCCCGCGCGAGTTCGTCCAGCAGCCGGGCGCGCTGCTCGCGCAGCTCCAGCCACCGGGCGAGCCGGGGGAGCCGGGCGGGCAGGTCCCCGAGCCGGTCGAGCTGCGCGGCGCGCGGCGCGCGGCCGTTGTGGAGGTCGCGGCGCAGCGGCAGGACGACCCGCCGGTGGAAGTCCTCGTCGTGTCCGGCCCGGCTGGCGTACAGGTCGTCGGCGAGTACGGGGCGCAGGGCGGCGTCGGCGGCCTCCGCGGCGGTGAGCCGCGCCAGCAGGTCCCGTACGGGAGCGGAGGGCGCGGACTGCGCGGCCCGGGTGAGCACGGCGGCGCGCACCAGCGCGTATGCCGAGGTGGACGTGGCGACCGGCGGCACGGGCGCCGACGGGGCACGGGTGGGCACGGCGGGCGACCTCCGATGCTGGCGGGTGGGGGAAGCGGGAACCCGGCGCGTTCGCGGCGGAACGCGCCGGGTTCCGTGGTGCTCCGGTCCCGAGCAGCACTGCTCGGTCCTGCTCGGGACCGCTCGGTGCCGCGGCCCTCAGAGCTGCGTCGTGGGCGGGTGCACGATGCTGGAGTTGGAGGACGACTGGCAGGAGCTGGAGGCGGGGTTGCTGGAGGCCCCGCCCTCCGGCAGCGCGATGCTGTCCCGCAGCGCGGTGACGGTCAGCTCGCCCAGGTCGAGGTCGTCGAGCGCGAGGACGTCCTGCAGGTGGTCGGCCATGAAGGCTCCCGAAGGGTGTCGAAGGGATGGACCCGGTGGATCGTCAGGACGTCTCCGTGCCGGGCCCGCCGGACTCGGCGCACGAGGGCGGACCGGGGTGGGAACACGATCCGGATCGGACCGGTCACCGGCCGGGCGCCACCGCGTCGCCGAGTGTAGGTCGGGTCGGTTCCGCCGAGTGGGCGCTGCGGTGATATTGGCTGGTAATCCGCTCCGGCACGGCCCGGCGGCCCCCACCCCGCCGGGCTCCGCGGTGTCCGGTTCGCCCGCATGCGTACGACCCTGGGCCCGCGACGGATCCGGCCCGCGCGCCGCCGACGGGACGGTGCGACGGGGGAGACGGTTGGTCGGCGTCCCAGGGAAGAGGCAGCTCCGGCCCCGTACGGGCCGCCGACAGGTCCTTCACCCGGACTTCACGCCTCCTGCCCGACCGTACGACTCTCGGACCCGTGCCGCCGCGCTGGAGGGGCCGGACCGGAGCCGTGCGGATTCGGCCAGCCGCCGGACCCGCGATGCCAGCGAGCCGCGCGCGGGCCGTCCTGGTCGAAGCGGGGCGAGTGCCGTGCCAGGGAGGCAGACGTACGGACGAAGGCGAGGGCTTCCTCGCGGCGGGGTGAAGTCGCGGCCGGTGGGCCCGGGCGCCGAGCAGGGACACGGCCTCGCAGCCGGACCGCCCGGCACGGCCGTGAAACCGGACCGCCCGGTCGCCGACTCGGCTGAGTCGGCGACCGGGCGGTCCGGCGGGCGCGCGGAAGGCGCGCGTCGTGCGGTCAGACGGTGACCTGTTCGGTCCGCTCCGCCTGGAGGTCGGCGGGCCGTTCGGCGGTGCCGGAGGTGTTCTCCCGGGGCGTGGGGAGGACGGCCATGATCGCGCCGGAGATCACGATGGTCGCCGCCCAGGCGAGCCCGTACCGGCCGACGGGGGTGTCGGAGAGCGGTCCGGCGAACCAGTCGCACTTGGTGAAGGCGAGCCCCATCAGCAGCGCGAGCACCCAGGACACCATCGCCTGCCAGCAGAAGCCGCCCACGTACCAGTAGCGGCTGTTCCGGCCGGTGTCCATCAGCGCGGCGGCGTCGTAGCGCACCGCGCGCGACCGGCGGCGGAACATGTCCACCGCGTAGACGCCGATCCAGGCCGAGAAGGAGACGGCGAGCAGGACCAGGAAGGTGATGAAGGAGCCCAGGAAGCTCTTGGCGACCAGCATCAGCAGCAGGCCGCCGACCAGCGAGATCACGGCGTTGATGCTGACGGCCATGGCGCGGGGCAGCTTCACGCCCATGGTCTGCGCGGTGAAGCCGGCCGAGTACATGGAGAGGCTGTTGATCAGCAGCATGCCCACGATCGCGGTCAGCAGGTACGGCACGGCCAGCCAGGTCGGCAGCAGGTCGCCGAGGAAGGAGACCGGGTCCGCGGCCTGCGCCAGGCCGGGGGAGGCCACCGCCATCACGGCGCCCATCAGCACCATCGGCACCATCACCAGGCCGGCACCGGAGACCGTCACGCCGGCGATCTTCCGGCCGGAGGCGGAGTGCGGCAGGTATCGGGCGAAGTCCGGGCCGGTGGGGACCCAGCTGATGCCGCCGGCGGCGATGGTCCCGATGCCGGCGATCATCATCGTCGTGGTGCCCGCGGGCTTGGCGAAGACCTCGTTCCAGTCCATGGTCGCGACCAGGTAGCCCAGCACCAGGATGCTGAAGACGCCGAAGAGGTACGTCGACCAGGTGTTGCAGACGTTCAGCGCCTTCCGGCCCATCCCGGAGACCAGGAAGGTGCAGGCGACGAAGGCGAAGAGCGTGATCACGATCAGCGCGGTGTTGCTCTTCACGCCGAAGAGCAGGTCGAGGACGGTCAGCACCGCGTAGGCGCCGGTGACGGCGTTGATCGTCTCCCAGCCGAACCGGGCGATCCAGAGGATCGCGCCGGGGAAGAGGTTGCCGCGCACGCCGAAGGTGGCCCGGGAGAGCGTGGCACCGGGGGCCCCGCCCCACTTCCCGGAGACCGACACCACGCCGACCATGCCGAAGGAGGCGAACGCGGCGCACGCGGCGACGATCAGGACCTGCCAGAAGTTCAACTGGTTGAACACCACCAGGGCCGCACCCATGGTGAGGAGCAGGACGCTGATGTTGGCCGCGACCCAGGTCGGGAAGAGCTCGCGGACTCTGCCCCGGCGCTCGTCGTCCGGGACGGGTTCGATACCGCGGGTCTCTATCGCGCCGCCGGTTTCGGCGGTGGACGGGTTGTCCATGGGGGTGGCTCCGTGCGTGTGAAGCGGTAGATGAATCGGACAAATGGAGTATTCATGGAACTCTTCGCGCGTAGCGCGGGAGTTACGTCATCCTACTTTGTCCAGTTCGGCTTCAAGCCCCGCCCGGTGCCGGGCCGGAGCACCGGGCGGGGTGGTGTCCTGCGCGGGTCTCAGGGCTTGACGGCGACGGCCGCGTAGAAGGAGACCTGGGCGTCGGTGACGGTGGCCGGGAGGGCGTCGTCGGCGGGAGTGCCGGTGCCCTCGTCGTGCCAGCGGTGGGCGGGGACGATGCCCGGGCCGAGGAGGTCGAGACCGTCGAAGAGGGTGGCGAACTCGGCCTTGGGGCGAAGCCGCAGGGAGGTGCCGGCCTGGTTGTAGATCTTCTCCACCTGGGAGGCGCCGGCCGGGTCGAGTTCGGCGGTGGCGTGGGAGAGGACGAGCGCGGAGCCCGCCGGCAGGGGCGCCAGGAGGTGGTCGACGATGGCGCGGGCGTCGTCCAGCTCGGGAACGAAGTGGAGCAGGGCCACCATCGACACGACCAGCGGCCGGGCGAGGTCGAGGGTCTGCTGGACCTGGGGGGTGGCCAGGATGGCGGCCGGGTCGCGGACGTCGCCGTGGACGTAGGCGGTGCGGCCCTGGGGGGTGCTGGTCATCAGGGCGCGGGAGTGCGCCAGGACGACGGGGTCGTTGTCGGCGTAGACCACGCGGGCCCGCGGGTCGACGGCCTGGGCGACCTCGTGGAGGTTCGGCGAGGTGGGGATGCCGGTGCCGATGTCCAGCCACTGGCGCAGGCCGCGGCGGGCCAGGGCCCGGGTGGCGCGGCGCATGAAGGTGCGGTTGGCGTGCACCGCGGTGCGCATGGTGGGGAAGACGGTCAGGACGCGTTCGGCGGCCTCACGGTCGACCGCGAAGTTGTCCTTGCCGCCGAGGAAGTAGTCGTACATCCGGGCGCTGTGCGGGATGTCCTGACGTATGTGCAGGGCGGCCGATTCGTCGGACCCGAACGCGGCGGCCGTCGCCACGGTCTCGTCGGTGCTCATTCCCTGCCCCTTCGTCGGTGATCATGCCAGGCGCGCCGCAGTCTAGCCAACTCGCCTGCGCCGCGCGGGAAGTCGGGCTCACCCCGGACCCGCTCGCGGGCGGCTGCCGGTCGGCGCCCCCTCGCCTGCGACCGCCTCCATGCGACAGGACCCGGGAGCGTAGCCAGCTCCCGGGCCCCTGTTTGCCGCCCAATTGCGCACACCGGCACGTTTAAGGGTCGCGGATCAGTTTGAAATCGACGCGTTCTGCCTTTGAACTACCGTGCCACGGAGCGGCACAGACAGGACTCGAACCTGCATTCGTCGATATTCGTCCGCGCCCGGTCGATCCGGTGTTCGGCGGCGAATGCTGAGACTGGAGCGGGAGTCTGAGATTCAGGGGGTCTGCCTCTGCCTGCTTGGGCCACCCCGGCCGGTGGTGCCGGGGGGAGGATTCGAACCTCCACCGAAACCCCTGGTCAGCTTCAACATCAGTGTCAGCTTTTCGCACCGCGCAGCGTCCCCGCCCGGTTCTCCCGGAACGGTTCCGACGCGCTCGGTGCACCCGCCCGGCTCCCCGGGCGGGCGTTCACGGGCTACCGGAACAGGTAGCCGAAGACGGCGTCACCCACCCGCTGGTCGGTGACCTCGACGGAGTTGGCCTCCTCGCGGGCGAACTTGACCGCCTGCTGGAGCCTCTCCACCCGGTCGGCGAGCTCGTTCACCCGGCGGGCCGGCAGCGCTCCGGAGAACTTGACCGTGGTCCAGTAGCCGACCGCGATGTCCTCGTAGTAGACCTCGACCTGGGCCGGGTGCTTCTCGGTGGCCTCGGCCTTGACGTGGTTGCGCGGCACCTTCTTGGTCCGGATGGTGCGCACCGGCTCCGTCTTCCAGGAGTCGGTGGACGGGTCGAGGTTCCAGGACTCGGAGGCGTCCAGCACCGGGAGCTTCTTCACGAAGGTGAACAGGTCGGTGAGCTGCTTCTCCAGGAAGAGCAGGTACGGCACCGGCACCTGGGGGAGGAGCACCTGGCCGTCCACCACGACGTCGGCGCGGGCGTCGACGTTGGCCCAGTCCTTGGTGGCCGTCACGTCGAAGAGCCGGGTGAGGGTGCTCGCGGTCGACCGCAGGATGTCCTCGGCCTTCAGCTGCACCCGGGTCGACTCCGGCGGCAGCTGCTCGCCCTCCTCGTCCTTGGGCTGGTAGGTGCGGGAGATCCCGGCCAGCAGCGCGGGCTTCTGCAGGTCCTGGTGGGCCTGCGTCAGCTCCTGGAAGGACTTGGACTTGACGCCCTTTTCGACGGCGATGATCTGGTTCAGCTTTGCCACGTCCGGGACGCTATCAGTCCCGAACTGAACGGCGACACCCGATTATTGACCGAGTGGCGACCGGAGCCCCGGCCGGACCGCTCGAACCGACGAGGAGAGGGCCATGGCCATCGCGCCGATCACCTCCGGCGACTTCCCCACCAGCCCGCTCGCCCTGCGCTTCGCCGACCCCGCCCGACAGGTCCGGGCCCGCGCGTTCGCCGCCGAGCAGGCGAGCGCCGCCACCGAGGCGGCCGGCCTGCTGGCACGGATGTGGCGGGCCGCCGCGGACCGGTCGGCCCGGGTGGCCGCGCTGGCCGTCGTCCACGCCCACCTGGTCGACTGGCGCTACCGGCTCGCCGTCTCGATGGGCCCGCCCCCGGGCGGCGTCGCCTTCGACCCGGAGCGCTTCCGCACCCCGATCCGGGAGGGCGACACCAACTACGACCGCCTCGGGGACGTCGGCCGCCTGCGCGAGGGCGCCCGGTGGGACCAGGCCACGCGCAGCTACACCGGAGGCCGGGCGACCCCGGCCTGGGAGGCCGTGCTCCGCTACGGCCGTCTCGCCGAACTGCGCTTCGCCGCCGAGGGCGTCAGGGGCGACACCCTGCAGAACCGGGTGCTGCTGCCGGACGGACGGCGGATCGCCGGCAACCGCCTGCTGCGGGGCGAAGCCGCCCGCCGCGCCGACGCCGAGCTCGTCGCCCGGACCGCGGCCCGGGGCCTGGACGCCTCCCGGCTGGAGACCGGCGGCAGGCCGGTCTACACCGCCACCCCCGCTCCCCGGGACAGCGCCGTGCTGCATTCCGCCGCCCTCGGCCTCCTGGCCCGGCCCCGGCTCACCGTCCAGGACTACCTGTCGGCCCGCTACCTGCTTTTCCAGGCCCCGCAGACCAAGAAGGGGAGCGACGCCGTGACCAGGACGTTCGTCGTGGCGGTCGGCGCCGTCGCCCTCCCCGGCGCCAGGCCCGCCCTGCCCGAGGACGTCGACCTGCGCTGCTACGTCCTCGGCCAGCCGCATCGGCGCCGGTAGGAGGGCAGCCGCGCCGCCACCCGAAGGAGGTCAGGCTGCCGGGGAGTCACGCGGCTTCGGCCTGACCGCGGGCGGCGGCCCCGGCGGCGTGCTCCCGGGGCCGGTCGTCGCCGGAGGCGCCGAGGGAGACCAGGAGTTCCCGGATGCGCAGGCCCAGGTGGAGGGTGATGCGGTCCGCGCCGTTGTCCAGGTCGAGTCCGGTGACGTCCTGGATCTGCCGCAGCCGGTAGTAGAGCGAGGTGCGGTGGATCCGGAGTGCTTCGGCGGTCCTGGGGACCGACCCCGCGTGATTGAGGAAGCACCGCAGGGTCGCCTCCAGGCGGTGTCCGCCGCTGGACTCCAGCAGGGCGCGCAGCGGTTTCGGGAGCAGGGACTCGTTCAGGGCGTGGTCCGGCAGTTGCAGGAGCACGGCGAACTCGCCGAGGTCCTCCCAGCAGCCGATGCCGTCCAGGCCGGGCATCCGGCGTGCGGCGCGTACCGCCACGAGTGCCTGCTCGTGGGAGGTCCAGGCGTGGGCGAGGCCGCTCTGGTGGCCGCCGACGCCGATGACGGGAGCGGCCGAGGCGCCCAGGCGGGCGCCGAGGGCTTCCCTGATGCGGGCGGACTGCTCGCGGAGCGCCTCCGGGGGCAGCGGCCGGTCGGCGGCCTGGAGCAGGACGGCCCGGTGCGAGGCGACCGCGAAGGCGCCGTGTGCCGATCGGGTCCGGCGGAATCCCTCCAGCACCCCGTGGAGTGCGGTCGCCACCTGCCCGGGGGACACCCGGGAGCGGGCCACCTGCACGATGCTGACCACCGCGTGGGGGGCGTCCGGCAGCAGCGCGTCGTCCAGGATCCGGGTGCGGCTGTCGGCGCGGGCGGTCGGGTCCGGGTCCAGCAGCGACAGCAGGAGCCGCTGCTCGCTGGCCCTCCGGGCGTCGGCCGCGACCTGGTCGGCGTACAGCTGGCCGACGACGGCGGGCGTCGCCCGGGCGACGGTCCCGGTCTCCTCGGGGGTCAGGGAGGTGTCCGGTGCGATGACCGTCAGCAGGCCGAGGAGGTGGCCGCGCTCGCGCAGCGGCACGCAGTAGCGGGGGAGCAGCCCGAGGTCCTCCCGGCCCGGGAGGAAGCCCGGCTTGGACCACCGGAGGACGCCCTGGTCGCGGACGTGCCGGGCGACCTCGTTGCTCACCCGTCCCTGCAGCAGGCTGTAGAGGCGGGCCGGGTCCGCGTCGTCGTAGTGCCGGCTCGAACAGATGCGCCTGCCGGAGGCGTCGGTCAGGGTGACGGACCGACGGAGCGACTCCGCGAGTCGCTCGATCAGCCCGCGCAGCGCGGCGGTGCCGGCGGGGGTCCGCCGCCGCTGTTCGGTCGTGGCAGTCGTCATCGTGGTCATCCCTCCGTGTCCTCGACCACGGTGGCACCGACGCGTTGCCCCAGGGTGCACAGCTCTTGCCCCTGTCTGCGGGAAGTGCCGGACCCTTGTGCCCCGGGGGCGGACCCGTCTCGGACCGACCGGCGGGTCAGTCGCCCCCGTCCGTGGCGACCGCGCCGCCTTGCCGCCGCCATTCGCTCGGGGAGACCCCGTAGGCCGCCTGGAAGCGGCGGCTGAAGTGGCTCGGGCTGCTGAAGCCGCAGCGGGCGGAGACGGCGGCGACGGTCAGGCGGTCGTACCGTGCGGAGGCCAGCATGTGCCGTGCCTTCCCGAGCCGCTCGGAGATGAGCCACTGCTCCAGGCTGATCCCCGCCCCGCTGAGCAGGGCGTAGAGCCGGCGGACCGAGACGGCGTGCTCCGCCGCGATCCGTTCCGGCGTCAGGTCGCGGTCCGCGAGGTGGGCCCGCGCGTAGGCCGTGATCCGGGTGAGCAGGGTCTCGTCCATCGTCGACCTGACCTCGGGGGCCTGTTCAGCGTGCGCGGCCGACAGCAGCAGGGCGCGGACGAGTTCCGTGGTGGCGGACGCCAGGGCCTGCGCGCCGGGGTCGTGCTCCAGCCGGCCGGGATCGCGCCACACGCCCCGCAGGTGCTCCAGCACCAGGCCGTACAGCGGACTGGCGCGCAACCGCAGGGAAGCCCGCACCACCGTGTCCACCGGTACGCCGAGGCGGTTCATGTCGAACATGATGGCCTGGGACGCGCCGTCGCCGGACCAGCCGTACACGCGGGGCGACAGCTCGTGGAAGACGCAGATGTCGTCGGCGCCCAGGAGCGTCCGCCGGTCCGCGACCTCGGCCCGGTGGACGCCCCGGGGCTGGAGCGAGACCGAGACGATCGGGTCGCTCCGGTGGTGGTGCACGTGCTGGGCCGTCCGCCGCACCTGGAAGCCCGAGTTCCGGGTGGCGAAGAAGTCCAGTCCGCCGACGCGCCAGAGTTCCATGCGGGCGCGGATACCGGTCTCCGGCTCCTCGTGGGCGACGTCGTTGGGGACCAGCGAATCCGTCAGCGCGTGGTGGAACGCCTCCACGCGCTCGCGAGGCGCCACGGTGTCGAGGTCGAGCAGCAGCACACACCCTCCCGGGGAAAATGATCTTCATCCCATTCTGCCGCACCGGTGCGCGCCCCCGGCCGCGGCGGACGTCCGGAGGCGGGGCCCGGGGTGGACGTTCGGACGGAGGGCCCGGGGCCGCGCGTCAACGCCGCTGGGGCGCGTACTCGGCCGGGTGAACATCGCGAGTGCGAGGTGCACCGCGCCGGCCGGCCGGGCAGTGGTGGGGAGCCGGGGGTTCCGTCAGAAAGGGGTGTGCCATGGGGCGTGCACTGATCGTGGTCGATGTGCAGAGGGACTTCTGCGAGGGCGGGGCCGTTCCGGTCGGCGGCGGGGCGGGGCGGGCCCGCGCCATCGCCGATCTCGTCGAGCGCACCGCCGGCGGCGAGTACGCCCACGTCGTCGCCACCCGCGACCACCACCTCGACCCGGGCGGCCACTTCTCCGACCATCCGGACTTCGAGGAGTCCTTCCCCGTGCACTGCGTCGCCGGCACCGAGGGGGGCGAGTTCCACCCCGACTTCGCCCCCGCGGCCGAGCGGAAGGTGGACGAGGTCTTCTACAAGGGCGCGCACTCCGCCTCCAAGAGCGGCTTCGAGGGATTCGCCGCGGACGGCACCGCCCTCGCCGACTGGCTGCGCGCGCGGGAGATCACCGAGGTGGACGTGGTCGGCATCGCCACCGACCACTGCGTGAAGGCCACCGCGCTCGACGGTGTGCGGGCCGACTTCGCGGTCCGGGTCCTGCTCGACTACACGGCGGGCGTGTCCGCCGAGACCACCGTCCGGGCCGTTGCCGAACTGGACGAGGCGGGCGTGGAGTTGAGCGGTACGCCGGTCGTCCTCGCCTGACGGCCGAGCGCGTCAACCTGATTCGCCGGCTCGCCCTCGAACGGGTGGGTTGCGGTACCTCGGGGGCGGCGGGTGGCCAGGGTAGCGGTCGTGATCAACATTCGAATTCGCACGGCCGCCGGCGCGGTCGCCCTCGCCTGCGCCGTCGTGCTCACCCCCGAGAGCCTGGCCGCCGCCGTCCCCGCGGCCGAGGCCGCCACGTTCCGCTGCCTCGACCCCAGCGGGGAGGCGCTCTGGAGCGGCCCCCAGTGCGACGGCGTCGTCGTCCGTGAACTCGGCACCGGGGCCGTCGCCATCGTCCTGGACGGCCGCCGGATCGACTTCGCGAGCGAGGCCGAACTGCGCGCCGACGGCTGCGCGGCCCGGCCGACCGTCACCCTCCCCGCCAGCACCTTCGAGAGCATCCCGGAGGGCCCGGACCCGCTGTACGCCGCCGTGGACCGCCGGGTGGACGCCCCCCGCATCACCCCGGCACCGCACTGGCGCAAGGACTGCCACCCCCTCTTCCGTTCGGACGGCCGCGACCCGTCCGTCATCTTCGAGCAGGGCTTCGCCCCGAAGGACGTCAACGGCCAGTACGACGTCACCAGTTACGTGCTGCAGAACCAGCCCTCGCCGTTCGTCAGCACCACCTACGACCCCGAGCTGTACAAGAAGTGGAAGAAGGTGCCCTGGGACTACTTCATCGACGCCCCCGGCGGCATCAACGTGAACGCCACCATCGGCGACCAGCACCAGTACGCCGACCAGGTGGAGGTCGCCTTCCCGGGCGGCGTGGACCGGCACTTCATCCGGCGGGCCTGCCCGGTCGACCGGGCCACCGCCGCACTGGTCGAGTCCGGCTGCGTGGACAACCCGAACTACCAGCCCTGGCTGCACTGACCGCGGGGCCGGAAAGCGAGGCGGCCGGTCGAGCCGAGGCTCGGCCGGCCGCCTCGTCCGCAGTGACGTGCGTCGGAAGTCCGGTTCGGTAGGGGAGTTCGGGACCGGCTGCCCGAGCGCCCTCCGGGCGGAGTCCTACCGGGTGTTCCAGAACAGGGCGGTGACGCCGGCGGTGAGGACCAGCCAGCCGGTGATCCCGACGGTGAGGGCGATGGCGAAGGCCATCCCTGTGGTGATCATGGTGGTGCTGCCGAAGAAGGCGAGGAAGGCGATGGCGAGGTAGGCGGCGGCGGGGGCCTTCCAGCCGATCCGGTGGCCCCGCAGCAGGGTCTGGACGGCGACGGCGGTGCCCGCGCCGATCAGCAGGGACAGTTCCAGGAGGGGCCGCCAGGGGACCGTGACGATCGCGTTGCGGTGGCCCCCGTGGGAGAGCTCGATGACGCGGCCGTTCCAGAAGGTCAGGTCCACGTCGGAGCCCGTCCGCGTGCTGTCGTAGAGGTCCTCGGAGACGTAGTAGGTGCGGTCGGGCGCCGCCTCGCGGGAGACGGTCAGCTGGTGGCTGGTGTTCTCGCCCTCCCAGTGGGTCTTCCTGCCGGTGACCCGGCCGGTCTCCCGGGTGGTGCAGTCCGTGGCGGGCGGGTCGGCGAGGGCGGCGCAGGCGGGGGCGCCGCGGTAGGCGAACACCTCGTCGTAGGTGTCGGTGAACCGGGAGAAGCCGAGGGCGACGGCGGCCAGGCCGGTCAGGACGAGCAGGGTCCGGGCCGCGAGGCGGGCGGCCGCACGGGCCGTGTGCGGACGGGCCGGGTCGCCGGTGCGGACGGGTGGCGCCGGGGGCCGGCCGGCGAGTTCACTCATCGTCGCCGCCCAGCACCTCGGCGAGGAGCGGTACGGCCCGCGCCTGCTCCGACTGCCCTGCGGTCAGCGTGACCCGGCCGCGCCTGGTGGTGACTTCGAGGGACACGTCCGTGTGGCGGGTCCGCAGCCACTGCGACAGCGCTCCGGCCAGGGCCGCGCCGGCGCCGCCGTCCCCGAGGGCGATCTCCAGCACCTCGGTCGTCCCGCCCGGTTCCCCGTCGGCGGGCCGGACGGGAAGCGGGCGGACCGGCCCCGCCGGGCCGCTCCCGCGGCGCAGCCAGTCCCGGAGTTCCGCCGTCTCCCGCAGCCCGTCGCCGCCGGCGACCCTGATCCGCGCGTCCATCGCACTCCCTCCGGCCACGCCCGGGCGGCTCCCGGGCTCAGTCGGGATGATGGCAGGCAACGGCGCCGGGCCGGGAGCAGGCGGCGGAGCTTGTGACGGAGTTGTGGAACTCCCGCGCGGCGGAGGCTCCTCGGCGGTCCTGGGCGGCCGTCGGCGGCCCTCGGCGATCGGCGGCGCGTCAGGTCGGGCAGACCGGCTCACGTCGCGCCAGGTCCGGCGGGTCGGCTCACGTCACGTCAGGTCGGCCACGCCGCGCCGGGTCCGGTCAGGGCAGCAGCAGGCCGGCGAGCTCGTCCAGCAGTTCGGTGACCCGCCGTGCCTTCTCCGGGTCCGGAACGGCCGTGGCGATGACCGGCTCGGCGGGCCGGGCGACATGGGCGTGGATGGCGCGCCGGGCCGACTCGGAGACGGTCAGCAGGGTGCGCCGCCCGTCGCCGGGGTCGGGGGCGGCGTCGAGCAGGCCGCGTTCGCGCAGGCGGGCGACGGAGACCGAGACGTGGCTCTGGGCGAAGCCGGTGCGGACCCGGATCTCCTGGACGGAGGAGGCGGGGTGGCGGAACACGTCGGAGACCACGGCGATCTCCCCTGCGGTGAGGTGCTCGGAGGCCGGATCGGTGATCAGGGCTCGGCCGAGCTCGGTCAACCGCTTGCCCAGTCTGAGGAGTTGCACGCCGTCCATGTCCCCAGAATACATCTTCACCGATGCATCGGTAGCGATGTAGATTGCCGGGCATGACGACCTCCGAACCGCTCAGCCCGGTCTCCCGCACCGCCCTGTCCGTCGCCCGGGTGCGGGCCTACGAGAGCTCCCGCCCCGACCCGCTCTTCGTCGACCCGTACGCCGCCGCGTTCGTCGCCGCCGCCGGTCTCGACCTGGCCCCCACCGGGGCGGACAGCAGCTTCGCCAAGGCCCTGCTCGCCCACGGCATCCTGCGCACCCGCTTCTACGACGACCGGCTGCGCGCCGCGGGCGCCGACCAGGTGGTGCTGCTGGCGGCCGGCCTGGACACCCGCGCGTACCGGCTGGACTGGCCGGACGGCACCCGGGTGTTCGAACTCGACCTGGGCCCGGTGCTGGCCTTCAAGGAACAGGTCCTGGCCGGGCTCGGCGCCGCGCCGAACGCCGAGCGCACCACGCTGCCCGCCGACCTGCTCGACCCGCGGTGGCCCGAGCGGCTGGTCGCCGCCGGCTTCGATCCGGCGCGGCGCTCGGCCTGGCTGGCCGAGGGGCTGCTGGTCTACCTCACCGCCGAGGAGGCGGCCGCCCTGCTGACGGCGGTGGCCGGGCTGGCCGCGCCGGGCAGCCGGCTGCTGCTGGAGCAGGGCCGGGACCTCAGCCGCACACCGGACGATCCGGCCCTCGCCCATCTCACCGGCCTGTGGCGCGGCGGGCTCGGCCCGGGCACCGGCGAGTGGCTCGACGGGCACGGCTGGACGACGGAGGTCACCACCCTCGTCCGGCTCGGGGAGGCCTACGGGCGGCCGTTCCAGAACCCCTCCGCCACGACGGCGTTCATCGAGGCGGAGCGCCGGGCGGCGCCGGGCGGGGCCGCCCGGCCCTGATCACGGCCGGCATGCCGCTTCCGTCGTCGCCCGGTCCCGGAACAACTGCCCTTCCGCACAAGGACGTCACAGCGAGCCGGCCGGCTGCGGCGGCCAGCTGCCCGGGAGCAGGACGCCGGTGGCGTAGGCCCGGGCGACCAGGGCGGTGCGGTTGGGGACGCGCCAGCGGCGGGAGAGCCGGGCCAGGTGGTAGTTGACCCCGTCCGCGGTGACGCCGATCTCCCGGGCGATCTGCGCGGTGGTGTCGCCGCGGGCCGCCGCGGCCAGGATCCGGGCCTCGACCGGGCTGGCCCCGGCCCGCGGGCCGGGCGGCGGGGCCGCCTCGCCCGCCGGCTCCGCCGCGTTCAGCGACAGCAGCAGGCTCGGGGTCTGCTCCGGGGTGTCGCCGACCAGGGCGACGGTCATCTCGCCCTGCCGCTCCCGGCCGCCGGCGGGCGTCCAGGAGACCCGGGCCGGGTACTGCGAGCGGCGGTGCAGCCGGACGGCCTCGGTGAGCGCCTCCAGGGTGCCGCTGTCCCGCAGAGTGAAGAACTCCAGAATTTTACGGTTGCGCAACTGGCCCGGCAAACGGCCGAATTCGGCGGCCATCGCGCGGTTGACGATCAGGATCCGACCGCCGAACTCGCACACCGCGATGGGCAGCGGCACGTGGTCCAGCAGCCGCAGCGCCCGGTTGCGCCAGATCACCGCCGCCTCCAACCCGTCGTCCGGCGCCGGGCCGCAGCCCTCGGTCGTACGCATGAGTGGTTCTCCTCCCCGGGGGCCGCTGCTGACGGTTCGTGGGCAAGCCCGTGACGGCCCCGGGTACTACACAATCATGTAGTGACCGGGGCCCGGGCTCCCGCCCGGTGGGCGCACAGTGGGGGAAGCCGAAAGTTTCCTGCTGTGGGAGGGGCACACCGATGACCGAGACCGTGGAGAGCGTGGCCGAGGACGAGCGGGCGGCGGGGGCCGGGAGCCGGGGGGTCCCGCTGGTGGACATCTCGTCGGCGCCGCCGCTCGCCGCCCCGATGCTGCGCACCATGGAACTGGCCAGAGAGCACGGCCCGGCCTTCGTCCAGCGGCTGCACGGCCGGGACACCCTGGTCGTCAGCTGCCTGGAGCTGGTGGCGGAGCTGGCCGACGAGACGCGGTTCACCAAATCGATCAGCCCGGCGCTGGAGAACGTCCGGCAGTTCACCGGCGACGGCCTGTTCACCGCGTTCAACGACGAGCCCAACTGGGCCCGGGCGCACGACATCCTGATGCCCGCCTTCGCGCTCGGCTCGATGCGCACCTACCACCCGGTGATGCTGCGGGTGGCCCGCCGACTGGTCGACGCCTGGGACCGCCGGGAGGCCGCCGGACTGCCGGTGGACGTGCCCGGCGACATGACCAGGATGACCCTGGACACCATCGGACTGGCCGGCTTCGGCTTCGACTTCGGCTCCTTCGAGCGGGACGAGCCGCACCCCTTCGTCGAGGCGATGGTGCGCTGCCTGGACTGGGCGATGACGAAGCTCACCCGCGACCCGGAGGCGGACCACCACGAGCGCGACGCGGCCTTCCGGGCCGACGCCGACTACCTGGCCGCCGTGGTGGACGAGGTGATCGCCGCCCGCGCCGGGGAGGGCGTCCCGGGCCCGGCCGAGGACCTGCTCGGCCTGATGCTCGGCGCGGTCCGCCCCTCGGACGGCACCCGGCTGGACGCCGAGAACATCCGCAACCAGGTGATCACCTTCCTGATCGCCGGCCACGAGACCACCTCGGGGGCGCTCTCCTTCGCGCTGTACTACCTGGCCAAGCACCCGGCCGTGCTGCGGCAGGTGCAGCGCGAGGTGGACGGGCTCTGGGGCGCCCAGGCCGACCCGGAGCCCTCCTACGAGGACGTCGGACGGCTGCGCCACACCCGCCAGGTGCTCAACGAGGCGCTGCGGCTGTGGCCGACGGCGCCCGCGTTCAGCCGGGAGGCGCGCGAGGACACCCTGCTCGGCGGACGCATCCCGCTGCGCGCCGGGGAGACCGTCTTCGTCACCACGCCGATGCTGCACCGCGACCCGGCCTGGGGCGACAACCCGGAGCTGTTCGACCCGTCCCGGTTCGACCCCGAATGCGAGGAGGCCCGCTCCCCGCACGCCTTCAAGCCCTTCGGCACCGGCGAACGCGCCTGCATCGGGCGACAGTTCGCGCTGCACGAGGCCGTCATGCTGCTCGGCATGGTGGTCCACCGCTACCGGCTGATCGACCACGCCGACTACCGGCTGACCCTCAAGCAGACGCTCACCATCAAGCCCGACGGCTTCACCCTCGGGCTCGCCCGGCGCACGCCCGTCCAGGCCTCCGCCGCCGATCCCGGCACCGCCGGGCCGACGGCCGTCGACCGGCAGGCCGGCCCGGCCGCCGAGGGCGCCGGCAGGGTCCGCCCGGGGACCGGGCTGCTGCTCCTGCACGGTTCCAACTACGGTGCCTGCCGGGAGTTCAGCCGACAGCTCGCGGAGGCCGCCGCCGACCTCGGTTGCGAGACCGAGATCGCCCCGCTGGACGCCTACGCGGACGGGCTGCCCACCGGCCGGCCGGTGGTGATCACCGCCGCCTCGTACAACGGGCAGCCGACCGACGACGCGGCCCTGTTCGTCCGCCGGCTCCAGGAGGCGCAGGAGGCCCCGGCGGAGCCAGTGGCCGACGACTCACCGCGATTCGGGGCGGGCGGGGCGGCCGACGGAGTCGAGTACGCGGTGCTCGGCATCGGCGACCGCACCTACGCGGCCACCTACCAGCGCGTCCCGGCGCTGATCGACGACCGGCTCGCCGCGCTCGGCGGCACCCGGCTGCTGGCCCGCGCCGAGGCCGACGCCTCCGGCGATCTGGCCGGCACCGTACGGCAGTTCACCTCGGCGCTGCGCGAGGCCCTGCTGGCGCGCCACGGGGACGCCGACGCCCCCGCCGCGCCGCGGCCGGAGGCCGCCTACTCGGTGACCGAGGTGACCGGCGGGCCGCTGGCCGCGCTGGCCGCCCGGCACGACATGGCGGAGCTGACCGTCACCGCCGTCGGCAGCCTGACCGACCCCGCCTACCACCGGGTCAAGCGGCTGGTGCGGCTGGCCCTGCCCGAGGGCGCCGGCTACCGGACCGCCGACCACCTCACCGTGCTCCCGGCCAATGACCCGGTGCTGGTCGAGCGGGCCGCCAAGCTGTTCGGCGCCGACCCGGACACCGTGCTGGGCATCGTGGCGCACCGGCGCACCGGACTGGCCGTCGACCGCCCGCTGACGGTGCGCGACCTGCTCACCCGCCACGTCGAGCTGCAGGACCGCCCGAGCGCCGAGCAGCGCGCCGCGCTGGCCGCGCTCAACCCCTGCCCGCCCGAGCAGGCCGCGCTGCGGGCACTGCCCGAGGACGACCCGCGCACCCTGCTGGACCTGATCGAGGACCACCCGGCCCTGCAGGAGCGGCTCAGCTGGCCGGTGCTGCTGGAACTGCTGCCGCCGATCCGGCCGCGGCACTACTCGATCTCCTCCTCGCCCACCGGCGACCCGGGCCAGGTGGAGCTGATGGTCTCGGTGCTCAGCGGGCCGGCCCGCTCGGGCCGGGGCGCATTCCGGGGCACCGGCTCCGGCTACCTCGACCGGGTGGCCGTCGGCGACACGGTGCTGGCCCGGGTCCAGCCCTGCCGGGAGGCGTTCCGGATCGGCCACCGCACCCCGGTGGTCATGGTCGCGGCGGGCACCGGCCTGGCGCCGTTCCGGGGCGCCGTCGCCGACCGCCGGGCGCTGCTCGCCGAGGGGGCCGGGCTCGCCCCGGCGCTGCTGTACTTCGGCTGCGACGACGCGGCGGCGGACTACCTGCACCGCGGCGAGCTGGAGGCGGCCGAGCAGGCCGGCGCGGTCTCGCTGCGGCCCGCCTTCAGCGAGCGGCCGCAGCACGGGCGGCGGTACGTGCAGGACCGGATCGCCGCCGAGGCGGCGGAGGTCTGGGAGCTGCTCGAAGCCGGCGCCGAGGTGTACGTGTGCGGCGACGGGGCCCGGATGGCGCCGGGCGTCCGGGAGGCCTTCCGGGCGATGTACCGGGAGCGCACCCCGGGGGCGGACGAGCAGCGGGCGCAGGACTGGCTGCAGGGGCTGGTCGAGGCCGGGCGGTACGTCGAGGACGTGTACGCGGGCTGACCGGTCCTCCCCCGACATGGCCGTGGGGGCCCCCCCCCCCGGGGGGGGGGCGCCCGGGGGGGGGGGGGGGGGGGCGGGGGGGGGCGGGGGGGGGGGGGGGGGGGCCCGGGGGGGGGGGGGGGGGACGCGCGGGGCCCCCCCGGGGGGGGGGGGGCGCCCGCCCCCCGGGGGGGGGGGGCCCCACGGCTGGGGCGGATCGAAGTGCTCAGCGGGCCGGAAGTGTTCAGCGGGCCCGAGGTGCTCGGATGGCTCGAAGGCTCCGAACGGCGAAGGCTTCGAACGGCCCGGTCAGTACACGCTGACCCCGTACGCGGAGAGCGCCGCGTTGACCGGCTGGTAGAAGGTCGTCCCGCCCGAGGTGCAGTTGCCGCTGCCGCCCGAGGTGAGGCCGAGCGCCTTGGTGCCGTCGTACAGCGGGCCGCCCGAGTCGCCCTGTTCGGCGCAGACGTTGGTCTGGATCAGGCCGCGGACGGTGCCGCCGCCGGTGTAGCGCACGGTGGCGTTCAGCCCGGTGACGGTGCCGCCGTGGGTGCCGGTGGTCGAGCCGGTGCGCTGGACCGACTCGCCGACGAAGGCGTTCGGGGCGGAGGTGAAGCCGCCCGGGTGGCTGAGCGCGGCGTTGTCGTAGCGGACCAGCGCGTAGTCGTGCCCGGGGAAGGTCGAGCTGACCGTCGGGCCGATCCGGGTGGTGTGGTTGGCGTCGGTGTACCAGTCGGGGGCGACGTTGCCGCAGTGCCCGGCGGTGAGGAAGTAGTAGGTGCTGCCGCTCATCACGTTGAAGCCCAGCGAGCAGCGGTACTGACCCCCGTAGATGGCGTCCCCGGCGGCGACCAGCGGGGTGAAGGTGCCGGGGACGCGGTGGATGTCGACGGCTGCCGCGTTGGTACCGACGGCGCTCATCAGCCGGCCGAGCGCGAGGGGGGTGACGGTGCTGTCGGCGGTCACCACGACGCGTCCGGCGGCCTCGTCGACGTACCAGGCGGTGCCGTCGACCTCGGCGTTCAGGATGGCGTCGCTGACCGCCGAGAGCTGTCCCGGTTGCGGGGCGGGGGTGGGAGCGGCGGCGGCGCCCGGCGCGGCGACCGCGGTCGCGGTCAGCAGGCCGAGGGTCGCGGCGAGCAGGCGGAAGCGGCGCCTGGTGCCGGTGCGGGGCGTGGTGCGCGTGGTCCTCACCGATGTCCTCCAGAGGGGTGACGGCCCTGGGGGTCGGGGCCGTGGAGCGCGGTCAGGGGGCGGGCGGACCCCGGCCGGTGCTCTCCGGAAGCACGACGGATGATCTGCTCCTGACAGGCGCTGACCGGAAGTATGAGGAAACGGACCTTTCGGTACAAGCTTCCTGATGGGGTGTCGGTGGACCCGCGGGCTCGGGGGTGAACCCGCGGATCCGCCGTTCGGCGGCTGCCACCCGGGTGCTACCGGGCGGGTGCTGCCACCCGGGTGCGGGCGGGCACCGGTTCGGGCCCGGCGAGTCGCCGGCCGCGGTGGAGGGCGTGCAGCGAGAACACGCAGAGCGCCCCCAGCCGCCGGTGGCGTAGTGCGAGGCGGCGAGGCGGCGGCAGGTCCAGACGGCCTCGGCCGGGGCGACCCAGTGGACCTCGTCGAAGGTGCCGTAGGCGACGTTGCGCGGGTGGATGCTGGAGCCGAGGCCGCGCATCAGCCGGGCGCGGGCGGGCTGGCCGAAGATCGTGGAGCCGACGGTGTCCACCCCGACCACCCGCAGCCCCGAGGCGGGGGAGTGGACGCGGGCAGCCCACGCCGGCGCGCACCGCGGGGCGGGCGTGGCGGGGCGCGGGCCGGAGCCGATCTAGACCCTCAGCCGGGCGATCCGGTGGGGGAGTTCGGGTGTTCTGGCCGCGGTGCCCCGGGCTGCCGGGAGTGCCGGGCCAAGCGTCGCGGGCTGTTCACCGAGGGCCGGTCGGACGGCGACGGCCGGCCGGGCGGCCTCGGCGCCCGGGCCGTCCTCGGGCTTGCCGGACAGGCACTCGCCGCCGGGGTGGTCGGCGTCCTCGTCGTGTTCCCGCTGGTGCGCGGGCTGGGTGCAGTCGGCGGCCTGCGGCCCGTCCGGCGCGGACCGGACGATCCGGATCGGATCGGTGCCCGGCGCCGTTCTCCATGCTGAACCCGTGGGCCGCGAACACGGCCGCCAGCAGGGCGCCCAGCCACAACAGCCGCGCCGCCACCCCTCGGGGGCGGGCGCGTCGTGTACGCAACGGCGACCGGGCGGTGACCGTGCCGTGATCCTAGCCCGACTTCCCGCTCCGCCGTAGCGTGCCTTGGTTGAGGTGATGAATCGTCAACCGGCGGTGCCGGGAGGCCGATCGAGGGAGGTGCGGCGTACGCCGGAGAGGGCGTTTCTCAGCCCCGGTCGCTCCGTGCGGCCGCGTGCCCGACGCGGGGCCGGCCGGGCGGGGTGCGGCGCTGGAGCATGACGGCCGCCTCGCGGTCGGTGATCTCGTGGAAGTCGCTGTACCAGGGCCCGGCGGCGTGCGCGTAGCGGGGGAGGTGGAGGCAGACCACCGCGTCCACGTCCCGGCGCAGCTCGGCCGCGATCCGGGCGTCGCCGACCGGCGCCGCGAGGATCAGCCGCCGCGGGTGTTCGGCGGTGAGCGCGTGGAGCGCCGCCCGGGCGGTGAGGGCGTCGGTCAGGCCGTCGGAGACCAGGACGGCGGTGCGCCCGCTCAGCGGCAGCCGGGCGCGGCCCTGGCGGTAGAGCGACTCCCGGCGGTGGACCTCGACCCGTTCCCGCCGGACGCTCTCGCCCAACTCCGCCGGGGTGACGCCGAGGCTGGTCAGGCTGCACCGGTCGAACAGCGGCGGGTCACCGTCGGCGATCGCGCCGACCGGGCGGTCGTGGCCGGGCACGGCCAGCGGCCGCACCACGGTGGCTTCGAGCGGGGCGCCCAGGGCCTCGGCGACCTCGGCGGCCACCGGCATCCCGCCCGGTGCCAGGCCCAGGACCACCACCCCGTCGCCGCTCCGTTCGCCCAGCAGCGGGACGAGCCTGCGGGCCAGCTGGTGTCCGGCGGTGCTGCGGTCGAGGAATCTCACGGCCTGTTCCCTGCCCTCCGTGCGTCCGAGCGCCCCGGTCGGGCGGCCGGGGTGCACCGGCGAGCGGCCTGCGGCCCCCGCCGCCGGTGCGGCTTCCCCGCCGGGACGGGCTCTAACGTCCGGGAGGCGGCCCGGATCGTCCGTGGACGCGACGCCGGACGTCCAGGACGTGACCCTCGGCAGACCAGGACCCGATCCGGACCGTCCAGGACGGGGCCCAGGACCGTCCCGGACGCGATCCGGGCCGGACGCGCCCCAGGCGGGTGTGCCCCGGCGGGGTTCGGGCAGACGCGGGGCATGGACGGCCGACGGTCGGCGCTACCGCCCCTACCCGGTGTGCTCGCGGGTACGGGCGCCGGCACGGCCCGCGACGGCGCACGCGATGATGTCCGGCGCGACGCCCCGCCGTCCCTGTCTGACCGGGAGCGAGCCATGCCAGGATCATCCGAGCCGTCCCGCGAGCCCGGCGGTCGGCACGTGCCCGAAGAGCCCGAGCCCGACGACCTGAGCGTCACGGTGGCCGACCGGGGGCCGGTGCGGATCGTCACCGTCACCGGGGAACTGGACCACGACAGCGCCGACCGGCTGCGCGTCGCGCTCGCCCGGCCGGCGTCGGCGGACGGCATCGAGCGGATCGTGGTCGACCTCGCCGGTCTGCGGTTCTGCGACTCGACCGGACTGAACGTCCTGCTGCGCGCCCGACTGGACGCGGGGGCGGGGGAGCTGCGGCTGGAGCTGGCCGGCCCTGGCCCGCTGGTGGCGCGGCTGATCGCGATCACCGGGGCCGACAGCGTGCTGCGGGTCCACCCCGACCTCCGTACGGCGCTGGCGGCCTCCGGCGAGGGGTCCGCCGGCGGGGCCGTGGCGCCACCCGGACCGAGGTGAGGAGGCGGACCGTGGAGCGCCCCGGGAACGGTGGGCCGCCGGGCCGGGAGGAGACCAGGCGGCTGGCGCTGGAGGGCAGCGCCGGCGCGGTGCAGCGCAGCCGTGACTTCAGCCGGCGGGCGCTGGTGTCCTGGCACTGGCTGCCGGCCGCCGACGAGGAGCGGCGGGCCGCGGCCGAGGACGTCCTGCTGATGGTCTCCGAGCTGGTCACCAACGCCTGTCTGCACGCGCCGGGCGGCCCGCTCGAGCTGCGGCTGCACTGGGACGGCGACCGGCTGCGGGTGGAGGTCGAGGACGCCAGTCCCGTCCCGCCGCGGCTGCGCCCGTTCGCGGGGCCGGGCCGCCCTGGCGGGCACGGGCTGCGGGTGGTGGACCGGCTCGCCGCCGCCTGGGGCTCGCGGCCCGAGGGCGGCGGGAAGCTGGTCTGGTTGGAGGTGCCGCGCCCACCCGTCGTGACGGCGGCGGACGGGAACCGGGCCCAGGGGCCGGCGGGGCCGGGCCCGGGCTGATCGGCGGCCGGTCCCGATCGGGACGCACCGAGGGGTTTCCGGCGCGGCACAGCGGATAGTCGCGGGATGTGAGCGCCGGCCGTCGACCGGCGCGTGCGGTCCGGACCGTGTGAGAGGAGCCGCAGCCATGGCGCAGCGCCCGTCGAAGTCCGGGGAACCCGCCGCCGACCGGGCCGAGGGGCTCACCGTCGAGATCCGGCCGTGGGCCGGGGGGACCGTGCTGGCACTGCTCGGCGACCTGGACCTGGACTCGATCGCCGATCTGCGGGCCGCGGTCGACCGGGCCCTCACCGAGCCCGCCACCGTGGTCGTGGTGGACTGCGCCGGGCTGGAGTTCTGCGATTCCACGGGGCTCAACGCCCTGCTGCGGGCCAAGGCCCGGGCGGCGGTGGACGGCAGCCGGATCGAGCTGGCCCGGCCCCGGCCGCTGATCCTGCGGATGCTCGAACTCACCGGCGCCACCGACGCCTTCCCGATCCGCGACACCGTGCCCGCCTGAGCCCCGCCCCGCGTGCCCTCCCCGCGTGTCACCCCCGGCCGGCGGTGGCACAGTGGGAGCAGGGCGGCGCCCGCCGCCCTCGGGGCCGAGGTGCCCGAACGGCGCACCCCGGCCGTGCGAGCGATCCGGACGGTGGACGGATGGACGAGCACCCGGTGGCCGGAGCCCCCGCGCCCGACCCGGCCGAGCAGGCGCTGCGGCAGCTGCTCGCCGGGCTGACGGCCGTGCGCGACGGGGACTTCCGCACCCGGCTCGCCCCGGACCGGCCGGGGGTGCTGGGGGAGATCGCCGCGGTCTTCAACGGCATGGCCGACCAGCTGGCCCGGGTGACCTCCGAGGTGACCAGGGTGGCCCGGGAGGTCGGCACCGACGGGCGGCTCGGCGGCCAGGCCCAGGTGCCGGACGCGACCGGCACCTGGCTGGAACTGACCGACTCGGTGAACGCGATGGCGGGCAACCTCACCTGGCAGGTGCGCAACATCGCCCAGGTCACGACGGCGGTGGCGCGCGGCGACCTCACCCAGAAGATCGAGGTGGACGCGCGCGGCGAGATCCTGGAGCTCAAGAGCACCGTCAACACCATGGTGGACACCCTCTCCTCGTTCGCGGACGAGGTGACCAGGGTGGCCCGGGAGGTCGGTACCGAGGGCCGGCTCGGCGGCCAGGCGCAGGTGCCGGGCGTCGCCGGGACGTGGCGCGACCTGACCGACTCGGTGAACGCGATGGCGGGCAACCTCACCTGGCAGGTGCGCAACATCGCCCAGGTGGCGACCGCCGTGGCGGAGGGGGACCTCACCCAGAAGATCTCGGTCGCCGCCCGCGGGGAGATCCTGGAGCTCAAGACCACCATCAACACGATGGTCGACCAGCTGTCCGCCTTCGCCGCCGAGGTGACCAGGGTCGCCCGGGAGGTCGGAACCGAGGGCCGGCTCGGCGGTCAGGCGGACGTCCGGGACGTCTCCGGCACCTGGAAGGCGCTGACCGAGTCCGTCAACGTCATGGCCGACAACCTCACCGCCCAGGTCCGCTCGATCGCCGAGGTGACCACCGCCGTCGCGGAGGGCGACCTGACCCAGAAGATCCGGGTCGACGCGCGCGGGGAGATCCTGGAGCTGAAGGAGACCATCAACACGATGGTCGACCAGCTGTCCGCCTTCGCCGCCGAGGTGACGAGAGTCGCCCGGGAGGTCGGCACCGCCGGGAACCTGGGCGGGCAGGCCACCGTCCGGGGCGTCTCCGGGACGTGGAAGGACCTCACCGACAACGTCAACGTGATGGCCTCCAACCTCACCGGCCAGGTCCGCTCGATGTCCGAGGTGGCGACCGCGGTGGCCCGCGGCGACCTCTCCCGGAAGATCACCGTCGAGGCCGAGGGCGAGGTCGCGGCCCTCGCCGACGCGATCAACACCATGGTGGACACCCTGTCCGTGTTCGCCGACGAGGTGACCCGGGTCGCCCGCGAGGTCGGCACCGAGGGCATCCTGGGCGGCCAGGCCAGGGTGCCCAACGTCGCCGGGACGTGGAAGGACCTCACCGACAACGTCAACTTCATGGCGCACAACCTGACCAGCCAGGTCCGCAACATCGCCCAGGTCACCACCGCCGTCGCCGAGGGCGACCTGACCCGCAAGATCGACGTGGACGCGCGCGGGGAGATCCTGGAGCTGAAGACGACCGTCAACACGATGGTCGACCTGCTGTCCTCGTTCGCCGCCGAGGTGACGCGGGTGGCCCGGGAGGTCGGCAGCGAGGGCCGGCTCGGCGGGCAGGCCCGGGTGGAGGGCGTCTCCGGCACCTGGAAGCGGCTCACCGAGAACGTCAACGAGCTGGCCGGCAACCTGACCCGGCAGGTCCGGGCGATCGCCGAGGTCACCAGCGCCGTCGCGGCCGGCGACCTGACGCGCTCGATCAGCGTGGACGCCTCCGGCGAGGTCGCCGACCTCAAGGACAACATCAACGCGATGGTCGGATCGCTGCGCGAGACCACCCTGGCCAACCAGGAGCAGGACTGGCTCAAGACCAACCTGGCCCGCTTCTCCGCCGCCATCCAGGGCCGGCGCGACATCCGCCCCGTCGCCGAGATGATCACCGACGAGCTGACTCCGCTGGTCGGCGCCCAGTACGGCGCGTTCTTCCTCGCCGAGGAGGGCGCGGAAGGCACCGAACTGGCCCTGATCAGCGCCTACGGCCGCCCGGCCGGCGAGCGGCGGCTACGGCTGGGGGAGACCCTGGTCGGCCAGGCCGCCCGGACCCGGCGGACCGTCGCGGTGGACGAGCTGCCGCCCGGCTACGCCACCGTCTCCTCCGGCGCGGGCAGCGCCGACGCCCGCTCGCTGGTCATCCTGCCGATCGCCCTGGAGGAGTGGCTGATCGGCGTGATGGAGTTCGCCTCCGTCCACCCGTTCACCCAGGTCCACCGCGACTTCCTGGCCCAGTTCGCCGAGATCTGCGGGGTCAACCTGGGCAACCTGCTGGCCAACGCCCGCACCGACGAGCTGCTCGGCGAGTCCCAGCGGCTCACCGCCGAACTCCAGGCGAGATCCGAGGAGTTGCAGGAAGGGCAGGAGGAACTGCGGCGCTCCAACGCCGAGTTGGAGGAGAAGGCCGCCCTGCTCGCCCAGCGCAACCGGGACATCGAGGCGAAGAACCTGGAGATCGAGCAGGCCCGCCAGGAACTGGAGGAACGGGCCAGGGAGTTGACCCAGGCCTCGATGTACAAGTCGGAGTTCCTGGCCAACATGAGCCACGAGCTGCGCACCCCGCTGAACAGCCTGCTCATCCTCGCCCAGCTGCTCGCCGAGAACAGCGCCGGCAACCTCACCCCCAAGCAGGTCGAGTACGCGGGCGTGATCCACTCGGCCGGCACCGACCTGCTCCAGCTGATCAACGACATCCTCGACCTCTCCAAGGTGGAGGCCGGGAAGATGGACCTGGCCATCGAGCCCTTCGCGGTGCGCGAGCTGCTGGAGTACGTGGAGTCCGGCTTCCGGCCGCTGGCCGACCAGAAGGGGCTGGCCTTCGAGGTGTCCGTCGACCGGAACACGCCGGAGCGGATCGTCACCGATCAGTCCCGGCTGCGCCAGGTGCTGCGCAACCTGCTCTCCAACGCCGTCAAGTTCACCGACGTCGGCCGGGTGGAGCTGCGGATCGAACGCGTGGAGGAGGCGGACCTGCCGTCCGGACTCGGCCGGACCCGGGCCGCGGTGGCCTTCCACGTGGACGACACCGGGATCGGCATCGACCCGGCCCACCTGGACACCATCTTCGGCGCCTTCCAGCAGGCCGACGGATCCACCGCGCGACGCTTCGGCGGCACCGGCCTCGGGCTGTCGATCAGCCGGGAGCTCGCCCGGCTGCTCGGCGGCACCATCACCGTGCGCTCGGCGGCCGGGCAGGGCAGCCGGTTCACGCTGTACCTGCCGCTGGGCGAGGCCGAGCACACGCCGGACGGCGCGGCCGAGCCGCGGGTCCTGGTGGTGGAGCCGGACCCGCCGGGGCTGCTCACCCAGCTCGCCCGGGCGGCGGTGGGGACGTCCTCGGGCGGTCCGACCGGCGGCTCTGCGGATGCGCCGGCGGACGGCGGCCCGTCGGACGGCCGACCGGCGCCGGTGGTGCGGGTCGACGGGGTGGGCGACGAAGCCGGGCTGCGGGCCGCGCTCACCGGCGGGCCGTACCGGTGCGTGCTGCTGGACCTGGTCGGCTCCGCGCACCTCGCCCCACTGCTCGGGCGGTTCGCGGCGGGCGGCACGCCGGTGCTCGGGTACGGGACCGGCGGCGCGCCGCCCGAGGGCGTGGAGCGGGTCGGCGGACTGGACGAGCTGCGGGCGCGGGTGATCCGGGCGCTCGGCGGTGAGCCCCCGGCCGCCCGGGAGCCCGGGGAGGCGGAGGAGGCCGCGGGGACCGACCACCCGGGCGTCGCCGCGGCCCTCGCCGGACGGACCGTGCTGATCGTCGACGACGACATCCGCAACGTCTTCGCGCTCACCGCCGCCCTGGAACGGCACGGACTGGACGTCCTGCACGCCGCCGACGGCCGCGCCGGGCTCGACCTGCTGCGCTCCCACCCGGACACCGACCTGGTGCTGATGGACGTCATGATGCCCGGACTGGACGGCTACGCGGCCATCGCGGCGATCCGCGCCGACGCGCGCTTCGAACGGCTGCCGGTCGTCGCCGTCACCGCCAAGGCGATGCCCGGCGACCGGGACCGCAGCCTGGCCGCCGGGGCCGACGACCACGTCACCAAGCCGGTCGACACCCGTCGGCTGCTGGAGCGGATGAGGGACTGGCTGGACGCGTCATGACCGCTCTCCGGCACGGGGGAACCGCCCTCCGGCTCGGCGGGACCGCGCTCCGACCCCGGGGTGCGCGGTGACCGACGGGCAGGAGCCCCCCGGGCACGCCGGGCAGGAGTCCGCCCGGCGGGAGTCCGCCGAGCGCACCGCCCGGGCCCTGGCCGAGACCGTCCGCCGTCTCCAGGCCGCCGCCGCCCGGTCGCACGCCGAGGCCCGGACCAGGGCCGCCGTCGACCTCGCCACCGGCATCCTGGCCGAGCGGCTCGACCTGCCCGTCGCCGAGGCCGCCGCGCATCTCGCCCGGCTGGCCCGGGAGGCGGGCGTGCCGGTGCTCGCGCTGGCGGCGGACGTCGCGGGGCTGCAGGCGCCGGGCCCGGTCCCCGGCCAGGATCCGGCACCGGAACCGGAGGAGGGGCCCGGACGGTCCGCCCCCGCCCTGCCCCCCGTCGGACCGCTCGAGGCCGGCCCGCCCGTCGCGCCCGCGCTCGCCGCCTCGCCCGACCTGGAACGCGCCGCCGGGGCCGTCCTGGACCAGGCCGCGGCGGCGCTCGGCGTCCGCGCCGTGGCCGTCTGGCTGCGCCTGCCCGGCGGAGCGCTCGCCCTCGCCGCGCACGCCGGGCTGTCCGCCGAGGAGGCGGCCGACTGGGCCCGGGTACCGCCCGGCGTGCCCACCCCGGCGCAGCTGGTCGTCGGCGGCGGAGCCGAGCTGTGGCCCGGCGACCCGGGGGCGGACGGGCCCTCGGTGGGCGCCGGCGCCGCCCGGGCGGTCCTCCCGCTGATCGACCGGCGCCGCCGCCGCGGCGCGCTGGAGCTGCTCTGGCCGGCCGCCGGCCCGGGATCCGCCCCGGTGCTCGGCCAGGCCCAGCGCCGCGAGCTGTGCGCCCTCGCCGACCTGTGCACCACCCTGCTCGGCCCGCCCCCGGAGCCGATGGCCCCCGAGCAGGCCGCCGCCCTCCTGGACGGGCTGCTCACCCCCGCGCTGCTCCTGGCCCCCGCCGTCCGGGCCGAGCGGATCGCCGACTTCACGCTGCTGCGGGTCAGCGCCGGGTTCCGCGACCCGCTCGGCCGCTCCCGGCAGGAGCTGGAAGGCGCCTCGCTGCTGGCGACCTACCCCGCCGCCTGCGCCGCCGGGCTGCTCGACCGGCTGCTGCGCGCCTACGAGACCGGCGTGCCGTCGACCGCAGAGCCGGTCCGGCTGGCCTTCCGGGAGCACGGACCGGCCGTGCCGGTGGCCGTGCTGCTCTCGGTCGTCCCGCTCGGCGCCCGGATGCTGGTCTGCTGGCAGCTGGAGGACGAGCGGGAGGAGGACGAGCACACCGCCCTGCTGCGCCAGGCCCAGCGGCTGGCCCGGGTGGCCGGGTTCGAGGAGCGCCCGGCCGAGGGCCGGATCCGCTGGAGCGACGGGCTGCGCGAGCTGTACGGGCTGCCGCCGGACGCCCCGCCCGTACCGCTGGACCGGCTCGCCCGGCACACCCACCCGGACGACCGGCCGGCGATCCGGCGGCTGCTGGACACCGTCCGGCACCACCACCGCACCGCCTCCGCGGTGGTCCGGCTGGACCGCCCGGACGGCACCCACCGCTTCACCCGGGTGATCGCCGAACCGGTGGTGGACGAGGCCGGCCGGCTGGTCGCCGTCCGCGGCGCCTACCACGACGTCTCCGCCCAGCACTGGACGGAGGTCGCGCTCGGCGCCACCCGGGAGCGGCTGGCCGACAGCGAGCAGGAGTCCGCCGAGCGGGCGCAGCTGGCGCTCCGGCTCCAGCAGGCCATCCTGCCGGCCGCGCCGCCCCCGCTCGGCGTCACCGGCCTGCACGCCGCCGTCCGCTACCGCCCCGCCGGCCAGCGCGACCGGGTCGGCGGCGACTGGTACGACGTGCTGGTGCTGCCCGACCGGCGGGTGCTGCTCGCGGTCGGGGACGTGGCCGGGCACGGCGTCGGCGCGGCCACCGGGATGGTCGCGCTGCGGCACGCGCTGCGCGGCCTCGCCGTCACCGGGGCCGGCCCGGGCCGACTGCTGGCCTGGGCCAACACCGTGGCGCTGCGCGAACCGGGCCAGATCACCGCGACCGCCGTCTGCGTGCTGCTGGACCCGGCCGGCGGCGAACTGCGCTGGGCCCGGGCCGGCCACCTGCCGCCGATCCGGCTCGGCGCGGACGGCGCCCAGGTGCTGCCGCTGCCGCACGGCGTGCTGCTCGGCGCGCTCGACGGCGCCGAGTACGAGGAGCACACCGCCCGGCTCGACCCGGGGGACGTCCTGTTGCTCTACACCGACGGGCTGGTCGAGCGCCGGGACCGCCCGGTGGAGGAGTCGGTGGAGCAGCTGCTCCGGGCGGCCGGCGCCCCCGGCCCGGACCTGGAGCAGTACCTGGACCGGCTGCTCGAACTCAGCCCCGCCGACACCGACGACGACACCTGCCTGATCGCCGTCCAGACCGAATAGCACCCCGCGGGCGGGTCTCCCACACCTCGGGCCCGACCGTCTTCCCGACCCGTTCCCCCGTCGCCCCGGGACGAGTCCGGCCCCACCGCTCACGCGGTGGGGCCGGAACCCGGCATCATCATCAGCCTTCGAGTCCGCGCCCGACCGGGGAGCGTCCCGGCGGACGGACCGTCAGGTGATCGAGCCCTGCCGGGTGTACATCCCCCAGACGTTGTCGTCGAAGTACGGGGTGTCGATCTCCACGCCGTCGTGCGCCCGGGTGACCCCGTTGACCGCCGGCTGCAGGGTGTCCGGATCCACCCACAGCCACGGCCCGCCACTGGCACCCTGACCCAGGGTCCGGCAGGGCAGGTCCAACAGGATGGGGTAGAGGATCAGCCGCTCCAGGGTTCCTGCGCAGCTCACCTGGTGGGCGGCGTCGTCGATGTTCGCCGGGTACCCGACGGCGGTGACGAAGGTCTCCTCACGCCGGTTCACCACCAGGCCGTTGCCGCCGGTGGCCTCGACCACCTTCTGCCCGTTGGCGTTGGGGTTGAGGGTGACCATCGCGACGTCCCACTCGGGAGCGTCCGACTCGTCCAGCCAGTTGTTGAACACCCGGGCCTGCTTCCAGGTGAACATCCCGTACGGGTACGGGTCGTTGCCGTTGTACGCCGGCACGTAGATCCAGTCGACCTTGAACCACTTCGGATCCCCGCCGTTCATCCGGCTGCCCTTGCCCGCGACGCAGTGCGCGGCGGTGATCACCATCATCTTCGAGGGGCTGTTGAGGGCGCTGGCCGTGCAGCTCTTGTTCGCCTGCTCGACCGTGTTGTAGTAGAAGACCCGCCCCACCGTCCGGTCCACCGACCGGTTGACCGCGAAGCGGGCGGCCGCGGCGTCGACCTCGGCCCGGTCCGCCGCGTCGCCACCGGCGGCCTTCGCCTCCTCGGCGACGGTGGCCGCCATCCGCTCGGGCGTCCAGTACGCGCGGGCCGCCGCGTCGTCCGCCGCGCTCGTCTCCGAGGTCGACGTGCCGGCGGTCCGGTCGGGCCGGGGCGCCGCGTCGGCGGTGCCGACCGTCCCCAGTCCCAGGGCGAGCGCCAGCGCGGCGCCGCCGAGAGTCCTCAGCAACTTCACTTCGTTCCCGCTTCCGTGTCCGTCGGGCGGCCGGGTGACCGCCGTGATGGCAGCGTGACACCGGGCCCGGGCGCGTCGCCTGAGTACGGATACTCAATGATGGCGCGCGAACAGGCTTGGCCAGCATGGGAATTCACGTTTCGGTCGGTCCGCGAACCGTTTCCGCCACTCGTTCGGCGGTAGCACGGCTCGGGGCGGCCGATGGCGGCGTGCCGGGGCCTCGGGGCGCTCAATCCCCTCGGCAGCGCGGTGCGTTCGGGTGCGTCCAGCAGGGCGAGCGCCTGGTTGAGCCGCGGAGACCCTCCGGCGGACCATCGCGAGGTCGCGGGCGGGGGTGACGGTGACATCGAGCCGGCGCTCGCCACCTACCGGGCTCTCGTCGCCGACGCCTACGGCCGCGGAGCCGTCACGCTCCGCGAAGCCCTGTGGACCTCGCGCTGGCGCTACAACGAGCGGATGGTCGACGGCTACCGCGTCGGGCGCGTCCTGCTCGCCGGAGACGCCGCCCACGTCCACGCACCCGCGGGCGCCCAGGGCATGAACACCGGCATCCACGACGGGATCAACTTCGGGTGGAAACCGGCCTCGGTCCTCAACGGCGCGCCCGAGCCGCTGCCGGACACCTACGAGCAGGAACGGCTGCCGATGGCCACAGCCGTGCTGGGCGTCTCCAAGGAGTTGGTGACGCGCTTCGCCCGGTTCGAGGACTCCGACCTCGATGCGGCGTCCGGCCTGGGGATCAACCTACCGTGGCGGCCCGCTCAGCCCGCTCCGGGACGGCGCCGGCCCGCACCCGGGCGACCGCAGCCCCGACGCGCTCTGCTCCTGGCCCGACGGGCGCCCGATGCGCCTGTTCGAGCTGCAACGCGGCAGCGACTGGACGCTCCACCGGTTCGGCGTCGGCCCGCTGCCCGACGTCGCCGGGGTCAACGCCTACTCTCTCGGCTCCGACCTGCTCGACCCGCACGCCGCGGCGGGGTCGGCGTACCAGGCTCACGACGACGAACTCATCCTGGTCCGCCCGGACGGACACGTCGGACTGCGCACCCGGGACGCAGCCGCCGTCACTGCTTACCCGGCCGCCGTGACGGCAGGCTGAGCGGGAACTCGGTCACTTCCCGCAAGATCGGTCACTTCACACAAGAGGTGGAAGACGACGGCTTCGCCCGCGTCCTCTGCGGCAGCGATCTCCCTGCGGCGTGGAACGGGGATCCCAGCGTGTGGCCGCGGAGTCATGGCCACTCGTCGACGGCGGCGATGAGGACAGTCGCCCCGTAGCGGACCGTGAGCTCTCCGTCTCGCGTAGCGACAGCACGGTTCCGCCGTTGTTGCCCGGTGGCCGTTAGGGGCCGCCGGGGGCGGGTAGGCGCGAGCGGACAAGGGGGGCCGAGACCAGGACGGAAGGGACCGATCCCCATGTTGCTGCTGGGACTTCTGCTGATGGCGGCGTCCGGAGCGTTCGTCGGACTGCTGATCGCGGACAACCTCTCCGGCGGGCCCGACTACCAGGTGACGATCCTGGGCAACGACCTGGTGACGTTGAACAGCCTGAGCATCTTCCTCGCCGGGGTGGCGCTGGCCCTGATCTTCTGCCTCGGCCTCGCGATGATGCGGCTGGCCCGGCGGACGCCGCGACGGGTGCGGCGGGCGCGGCCGGCCGCAGCTCCCGTGGAACGCGAACGCACCGTGGGCGGCTCCGACGACATGCGGGTGCTGCCCGAGGAGCGGGCCGCGGAGCAGGGCGGCCGGGAGACGGCGGCGCGACCGGGCGGCCGGATCCGGCACATGTTCGGACACTGACCACCCGTCGTCGGCCGAATCGCCCCGCCACCCCAGGAGGCCGCCATGGACCTCGCCTTCCTCACCCCGCTGCTCGACCGGACCGGCCCCTGGGCCTCGGTCCACCTCGACACCTCCCGCGCCACCGAGGACGCCGCCAGGCGGCGGGCGCTGATCGACCGCGCCGCCGTCCAGCGGCTGGCCGACGCCGGCGCCGACGGACCGACCTGCGCGGCCGTCCGCGAGCACCTGGCCGGGATGCCCGCCGCCGGGTCCCCGCCCGGCCGGGCGCTGTTCGCCGCCGACGGCGAGGTCGTGCTGGACGTGCCGCTCGCCGACTCCCCGCCCGACGTCGCCGCCACCTGGGCCCCGCTGCCGCACACCGGCCCGCTGCTCGGCCTGCTGGACGACGCGGTGCCCGCCTGCCTGGTCGCTGCCGTCGACCGCACCGGGGCCGACCTGCGGCGCTACGAACTCGGCCGCGGTGAGCCGCTGGGCACCGTCGAGGGCCCGCAGTGGCAGGGCCGGGGGCACCGCGCCCCACCCGCCGACCGCTACGAGTGGCACTACCGGCACCGGGTCGAGGACACCTGGGAGCGCACCGCCGGGATCGTCGCCGAGCACCTCGCCCGGAGCTGGCCGCACAGCGGCGCCCATCTGCTGGTGCTCACCGGCGGCACCCGGGAGCGCCGGGCCGTCCACGACCGGCTCCCTCCCCAACTCCAGGACGTGGCCGTCGAGTTGGACGGCGAACCCACAGGGGACGCCTTCGACCGCCGCCTCGCCGAGGCCTGGGCCGACCACCGCGGCCGGCACGTGGCCGAGCTGCTGGACGCCTTCCGCACCGGCGTCGGCCGCCCCGGCGGCCACCGCACCGACGGCGACGGCACCGAGACCGCGCCCGGCTCTGCCGCCCAGGGCATCCCCGCCGTGGTGAGCGCCGCCCGGCAGCACCAGCTCGCCGCGCTGCTCCTGCAGGCCGGCGGCCACGACCCGGAGCGCCCGGTGTGGACCGGGCCCGAGCCCGAGCACCTCGGCGTCGACCGGGCCGACCTGCGCCGCATGGGCGTCCGCCACCCGGTGCAGGCGCCCGCCGCCGACGCCCTGCTGCGCGCCGCCACGGCCTGCGCGGCCGAGGCCGTGCTCGTCCCGGAGGCCGTCCCCGGCCCGCCCGGCGGCCTCGGCGCGGTTCTGCGCTGGCCGGCCTGACGCCACGCCCGGCCGGCGGACGGCACACCGCCGGCCCGCCGGCCGGGCGGAGCCGGCGCCGACGGGCCGGTCGGAGCCCGCTCACGGCCGTGTCGTTCAGCGGGCGGCGACCGGGGGCAGCCGGTCCAGGATGCGCTCCATGCCGCTGGTCCAGTTGGCCTCCAGCGCGGTGACGGCCTGGTCGATGTCGCCGTCCAGCAGGCACTGGGCGATCCGCTCGTGCTCCTCGGCGGCGCGTTCCAGGATCTCGTGGTCGCCGACCACCACCCGCTCGTAGCGGTGCAGGGTGAGCTTCAGCGAGTCGATCATCTCGCGCAGCCGGGCGTTGGCGCAGCCGGAGAGGAGCAGGGCGTGCCAGGCGTCGTCGTAGCGCTCTATCGTGCCGTGCGGGGCTTGCGGGGCGGAGAAGGCGCGGGCCTCGGCGAGCAGCCGGGGGGCGATCCCGGCGAGGTGCGCCGGGTCGGAGGTGCGCAGGGCCAGCGACTCCAGGGCGATCACGATCGCGGTGAGGTCGAGGAACTCCTGTTTGCCGGTGGGGGCGAAGCGGAAGCCCTTGCCGCGCTCGCTGGTGATGATGCCCTCGCGTTCCAGGCTGATCAGGGCCTCGCGCAGGGGGGTCCGGCTGACGCCCAGTTCCTCGGCGAGCTGGACCTCGTTGATCGACTCGCCGGGGGTGAACCGGCCGCGGCCGAGCTGCTCCAGGAGTTCGTCCTTCACCTGCTCGCGCAGCGGACGCCGCTCGATCGCCATCGGGCTTTCCTTTCGTTCTCGGTCGGTAGCGTACCGGCCGGGCGACCGGCGCCGGCGGTCGGGCGCCCGGGGCCGGGTACGGGGGTGCGGGTCAGGCGGTGCCGGCGCCGTCCACGGCGATGACGGCGCCGCTGACGAAGGCGGCGGCGTCGCTGGCCAGGAACGCCACGGTCCGGGCGATGTCCCGGGGTTGGCCGATCCGGCCGAGCGGTCGGTCGGCGGCGTCGGTGTAGAAGGCGTCCGGGCTCTCGCCGAGCTGGCGGGCCTCCTCGGCGAGCATGCCGGTGTCGGTGTCGCCCGGGCAGACGCAGTTGACCCGGATGTTGTCCGGGCCGTGGTCGATGGCCATCGCCCGGGTCATGTTGACCACGGCGCCCTTGGAGGCGCAGTAGGAGACGGCCCGGCCGCCGCCCTTGATGCCCCAGCCGGAGCCGGTGTTGACGATGCTGCCGCCGCCGTTCGCCGCCATCAGCGGCACCACCAGCCCGCTGAGCAGCATGATCGAGCGGACGTTGACGGCCATCACCAGGTCCCAGTCCTCGTCGCTGATCTCGGTGACGGTGGAGCGGCGGATGATGCCCGCGTTGTTGAACAGCACGTCCACGCCGCCGAGTTGCTCCACCGCGGTGCGTACGGCCCGCTCGCAGTCGGCGCGGCGGGAGACGTCGCAGCGGACGAAGGTGCCGCCGGTCTCCTCGGCGGCCGCTTCGCCGCGCTCGGCGTCGACGTCCAGGAGGACGACGGCCGCGCCGAGTTCGGCGAGCAGGGCGGCGGTGGCCCGGCCGATGCCGGAGGCGGCGCCGGTGACGATCGCGCGCTTGCCGTGCAGGTCGATCATGGGGGCTCCTTCAACTGGCCTGGGGGAGTGGGGTGTCGGAGTCAGGCGGAGAGGCGGTAGACGGCGCCGGAGCGGCGGCCGGTGATCACCCGGACGTGGCCGGCGAGGGCGTCGTCCAGGTCGGGGTCGCCGGTGTCCAGCAGCAGCGGGCGCCCCGCCAGGGCGGCGAGCTTCGCCTCGGTGGCGAGCACCAGCAGCCTCTCCCGGCCCGCGGTGCGCAGCAGTTCGGGAGTGAGCTGCTGGTTGCCGCGGCCGAGCAGGAAGCCCTGGCCGCCGATCGGGGAGAGGGCGATGAAGGGGGTGGCGGGCAGGGCGCGCAGCTGGTCGGCCCGGGCGTCGCGGACCAGCACCCGGGCGGCCGTGGCGAGGCCGTCGCCGTGCCCGGGGCCGATGGCCCGGCGCCGGCCTCCTGCCCGCGGGGCCTCGGCGGGGCCGAGCCGCAGCAGGTCGACGCCGGTCAGGCTGGTGTCCGGCGCGCCGAGCGCGGTGGCCACCGCGTGGGTGGTGCTGCCGGGCCCGAGGACCAGCAGCCCGCCGGGGCCGACCCGTTCGGCGACCTCGGCGGCGAGGCCGGCCGGGGTCCCCGGGTCGGGCCCGGAGCTGCCGGTCTTGCGCTGCTGCACCCGGGCGGGCAGCACCGGGACGGTCAGCCGGCCGTACAGCCGGGCGGAGACCAGGCCGGCCCGCAGCGCGGCCTCGTCCCGGTCGACCACCTCGGCGGGCGTCAGGCGCACGCCCCGGCCGGCCGCCCAGGCCGCCGCGACCTCGGCGGCGGCCCGGGGGTGGACGGCGAACACCGCGGAGTGCATCTTGACCCCGGCCGGGATGCCCAGCACGGGCAGCCGGGGTTCGGGCCCGAGCGCCTCCAGCACGTCGCGGGCGGTGCCGTCGCCGCCGCAGAACAGCAGCAGTCCGGCGCCGGCCGCGACCAGGGCGCGCACCGCCGCGCGGGTGTCGGCGGCGGTGGTCGCCGTCCCGGCGGGCCGGTGGACGGTTCGCGCGGGCCGGCCGGCCGCCCGGGCGGCGTCGGCGCCCATCGGGCCGTCGGCGGTGACCAGTTCCACGCCGGGCAGGCCGCGCAGCGTCAGCGCGGCCCGGGCGACGGCCTGCGGGGCGGCCCCGAGTGCCAGGGCCCGCCGCTGGACGTCGGTGCCGTCGCTGCCCTTGAGGCCGACCCGGCCGCCGAGCCCGGCGACCGGGTTGACCACGAGCCCGATCCGGGCGCCCGGGGCGGACGTCACGGCCGCTCGCCCAGGACCTTGCGGCGGTAGGCGCGCCAGCTGACCGCCCAGAGCGCCGGGTCGTCCAGCGGTTCGTGCCGGATCCGGTGCACGGTGGAGTTGTGCGGCGCGGTGCGGACGGTCTCCGGGTCCTCGTACGCCTCGCGGGCGACCTCGGCCAGGATCGCCGCGTACTCGTCCAGGTCGGCCCGGGAGTAGGACTCGGTGGGCTCCAGGGTCATCGGCTCGGGGACGACGTGGGGGTGGTGGCTGGTCCAGTAGTGGGTGCCGAAGTCGGCGGCACGGTAGCCGAGGTCCTCGCTGTGCAGGCCGGTGTCCTCGTTGAGCCGCTGCCAGCTGTAGCGGACCTGCTCGACCCGGGGGCGGCCCTCGGCGTACGGGACGGAGACGCCGCGGATCCGCCGTACGTGGTGCAGCAGGTAGTTGTTGTTGAGCACGGCGGTCTCGGCGGCCGCGCGCAGCCCCTCGGCGCCCAGCGCGGTGATCCAGGCGTAGGCGCGCACCAGGTTCGGCACGACGCCCAGGTAGGGGCGGATCTTGCCGACCGAGTCCGGCCGGTCGTCGTCCAGGAAGTACCGTTCGCCGTCGAACTCGACGGTGGGGCGCGGCAGGTGGGGCGCCAGCTCGGCGGTGACACCGCAGGCGCCGGCCGCCGGGCCGCCGCAGGCGTGCGGGGTGGAGAAGGTCTTGTGCAGGTTGAAGTGGCACAGGTCGAAGCCGGCCTCGCGGGCCCGGGTGATGCCGAGGATGCCGTTGGCGTTGGCCTGGTCGTAGGCGCACAGGCCGCCGGCCTCGTGGACGATCCGGACGAACTCGGCGATCCGGGGGTTGTAGATGCCGGTGTCCTCGGGGTTGGTGATCAGGAGGGCGGCGGTGCGCGGGCCGACGGCGGCGCGCAGCGCCTCGATGTCGGGGTAGCCGTCGGCGTCCGGGTGCAGGGTGACCACCCGGAAGCCGGCGGTCCTGGCGCAGGCGGCGTTGGAGGGGTGGGAGAAGGCGGTGGTGACGACCTCGTCGCGCTGCTCCAGCTCGCCGCGCGCGGCGTGGTACGCGCGGATCACCGAGACGTTGGTCCAGATCGCCGCCGAGCCCGCGCCGGGCTGGAGGCTGACCCGGTCCATGCCGGAGACCTCCTTGAGCGCCTGCTCCAGCCGGTGGACGAGTTCGAGCACGCCCTGGACGGTGGAGGCGTCCTGCGCCGGGTGCAGGGCGGCGATCCGGGGGTCGCGGACGAAGGCGTCGTTGACCTTGGGGCTGTACTTCATGGTGCAGGTGCCCTGGCCGACGTCCACGTTGAGGTCGGCGCCGAGGTTCTCCTGGGAGAGCCGCAGGTAGTGCCGGAGCACCTGCTGCTGGCCGAGTTCGGGCAGGGCGGGCGGTGTGCCGCGGCGCAGGGCGGCGGGCAGCCGCTCGGCCGGGTCGCCGACGGCGGCGGTGACGGCGGGCTCGGGCAGCGGGGGCAGGACGCCGCGCTCGCCGGGGGTGCCCAGCTCGAAGACCAGCTTCTCGTCCCAGCGGGCCTGGTGGAAGCGGCGCAGCGCGGGCTTGGCGGCGATCCGCGGGTCCACCGGCCGGCCGTTCTCCTGACGGTTCGTCACTTCACGATCTCCTCAAGCGCGTCGGCGAGGCGGTCGATGTCGGCCCGGGTGTGCAGTTCGGTCACGCAGTACCGGCCCTCGTGCGGCCCGGCCGGGGTGCCGCCGTGCAGGCCGAGGGCGAGCAGCGCCCCGGCGATCTCGGCGGCGCCGCGCTCGCCGGTGTAGCGGACGGTGAAGTCGGCGAAGTGCACGGCCTCGGGGTCCGCCGGTTCCACGCCGGGGACGCGGGCCAGGCGCCGGCGGGCGTACTCGGTGTTGGCGAGGATCGTCCCGCCGATCTCGCGCATGCCGTGCGGTCCCATCAGCGCGAGGTAGACCCCGGCGGCGATGCCGTGCAGGGCGGCGGCGGTGCCGACCCACTCCTTGCCCTCCTCGCGCAGCGCGAAGGAGGTGCGCTCGTACGCGACGTCGCCGAAACCGTACTCGCCGGGGACGTCGGTGGGGGTGAGGCCGAACAGCCGGCTCGGGTACTCGGCGACCAGCCGCTCGTCGTCCGGGCTGCCGATGAAGCCGGCGTTGCCGCCGCCGAAGCTCGGGTGGATGCCGAGCGGCTGGAGGTCGCCGCAGGTGAGGTCGGCGCCGAGTTCGGCGGGCGGGGTGAGCACGCCGAGGCTGAGCGGGTTGACGTGGACCACCGCCAGCGCCCCGGCCCGGTGGGCGAGTTCGACGTACTGCGGCAGTTCCGGGTCCACCCGCCCGCGGTGGTCGGTCAGTTGGGCGTAGACCGCGGCCGCGTCGCCCTGCTCCAGCGCGGCCCGGACGGCGGCGGGATCGGCCGGGACGGGCACCAGTTCGTGGACGCCCCGGACGTAGTCGCGGATCCGGGAGAGCCGGTCCGGGTCGATCGCGCCCACCAGCACCAGCCGGCGCCGCCCGGTGGCCCGCCCGGCCATCCGCAGCGCGGTCGCGGCGGCCTGGAAGCCGTCGTACGTCGGCACGTTGACGACCTCGACGGCCAGCAGTTCGGCCATCAGCGACTGGTACTCCCACAGCGCCTGGAAGCGGCCGTGGTCCTCGTACGGTTCGCCCGCGTAGGCGGTGAGGAACTCGCTGCGGTTGACGATCTCGTCCACCACGGCGGGCACGTGGTGGCGGTAGCAGCCGGCGCCGAGGAAGCTGCGGCCCGGCGGCACGGCGGTGTTGCGGGAGAGCAGTTCCTCCATGTGCGCGACCAGCCGGGCCTCGGACTCCAGCGGCTCGGGCAGCCGCAGCGGGCGGTCCAGCCGGAGGGCGGCGGGGATGTCGGCGTAGAACTCCTCGACGTCCTGGGCGCCGATCGCCGCCAGCATCGCTTTCCGCACCGGTGGGGCGGAGTTGGGGATGTACGGGTGGGTTCGGGGGGCGCGTGTGCTCATCGTGGCACCTTCCGCGATTTCAGTCACAAGCCTTGACGGGGTTGTGAATGCTGAGTTCTGTATACAGCATTCGGCATTCACCAGTCGGGAGGCAAGATGTCCGCAGAAACCCGGCACCGAGAACATCCCCAACTCGCCCACGAACGGGGCGGATCACCGCCACGCCCGGCGCGGCGCCGGATCCTCTCCGCCGGACTCGCGGGCGGCGCACTGCTGTTGACCGGCGCCACCGGCTGCGCGACCGGCGGGGCCGGCGGCACCGGAGCCAAGCAGCTCACCGCGGGCCCGGGCACCACGCCCACCGGGAAGGTCGTCATCTGGTCCTGGGACGTCGCCGCCAAGGCCATGCGGCGGCTCGGCAAGGAATTCGAACAGGCCCACCCCGGCACCACCGTCGAGGTGGTCGACATCGGCTACGACAACGCCTACGACAAGATCACCGTCGGCCTCGGCGCCGGCAGCGGACTGCCCGACGTCCTCACCGTCGAGGGCCAGCGGCTGCCCACCTACCTCGGCAACTTCCCGAACGCCCTGGTCGACCTCACCAGCCGAGCCGCCGGCCTCGGGCCCCAGTACGCCGAGGCCTCCTGGCGCGCCGTCTCGGACGGCGAGGGCCGGGTCCACGCCCTGCCCTGGGACAGCGGTCCGTGCGCCCTGTTCTACCGGCGCGACCTCTTCGAGCAGGCCGGCATCGACCCGACGGGCCTCGGCACCTGGGACGACTACGTCACCGCCGGCACCGCCCTCAAGGCCGCCACCGGCAGGAAGCTGCTCATCCTGGACGCCAAGCAGGACAGCCTCTTCGCCATGCTGCTCCAGCAACAGGGCCAGCGCTGGTTCACCGACGGCAAGGTGGCCGTCGCCACCCCCGCCGCCGAACGCGCGCTCACCCTGCTCAAACAGCTCGTCGACCGCGACCTGGTCGACTTCGAGAACGGCTGGGACGGACTGGTCTCCGGCACCCACGACGGCAAGGCCGCCACCACCCCCACCGCCGCCTGGTGGGACGGCACCCTCACCGCCGAAATGGCCGACCTCGGAGGAAAGTTCGGCGTCGTCCCGCTCCCCGCCTTCACCCCCGGCGGCACCCGAACCTCCAACAGCGGCGGCTCCGTCCTGTGCATCCCCGCGCAGAGCGGGAACCCCGAGACGGCCTGGGCCTTCGTCTCCTTCCTGCTCGCCGACAAGGCCAACCAGGCCTCGATGATGCGGCACGAAGGCCTCTTCCCCGCCTACCTCCCCGCCCTGGACGATCCGTACTTCCAGCAGCCCGCCCCCTACTACGACGGCCAGTCCGCCATGCGGCTGTTCGCCGGGCTCACCCGCTCCATCCCCACCGTCGAGCTCACCGCCGACGACTCCAAGGCCGCCGACATCGTCACCACCGCCGTCAACCAGGTGCTGCACAACGGCGCCGACCCGGGCACCGTACTGCGCTCCGCCGCCCGCCAGATCGCCACCGCGACCGGCCGCCGAACGGTCGGGTAGGGGCGGCACCGATGACCAGCCCTCCGGTGACCCTGCGCAAGCCGGCGGCCCCGACCCAGGCCGCCCCCGCCCCCGCCCGCCGCCGACGCTCCCCACGCACCGCCGCCTGGCTGTTCGCCGGGCCCACCACCGCGCTCTTCGTCGCCTTCTTCGCCTACCCGCTCGGTGCCAGCCTCTACCAGAGCTTCACCGCCCGCCGCGACGGCGCCGACGTCTGGGTCGGCCTGGACCAGTACCGGCGGATGCTGAACGACCCCGCCTTCCTGCACTCCCTGGTCAACACCGGCATGATCCTGGCCGTCCAGGTGCCCGTGATGATCGGCATCGCCCTGGTGCTGGCCGTCCTGCTCAACCAGTCCTGGCTGCGGTTCCGGGCCGGATGGCGGGCGGTGTTCTTCCTGCCCGCGATCACCACCCTGGTCGCCTACGCCGTGGTCTTCCAGGTCCTGCTGCGCACCGACGGCGGCCTCGCCAACCAGGTCCTCCAGGCGCTCGGCCTCGGTCCGGTCGACTGGCTCAACTCGCCGACCTGGGCCAGGATCTCGCTGATCGGCTCGGTCACCTGGCGCTGGACCGGCTACAACGCCGTCATCCTGCTGGCCGGACTGCACGCCATCGGCCGCGACCAGTACGAGGCCGCCGCCCTCGACGGCGCCGGCGCCGTGCGCACCTACACCGGCGTCGTGCTCCCGCAACTGCGCCCGGTGGTGCTGTTCTGCGTCATCACCTCCACCATCGGCACCCTTCAACTCTTCGACGAGAACTACGTGCTGACCCGCGGCGGCCCCGGCGACGCCACGCTCACCCCGGTCGTCTACCTCTACAAGGTCGGATTCCAGCAGCTCGACTTCGGCTACGCGGCCGCCATCGCCTGGGTGGTCGTGCTGGTCATCGCGGCGGTCTCACTGCTCCAGTTCCGGCTCTACGGAAGGGAAAGGCGCCGATGAGCAGCACCCCGCCGCCCGGCCCGCCCGGCCGCACCCCGCTGCCCGCCCGGCTCGGCCGGACCGCCGTCCTCGCCGTCCTCGTGCTCGGCGCCGTACTCAGCCTGCTGCCCTTCGCCTGGATGCTGGTCGCCGGCACCCACAGCAGCTCCGAACTGTTCCACTCCCCACCGCCGTTCCTGCCCGGTGGCAACCTGCTGCGCAACCTGGTGCACCTCCAGGAGACCATCGGCTTCGGCCGGGTCATGCTCAACAGCCTCGGGATCGCCGTCGTCTACACCACGCTCAGCTCGCTGCTCTCCGCGATGTGCGGCTACGGGCTGGCCAAGTACCGCTTCCGCGGCCGCGGACTGCTGCTCGGCCTGGTGCTGGCCACCATGATGATCCCCCTGCAGGTGCTGCTGGTCCCGCTGTTCCAGATGATGGCCAGCCTCGGGTGGATCGACAGCTACCAGGCCGTGATCGTGCCGTTCCTGGCCAACTCCTTCGGCATCCTGCTGATGCGCCAGGGCTTCCTGGACTTCCCCGACGAGCTGCTGGAGTCCGCCCGGATCGACGGCTCCGGCGAGCTGCGCACCTTCTACCGGGTCGTCCTGCCGTGCGTGCGGCCGCAGTTGGGCGCACTGGTGATCTTCACCTTCATGGGCCAGTGGAACAGCTTCATCTGGCCGCTGCTGATGCTCAACACCGAGGACAGGTACACCGTGCCGGTCGCGCTCAACACGCTGACCGGGCTGTCCCACGTCGACTACTCCGGCCTGATGCTCGGCTCCTTCCTGGCCACCCTGCCGCTGATGGTGCTCTTCCTGGTCTTCCAGCGGCAGTTCGTGGCCGGCCTGCTCGGCGGAGCCCTGAAGGGATGAGTGACGAAGCGATGACTGCTGGAGGAACGCGTGACGAGGCGATGAGCGCTGCCGGAGCGCGTGACGAAGCGGCGCCTGACGGAGCGGTGGCCCCGGGCCGCCTGACCAGGGTGCCCGGCCTGCTGTACGGCGGGGACTGGAACCCCGAGCAGTGGCCCGAGCAGGTGTGGGCCGAGGACGTGAAGCTGATGGCCGAGGCCGGGGTCAACCTGGTCACCGTCGGCATCTTCTCCTGGGCGCGCCTCCAACCCGACGCCCACAGCTGGGACTTCGGCTGGCTGGACCGGCTGCTCGACCTGGTGCACCGGCACGGCATCGCCGTCGACCTGGCCACCGCCACCGCCTCGCCACCCGCCTGGCTCGTCCGCGCCCACCCCGAGCTGCTGCCGGTCACCGCCGACGGGGTACGGCTGGAGTTCGGCTCGCGCCAGCACTACTGCCCGTCCTCGCCCGCCTACCGGGAGGCCGCCGTCCGGCTCACCCGGGCGCTCGCCGAGCGCTACCGGCACCACCCGGCGCTCGCCCTGTGGCACGTCCACAACGAGTACGCCGACCACGTCGAGGAGTGCTTCTGCCCCGCCTCGGCCGCCGACTTCCGCCGCTGGCTGCGCCAACGCCACGGTGGCATCAGTGAGTTGAACCGTTCCTGGGGCACCGCCTTCTGGTCCCAGCACTACAACTCCTTCGACCAGATCGAGCCGCCGCGAACCGCGCCGGGCCCGGTCAACCCCACCCAGCTGCTGGACTGGCGCCGGTTCTGCTCGGACGCGCTGCTCGCCCTGCACCGCGCCGAGAAGGCCGTCCTGGACGAGGTCTCGCCCGGCGTCCCGGTCACCACCAACTTCATGTCGATGCTCAAGGCGCTGGACTACTGGGAGTGGAGCCGGCACGAGGACTTCGTCTCCGACGACGCCTACCCCGACCCGGCCGACCCGCGCGCCCACGTCAACGCGGCGATGAACTACGACCTGATGCGCTCGCTCAAGGGCGGCCGCCCCTGGCTGCTGATGGAACAGGCCCCCTCCGCGGTCAGCTGGCGCCCGGTCAACCTGCCCAAGGGCCCGGGCCGCTACCGACTCTGGTCGCTCCAGGCGCTGGCCCGCGGCGCCGACGGCGTCCTGCACTTCCAGTGGCGCGCCTCGGTGGCCGGGGCCGAGAAGTTCCACAGCGCGATGCTCCCGCACCGGGGCACCGCCTCGCGCGGCTGGCAGGAGACCGTCCGCCTCGGCGCCGAACTGCGCCGGCTCGGCGAGGTCGCCGGCAGCCGACTGCGCGGGCGGGCCGCCGTCCTGCTCGACTGGGACAGCTGGTGGGCGCTGGAACTGGACGACCACCCCTCCGCCCGGATGCGCTGGCTGGACCTGCTCCGCCCCTGGTACGCGGCGCTGTACGAGCGCGGCGTCACCGTGGACTTCGTCCCGCCCACCGCCGGGCTCGACGACCACCCGCTGCTGCTCGCCCCCAACCTCTACCTGCTCGACACCGCCACCGCCGAACGGCTCACCGCCTACGTGCGGGGCGGCGGCCGACTGGTCTGCGGCCCGTTCAGCGGCATCGCCGACCGGCACGACCACATCCACCCCGGCGGCCATCCCGGGCCGCTGCGCGACCTGCTCGGCATCGTGGTGGACGAGCACTGGCCGATCCCGGACGGCGCGACCACCGCCGTGGACCTGGACGGCACGGGCCTGGACGCCGAACGCTGGAGCGAGTGGATCGAGACCGAGGCCGCCGAGACCGTGGCCCGCTACGGCTCCGGCGCGCTGGCCGGCCTCCCGGCCGTCACCCGCAACCGCCTGGGCGCCGGCAGCGCCTGGTACCTGAGCTGCCACCTCGGCGCCGACCTCGGGCCGGTGCTCGACCTGGCACTCGCCGAGGCCGGGGTGGGCGCCGAACTGCCCGGCCTGCCCGAGGGCGTCGAGGCGACCCGCCGGGTGGCCGCCGACGGCACCGGCTACCTCTTCCTGCTCAACCACGGCCCGGCGGAGCGCCTCGTCCCGCTTCGCACGCCCGGCCGCGACCCGCTCGCCGGGGCCGGCCCGCTCCCCGGCACGGGCCTGCTCGCCGGGGCCGACCCGCTCCCCGGCCCGGCCCCGCTCACCGGTACCGACCTGCTCACCGGCGCCGAGGTCGCCGGAGCCGTCACCCTCGCGCCGCTCGGCGCCGCCGTCATCCGACTCCCCGCCGCCCAGGAGCGCGCATGAACCCGCTGACCCGCCGCCACTTCCTGGCCGGCTCCGCCGCCCTCGCCGCGGCCGGCACCCTCGCCGCCGCCCCGGCCGACGCCGCGGAGCCCGTACCGGCCGCGTCACCGGACCCGGCCGCGGAACCGCTACCGGCCGCCGGGCCGCCGGACGACCGCTACGCCGACGTCCTCGACCTCCACGGCACCCCCACCCAGGCCTACCCCGGCGACGCCCGCGGCAACAACCCGATCAACGTCTTCGCCGACCTCGGCGCCTGGCACGCCTACGCCCTGCCCCGCCCGGCCGACCGGCCCGGCGGCTTCACCGGCCCGCTGTACCTCGCCCAGGAGTACCCCTGGTGGCTCAGCGACGGCCTGACCCGCCTCGAACTGACCGAACGGGGCCGCCCGCTCGACCTCACCGCCGGCGCACCCGCGCGCGGCACCTCGCTGCCCGGCCTGCTACGGCTCACCCACGACCTCGGCGGCGGCCTCGCCCTCACCCTGGAACTGCGCTTCGCCGGCAACCGCACCGCCCTGCTCCGGGCCCGGCTCGCCAACACCGGCCCGGCCGTGCGGACCCTGGCCGTCGCCTGGACCGGCCGGCTGCTGCGCCCGGCCACCGGCCCGCAGCGCGAGGCGCCGAAGCTGGTCGCGGCCGAACACGGCGTGGAGGTGCGCTTCGCCAGGGTCCGGCAGACCTGGGACTACCTCACCGACGGCACCGAGCGCTTCGCCGTCCGCCACGCACGGCCCGTCCGGGTCGTGCTGAGCGCCGACGGCGACGGCCACCGCACCGAACTCGCCGAGCCGCTCCGGCTGGCACCGGGGGAGAGCCGGACCCTGGACTGGACCGAGAGCTACACCTTCACCGAAGCCGAGCACGCCCGGGCGGCGGAGGACGCCGAGGCCGCGCTGCGCGCCCCCGACCGGATCGCGGCGGAGGGCGCCGCCCGCTGGCACGGATACCTGACCCGGGCCACCGAGGGCGTCCCGGCCGCCCGCCGCCGCACCGCCGTCAAGTGCGTGCAGACCCTGGTCACCAACTGGCGCAGCCCGGCCGGGCGAATCCGGCACGACGCCGTCACCCCCACGCTCTCCTACAAGTGGTTCAGCGGGGTCTGGGCCTGGGACACCTGGAAACAGGCCGTCGGTACCGCCGCGTTCGCGCCCGCACTGGCCGCCGACCAGATCCGGGCGGTCTTCGACCACCAGGTCCCGATCGGCTCGCCCCGGCGCCCGCAGGACGCCGGCATGGTCCCCGACTGCGTCTTCTACAACGACCCCGGCACCGGCGGCGGCAACTGGAACGAGCGCAACTCCAAGCCCCCGCTGGCCTCCTGGGCGGTCTGGGAGGTCTACCGGCGCAGCGGCGACCGGGCCTTCCTGCGGGAGCTGCTGCCCAGACTGACCGCCTACCAGGACTGGTGGTACCGCACCCGGGACCACCTCGGCGAGGGCCTGTGCGAGTACGGCGCCACCGTGGACCCGGCCAACGCCACCGCCGAGGACCGCCGGGAGGCGGCCGCCTGGGAGTCCGGCATGGACGACGCCCCGCGCTTCGACGCCGCCACCGTGCTCCCCAACCGGGACGCGGACGGCACCCTGCTGGGCTGGTCGCTGGACCAGCGCTCCGTCGACCTCAACGCCTACCTGGCCGCCGACCACCGCCACCTGGCGCTGATCGCCGCCGAACTGGGCGACCGGCCCGCCGCCGAACGGCTGCGCGCCCGCGCCGAACGGATCGACGCCGCCGTGCGCGACACCATGTACGACCCGGCCGACGGCTGGTTCCACGACACCGACCTCGCCACCGGTGCCCGGCTCACCGCCCGGGGCCGCGGCATCGAGGGCGCCGTCCCGCTCTGGTCGGGCACCGCCACCGCCGCCCAGGCCCGTACCGTCCGCCGGCTGCTGCTCGACCCGGCGGAGTTCGGCACGGCCATGCCGTTCCCGACGGTGGCCCGCAGCTCGGCCTCCTTCGACCCGGCCGGCTACTGGCGCGGGCCGGCCTGGCTCGACCAGACCTACTTCGCCGTCGAGGGCCTGCGCCGCTACGGCTGGGAGCAGGACGCCCGGCGCACGGTCGAGCGGCTGCTCGCCACCGCCGCCGGGCTGGCCGGGGACGGCCCGGTGCGGGAGAACTACGACCCGCTGACCGGGGAGGGGCGCAGCTCGACCAACTTCAGCTGGTCGGCGGCGCTGCTGCTGCTCCTGCTGCGCGGCTGAGCGGCTTTGGCTCCGGGCCGTCCGACCAGGCATGATCGGGGCATGGTCGAACGAGTCATTGCAGCGTGTGACGGAGCAGCCAAGGGCAACCCCGGTCCGGCGGGCTGGGCGTACGTGGTGGCGGACGCCGCCGGGGCGCCCCAGCGCTGGCAGGCCGGTGCGCTCGGGCACAGCACCAACAACGTGGGCGAGTTGACGGCGCTGCGGCAGCTGCTGGCCTCGACGGACCCGGCGGTCCCGCTGGAGGTGCGGCTGGACAGCACCTACACCCGCGACTCGGTGACCAAGTGGCTCAAGGGCTGGAAGCGCAACGGCTGGAAGACGGCGGCCGGCAAGCCGGTCGCCAACCAGGAGCTGATCCAGGCGATCGACGCCCTGCTGGAGGGCCGGGACGTCACCTTCGTGTACGTGCCGGCCCACCAGGTGGACGGCGACCCGCTGAACGCCATCGCGGACAAGGCCGCCAGCGACGCCGCCCGCACCCAGCAGGACGCCTCCGGCACCGCCGCCGACCTGCCGGTGCCCGACCCGGCCGCCGCCACGAAGGCCCCCAAGGCGCGCGCCGCCCGTCCCGCCGCGGCCACCGGTGCCACCGGCACGGGCGGCGCCGCCAAGCGGAGCGGCGGCTCGCGCACCCTGAACGCCCGCTTCCCCGGCACCTGCCCGTGCAGCCGCCCGTACGCCAAGGGCGACAAGATCACCAAGGTCGGCGGCTCCTGGGGCCACCCGGAGTGCGCCGCCGCCCACGCCTGACGGCCGGACCGGGCGCACCGGCGCCGCCGGGTGAGGCCGGGTGCCCACCCGGCGGCGGATGACGGCGGTCATCGGGAATCGCGCGACCAGGGACGGGCCGGTCGTCGCACGGCGGGGCGAGCGGCGGCATCAGGCCCGCTGATGCGCGGTGAAGCGGACCGCGTTGGACGTGATCGAGGCCGGGGCTACAGGATGGCCGCATGACCGTTTCCTCCGCCATCGTCTCCTTCGCCGTCGTGGCCGGCATGCTCACCGTCATGCCGGGACTGGACACCGCCCTGGTGCTGCGTTCCGCCATCACCCTCGGCAGGCGCCGGGCCTTCGCGACCGCGCTGGGGATCCTCTGCGGCGTACTGGTGTGGGGCGTGGCCGCGGCGGTCGGTGCCACCGCGGTGCTCACGACCTCCCGACTGCTGTACGACGTGCTGCGCCTGGCCGGTGCCGGGTACCTGGCGTGGCTGGGGATCGGCATGGTCCTCCGGACGCTCAAGCAGCGCGGCCGGTCCGGGCCGGGGGACGCGGCGGGCGGATCGGGTGACACCACCGCGGAGGCGACCTGGGCACGGTCCTGGGCGCGCGGACTGGGCACCAGCCTGCTGAACCCGAAGAACGGCGTCTTCTACATGGCGATGCTGCCCCAGTTCATCCCCGACGGCGCCCCGCACCTGCTGATGGGGGTCGTGCTGGCGGCCGTGCACGACCTGGAGGGGCTGGTCTGGTTCAGCGCGCTGATCTTCGGCACCCACCTGGTCCGCCGGTGGCTGAACCGCGGCTCGGTGCAGCGGGCCATCGACGCCGTCACCGGCACGGTACTCGTCGGCTTCGGCATCAAGCTGGCGCTCGGGAACGACTGACCGACGACTGACCACGGAGGCCGGCCGGCGCGGACGGCGGCGCGGGCCGGGAACGCGCGACCGGCCGACCGCGTCGCGCGCGGTCGGCCGGTCACGGGTGCGGGTCAGGCCCGGGGCGGGGTGTCCTCCTGGGCGATCTCCTTGATGTCCTCGTAGGTGAGGCCGGCCCGGTTGAAGGCGCGCGCCTCGGTCTCGGTGACGCCGAGGCCGGCGAGCTCCTTGATCTGGGCGTCGGTCAGCGGCGGGGCGATCGGGAGGCCGGTGCCCGTGTCCTCGGGGTCGAACCCGCCCCCGGGGCCCGCGGTGGCCAGGCCGAGCACCGCGTCCGTCAGCTGCTCGTCGGTCACCTTGACGGCGTCGCCCGGCGCCTGGACGTTCGGGGCCGCCTGGTTGAAGGCCAGCTTCACCGGGAAGTTGACGCCCGGCTCGACCTTGTCGGCCAGCTGGGCCAGGTCGAAGGTGGCCGAGGAGAAGGCGCCGTTCTTCAGGTAGAGGTCGAGGCCGATCCGGCGGTCCGGCACGTCGCTCGGGGCCTGGTCCGGGAAGCCGCCCAGCTGCTTCGGGAACTTGGTGGACAGCGGCTTGACGGCCTTGTACATCTCGTCCACCAGCTGGCGGGCCGGGGCGCTGACCCAGAGGTGCTCGGTGCCGTCCTTCTTGCCCTTGTCCTCGTACGTGACGGTGCGGCCGAGCACGTCCTTGACCGAGTTGAGCAGCTGGTTGCCGAGCTCCGGGTCGACGCCCGGGGCGGCCTTCTTCCCGTCGGACTCCTTCGCCTTGTCCGCGAGCGACTGGAGGTCGAAGGAGACCCACTTGCCGGCCAGCACGTCCCCGACCGGCTTCAGCTTCTCGGGCAGCTCCGCGCGCATCTCGTCCACCACGGACGGGTCCTCGCCGACCAGCTTCACCAGGCCCTTGGCGTCGGCGTGCAGGTAGCCGGTGCCGTCGACCTGGCGGTACTCCAGCAGCGCGGTCCCGTTGCGGTCGGCGAGCAGGTAGGAGACGCGCACCGACTTGTCGAGCGTCAGGTCGGTGTTCCGGCCCGCCTTGCCGGCGTTCTTGAAGGCCTCCACGTCCTTGAGCGGCTTGTCGGCGGAGACCGCGACCGAGACGGAGAGGCCGGAGATCGCCTTGGCGGCCTTCTCGTCCATCTCGCGGCCGTTGCCGCGGGCCGAGCCGACCAGGCCGTTGCCGTGCCTGCCCTTGCCGCTCCGGGCGAACGCGGCCACCTGCTCGGGGGTGGCGTCGATGGAGAGGGTGAAGCCGGCCGACTTGCCGTTGCCGACCTTGTCGAAGGCCTTGGACACCTTCTGGGCGGCGGACAGCTGCTCGACGGTGCCGCAGGCGGCGAGACCGGTGGCGAGTACGGAGGCGGTGACGGCGACGGGCATCGCCCCACGGGCGGCCTTGCGGATGGCGGTGTTGATGGTGCGACTCCTGTTGATGGGGCCCGCTCGGTGAAGCGGGCCGTTCCCTCCCCTGCGACGCGCAACGCCACAGTGCCTGCACATGTGATCACATTATCGGCAAGGGGTCACTCGCTTATTTGGCCGGGTCTTTAACCACATCGGCCAAAACCACGGCCAAAAGTCCGGAACCTCCCCTCGGCCAAGAGCACCCGGACCACCGGGGACGGGTCACGGGTATCGCGGGTCGCCGCCCTCGCCCGCGGACCGGCGGCCCGCTCTGCCGAGGGCTAAGTCCGGCCCGGACGGGGCCAGGCGGTCACTACAGTCCGATCCCATGACGACGGTTACCACGCGCACGGTCGAGTACCCGGCCGACGGACTGACGATGATCGGGCACCTTGCTCTCCCCGCCGGCACCGGCCGCGGTCCCGCGGTCCTGATCGGACCCGAGGGGCCCGGCCTGAGCGACGTCCTGCGCCAGAGGGCCGACGCGCTCGCCGAACTGGGCTACGTGGCACTGGCCTTCGACCTCCACGGCGGACACTGGTTCACCGACCCGCAGGAGATGCTGGCGCGGGTGATGCCGCTGCTCGACGACCCCGACCGGATGCGGGGCATCGGCCGGGCGGCGCTCGACGTGCTGCTCGCCGAGCCGCGGACCGACCCCGGGCGGATCGCCGCCATCGGCTACGGCACCGGGGGCGCGATCGCGGTCGAACTCGGGCGCGCCGGCGTCGACCTGCGGGCGATCGGGACGGTCAACGGCCTGACCACGGGCCGACCGGGCGAGGCGGCGCGGATCCGGTGCCCCGTGTGGGCCGGGGTCGGTTCCGAGGACCCGATCATGCCGGCCGAGCGGCGGAACGCCTTCGCCGCCGAGATGCAGGCGGCGGGCGTCGACTGGCGCCTCGTCGTCTACGGCGGGGCCCAGCACGCCTTCCACCACCCGACGGCCGGTCACGCGGTGCTCCCCGGCGTCGGCCACCACCCGCGGCAGGCCGAGCGGGCCTGGCACGACATCGTCGGCCTGCTCGCCGAGTGCCTGCCCGTGGACCCGCCCGCGGCGGTCTGAGCCAGCCCGTTCGGAGGCGGACCGGGCGGCCCCGTACGGCCCCGGAGCGGTCCGGAGCCGTACGGGGATCCCGGGGCTGCATGGCGCCGACGCTCTCGGAGCCGTTCGGCCCGTCGGACAACGCCCGGCCGCCGCCCACGGGTTCGTTCATGGGGATCTCGAGTCGCGCGTCCTCGGATGTTCCGGGCCGAGCCGGGTCGACCCGTGTGGGCAGTGCGGCCGTCCTGTGCGCGGGAGTTGGCGAGATCGTGCCCATTCCGAGGCAGCCTGGTTGACCGTGGCCGCGACCGGGCGGTTGGCTCGGCCGGAGCGACGGGGAATCCAAGGGGAGGGGAGCCCATGAGGACGACGACGGTACGGGTGGTCTGCGCGCTGGCGGCCGCGCTGCTGGCGGCCACCGGAGCACCGGCCGCGCAGGCCGCGCCCGCGTCCGCCTCCACACCCGCGCCCGCGGCGGGCGACGGAGACCCGGTACTGGTGAACGTGGGCCCCGACGGCGCGCCCGCCGACGACTGGTCCGAGCCGCTCGGGCTGAGCGCCGACGGCCGCTACGCCCTGTTCACCTCGCTGGCCTCGAACCTGGTGGCCGGCGACACCAACCGCCTCTACGACGTCTTCGTCCGCGACCTGTGGACGCGGCGGACCGAGCGGGTGAGCGTCGCCGACGACGGCTCCCAACTCGACGGCTCCAGCAGCCAGGCGGCGATCAGCGCCGACGGCCGCTACGTCGCCTTCAGCAGCGACGCCGCCGGCGCCGTCCCCGGGAACGCCGGCGGCCGCACCGACGTCTACGTCCGCGACCGCCGCACCGGCCGCACCGAGCTGATCACCGCCGGAAGCGGCGCCGGAAACTCCGTCAGCCCGGCGATCAGCGCCGACGGCCGCCACGTCGCCTACTCCTCGGACCGCGCCGACCTCGCCCCCGGGGCCGGGGCGGGCACCTCCAACGTCTACCTGACGGACCGCCGGGCCGGTACCACCCGCCTGGTCACCGCCGGGCGGGGCGGCGCCCCCGCCGACGGCGGCTCGGTCGAGCCCTCGCTCAGCGCCGACGGCCGGACCGTCGCGTTCCGGTCGAAGGCGACCAACCTGCTGCCGCCCGCGCCGACGGCCCTGAAGCCGCCGCCCACCCGGCAGCTGTTCCCGCTCTACGTGTACGACGCCCGCACCGGGCGGATCGAGGGCGCGAGCACCGACGGCAGTGGTGCCCTGCGCGACGCGGCAGGCCAGGGGCGGCTGAGCCCCGACGGCCGGTACGCGCTGTTCCGGGTGTTCCAGCCGGACCAGGGCGCCACCCGCGTCGCGCTCCACGCCCGCGACCTGCGCACCGGGACGGTCACCGAGGTGGCGCCCGCCGGCACCCGGCCGGCCGCGGTGACGGCGGACGACCGCTGGGTCTACTTCGCCTCGGACGACGCCGCTCTGGTGCCCGACGACACCAACGGCGCCGCGGACCTCTTCCGGCGGGACCTGCGGACCGGCCGGACCGAGCGGGTCGCCGAGGCCGTCGGCCCGGCGTCCACCGCGCCCGCCGTGGACGCGTTCGGCACCACCGTGCTGTACGGCGCCCTGGACGGCACCCGCGCCGACGTCCTGGTGCGCCGCCTGCCGCCCCGCTGACCGGCCGCGGCGCCCGGCTCCCGCGGGGTGCGGGCGCCGCGACCGGGGCGCGGCCGGTCGGCCGGTGACCGGCCGTCAGGCCCGCGCGGCGACGGAGTTACCGACGAGTTCACCGAATGCTCGCCCGATGTCTTGCGGACGGTGTCGAGAGCCAAGTTGGATACACAACATCCCTCGACCCGACGGGTCCACGACAACGCCCCCCACGGAGGCCCGATGTCCCTGTCGTCCGTCCGCCGCGCCCTGGCCGCCGGCGCCGCCGCCACCGTCCTCGCCGTGCTCGGCGCCGCCCCGGCCTCGGCCGGGAGCGCCCCGGCGACCGCGCCCCCGCTCGACGTGCTGACCTACAACACGTTCCTGATGAGCACCTCGCTCTACCCCAACTGGGGCCAGCAGTACCGCGCGCAGGCCATCGCCTCGGCGGACTTCTTCCAGGGCCACGACGTGGTCGTGCTGGAGGAGGCCTTCGACAACGCGGCCTCCGACGCGCTGATCACCAAGGCCTCGGCCGGGTACCCGTACCACACGCCGGTGGTCGGCCGCTCGACCGGCGGCTGGGACGCCACCTCCGGCAGCTTCAGCTCCACCACACCCGAGGACGGCGGCGTCACCCTCCTCAGCAAGTGGCCGATCCTGCGCAAGGAGCAGTACGTCTTCAAGGACGCCTGCGGCTCGGACTGGTTCTCCAACAAGGGCTTCGCGTACGCGGTGCTGGACGTGGACGGCCGCCGCACCCACGTGGTCGGCACCCACCTGCAGTCCACCGACTCGGGCTGCGCGAGCGGCCAGGCGGCGGACATCCGGGCCAAGCAGCTCACCGCGATGCGCTCCTTCCTGGACGCCAAGCGGATCCCGGCCGACGAGCCGGTCCTGGTCGCGGGCGACCTCAACATCGACTCGCACGGCTCCGAGTACCAGGCGCTGCTGACCAACGGCAACCTCGCCCCGGCCTCCGAGCGCACCGGCTGGCCGTACTCCTTCGACACCGTCGACAACTCCGTCGCCGCCTACCGCTACCCGGGCGAGCCCAGGGAGGACCTGGACTACGTCCTCTACCGGGCCGACCACGCCCGCCCGCAGCAGTACACCAACCAGGTGGTCCGGACGCACAGCGCGCCCTGGACGGTGAGCAGTTGGGGCAAGAGCTACACCTACACCGACCTGTCCGACCACTACCCGCTGGCCGCGCGCTGACGGCCCGGATCCTCCGGGGGTGTGGGATGCGTCACCCGTGACGCCCCGCAGGCGGTTCGGCCCCTTACGATCCTGAACGCCGAGGTCGGGCGCCGTCGCACCACGGCGGCGCCCCGCCCGGCAGCCAGCGATCCGGCCCGAGGAGAAGCGCACGTGACCACCCCCACCGCCGCGCCCGACAGCTACTACCAGCGCACCGGCGAGAACACCTACAAGCCCACCGCGCAGGCGCAGGGCGCCTGGCACCCCGACGAGCAGCACTTCAGCCCGCTCGGCGGGCTGATCGTGCACGCCATCGACCGCTACCGGGCCGACCGCCACCGGGCCGACCAGCGGTCCGACCGTCCCGCCGACGGGCTGGCGCTGGCCCGGATCAGCTACGACATACTCGGCCTGATCGCCCTCGACGAGTTCGAGATCACCGTGGAGACCGTCCGCCCCGGACGCACCATCGAGCTGGTCGAGGCGACCGTGGCGGTCGGCGGGCGCGCCGTGGTCCGGGCCCGCGCCTGGTTCCTCGCCCAGCTGGACACCGCCGCCGTCGCCGGCACCCACGACGAGCCGCTGCCCGCGCCCGAGGAGTTCGAGCCCTGGGCGATGGACGGGGTGTGGGGCGGCGGGTACATCTCCTCGGTCGACGTCCGCCACCGGGCGACGGCCCCCGGCCGCGCCGCCGCCTGGATCTCCACCCCGGTCGAGCTGGTCGCGGGGGAGCCCAGCGGCCCGCACGCCTCCTTCGTCATGCTGGTGGACACCGCCAACGGCATCGCCGTACGGCAGGATCCCACCGAGTGGATGTTCCCCAACACCGACCTGACGATCCACTTCCACCGCCGCCCCGAGGGCCGCTGGACCGGCCTGGACACCAGCGTCAGCTTCGGCCCGGCCGGACACGGCGTCACCAGCACCGTGCTGCACGACGTCCACGGACCGGTGGGCCGGGCCGAGCAGATCCTCACCGTCCGCCCGCTTAACGGGAGCTGACGGAGCCGGGGCGGCGCCGGGGCGGCGCGGAGGCAGGCCTCGCGCCGCCCGAGGCCTCAGGGGCCTCGGGCGCCTCAGCCGGTCAGCGAGTCCATGAAGGAGCTCACCGAGAAGACCGCCTGCCCCGGCCCGGCCGGCCCGTAGCCGGGCGGGGAGGAGAGGCCGAACTCCTCCAGGGTCGCCCGGTAGGTCCGCAGCAGCCGGATGTGGTACTCCAGCGGCGCGCCCTGCGGGTTGGCCTTGCCGAGCGGGGTGGTCGGCTCGGGGCACCAGGTGGTGAAGCGCGGCACCACGCCGTGGGACATGAAGAAGCGCAGGCCCTCCTCGGTGGACGCGATCGCCTCGTCGACCGTGGTGAAGCCGAAGGGCTCGGCCATCTCCACGCCCGCGACGAAGTTGGGGATCACGTTCTCCGGGCCGAACACCTCGGTGGAGTCGAGGATCCGGCGGTGCCACTCGTCCCGGCCGACGTAGCGCTCCTTGCCCGGGCAGTACAGCTCGAACAGCCGCTTGTCCCACACCTCGAAGTTGGGATGGTAGATCCGCACCCCGTAGTCGTGGAAGCGCTGGACGTCCTCGCGCGGCAGCGCCTGGGCCACCACCTTGCCGATCCAGCGCCCGGGGAAGCGCTCCTCGATGGCCTTGGCGTACTGCCCGTAGAAGTCGGCCTCGTCCCGGCCGCCGACGTGCGAGGTGATCGCCCCGCCGGTGAGGGTGTACGCCTGGGAGGCGCGGGCGGTGTCGTGCTCGTCGATCAGCGCGAGCGCCTCCAGCACCTCCTCGACCGGCTTGACCCCGGTGTACGGGCGGCCGGCGGCCTTGTGCTGGCGCCAGTTGTGGTTGATGTCGCAGTACTGGCACTCCTCCTTGGCGCCGAAGTACTGGCAGACCCGGAACACCGTGAGGTAGATCAGGTAGCCCCACTGGATGGTCGGGGCGACCTCCATCACCGACTTCCCGTTGGCCAGCGTGTGCCGGTAGTAGTCCGGCATCGGCGGCAGCCCGACGTCGGCGATCCGGGCGCCGTCCAGGTAGAGGCCGAGCGTGCCGTCCTCGCCGGCGTCGACCCGGTACGGCGAGTCCGGGTTCACCCGCACCGACACCACCGTGCGGCGCAGCCCGTACGGCCCGCCGGTCAGCACGACCTCCTCCGGCGGCCGGTTGAGCGCGGCGGCGCCCAGTTCGGGCAGGGTGCGGTGGTCGAAGGAGAAGATGAAGTACGACTTCGGCTTGACCTCGCCGCCCCCGTCGGCACCGGCGCTGCCGCTGAGCGCGGACTCGTCGAAGGCCATGCCGCCGCGCAGCAGGTCCTCCTTGATCACCGCCTCGCGGGGCACGTCGGGATAGCGCTCCATGAGCTCCTCGACGAGTGCGGTGCGGCTGCGGGCCTGGCTCTCCATGCGCTGGTCTTCCTTCCTGGCACCGTCCTCACGGCGCCCAGCCCATTCTGGTCCCCCTTACGCGGCCGCTCGCGCACCGGTGTCCGCCGGAGACGGTCACCCGGTCGGATCGGGGGTCCGCCACGCCGCCATCTGCTGTCGGAACTTCGGACAGTCGACGATGTCCTCCTCGCCGCACCTGAGGGCGTGGACCAGGAGCTGTTCGGCGTGGTCGAGATCGACCACGCGCTGCCGGAGCTCGGTGATCTTGGCGCGGATCATGGCCTCCCGGCGCGGCTGCTCCCGCTGGAACTCGCGGATCTCGGCCAGGCTCAGCCCGGCCTGCTGGCACGTGCGCAGCACCGTGATCCGCGCGGCGGCCTCGGGCGGGTAGCGCCGCTGACCGCCCTCGCGCTCGGGCGCGGGGAGCAGTCCGTGGCGCTCCCAGTACCGGATGGCCGACGCGGGCACCCCGGTGATCTCGGCGAGTCGGCCGATCGTCATGCGCACGTTCCGCTTCCCCTGCTCCTCGTCGATCCGGGCGGTTGACTTGAACCTTAGTTCAAGCAGCAGAGTGGTCGGCACCTGGACGGCGGCGAACGGAAGCCGCCGGCAGCACACTTGGGGAGACCGCCATGACCGACAGGAACGTACGGGAAGAGCGCGCCGAGCAGTTGGTGGAGGCCGCGGAGAACCTGTTCGCGGCCGGGGTGATGTCCCACTCCGGGCACGCCAACCTGAGCGCCAGGCTCGACGGCGAGCGCCTCCTGCTGACGCCGGGGTTCGTCCGCGGCCTGAGGCCCGGACAGCTGGCGACCGTGGGATTCGACGGGCGGGTGCTCGACGGCGAGCTGCGGTCCGTCAGCGCCGAGATCATCGCCATGCACACGGCCGTGTACGAGGCCCGGCCCCACGTGGGCGCGGTCATCCACACCCACTCGCCCGCCGCGACCGCCTTCGCCGTGGCCCACCGGCCGCTGCCCTGCCGCACGGAGCCGATGCTGCGCTTCGGACAGGCCGAGGAGGTCCCCGTGGTCCCCTGGGGGCCCCGCGGGTCGGACGTGTCGGTGCGCGGCATCGCGGACGTGCTGCGCCGGCGGCCGACGACGGCGGCCGTCCTCCTGGCCAACCACGGCCTCCTGGTGTTCGGCCCGGACTCCGCGGCCGCCGCCCACCTCGTGGTGGCGATCGAGGAGAGCGCCGAGGCCGAGATCGCCGCCGCGGCGATCGGCGGGGCCGTGGACTTCCCCCCGGGTGCCCGGGAGGCCGTGCGCGCCTCGATCGCGCGGGTCGCGTCATGACGGACGACACCCTGGACGCGCGTACGGAGGCCGTCCGCGACCGCTACCGCTCCACCCTCGGGACCGTCCCCGGCGGGGTGCGGGAACGGCTGCGCCTGGCCCGGGAGTTCGATCGGCTGCCGACCGAGGAGGCGATCGCGGAACTGCGCCACATCGTGCTGACCGACAGCCCGCTGGGAGCGCGGGTGCAGCAGCTCGTCCACTTCGGCCAGCTGCTGGCCCTCGGCCGGGAACACCCCGCCCGGATCCACGCCCGGGGAGCGCTCCACGCCGGAGCCGGTGTCGCCGATCTCATCGGTGTCGCCGAGACCGCGCTCATCACCGCGGGCGTGCCGGCGTACGCACTCGGCACCGAGATCGTCGCCGAACTCCTGGCCCGGGAGGACGCCGACGCCAGAGAGGACGCCGACGCCCGGGAGGACGCCGACGAGGAGTGAGGCCGGACGGTCATCCGCCGGACCGGCCCCGGCGTCCGTCCAGCAGCGCGGCCGCGGCGGCCAGCAGGTCCTCGTTGTGGCCGAGGACGTCGCGCCTGGTCAGCCGGTGCAGCGGGTCGGCCGCGACGCCGAAGTGCGCGGGACGGACGGACCGCGTACGCCCACGCGTTGAGGCAGACGTACGACCGGGTCAGGCCCAGCTTGGCGAGGAACCCCTGCACCCGCTGCCCGGCGTTGCCGACCAGGCTGCGCCCGGCGATCCGCTCGGTCGGCCCGGGGTCGGAGGCGACGACCAGGACCCGCGCCGACCCGTCGACCCGGCCCCGGTGGAAGACCGGCCCCCAGTCGGACCAGAACGCCGTTTCGTCGGGCGGATCGGGCACCCGCGCGCACAGCTCCGCGAAGGCGTCCGTCGGCCCCCGGTCGAACTCGGCCATCGGTCACCACCTCACTCACCGGTGGCCACCCGGGCGCCGGCGCTCACGGACCGTGGCGCCACCGTGGGCCGCCGGGACGGTACCGGGGCGGGTCGGCCGTTCCGGTGTCCCTTCCAGCGCACCACACCGCCCCCACCTCCGCAAAAGCGGGCCGGGGCGCCCGGTCCGGCACGGGGAGCCGGCCGGTGCGGCCTCCCGTGCCGGTCGGGGCGGACGCCCGGGCGACGTGCGGACGCGACATCCGGCGGGCGGCCGGCGGTCAGGGGATTCGCGGTCGAACAGCCCCCGCCACGGAGGCAGGAACGCCGTCGACCGGATCGGGACACGGGTGCCGCTCACCGGGTTGACGCGCCGGTTCGGGCGGAGCGGTCCGGCCGGTTCGCGCTCGGAGCGCCAACCAGCGGGACAGGCCGGAGCACGACTGCGGCTTGTCCAAACGCCGTCAGCATGAACGTTCACCCTATCGGGTGAGGAAGATCGTCCGTTGCGATGCGGAACGCGCCTTCGCGCCTACGGTGGGGAACCGAGCGAGACGGGGCCCGCGGCCGGAGTTCCCGTCCGAGACGGGCGAGATGACGACCCGTCATATTGTGCGATCCCTTCAGAGGAGGCTCCATGCCCCTGCGTGCCAGACCGGACACCGCATCCGGGCCCGTCACCGTGCCGGTGGTGGGCCCATGAGCTCCCCGGCGATCGACCGGGTCCTGCGCGGGCCCAGCGGACTGGGCACCTCCGGGCTGCAGTTCCGGCCGCGGGTGCCGGTGCCCGAGGCCCCGGTGCGCGAGGCTCCGGAGCCCGAGGCCGCGGTGTGCGAGGTGTACGAGGTGGTGGCTGTGGAGACCTCGGTGCCCGCCGCCCCGGTGGTCAGGCCCTCGGGGCCGGAGGCCGCGGCGCCCGCGGCCGCGCTGACCGAGACCCCCGGGTTCCGGGCGCCGTCCGTCCCCGGCCTCCCCGTCCCGTCCGCGGTGGCCCGGGCCGCCGTGACCCCGGCCGCCGGGGCGCCCGGGGGCGGCAAGCCCAGGAGCGGCGACCCCGTCCCCGGCCTCTACCACCACCCGGTCGCCGAGCCCGACCCGGTGCGGGTGGAGGCGTTGAGCGCCAAGCTCAAGGTCTGGGCGATGGAGGAGATCGAGCTCTACCCGCCGGAGTGGGAGAAGGACTTCGACGGCTTCTCCACCGGGCGCTACATGGTGGCCTGCCACCCGGACGCGCCGAGCGTCGACCACCTGATGCTCGCGGCCCGCCTGATGGTGGCCGAGAACGCGGTGGACGACTGCTACTGCGAGGACCTCGGCGGTTCGCCGATCGGCCTGGGCAGCCGCCTGCTGCTCGCGCACACCGCGCTCGACCCGCTGCACACCACGCCGGAGTACCAGCCGGCCTGGGAGGCCTCGCTGTCCTCGGACGCGCCCCGGCGCGCCTACCACTCCGCGATGGAGTACTTCACCCGGGCCGCCACGCCGTCCCAGTCGGACCGGTTCCGGCACGACATGGCGCGGCTGCACCTCGGGTACCTGGCCGAGGCCGCCTGGGACCAGGCGGACCACGTCCCGGAGGTGTGGGAGTACCTGGCCATGCGCCAGTTCAACAACTTCCGCCCCTGCCCGACGATCACGGACACCGTCGGAGCCTACGAGCTGCCCGCCGAGCTGCACGCGCTGCCCGCGACGCAGCGGGTGATCGCCCTGGCCTCCAACGCGACCACCATCGTCAACGACCTGTACTCGTACACGAAGGAGCTGGCCAGCCCCGGACTGCACCTGAACCTGCCGGTGGTGATCTCCGAGCGCGAGGGCGTCTCCCGCAAGGAGGGCTACCTGAAGGCGGTCGAGGTCCACAACGAGCTGATGCTGGCCTTCGAGGCCGAGGCGGCGGCCCTGGCCGTGGCCTGCCCGGTGCCGACGCTGGCACGGTTCCTGCGCGGCGTGGCCGCGTGGGTCGACGGCAACCACTACTGGCACCAGACCAATACCTACCGCTACACCCTGCCGGACTTCTGGTGACACCACCCGTCGCCGGTGGCGCCCTCCCCTTGACGACCGACCCCTTGACGACCGACCCCTTGACCATCCGCTAGGAGCTGACCCATGTCCGTGACCGACGACATCACCACCCCCGGCAACGCCATCCCCGGCCCGGCCACCCCGTACCAGGGCGACATCGCACGCTACTGGGACCACGAGGCCCGTCCGGTCAACCTCCGCCTGGGTGACGTCGACGGCCTCTACCACCACCACTACGGCATCGGTGCGATCGACCAGGCCGCGATCGGCGACCCGGCCGACAGCGAGCGCGAGAAGAAGGTGATCGCCGAGCTGCACCGCCTGGAGTCCGCCCAGGCCGAGGTGTTGCTCGACCACCTCGGCGACATCCGTGCCGACCGGACCCTGGTCGACGCGGGCTGTGGCCGCGGCGGCTCGATGGTGATGGCCCACCAGCGCTTCGGCTGCCGGGTCGAGGGCCTGACCCTCTCCACCCAGCAGGCGGAGTTCGGCAACAAGCGCGCCGCCGAGCTGGGCATCGGCGACTTCGTCCGCTCCCGGGTCGCCAACATGCTGGACATGCCGATCGAGACCGGTACGGTCGCGGGTTCCTGGAACAACGAGTCCAGCATGTACGTCGACCTGCACGACCTGTTCGCCGAGCACGCCCGGGTGCTGAGCGTCGGCGGCCGGTACGTGACCATCACCGGCTGCTGGAACCCGCGCTACGGCCAGCCGTCGAAGTGGGTGTCGCAGATCAACGCCCACTTCGAGTGCAACATCCACTCCCGCCGGGAGTACCTGCGGGCGATGGCCGACAACCGCCTGGTGCCGCAGGCCGTCATCGACCTGACCCCGGACACCCTGCCCTACTGGGAGCTGCGGAACACCACCTCGCTGGTGACCGGCATCGAGGAGGCGTTCATCGAGTCGTACAAGGACGGCTCCTTCCAGTACGTGCTGATCGCGGCCGACCGGGTCTGATCCGGCGGCCCGGCCCGGCCCGGCTCGCCCCGGTCCGGTGGTACGGACGAGGGGGGGCCGCCCCCCCCCCCGGGGGGGGCCCCGGGGGGCCGCCCCCGGCCGCCCCGGGGGGGGCCCGCCCGGGGGCGGGGGGGGGGGGGCCAACGCACGGGGCCGCCCCCCCCCCC
>NZ_JBIVSD010000001.1:83239-214020 GCF_044756065.1 Kitasatospora sp. NPDC092039 | reverse complement strand
GGGGGCGGCGCGGGCCCCGGGGGGGGGGGCCGGGGGGGGGGGCCCCCCCGCGCCCCCCCGGGGGGGGGGGGGGGCCCGCGGGCCCCCCCCCCCCCCGGGGGGGGGCCCCCCCGTCGTCCGTACCGGTCCGGCCGGGGCCGGCTACGGCCGGGTGAAGGTGAGGTGGGTGACTCCGCTCGGCGCGGCCACCGCCTCGGTGCGGAAGCGCTGCTCCAGCCCCTCCAGCCCGGTCCAGAGCGGCTCGCCCCGGCCGAGCAGCACCGGCACCACGACCACGTGCAGGTGGTCGATCAGATCGGCCGCCAGGAACTCCCGGACGGTGCTCGGGCCGCCGCCGATCCGCACGTCCAGGCCGCCGGCCGCCTCCCGGGCCCGGCGCAGCGCCTCCTCGGGGGAGGCGTCGATGAAGTGGAAGACCGTCCCGCCGTCCATCTCCAGTGACGGGCGCGGGTGGTGGGTGAGCACGAAGACCGGGGTGTGGAACGGCGGGTTCGGCCCCCACCAGCCCCGCCAGTCCTCGTCCTGCCAGGGGCCGCGCTGCGGGCCGAACTTGTGGCGGCCCATGATCTCCGCGCCGATGCCGTCGCCCCAGGTGCGGGCCATCGCGTCGTCCACGCCGGTGCTGCCGCCGTCCTTGCCCTGCATCCGCCGGAACGTCCGGGTGTGGAAGAACCAGGTGTGCAGCCGGTCGGCGGCATGGCCGAACGGGGCGTCCAGGCTCTGGCCCTCGCCCGTGCCGTAACCGTCCAGGGAGATCGAGAAGTTGTGGACCCGCACCAGGGACATCGTTCCTCCGCCGCGCCGCGTCTCGCGCGTGCCTCGGGTGCGGACCGCCCGCACCCCCGCGCGCGGGCCACGCTAACCGGGGGCGCCGGTTTCCCGGCGCTCCGTCACCCGCGCCGGGCGTGGCGGGAGCGGCGGGTGGGGAACGGGTGGAGGAAGGGGAGGGGAGCGGGGGAGAAGCGGTGTGGCCGTCACGCTATTGTCGTGCCTTCTTCATCCTGAGCACGCCCGGGCGGGCGATGCTTCGTCAGGCTGCCCGGGCCGGGCGGCCGCATCCCACGACCCTGGGGGGACCGTTCCGATGACCGTACGCCGCACCCTGACCGGATTCCTGGCCGCGGGCCTGATGGCCGCCGCGGCGGCGCTGGTCCCGACCGCCCCGGCGGACGCCACCACCGGCGGGCCGGTCGACCTGCCGTTCGGCTCCGCGACCACCGTCGGCCTCCACAACACCTACGACCCGGGCGCCTTCCCGTACCTCGCCCAGGGGCTGGACACCGGAACCGGGATGATCGAGCTGGACCTCTGGCCGAACATCGTGACCAAGAAGTGGCAGGTCAGCCACTCCAACCCGTTCGGCGACTCCAACAACTGCACCGCCGCGAGCACCCCCGCGCAGCTCTACGGCGGCAGCACCGACCAGGACCTGGGGAGCTGCCTGGACGACGTCCGGGTCTGGCTCGCCGCGCACCCCGGCGCCGGGCCGCTGGTGATCAAGCTGGAGCTCAAGCCCGGCTACTCGGCCAACCTCGGGATGGGTCCGGACCAGCTGGACGCGCTGATCGCCCAGCACCTCGGCTCCGCGGTGCTGCGCCCGGCCGACCTGCTGGCCAGGCCCGGCGGCGGCTCGTACGCGAGCGTCGACGAGGCGGTGCGGGCGGGCAACTGGCCGAGCCGCTCGGCGCTGGCCGGGAAGGTGCTGCTGTACGCGATACCGGGCACGGTCGAGTTGGACAACCCCTTCGACACCCTGCACACCGACGTCGAGCAGGGCCGGCACCTGCGCGACCTGGCGGCGGCCGGCTGGATCGGCCAGGCCCAGGTGTTCCCGTCCGTGCTGGGCGCCGCCACCGGCGACCCGCGCGGCCGGTACACCGGCGCGGACGCCTCGATCCGGCCCTGGTTCGTGGTCTTCGACGGCGACGCCTCCACGTACGTCACCACCGTCGACACCGCCTGGTACGACGACGCCCACTACCTGCTGGTGATGACGGACTCCCACCTGGTCGCCCCGGCGATCAGCGGCACCGACCCGACCGCCGACCAGGCGCGGGCCCGCACCGAGCAGTTGGCGAAGGCGCACGCGAGCATCGTCTCCAGCGACTGGCGCAGGCTCGCGTCGGTGCAGTCGCTGGTGCTGTCCCGCGGCTGACCGGGGCCGGCGGCTGACCAGGTCAAGGCACCTGGGAGTACGTCGAGTTGACCGGAGGTGAAGAGTTGGAACGGGGGTTCCGGCGGCGCCGCGCGGTCGCCATCCTGGTTGTCATGACCCGAACTCTACGCGCGTGGAAGACCCGCGTCGCCGCCACCGCCGCCGTTGCCCTGGTCACCCTCGCGCCGATCGCCGTCGCCACCGAGGCGCACGCCGCGGTGAGCGGCTCGGTGTGCCTGACCGCCCTGCCCTCGCAGGCCCGCACCACCCTCGACCTGATCGCCTCCGGCGGTCCCTTCCCGTACCGCCAGGACGGCGTCGTCTTCCAGAACCGGGAGCGCGTGCTGCCCGCGCAGTCGTCCGGCTACTACCACGAGTACACCGTGGTCACCCCGGGCTCGTCGACCCGCGGGGCCCGCCGCATCGTCACCGGCGAGCAGTACCACGAGGACTACTACACCGCCGACCACTACGCGACCTTCCGCAAGGTGAACTTCGGCTGCTGACCCGGCCACCGCTCCACCGGACGCTCCGGGCCCCGGCGCCGCACCCCGCGCCGGGGCCCGGAGCGTGTCCGGTACCCTCGGCGGCGCCCGGCAGACGACTCCTGGAGGTTCCCGTGCCGCAGATCCTGGTCGACCACTCGGCCGAACTCGAATTCGACCGGGCGGCCCTGGCCGCCGAGGTCCACCAGGCGATCACCGAGGTGATCGACACCACCGTGGCGGACTGCAAGACCCTCTTCCGCCCGGCCGGCGGGCACCGGGTCGGCGACGGGACCGGCGGTGAGGCCGTGGTCCTGGTCGAGGTGAAGATCCTGGCCGGCCGCAGCACCGAGCAGCGCGCCGAACTGAGCGCCCGGGTGCTCGCCGCCCTGCGCGCCCGGATCGCCCGGCCCGCCGTGATCGCCGTCCAGGTCACCGAACTCGACCGGGACACCTACCGCATCGTCCACCACCCCGGCCACTGAGAGCCCGGGAGGACGGCGGCGGCGCCGGGCCCGCGGGCGCGGCGCCGCCGGTGGGGAGCGGCCCGGATCAGTCCGTCGGGCAGTGGATGCCCGCGGCCGGCACGGTGCCGTCCAGCAGGAAGGCGTCCACCGAGGCGCGGACGCACTTGCTCGCGCCGTACCCGGTGTGGCCCTCGCCGTCACGGCTGAGCAGGACGGCGTTGCCGAGCTCGGCGGTGAGCTTCTCGGCCCAGGCGTACGGGGTGGCCGGGTCGCCGGTGCTGCCGACGACGACGATCGGGGTGGTGGCGGCGGACTTGATCACGTGCGGCTTCTCGGTGGCGCGGAACGGCCAGATCCGGCAGTCCGGGTCGAACAGCCCGGCCATCGGGTCGTGCTTGCTGATCAGCGGGGCCTTGGCGGCGAGGTCGGCCAGCGCGGCCTGCAGCTGCTCGCCGGCCGGGGCGTCGGTGGCGCCGTCGGCGCAGTGGATCGCGGTGTAGGCGTCCGCCGAAGAGCGGTAGTGGCCTTCCTTGTCACGGCCGTTGTAGCTGTCGGCGAAGGCGAGCAGGTTGTCGCCCTTGCCGCGGACCATCGCCCACCCGATGCCGTTGCGCAGCGTGGGCCAGGCCTTCTCGCCGCCGTAGAGCAGGCCGAGCACGCCGTTCCAGGCCGCCGAGGAGCCCAGGGTGCGGCCCTTCTCGGTCGTGAGCGGCTTGTCCTTGAGCCCGTCGAGGAACGCGGCGAGCTTCTGCGGGGCCTGCTCGGGGTCCTTGCCGAGCGAGCAGTCGGTCTTGGTGACGCAGTCGGCGGCGAAGGCCTTCAGGGCCCGCTCGAAGCCGGCCTGCTGCTCGATGTTGTGCTGGATCAGCGAGGTGGAGGCCGAGGTGGCGCCGTCCAGGACGAGTCGGCCGACCTTGTCCGGGAACTCCTCGGCGTAGAGCGAGCCGAGGTAGGTGCCGTAGGACATGCCGAGGTAGCTGAGCTTCTGGTCGCCGAGGGCCGCGCGCAACACGTCCATGTCCCGGGCGGTGTTGCGGGTGCTGACGAACGGCAGGACCTGCGCGTACTTGGCCTGGCAGGCGTCGGCGAGCTGCTTGCCGTGGTCGGAGCCGGGCTGGTCGGTGTTCAGCCAGGCGTCCCGTGCCTGGTCGTCGAGGCAGTTGAGCGGGGTGGTGCCGGTGGTGCCGCGCGGGTCGAAGCCGACGATGTCGTAGCGGTCGTGCACCGGGCCGTCGAAGCCCTTGGGTTCGTAGGTGACCGAGCTGACGCCGGAGCCGCCCGGGCCGCCGGGGTTGAGCAGCAGCGAGCCGATCCGCTGGTCGGGCTTGGCGGCCGGGTTGCGGACCACGGCGACGTCCAGGGTGCCGCCGGCCGGGGCGGTGTAGTCGAGCGGGACCTTGAGGGCGGCGCACTGGAGCGCCGAGGTGTCCTCCTCGTTCTTCGGGTCCTTCGCGCAGGGGCCCCAGGCCAGCTGCTGGCCGTAGAAGGCCTTGAGGGCCGGGTCGGCGGCGCCGGTGGGCTTGGCCGTCGGCGTCGGCGTCGGGATGGCGCTCGGCGTCGCGGCGGTGGCGGCCGGGGTGGTCGCGGGTGCGGCGGTGGTGCCGCTCCCGCTGCTGCAGCCGGCCAGCAGGGCGGCGGTGGCGACGGCCGCGACGGCGGCGGGCAGGGTGCGCCGCGGGGTTCGGGTGATCATGGAATGCACGGCACAGGAATATCACCCGCCCGTCACATCGGTCACATGGGATTCCCGGAAGCTCCCCCGGTGTCGAACCGTGCGACGGCGGACATCGCTTGCGACACGTGATTCCCCGGCGGTCCGAACGGTGCCATGCTGAGGTCATGACAGAAAGCAGTGCGGTGGCCCCGCTCCGTGATCAGGTGGAAGTCGGCGGGCGGCGGCGCGAGTTGGCCGCGGCGACGGTCGGATCGGTGGTCGAGTCCTTCGACTGGAGCATCTACGCCGTCCTCGCGCCCTACTTCGCGGCGGACCTCTTCGGGCACGGCAAGCACGGCGTCAGCGGCGGGCTCGGCGCGTACGTCACCTTCGCGGTGGGCTTCGTCGCCCGCCCGGTCGGCTCCTACCTGATCGGACGGCTCAGCGACACCCGGGGACGGCGCTTCGCGCTGAGCTTCGGCATGGCCGTGATCGCCGCCGCCAGCCTGGGCATCGCCGCCATCCCGGGGCGGGAGGCGATCGGGGTCTGGGCCGCGGTGCTGGCCGTGCTCGCGCGGGTGGTGCAGGGGCTCGCCTTCGGCGGGGAGGCGCCGAGCGTGGCCGCGTACGTGACCGAGACCGCACCGCCGCGGCACCGCTTCGCGTTCAGCTCGGTCTCCTACGGCGGGATCGTCCTCGGCTCGCTGCTCTCCTTCGGGGTGCTCACCGTACTGATCCGCACCATCGGCAAGTCCGGCCTGGAGAACGGCGGTTGGCGCTGGGGCTTCGTGATCGCCGCGCTGCTCGGGCTGGCCGCCGTCTGGGTGCGGCGGTGGGCGCCGGAGAGCGCGGAGTTCCGCCGCGCCCGGGAGCGCGCGCGGCGCACCGCCCGCCCGCCGTTCCTGCGGACCCTGCGCGACCACCGCTGGGCGGTCCTCACCGTCTTCCTCAACACCCTGGGCGGGACGGTCGGTTACTACTTCGCGCTGGCCTACCTGCCGCAGTACGCCGCCGCCTACCACGTGATCAGCAAGGAGGAGGCGGCCTCCTTCATGACCGTGGTGCTCGGCGTGGTGCTGGTCACCATGCTGCTCACCGGCGCCGCCGCCGACCGCTTCGGCCTGCTGCCGGTCGCCCGGCTCGGCTTCGGCCTGCCGATCCCGCTGGTCGGCGTCCTGCTCGCCGGGCTGCGCCAGGGCTGGCTGCCGTTCCAGGTCGTCGCCGTGCTGCTGGGGATGCTGGTGGCGACGGTGCTCGGCACGCTCAACGTCTTCACCGGACTGCTGTTCCCGACCGAGGTGCGGGCGGTCGGCCTCGGCGTGGTCAACGCGTCCACCATCGCCGCGTTCGGCGGCACCTTCCCGCTGCTCGCCGAATGGCTGAGCGACCGGCACTGGCTGGGGGTCATCCCGGTGTACGTCACCGTCTGCACGGCCGGGCCGGCCCTCGCGCTGCTGACCGCGATGAAGGTGCCGTCCTTCGCGGCGGCCGTCCGGGAGGCCGACGCGCCGGTTCGGCGGACAGCGGGAACCGCCTGACGGACAGTCAACCGCTGTGGTTGAGTGGTCCGGACCATCGCTGAACGGGGAGGGCGAGCGTGCACACCGACGCATCGGGTACCGACACACCGCGCACCAACACACCGCACACCGGCGCACGGGGCGCCGACGCACCGCACACCGACACGCGCGGCGGCAACCTGCCGGGCGGCTTCGTGGCGGACGGCTTCGGAGCGGACGACCGCGACCTGGCGGCCGACCTGTCGGAGAGCTGGCTGACCGAAGCCGGGTTCGAGGAGCCGCCGCAGGTGGACCTGCGCACCGACCGGGCCCACTCCGCCCGGGTCTACGACTACCTGCTCGGCGGCAAGACCAACTTCCCGGCCGACCGCGAGGTCGGCGACCGGGTCATCGCCGACCTGCCCGGCGTGCGCGAGGACGCCACCGCCGCCCGGGCCGTGATGCACCGGATGGTCCGCCGGCTCGCCGAGGTGCACGGCGTCCGCCAGTTCCTGGACGTCGGCACCGGCATCCCCACCGCGCCCAACCTGCACGAGATCGTGCAGGCCGTGGACCCGGCCTGCCGCGTGGTCTACGTCGACAACGACCCGATCGTGCTGGCCCACTCGCGCGCCCTGCTCACCAGCGCCCCCGAGGGCCGCACCGCCTACGTCCAGGGCGATCTGCGCGATCCGGAGCGGTTCCTGGCCGACCCGGGGGTGGCCGCCACCCTGGACCTCGGCCAGCCGGTCGCCCTGACGCTGATCAACATCGTCCACTTCCTCTCGGACGAGGCCGCGCACCCGCCCGTCCGCAAGCTCCTGGACGCCCTGCCCGCCGGCAGCTTCCTGGCCCTGTCCGCGGGGACCGCCGACGTCGCGCCGGAGCGCATCGCGACCGCCGGCCGCCGGTACGCGGAGGCCGGGATCCCGCTGCACTTCCGTTCCCGCGAGGGCGTCGAGCGCTTCTTCGCCGGGCTGGAGCTGGACGACCCGGGGGTGGTCCTGATCAACCGCTGGCACCCGGAGCTCGCCGACGACCCGGCACGGGTCGAGGGCGAGGTCTCGGCCTACGGGGGAGTCGGTCGCAAGCCGTAGAAAACCGAAGATCTGTCAAAACGATCGTCTTTACCTGTACATGTCATTAAAGTGACTGCCCGTCGAACCCCCACTCGGCAGGCGGAGTTTTCATGACCATTGCACGCAGGTCCATCCTCAAGGGCACATCGGCGGCCGGAGCCGCCCTGGTGGCAGCGGGACCGGTGGCGGCCGCGCAACCCGCGGCCGCCCGGCCGGCCGACGACGCGCCCACCAGCCCCCTCCTCCAGACCACCCCGCACCGCGCCGGAACGGCCGGCGTGAGCGGACTGCACCTCCAGTTCGGCACCGACGCCGGCACGGAGATGACCGTCTCCTGGATCACCCCGCAGTCCGTGCGCCGCCCGCAGGTGCGGTACGGCTCACCGGACGGCGGCCTCGGCCGGGTCGTCCAGGCCGAGACCCGCACCTACCGGGACTCGATCGACAAGGCCGAGGTGTACGTCCACCACGCCCGCCTCTCCGGCCTGCGCCCGGGCGCCACCTACCTCTACAGCGCCGGGCACGACGGCGCCGTCCCCGAGACCGGCACCTTCACCACCGCCCCGCGCGGCCGCGCCCCCTTCACCTTCACCAGCTTCGGCGACCAGGCGGCCCCCAACCTCCGCCGCCGGATCACCTTCCCCGACGGCATGCCCTCCCCGCTCGGCAAGTACCCGGTGTTCATGAGCAGCCAGGTCGGCACCGCGGCCTCCGCCGACATCGTCGCCGCGGTCGAACGCGTCGGCCCGCTGTTCAACCTCGTCAACGGCGACCTCTGCTACTCCTCCTACGCCGGCCGGCACGGCCAGAGCCGCACCGCGACCTGGGCCGACTGGTTCATCAGCAACAGCCGCTCCACCCGGCTGCGGCCCTGGATGCCCTGCGTCGGCAACCACGAGAACGAGGGCGGCAACGGCCCGATCGGCGCCACCGGCTACCAGGCCTACTTCTCCCTCCCCGACTCCTCGGCCTCCTCCGACGAGGAGACCCGGGGCATGTGGTACGCCTTCACCGTCGGCTCGGTGCGCTTCATCAGCCTCGCCAACGACGACGAGGCCATCCAGAACTCCGGCGACGTCTACCTGCGCGGCTACTCCGGCGGCGCCCAACGGCGCTGGCTGGAGAGGGAGTTGCGGGCGGCGCGGGGAAGCCGGGCGATCGACTGGATCGTGGTCTGCATGCACCACCCGATGATCTCCAGCTCGAAGCACGGCTCCGGCAGCGACCTCGGCCTCCGGGAGACCTGGGGCCCGCTGTTCGACGCCTACGGGGTCGACCTGGTGGTGTGCGGCCACGAGCACTACTACGAGCGCTCCCACCCCGTCCGCGGCACCCTGCCCAACGACACCCGCACCCCGGTGCCGACCGAGACCCGCACCGACCTGGTCGACACCGGGCGGGGCACCGTCCACATGATCATCGGGGCCGGCGGCAACGCCGCCACCACCCAGGACGACCTCTTCGAGCAGCCCAAGGGCCGGGTGGTCGTCGGGCTGGAGGACCCGAAGCCGGGGGCGCCCTACCGGGAGTCGGTCTGGCTCACCGAGGACGCCCCCTGGGCCGCCGTCCAGGACCGCGAGCACAGCCACGGCTTCGCGGCCTTCGAGGTCGACCCGGGCGACCGGCGCGGCGGCACCACCACCATGAAGGTCACCTACTACACCTTCGACGGGCCGCACGGCGACCTCACCCCGGTGGACACCTTCACGCTGTACCGGCGCCGGACCGACGGGCGCGACGGCTGATCCGCGGCCCGGGGCCGGGGGCGGGCCGCGGCAGGGGCCGTGGCACGCTCCGGGTCCGCGTCGGGAGCCGGGTCCGCGTCGGGGGCCGGGGAGACCGTACGGTCTCCCCGCGCCCGGCGGCCAGGCCCGACCGGCCAGGTGCGAGGGGCCGGCCGAGCGGCCGTTCAGCGCCGGAACAGGCCGGTCAGCACGTCCCACCAGCCGCGGCGCTGCGCCGGGACCGTCGGGGCCACCGCCCCGGCCGCCCCGGCCGCCCCCGTGCGCTCGGCACCGCGGGGCGCCGGGACGGCCGGGCCCGGTGCCTGCTCCGCCGCCGCCCCGGTCTTCGCCTGGACGGCCTCCGCCTGCTCCGCCTCGGCCACCGAGAGCGGGTCCGGCTCGATGTCCCGGGCGGTGAACTCCACCGGCAGCGCCGTCAGGTGACGGGAGATCCAGGCCGAGCTCCAGGTCAGCTCCTCCTCGGGCACCGCGAGCCGGACGTCCGGCAGCAGGGTGAGCAGGATGTCGATCCCGGCCTCGGCCACGTGCCGCCCGATGTCCTGGCCGGGGCACTCGTGCGGCCCGGCGCCGAAGGACAGGTGGGAGCGGTTGCCGTACAGCGGGGCCGCCAGGTCGGGGCGGACCACCGGGTCGACGTTGCCCGCCGCGAGCCCGAGCAGCAGCAGGTCCCCGGCCCGGATCTGCTGACCGCCCAGCTCGGTGTCGGCCGTCGCCCAACGGCCGGCCACCAGGGACATCGGCGGGGAGTCCCACAGCACCTGGTCCAGCGCCTCGCCCAGGGTCATCTGGCCACCGGAGAGGTGGGCGCGGAAGCGCGGGTCGGTGAGCACCATCTTCAGCGAGTCGGCGATCAGGTTGACGGTGGTCTCGTTCGCGGCCAGCAGCACCACCCGCAGGTGCTCCATCACCTCGTCCTCGGTCAGCCCGGCCGGGTGCGCCAGCAGGCGGCTGGTCAGGTCGTCGCCGGGGCTCTCGCGCCTGATGGCGATGGTCCGGCGCAGACCGGCGACCACGTACTCGTTGCTGGCGATCGCCGTCTCGGTGCCCTTCATCAGGTCCCGGGCGGCGGTGACCAGCTGCGGACCGTACTCGTCCGGCATGCCGAGCAGCTTGGTCATCACCAGCATCGGCAGGTGCTCGGCGAACTGGGAGATCAGCTCGGCCCGGCCGGTCGGCCCGACCACCTGGACCAGGTCGGTGGTGAAGCGGCGGACGTGGCGGCGGATGCCGCGCCGGTCGAAGCCGTTCAGGCCGTCCAGCAGCGCGCCGCGCAGCCGGCGGTGCTCGTCGCCGTCGGCGAACACGCAGATCGGCTGCCAGGCGACCACCGGCAGCAGCGGGGAGTCCGCCGGGACCTCGTTGTTGCGGAAGGCGTTCCACAGGCGCGAGTCCCGGGAGAACAGCGAGGGGGTGCGCATCGCGGCGATGTTGGCGCCGTGGCCGAGCACCAGCCAGGCCCGGTGGTCGCCGTGCAGCAGCACCGGGGCCACCTCGCCGTACTCGGCGCGCAGCTTCTCGTACAGGGCCGCCGGGTCGGCCTCGGCCTCCGGCCCGTACAGGCGGCGCAGGCCGCCGGGGCCGGTCGGGGCGATGCCGCCGCCCGCGTGGGCCGGGCAGCCGGGCGGCGGGGCGGCGGCCGGCGCGGGGGCGGCGGAGGTACGGGCCGCGGTGCGGGGCCCGGTACGGGGCTCGGGTTCGGCGCCGACGGGTTCGGGGGTCGGGGTGGTCACGGGCTCTCCGGTCGCGGGTGGGGTTCGGTGACGGGCATCGGGTCGGCGGGCGGGCCGGGAGGCAACCGGTGCGCCGGTGGGCTACGGGGCCGCCGGGGCGGCCAGCTCGTACAGGTGGTGCATCAGGGCCATCAGGGTGTCCCGGCTGGACTCCCGGCTGCGCGCGTCGCAGGCGACGATCGGCACCTCGGGGGGCAGGTCGAGCGCGCCCCGCAGCTCGTCGAGCGGGACGGACGGCGCCTCCGGGAAGCCGTTGACGGCCACCACGAAGGGCACGCCGCGCTCCTCCAGCCGGCCGATCACCTCGAAGCTGACCTCCAGCCGGCGGGTGTCCACCAGCACCACCGCGCCCAGGGCGCCCTCGAACAGGCCGTTCCAGAGGAACCAGAACCGCTCCTGGCCGGGGGTGCCGAAGACGTACAGCACCAGCCGGTCGCTGATGCTGATCCGGCCGAAGTCCATGGCCACGGTGGTGGAGGTCTTCTGCTCGACCCCGGTCGGGTCGTCCACCCCGACCCCGGCCTGGGTCATGGTCTCCTCGGTGGTCAGCGGGCGGATCTCGCTGACCGCGCTGACCAGCGTCGTCTTGCCGACGCCGAAGCCGCCGACGACCACCACCTTGACCGCCGTGGTGACGGTGTCCGGCAGCAGGTCCGTACCGGCCGGCCCGACCACCGGGTCAGAGCCGCTGAAGTCCATGGATCACCGCCTCCAACAGGGCACGGTCGGGGAGTTCCGCCGCGGGCACGGCGGCGCTGCGGGCCTCGATCAGCCCGTCGTCGAGCAGGTCCGCCAGCAGGACGGTGACCACGCTGACGGGGAGCTCCAGGTAGGCGGAGACCTCCGCGACCGAGAGCGGGGACCGGCACAGCCGCAGGATCGCGGCGTGCTCCGGCTGGTGGGCGGGGGTCGGCTCGGCGAGGGAGACGATCAGGGTGACCAGGTCGAAGACCCCCGGCCCGGAGGGGCCGCTGCGGCCCCGGGTGATGACGTACAGCCGGTCGGGCTCGGGGCCGTCCCAGCCACCCTGCTCGGCCGTCATGCCACCGCCTCACTGTGCTCGTTCAGGTGCCCGTCCCGCCGCCGGAGCCCGGTGCGGCGGGCCGGGTCGGCTGCCGGGTCGGTCACACGACCACCTCGGGGTTGCGCGGCGGGGTGGACAGGTGCTCGCCGATCCGGGCGACCAGGTCGCGCATCTGGTGGCTGACCAGCCCGGCGTCCACGCCCTCGTCGGCGAGCACCGCGAGGTAGGCGCGGTCACCGGCCGCCATCAGGTAGAAGTAGCCGCCGTCAACCTCGATCACCACCAGCCGCATCGAGCCGTCGCCGTGCGGGAACTCGTGGCCGATCGCGCCGGCCAGGCTCTGCAGCCCGGCGCAGGCGGCGGCGAGGCGGTCGGCGGTGTCCGGGTCGGTGCCGTACTGGGCGATCCGCAGGCCGTCGGCGGACAGCACGATGACGTGGCGCACGCACGGGACGCTGTGCGCGAGGTCGTTGAGGATCCAGTCCATGTTGCTGCGGTGCGGAATCACTGCTCGCCTTTCCCTGCCGTCTCTTCACTGGTGTGTGCGGCGCTGGTGTGTCCGGCACCCGTCTGTCCGGCACCCGGTTGTCGGGCGTCCGACTGCCGGGCGTCCGACTGCCGGGCGTCCGTGCTGCGTCCGGCTTCCGCGGTGGCGCGGCCGGTGTCCGTGCCGCGGCCGGGTTCCTCCGTGGCGTGCCCGGCGCCTCCCGGTCCCGTGGGCCCGGTCGGGGTCGGCCCGGTGCCCTTGATGCCGTCCATGAACGCCTCCAGCCACAGGCCCGGCTGCTTGGGCTCCTTGGGTTCCCTGGGCTCCCTGACGGGGCGCGGCGCCTGGGCCGGCGGCCCGGGCACGGGCCCGGCGGGCCGTGAGGCGGCCCGGGCGGCCGCTCCGTAGCCGCCGCGGGGCACCATCGGCCGGCTGCGGCGGCGCTGCGGCAGGCCGTTGGGCGTCCACTCGGTCACGATCACCTCGTCGTCCCCGGCGCCCGGGCCGGACGGGCCCCACGGGTTGGTCGAGCCGTAGGACGGCCCGACGCCGGCCGAGGTCGTCCGGGTGCCCCACGGACGGCCCGGGGCCGCGTGCCGGGGCGGGTTCGCGGGGAGCGGGCGGGGCCCGGAGAAGGCGCCGATGCCGTGCGCCCGCCCGGTCGGCGGCGCGGTGGTGAGCAGTTCCTGGGGTACCACCAGCACCGCCCGGACGCCGCCGTACGCGGAGCGGCGCAGCGAGATCTGGAAGCCGTACGCCTGACAGAGCCGGCCGACGATGGCGAAGCCCAGCCGGGGGGACTCGGTGAGGTCGTCGAAGTCCTTGGAGACCATCGCCTCGCGGATCGAGCGCTCGGCGCGGATCCGCGCCTCGTCGGTGAGGCCGAGGCCGCCGTCCTCGATCTCGATCGCCATCCCGCTCTGCACCTCGGAGGCGCTCAGGTGCACGTGGGTGTGCGGCGGGGAGTAGCGGGTGGCGTTGTCGAGCAGTTCGGCGACGGCGTGGATGAGCGGCTCGACGGCCGGTCCGGTGACGGAGATCTGGGCCACCGGGTGCAGGTCGACCCGCTGGTACTCCAGGATCCGGGACATGCCGCCGCGCAGCACGCTGTAGAGCGCGATCGGGCGGGTCCACTGGCGGCCGGGGCGGGCGCCGGACAGGACGGCGATGCTGTCGGCGAGGCGGCCGGTCAGCGCGTTGCCGTGGTCCAGGCGCAGCAGGTCGTCGAAGACCGCCGGGTCGTTGCCGTGCCGGTCCTCCATCTCCCGGAGGTCCTTGGCCTGCCGGTGGATGATGGCCTGCACCCGGCGGGCGATGTTGACGAAGGCGCGCTCGGCGGAGTCGCGTCGGCTGACCTCGTCGTCGACGGCCTTGGCGACGGCCTCGGTGACGGCCACCAGGGAGCGGCGGAACCTCGGTGAGACGGGGGCGTCGCCCTCCTCCAGCGGGCGGGTCAGCACGTCGAAGGAGTACCCGTACCGGGCCCCGGCGACCACCCTGCGCATCTCGACCCTGGCGAGCCGGTCCAGCTCGTCCTCCTGCCCGACCAGCCGGCGCTGCAACTCCTCCACCTGCCGGGCGTGCCGGTCGCGCGACTCGCTCAGCGCCCGCCCCCGGCGGGCCGACTCGGCGGCCACCACGGCCACCAGCACGGTGCCCGTCGCCCCGCACCACAGCACCCCGGCCCGGGCCCCGGCGGACACCACCAGCGCGGCGACCGCCACGGCCGCCGCCATCACGGCCGTCGGCAACAACCAGCCGAGCAGGGGCGCTCGGCGCCGTCTGGCGGGTGACGATCCAGCTCGAAGCATTCAGCATCCTCAAACGATCGGAACAGTACGGGGGGACGGGCGGGGCCGGCTCCGGAGGCGTGGTGGTGCAGCATAGCCAAGTTCAGGACATCCTGACCTAAAGTCAAAAATACCGTCCCGCAACCGACTTGTCGCAAACTGCCGGACAACCCCGACATCTCGCACACCAGTCGTAACCCGGGACGGCCACCGCCCGCCCACCAGGCTTCTCGCCCCGCCGCCCGCGCGCCGCCGTCCCGCCCCGGATTCGCTCATGCGAAGGGTTTCCGCTCCAAGTCCCTCCGCTGTGCGCCGAGTTCGTGCTAAAGCGCGGTGATGCCGGTCAATCGGTGGGGCGGCGATCACCCGGAAGGGGAGTCGCGGCCGGGCTCGGAGGGCGGGCGGACCCGGCCGTCCGGCCGCCGCCTCGGCTGTCTCGGTCGCTCGCGCCGGCCCGCCCGCTTCGGCTACCTCGCCCCCTTCGCCTGCCTTGGCCGCTCGCGCCGCTTCGGTCGTGGCCGATGGCCGGATGTGACAGAACCCCGGCATTGCGGACACGGCCCGGGCGGCGGAAGGATCGGGGCATGCCCGAACCGCGCACCGTCGTCATCGCCGCGTTCCCCGGGGTCGAGTTGCTGGAGGTGACCGGCCCCGCGGAGGTGTTCTCCGTCGCGTCCCGCCTGGTGGAGGGCGACGCACCCGCCTACCGGGTCGAGATCGCCGCCGTGCGGGCCGGCCCGCTGCCCACCGCCGCCGGGATCAGCCTGGTCGCCGGCCGGTCGCTGGCGGAGGTGGGCCCGGGCGTCGACACCCTCCTCGTGGCCGGTGCCATGGACCACGCCGACGGCCGGTACCAGGCCGTCGTCGACCCTGACGTCGTCGGCTGGCTGGCCACGGCGGCGCCGGCCGCCCGGCGCGTCGGCGGCGTCTGCGCCGGCGTCCACCTGCTCGCCGAGGCCGGACTCCTGGCCGGCCTGCCCGCCACCACCCACTGGCTCACCGCCGACCAACTGGCCGCGCGGCACCCGGACATCGCGGTGGACCCGGAGCCGATCTTCATCCGTGCCGGGCGGATCTGGACCTGCGCGGGCGTGACCGCCGCCCTGGACCTCGCCCTCGCCCTGGTGGCCGAGGACCACGGACCGGCGATCGCCCTCGACGCGGCCCGCGCCATGGTGATGTACGTCAAACGTCCCGGCGGGCAGACGCAGTTCAGCGTTCCGCTCTCCCTCCAGGCGAGCGCCGACGACCGCATCGACGAACTCCGCCGCTGGATCGACGACAACCTCGCCGAGCGGATCCCGGTCGAGGCGATGGCCGCCCGGATGAACCTGAGCGTGCGCCACTTCGCCCGGGTCTTCCGCGACCGCACCGGCCGCACCCCGGCCGACTACCTGGAGGCGGTCCGGGTGGAGGCGGCCCGCCGGCTCCTGGAGGAGTCCGCCCGCAGCCTGCCCGACATCGCGGCCGCCAGCGGACTCGGATCGGTGGAGACCCTGCACCGGGCCTTCCGCCGCCGGCTGGGCGCCACCCCGGCCGAATACCGGCGCCGGTTCCGCCCCCACGCCACCGCCCGCTGAACCCCCACGCCCCCTTTTTTCTCCCCGAGGAGCACCCAGTTGTCCCGCACCAGGGTCATCCCGATACCCGTCCTGGGCCGTCACGCCGTCAACGCCTACCTGCTGCTCGGCCGCCACCCGGTCCTCGTCGACGCCGGAACCCCCGGCAGCGCCCGGCGCATCACCGAGCAGGTCGCCGCCCACGGCGTCGACCCGCAGGACGTCCGCCTCGTCGTCGTCACCCACGGCCACATCGACCACTTCGGCTCCGCGGCCGAACTGCGCCGCCTCACCGGCGCCCCGATCGCCGCCCACGCCGCGGACCTGGGCCCCTACCGCACCGGCCGGGTCCGCGAACCGTACCTGCCCACCGGCCCGATGGGACGGCTCATGGCCCGCAACGCGAAGCTCCACGAACAGGCCGAACCCTTCGAGCCCGACCTCCTCGTCCACGGCGAGACCGCCCTCGCGGACTTCGGCGTCGACGGCCGCATCATCCCCACCCCCGGCCATACCGCCGGCTCCGTCTCCGTCCTCACCGACGACGGGGACCTGGTGGCCGGCGACCTCATCGCCAACTCCTTCATGGGCCTCGTCAAGGGCCGCCCGGCCAACCCGCCCTTCCACGACGACCCGCTCGCCAACCTCGCCAGCCTCCGCGCGATGCTCGACCTCAAGCCCACCCGGCTCCACGTCGGCCACGGCACACCCCTCGACCCGACCCGCGCCGACCGCTGGGCGACCGCCGAACACCGCAGGCTCCACCGCCGAGCGGCCCGCGGCCGCCTGCGGACCAGGCCACAGGACCCGGACCCGCGACCGGCCGCACGGGACCGGTGACCGGGACGCGTACGGGCGGCCCCGGGGCGGGTTCCCCAGCCGTGCGGGGCGAGGATCCGCCGGGTGCTCGCGCACGGCCCGTTCTCGTGGACAGGGCCGTGCAACCCTTGCGGCGGCGCGGCGGTGAGTAGGGCAGAGCGACGGTCCGGTCGGGCCGTCGCGTGGACGCGAAGAGGAATCGGATGACCGCGAGCGCATTGAACATCCCGGTGGAGGACCGGCCGGGGCCCGTCACGGCATCGGCTTCCGCGGGCGGTCCCGGACTGCGGGAGCTCGACTTCGAGGCGTTCGCCGCCACGCGCTGGCGGCGGCTGGTGCGCACCGCCTACCTGCTCACCGGCGACCACCACGAGGCCGAGGACGTGGTGCAGGCGACGTTCGCCAAGGTCTTCAGGAACTGGTCCCGGATCAGCCGCCTGGACGAGCCGGACGCCTACATCCACCGGGCCCTGGTGAACAACAACCTGAGCCGTCACCGGCGGCGCCGGGCCAAGCAGCTGCTCATGCCCGTCCTTCCCGACCGGGCGACCACCGCGGGCGGCGGCCACCGGGAGGTCGAGGAGCGTTCGGTGCTGCTCCAGGCGCTGGCCGGGTTGCCGCAGCGCCAGCGGGCCGTGGTCGTCCTGCGGTACTGGGAGGACATGAGCGAGCGCCAGGTCGCCGAAGTGCTCGGCTGCTCGGTGGGCAACGTGAAGAGCCAGGCCAGTCGAGGCCTGGCGAAACTGCGCGGCCACCCGGCGCTGGCCTCGTACGCGGCGGACACCGGTTCAACGATCGACGGAACGAACGGAGGCGACAGGTGATGGACACCGAGGACATGGTGCGCGGCGCTCTGCGGGACGAGGCGGCCCGGGTCGAGGTGGCGGACTGGTCCGCCGGGGCGGTGCAGGCCCACGTGCGCCGCCAGCGGCGGGGGCGCCGGGTGGCGGTGGGCGCCTCCGCGGTGGCGGTCGCGCTGGCGGTGGTGGCCGGTACCGGCGCGGCCCTGTCCGCGCACCACGGGGCCCAGGCCGTCGGGCCGGCCGCCCAGGTTCTCCCGGATCCGGCGGGGCCCGCTCCCGAGGCGGTGGTGGTGGAGCCCGGCCAGCAGCTGCCGTTGGGCCGCCCGGGCTGGTGGATGCAGCTGAAGGACCAGGAGATCTGCGTCCACGACGCCCCCGCGTACGGAAGCTCCCCGGGCTGCGGCGGACACTCCTGGGCGGGCGGAGCGACCGAGGTCACCATGCAGTACTACGGGAACCCCGGGCAGCCGGACAGCCTGTACAACCTCGTCTACCAGGGCCCCGGCCAGGTGGCCCGGATGGCCGTCGAACTGGACGGCCAGTCGCGCTGGGCCACCGTCGCCTCCCTCCCCGGCACCCCGGGCTACGCCACCGGCTTCGTCTGGGGGCCCAGCCGGAAGACCCCCGACGGCCCGACGGTGTTCCCGCTCGAGGGCATCAGGATCGCCGCGTACGACGCCCAGGGAAGGGTTCTGGCGAGCAAGACGCTGTCGTCCTGACCCCCGCGGGTCGGAGCCGACGGGCGAAGCCCGGCCAGGGCAGGGCACACCCCCGCCCTGGCCGCGCCCGCGCCAAGCGCTTCCTGCCCCTGAGCGATCGGCCGGGGCACCCCTCGACGGTCTGTGGACCGCGGCGCCACCGGCTGATCTTTGTTGATCAACGGTGGCCGTCTTCACCGGCAGACCGGCTTGCCCGGCGCGATCAAGGGGCTTCAGTCCGCACGTCGGGACTTCCATGCGAAGGCGTCCGCCGTCCGCCCGGCCAACGATCCGGTCTGCCAGGACTCCGTGATGTCGGTCCAGTTGCGGAGGTGCGCACTGCGGGCACCGTGTTCTGCCTCTTGGTCGTAGAAGAGGCTGAACCTGTAGACCCTGCCCTCGGCGGAGATGATCTGGCCGTCTTCGTGGTCGGGGCCTTCCTGCACGAGGTCGACGACGACCGTCCCAGCGGGATCGAGCCCCTGGGCCCGCAGAAGCTCGCGCAACCGGGTCCAGAGGTCGAAAGTGCTGGTCCGCAGAAGCCCGGTGTACTGGACGACGATGCCGGACATCATGGGCTCAGCCCGATGTGACGGCGGCTCCCCCGGTGGCGGCCGGCCACGACGACGTTCTCGCCGCCGTCGCCCCAGGCCGGTGGTGCGATCCGCACCTTCGCCCCGGACGCGAGGTGCCGCAGCCCCTCGCGGATCTCCAGGCCGCCTTCGCCGTGGCTGGTCTCCTGAGCGACATCGGCCACCAGGCACATGCCCAGCGGCTCCGCTCCGGTTGCGTCCGTCATGACTGCCATGATGGCTCGGTCCGGGCGTAGTGGCGTGGTCTTTTTCCCGAGGGACGGCTCTCGGACCTGTTCAGCTCATCCGGAAGACCGGCCCGCGCGGGGTGAACGGCAGCGCGGCGCCGCGGGGGACGAGGAAGGCGTGTTCGCGGCGCAGCCGCAGGACGTCGCACTCGCCGTCGGTGATGACCAGGACGGGTGCGCCGGGCGGGAAGTCGTCGGCCCGTTCCAGCAGGTCGATGCCCGGCTGGAGGACGGTGCCGCCGCGCCCGTGCACCCGCAGCCGCCCGGCGATCTCCTCGACGGGGAGGTAGCCGGCGTCGTGCGGGGCGGCGTCGCAGTGCACCACCCGGGCGGCCGGGACGTCGCGGGCGGCGGCGTAGGAGGCGATCGCGCCGAGGGCCTTGCCGAGCAGCGGCCGGCTCATCGAACCGGAGGTGTCCAGGACGACCCCGAAGGTGCAGCGCGGCACCTCCTCCTCGGGGCGGTAGCGGCCGGCCCGGGGGATGTCCGGGGTCGCGGACTGCCGGCGGGCGGGACGGGAGTAGCTGCGCACCGGTTCGGGGCTCGGCACGAACTCGTCGAACCAGCGCGCGAGTCGCGCGTCCCAGGGGAGCGGCGGGTGGGCGAGCGCGCGGATCTCCTCGACCAGTCCGGCCGGGAGGAGGCCGCGTTCGCGCCGGTGCAGCTCGAAGCCCTGCTGGAGGCCGCGCCGGTAGAAGTCGTCGAGGTCCACGTAGTCGCGCGGGCCGCGGTCCAGCGGTGCGCCGAGGACGTCCGGGCGGTTCTTCCCGGCCAGGGTGGCGAGCCGGCGGATCCGGCGCTGGTCGCGGACGATCCGGTCGTACACCTCCTCGGCCGACAGGCCTTTCAACTGCGGGTCGTGCAGCAGGCCTTCGGGCATCTCGCCGACGCCCATCTCCAGCAGCCAGCCGTTGATGACGTAGTCGGCGGCGACGTTGAACAGGAACGGGTCCCGCCCGCCCTGGCGCTCGCCGTGCCGAAGGGCGGCGTGCAGCATCTCGTGGCCGAGGATGAACCGCCACTCCTCGTCGGTGTACTGGCGCAGCGGGTTGACGTAGACCTCCCCGGCGTCGGCGTTGACGGCGGCGATGGCGATGTCGTGGGCGCGGGCGAGTTCGGCGTCGGCCACCAGGGTCAGGCCGGCCGCGATGCCGCCGAGCAGCGGGTAGGAGGAGACGAACCAGTTGAGCGCCCTGGTCCAGGGGCGTTCGGGCAGGCGCTGGCCGGTCTTCTCGTCGATCCGGCCGCCGGCCCGGTCCATCGCGGCGGACACGGTGCGGGTGAGCGCGGCCGCGAAGGCGCTCTGCCAGTCCTTGGGCGCGCGGCCGCTGCCGTGCCACTCGACCAGCAGCTGGTCCCGGCCGGCCGGGCCGGCGGTGCCGGCCGTCCCGGCGGCGTCGGCCGGCGGCAGGCCGTCGCGGCGCCAGCGGGCGGTCAACTCCTCCTCGTCGCCGCCCGGGTACTCCGGCGGGAGAGCGACCGGCGCGTGGCCGACCGGGAAGGTGGCGAGGAAGCGGTTGACCACCGCGCAGCGGGCGGCGGCCGCGTGGTCGTCCGGCTGGACCCGGGCGCCGCGGGCGGCCGGGACGTGGCCGAAGCCGAGGTGCAGCAGGCCGTGCGCCAGCACCCACGCCCACTCCTCGGGCTCGGCCCGGCGGCGCGGGTTGACGTGCACGGTGCCGTTGGAGTCGACCACCGCCCAACCGCCCGGAGGGGCGGCCCCGCAGGTCTCGGTGCGGCAGAACTCGGCGGGCAGGGCGGCGAGGGCCGGATTGCGGCGCAGCAGCCGGACGCCCTCGGCGAAGGACTCCGCGCCCGGGTCGGGCTTCCGCTTCGCGGCGGCGGGCTTCACCGGCGGGCCTCGACCAGGCGCGGCATGTCCCGGGCGGCCTCGATCAGGAACCAGGAGGGCAGCACCGGATTGCCGTCCGCGCCGTCGGCGATCACCGTCTGGGCGACCTCCACCGAGATCTCGGCGAGCTGTACCAGCAGCGACTTGGCCCGGAAGGCGGTCTGCCGCTGCGCCCCGGAGGCGTGCTCCTTGCTGGCGGGCAGCTCCTTGACCAGGCGGCCGCGGAAGGAGTCGGCCAGGTAGTAGAGCAGGTCGCGGTCCTCCACCCGGTGCGGCCAGCGGGCGTCGCCCTTGAGGATGGCCTCCAGGCCGTACGAGTTGCGGACGATCTTCGCGTAGCCGCAGAAGGCGATCGCGTGCTGCGGGGTGAGCAGGCCGTACGCGAGGACCTTGAGGGTCTCCTCGTCCAGCGTGGGGCCGAAGGAGTGCAGCGCGTCGGAGAGCATGTGCCAGGCGCGCGGGGTGGAGAACGGCTCCTCGGTCTTTGGCGGGGCGGACCACAGGTGGTCGGGCCGGTCGGTGAGGTGGTCGAGGACCCAGGGGTGGATCCCGGCGCCGGCCGCCCAGCGCAGCCAGTCCTCGGCGCTGGCCCGCAGGTGGACGTGGATCATGCGGTTGACCAGTGCGGACGCCATCGGCCGGGCGAGCGCGCCGTCGGTGGCGCGGTTCCCCGCGCCGATCACGATCGAGCCGGGCGGCAGCTCGTACGAGCCGATCCGGCGGTCCAGGATCAGCGAGTAGAAGGCCTTCTGGACGTCCGGCGAGGCCGCGTTGAGCTCGTCCAGGAACAGGCAGTACGGCTCGTCGCGGGCGATCTGCTCGGGCGGGCAGAACCGGGAGCGCCCCTCGGGGGTGAGCTGCGGGACGCCGATCAGGTCCTCGGGGGCCAGCTGGGTGCCGACCAGGCTCACGCACTCCAGGCCGAGCGACTCGGCGAAGGCCCTGACCAGGGAGGACTTTCCGATCCCGGGGGCGCCCCAGAGGAACACCGGGCGGACGGTGGCCAGGCCGAGCAGCAGCTCGGGGATCTGGGCGGGCGAGACGCTGACTGCTCCCTGCACGGGGCTCCTTACGCGATACGGCGGACGACCGGCCCAGTGTGCGGGCTGGGGTTCGCCGGGCGCACCGGATTTTCGGCGGCGGGGACGGGGGTGGAGCACTGGCGGCCAACCGAGGCAACAGATGTTGCGCCACAGGGCAACGGATGTTGACGCCGCCTGCCACCGGTCCGTACAGTGCCGGGCCATGGAGACGGGTGATCTCGGGCGGCGGGTGGCGGCGGACGTGGCCGGTGGCGGCGGAGTCGACGGGCTGCGGCGGTTGTCGGGGGTGATCGAGGCGCTGGAGGAGCGGCGGACGGAGCTGGTGGAGGAGCTGCGGCGCGGGCGCGAGGCGACCTGGGACGAGATCGGACGGGCCTGCGGGATGACGCGGCAGGGGGCGACCAGGCGGTGGGCCGGACGGCTGCGGGCGCGGTCGTTCGGGGTCGCGGTGGACGCGTACCAGCACGGCCGGCCGGGCTATCCGCGGGCGCTGATCGGCTCGGCGGTGCCCCGGGAGGCCCGCCGGGTGCTCGATCTGGGCGCCGGGACCGGCAAGTTGACCGGACTGCTGGTCGAGGCGGGCCTGGACGTGGTGGCGGTCGAGCCCGACGAGGGGATGCGGGCGCGGCTGGCCGCGGCGGTGCCGAGGGCGGCGGTCCGGGCGGGCTCGGCCGAGCGCCTCCCGCTGCCGGACGCCAGTGTGGACGCGGTGGTGGTGGCGCAGGCCTGGCACTGGTTCGACCCGGCGGCCGCGGTGCCGGAGATCGCCCGGGTGCTCGTCCCCGGTGGGACGCTCGCCCTGGTGTGGAACGTCCGGGACGAGTCCGAGCCCTGGGCCGCCGCACTGGGCGTGCTGATGCACCGTTCGGCGCCGCGGCGGATCGACACCCGGCCGGTCCTCCCGGCGCCGTTCGGTGCGCCCGAGCGGCTGGAGATCCGCTGGGAGCACGTCACCACCCGGGCCGGGATCGTCGACATGGTCGCCTCCCGCAGCTATGTGATCGCGCTGCCGGAGGAGGAACGGGTCCGCCTGCTGGCCGACGTCGAACAGCTGCTGGCCACCCACCCGGACCTGGCCGGCCGGGACGAGATCGCCCTGCCGTACGTGACGAGGTGCACCCGTGTCCGTCTCGGCTGAGCGCGCGCGGCCGGTGCTCCTGCGCCGCCTCGGCGCCGCGGACGCCGGACCGTACCGGGCCTTCCGCCTCCAGGCGCTGCGCGAGACGCCGAGCGCCTTCACCTCCAGCCACGCCGAGGAGGCGGGCAAGCCGATGTCCGTGACGCTGCGCCGGCTGGCCGAGGCCGAGGACGGGCCGGGCGCCCTGATCGGCGCCTTCGACGGCACCGGCGCGCTGGTCGGCACCGCCGGGCTGAAGGTCCCGCGACGCAGCCGGGAACGGCACAAGGGCACGCTGTACGGCATGGCGGTGGCCCGCGGCGCCGCCGGCCGGGGGATCGGCCGCGCCCTGGTGCGGGACGTGCTGCGCACGGCGGAGGACGGACGGCTGCGGCAGGTGCTGCTGACCGTCTCCGAGGGCAACGAGCCGGCCCTGCGGCTCTACACCGCCTGCGGCTTCGAGGTGTGGGGACGGGAGCCGAGGGCCGTCCTGGTCGACGGCCGGGCGGTCGCGAAGCTGCACATGGTGTGCCTGCTGGACGGGGCCCGGGCGGCGGCTGGGGCCTGAGAACAATCCGCTGACGATCGGTCCCCTGGCGAGCGGCCCGGAAGCACCGCGCGCGCGGGCCCGGTCACCGGTGGAGGAGGCGCCGCAGCCAGCGGGTGCGGGCGTCGTGGGCGTCCTGGCTGATGACGGCGTGCGGGGCGAGGGTGTCGAAACCGTGGCAGGCCCCGGGCCACACGTGGAGTTCGGCCTCGCCGCCCGCCCGCCAGATGGCGTCGGCGTAGGCGACGGCCTCGTCCCGGAAGGTCTCGGCGGACCCGACCTCGACGTACGCCGCGGGCAGTCGGGACAGGTCGGTGGCGCGGGCCGGGGCGGCGTACGGCGAGAGGTCGGCGGCACCGTACCGGTGGCCGAGCACGGCCTGCCAGGCGGTGGCGTTGGAGGTGCGGTCCCAGGTGTCGTGGCCGGCCAGCTGGAGGCTGGAGAAGGTGGTGCCGCGGTCGTCGAGCATCGGGCTCAGCAGCAGCTGGCCGACCGGTGCCGGACCGCCGCGGTCGCGGACCAGCAGGGCCAGCGCCGCGGCGAGCCCGCCGCCGGCGCTCTTGCCGCCGACGACCACCCGCCGCGCGTCCACGCCCAGCTCGCCGGCGTGCCCGGCCGCCCAGACGAGTCCGTCGTAGCAGTCCTCGACGGCCCCGGGGAAGCGGGTGCGCGGCGCCAGCCGGTACTCGACGGACACGACCGCCAGCCCCAGCGGCAGCGCCCACCCGCGCAGCAGCCGGGGCAGCACGGACCAGGCGTTGCCCGTCACCATCCCGCCGCCGTGCAGGTAGTACAGCAGCGGCAGCTCCTCGCGCACCCCGGCGGGCCGCGCGCTGACGAGCGTGACCTCGCCCCCGCCGTCGGCGCGCGGCACGCGCAGCTCCGTCACCTCGAACCGGCCGCCGTCGCTCAACTGCTCCGGCGTCGGGCGGGGCCGGGCGGCGAGGTCCCGTTCCTGCCAGGCCGCCAGGCGCTCCGGGGTGAGTACCGGACGTGCCCCGTCGCCGGCCGCCGCCAGTGCCGCCCGCAGCTGCGGATCCAGCGGAGGCACGCCCCCGGTCGCCGACCCGTCCGTCATCAGGACCCCCTCGCCGAGCGGCGCCCGGCGGCGCCGCGATCGGTGCCAGCCTGCCAGCCCCCGCCGTGCGGAGCCGCGGCGCCCCCGAACCGCCGGGGACCGACCGGCGCGTCCGCGGCTCCCGTCGTCGGGCCGGTCCACCACGGTGCCGGGGGAATTGTCGGTCCCCCCTGCGAGCATCCCGCCCATGGACCTCACCACCGCCCTCGCCGGGCTCGACGCCCACCCCTGGGCCGACCTCTCGCACGCCTACGGCCCCGCCGAGGACCTGCCCGACCTGCTGCGCGCCCTCGCCGAGGGCGACGACGGTACGGCGGAGGAGGCGGTCTCCGAGCTGTACGGCAGCATCCTCCACCAGGGCACGGTGTACCCGGCCAGTGTCGACGCCGTGCCCTACCTGGCCCGGATCGCCGCCGCCGGGGTCCGGACGGTCGACGTGCTCGGCCTACTGGGCGGGTTGGCCGAGAGCGAGGGCGAGTGGGAGGTCCCGGACGGCGCCGTCCGGGCCGCGGTGTCCGCCCAACTGCCGCTGCTGCTCCCGCTGTTGGCCGACCCGGACGAGACCGTCCGGCTGACCGCCGCCTGGGCCGTCGGCCACACCGGGGACACCGGGACGGCGCCGGCCGCCCTGTGGGAGCGCTGGGCCGCCGAGGAGAGCCCGGACGTGGCCGCCGAACTGCTCGTCGCCCTCGGCCGGGTGGGCCTGGCCGCGGCCGCCGCCGAAGCCCGGGCACGGCTCGGCGAGGAGACCCCGGTGCCGCTGCGGCTGGCCGCCGTCCTGGTCGGCCTGAAGAACGGGGACCGCTGGGAGGCCGCCCACCACACGGCCGTGCTCGGCCTGCTGCCGGCCCGCGAACTCACCGTCGACCGCTACAGCGTCCACCACGGGGAACTGCTGCTCGCCGTCGTCGACACCCTGCTGGAACGCGACACCGACGCCGACCGCGAGGCCGCCCTCACCCTGCTGGAGGCCGCGCTGCGCGACCCGCGCCCCGAGGTGCGGGCCGAGGCCCTGTGGGCGGCCGACCACGCCTGCTACGTCTCGCGCGCCGCCCCGCCGCGGCTGGTCCCGGCCGTCGCCCCGCTCGCCGCCCAGGACACGGCGGCGAGCCTGCTGGCCAAGCTCGGCCCGCTCGCCGCCGGGGCCGCGCCGGCGCTCCTCGAACTCGCCACCCGCCCGGACGACAGGGCGGCCGACCAGGCCCTCGCCGCACTGGTCCGGGTCGCACCCGGGCAGGCCGCCCCGCTGCTCGCCCGGGACCTCGCACGGCGCCCGGACGCCCGCCGCGCCGCGGGCGACTCCCGTGCCCCGGCCTTCCCGTTCGCCCCGGAGCTGCTCGCCGCCGTCCGCGGCCGGCTCGCCGCCGACGGACTCGGCGACAACGAGACCGCCGACCTGGTCAACCTGCTGCGCCGGTGGGGCCCGCGGGCCGTCGACGGCCTGCCGGAGCTCTGCGCGGTGCTGCCCCGCTTCCCGTACGCCGCCTCCGCCGTCGCGGCCGTCGTCGCGGGCGGCCCGTCCGAGGCCCGCGAGCGGGCCGCCGAGGCCCTGCGGGCGAACGCCGGCCCGCTCCAGGTGGCCCGCGCCCACCACGACGTCACCGGCGAACCAGAGCTGCTGCTCGACGCCGTCGCCGAACGGCTGGCGGCCTCGCGCGAGCGGGCCGAGGCGGCGCAGGCGGCCGCCGACCTGGGCGCGGCCGCCGCCGGGCTGCTCCCGGACCTGCTCGCGGCGGTGAGCACGGAGCCGGAGCCGACCGTCCCGCAGCTGGACGCCGACATCGCCACCGCCCGCGCCCTCTGGCAGATCGACGGCGACGCCCAGGAGGCCGTCCGGATCCTGGCGTCCGTCCTCGACCGCACCGCCGGGAACGGGCCGTGGTACCGCTGGACGACGGTCCGCGCGCTGCGCGCCGCCGCCTCCCTCGGGGCGGCCGGCCGGGACCTCGTGCCCCGGCTGGAGGCGCTGCTCGACCAGCCGCAGGACGCCGCCGGCGCCGCCCGCGCCCTGCTCGACATCGCCGATCCCGACACCCTCGACCTCGGCCGCCTCGCCCGGGCCGCGCTCCACTCCGTCGAGACGGACGCCGACGTCACGGGCGGCTGCGAGGCCCTGCACGCGCTGGGTGCCGCGGCCCGGGACACCTCGCTGCTCCCGTACGTCGGGGACCTCGTCGAGCGCGACCGCCGGATCGTCACCTCCGGCCTCGCGTACGACATCATCGGCGAGGACGAGCGGCTGCGCGCCCTGCTGGCCGAGCTGCGCTGACCCGGCCGACCGACCGGCCGGCCGGCCGCGCCCGCGACCGGCGCCCACTGTCAGTGTCGGGCCGTAGCGTTCGGGGTGTCGGCGGGGCCCGCCCGCCGGCACCCCGACTCCGTCGCCCGAAAGGGGCCTTCGCCGTGTCCGTCGCCGTGGAAGAGCAGGTCACGTACCTCGAACTGTCCGAGGACGAGGGGAGTGCGCACAAGTTCTACGAGGTGCGGCTCGCCGGCCAGGTGGTGACGGTGCGCTACGGGCGGATCGGCGAGCCCGGGCAGAGCAAGGCGACCACGTACCCGAGCCCGGAGAAGGCGGCCGCGTCGGCGGCCAAGAAGATCGGCGAGAAGGTCCGCAAGGGCTACGCCCCGGCCGTCCAGGGCGTGCGCCAGCGCCGGGCGGTGACCAGGCGGCAGATCGTCAGCAGCCGCTCGACCGCCCGTCAGGCGCCGCTGCTGTGGCGCTTCCGCTCCGGCTCGCCCGCCTTCGGGATATTCGTCGGCGAGGAGCACGCCTGGGTCGGCAACGAGCGCGGCGACGTCTACACCCTGACCCACGACGGCGAGGTGACGGCCCGCTACGGCCTGCCGGAGGGCGTCAAGTGCATCGTCGCGGACGACTGGTGGATCTACGCCGGCTGCGACGACGGCAAGGTGTACGACCTGGGCGGCAAGGTCCCGCGGGTGGCCTACGAGATCGCCCAGGACGTGGACATCTTCTGGCTCGACATCCACGACGGCGTGCTCGGCGTCGCCGACGAGCGCGGCGGGCTGACCACGGTGGACCACGAGGACGAGTTCCAGTGGCGCCGCCAGGCCGACGGCCGGTCCGGCTGGATGGTGCGCTGCGACGCCGACGGCGTCTACCACGGCCACTCGCGCGGCGTCGCCCGCTACGACGACCGCAGCGGCGACCAGCGGTGGTACACCCCGACCAAGGGCGAGGTGCTGTTCGGCTGGCAGGAGGCCGACGAGGTGTTCGCCGGCACCGGCCGCGGCTGGGTGCACCGGCTGCGCAAGTCCGACGGCGCCGAGGTGGCCGCCTACCGCTGCGACGCCGCGGTGTTCTCCTGCGCCGCCTCCCCGGACGGCGAGTACGTCTTCGCCGGGGACAACCACTCGTCGGTGTACTGCTTCGCCGCCGACGGCACCCGGCTGTGGAAGCTCGCCACCGGCTGCGGCTCGGCGTACAGCATGCAGTACCGGGACGGCCGGCTCTACCTGGTGACCACCGACGGCTCGCTGGCCTGCCTGGACGCGAGCGAGCAGGCGGTGCGGGCGGCCGAGGACGGCACGCTGCCGAGGACCGCCGAGGTCAGGGACGCGGGCTGGGAGCCGGTGCTGGCCGGCGCCGGGCTGGAGACGGTCGGGGCGGCCACCGTCCGGACCGGTGGCGAGGTCGAGGTCGAGTGCGTGCAGGACGGCGCCCGGCTGCGGATGCGGGTGGTCTCGCAGGGCTACGACCCGTCCTGGCGGGTGCAGTTCCCCAAGGACATCCGGATCGCCGGGGCGCGCTACCTGGTCGCCGAGGTGCGGGAGTCCGCCTCGGGCGGCTTCTACCGGGCGCGCGGCGAGATCAAGCGCCTGCTCTGACCGGGGGCGGGGGGCCGAGCGCCTCGGGGGACGGGAAAACGGGGGAGCGGGCCCGGGCCCCGGGCGGCCGTGCGGGGGCGACGGCCGCCCGGGGGAGTCCGTTCGTCAGACGAGCCGGAGCACCAGCTTGCCGGTGTTCTCACCGCGGAACAGCATCCCGAAGGTCTCCGGGAAGTCGTCCACGGTGCCCTCCACCACCTGCTCCTTGACCTTGATCCGGCCCGCCGCGATCCAGCCGGCGATCTCGGCGGCCGCCTCCGGGTACCGGCGGGCGTAGTCGAACACCACGAAGCCCTCCATCCGGGCCCGCCGCACCAGCAGCGACAGGTAGTTGGACGGGCCCTGCACGGCGCCCTCGTTGTTGTACTGGCTGATCGCGCCGCAGACCACCACCCGGGCGTGCATCGCCAGGCGGGTCAGCGCGGCGTCCAGGACCGGGCCGCCGACGTTGTCGAAGTAGACGTCGATGCCGTCCGGGGCGTGGGTGCGCAGGGCCTTGCGGACGTCCTCCGCGCGGTAGTCGATCGCGGCGTCGAAGCCCAGCTCACCGGTGAGCAGCGCGCACTTCTCCGGACCGCCCGCGATCCCGACCACCCGGCAGCCCTTCACCTTGGCGATCTGACCCACCAAGCTGCCGACCGCCCCGGCGGCGCCGGACACGACGACCGTCTCGCCCTCCTTGAGCGCCCCGACCTCCAGCAGCCCGAAGTACGCCGTCATCCCGGGCATCCCGAGGGCGCCCAGGTACGTCGACAGCGGCGCGAGCGCGGGATCGACCGTGAGCGCGCCCTTCCCGTCCGACACCGCGTACTCCTGCACCCCGAACGCCCCGACCACGTGGTCGCCGACCCGGAACCCCGGGTGGTTCGACGCGACGACCTCCACCACCGAGCCGGCCCGCATCACCTCGCCCACCCCCACCGGCGGCAGGTACGACGGCCGGTCGTCCAGCCACCCCCGCATCGCCGGATCCAGCGACACGTACCGCGTCCGCCCCAGGAACTCCCCGTCCCCCGGCTCCGGCACCGCCTCCGCCACGTGCGCCCAGTCCTCCGGGCGCACCTCCCCGACCGGCCGACTGGCAAGACGGATCTGACGGTTGACTCCGGTGGCTCCGGCCATGACGTCTCCTGGTCACTCGGGTTCGACGGCTGAACGCGCCGATTCTAAGCAAGCGCTTATTCATATGACCAGAGAGTGTCCGGAATCAGTGGGTAGGTCTGGTGGTGCGTGCATATGCAGGCGCGATGCGCCGGTAGGCTTTCCGCCGGGCAGCCCCTGAGCGCGGAGACCGGCGCCTGACAGGAGAGCACTACGTGAGCACAGCGCACATCGGCCCGGGCGACTACAGCCACGTGCCGAACCCCGAACAGGCCCTCAAGTACGCCATTCGGCACATCGCGGGCGAACGCGTCGAGATCGTCGAGGGAGTCATCACCCCCGTGTCGCCGTCTTGGGAGCACGAGAACACCGTCGATCTGATCCGCTTGCAGATCGGGCCCCGTCAGCGCGAACTCGAACTGCGTTCGGGCTCGGGCAACCTAGACCTGCCGGGCACCGAGAACTTCTACATCCCCGACCTGGCCCTCGTTCCGGTGAAGCTGGCCGTGAACAATCCCGGCGCGTTGCTTCCCGACCAGACCGTTCTCGTGGTCGAGGTCACCTCTCCTTCGAACGCCGACACCGACCGGATCGTGAAGCGCCGCCGCTACGCCCAGTTCGGTGCGCCGCTCTACCTCCTGGTGGACCGGCAGGAACGGGCCTGCACGCTGTTCTCCCAGCCGGGGGCGCTCGGTTACACGCGGGTCGAGGGGCCGCATCCGTTCGGGGTGCCGGTGCGGCTGCCCGAGCCGTTCGAACTCGACCTGGAAACCGGCGAGTTCTGACTCGGGGGCGGGCCGGGTCGCGGTTCGATCCGATGGGATCCCGCGTGGGCCGGCGGTCGCTCAGCCCTGGTGCCCGGGCTCGGGTGACCAGCCGAGGGCGGGGCCGAGCCGGGTGGCCAGGTCGGTGAGGATCTGCACGTAGTCCTCGTACGCGAAGGTGAACGGCAGTGCGAAGGCGACCTCGTCCACCTCGCGGTAGCCGGCGTGGGCGTGCAGTCGCTCGACGAGCTCCTCGGTGGTCCCGACCAGGTCGGGGGCGAACAGCAGTCGGGCGGCGCCCTGCGGGGCGAGGGTGCGCGGGGTGCGGGCGAGGGCGTAGGCCTGGTACCTGGCGCGCTGTTCGGGGGTGGCGCTGTCGGTGGGGATGACCACCAGGCCCTGGGAGACCCGCGCGCGCCCGCCGTCGGGGTGGCGCTCGCGGAAGGCGCGGATCTGGGCGGCCTGGATGGCGGCGAAGTCGAGCGGGCCCTCCACTCCGGTGTCCTCCGGCTTGACCACGCTGCTGGTGAGGAGGTTGAGCCCCTGCTCGCCGGCCCAGCGGGCCGAGCGCAGGCTGCCGGCGCCGTACCAGAGGCGGGAGGCGAGGCCGGGGGAGTGCGGCTGGACCCGGCGGGAGTACACCTCGATGCCTTCGGTACCGGCGAAGCCGGAGGCGTCCTCGCCGCGCACCAGGGCGAGCAGCCGTTCGGCGCGCCGGGGCCCGAAGTCCTCCTGCTCGCCGGTGTCGGGGTAGAGCGCGCCGCGCACGTGCTCGTAGTGGGTGGGCGGGCCGACGCTGAAGCCGGGGTTGAGCCGGCCGCCGGAGAGCACGTCGACGGTGGCCAGGTCCTCGGCGAGTCGCAGCGGGTTCTCCCAGCCGAGCGGGGTCACGGCGGTGCCGAGCTGGATGCGGCTGGTGCGCTGGCTGGCGGCGGCGAGGACGGCGAGCGGGGAGGAGATGCCGTACTGGAGGTGGCGGTGGCGCAGCCAGGCGCTGTCGAATCCGAGCCGCTCGCCGAGCGTGATGAGGCCGAGGGTGGACTCGTGGCCGCGGCGCGGGTCCGCCTCGTCGAAGAGCCCGATGGTCAGGAAGCCGAGTTTCCGCAGCGGGCGAGGGGTCGGCGACATGGCGGGCTCCGCGGGGAGAGGCGTGGTGAGGGGCGAGGGCGCGAGGAGGGGCGGTGGGGCGTGGCGAGGGGAGGCCCGGGGTGGGCCCGGCCGGGTGGTGCGTTCCGAACGTACGCAGGCGCCGCGCCGCCCGACAAGATCGACGCGCGATCCGGACACCGGCCCGCAACGGAACGCAATGGCACGCAACCCCCCGCAACGGCCGGCAACCCCCCGCAACGGCGCGCAACGCGGCGACACGTACGCGGCCCCCACCCCGTCGAGCGAGGGTGGGGGCCGCCGCGTCCGGGCGCCGTCAGCAGCTGCGCAGCTCCGGGCTCTGGTTGCGGATCTGGTTGTGCAGCGACGTGAACTCCCGGTACGCCGGGCCGTCCTCGGTGCCGGGGCGGAACGCGCCGACCCGGTGGCAGTTGACGAAGGCGAGCTTCACCCCGAAGTGGTCCTCCAGGCTGCCCCGGATCGCGTTGCTGGCGAGCGCGCGCAGCAGCTGGGCGCGCTGCTCGTCGCTGGGCGTGGTGTTGTCGGTGGTGAACTCCGCCTGGCCGGCGGCGAGTTCGGTGCTGAGCCCGGCGACGACCTGGTAGGCGTACGGGAGCGAGGTGCGGACGGTGTCGATGAAGTCGGCCTCGTCGACTCGGCCCTCCCGGGCCTGGGCGAGGAGGGCGGGGGAGACGTCGAGCGACATGGGTGTCCTCTTTCGGGCGCGTCGGGATTCGGTGGGCGGCGTTCACCCGCAACAGTTATCGAAGATGAAAACCATTGCAATGAAGACTTTCCCGGTCGCCCTGACGCCCTGTCAAGCTCCGTCCCCCGGAGGGCTGACGGCGGGCGGCAGCGGCACCCGGCCGGCCTTGATCACGAACACCGCGACCACCACCGCGAGCGCCGCGAACACCAGGCCCAGCTGGAAGGCGCTCGCGATGCCGTGCACCAGCACCTGGTCGGCGTACGGCGCCGGGAGCCGACCGGTGGCCCGGAACTCGGCGGCCTGCTGCGGGGTGGCCTGCCGGAGGAACGCCCCGGCCTGCTGCCGGGCCTCGGTGCGGCTGGCCGTGCCGTACACGGTGACCAGGATCGACAGCCCGAGCGAGCCGCCCACCTGCTGGGTGGTGTTGAGCATGCCGGTGGCCGCGCCGGTCTCGTGCGGGGCGACCCGGGAGACGGCGGTCAGCATCACCGGGACGAAGATCGATCCCATGCCGAAGCCGAACATCAGGGTCGGCCCGAGGATGCCGCCGAGGTAGCTGCTGCCGATGTCGATCCGGGTCGCCCAGATGACCCCTCCCAGCACCAGCAGCGAGCCGGCCACCAGGAAGGGCTTGGCGCCGAACCTCGTCTGGCTGCGGGCGGCGAACTGGGCGGCGGCCACGATCGCGACGCTGATCGGCAGGAACGCGAAGCCGGCCCGCAGCGGGCTGAAGTCGAGGATCTCCTGCACGAACAGGGTGATGAAGAAGAAGATGCTGAACATCGTCGCGGCCATGCAGAGCATCAGCCCGTACGCGCCCGAGCGGTTGCGGTCGCGGAACAGGTGCAGCGGGGTGATCGGCTGGGGCGCCCGCCGCTCGTGGGCGAGGAAGCCGGCCAGCAGGACGACGGCGAGGCTGAACGCGGTCAGCGTCACGGTGTCCGTCCAGCCGTGGTCGGAGGCGCGGATGAAGCCGTACACCAGCGAGACCATGCCCGCCGTCGCGGAGAACGCGCCGGTCAGGTCGAAGCGCCCGGGGTGGCGCTCGGACTCGTTGATGTAGAGCGGCGCCAGCAGCGCGATCGCGATGCCGATCGGCACATTGACGAAGAACACCCAGCGCCAGGACAGCCAGGAGGTCAGCATGCCGCCGAGCAGCAGCCCGATCGCGCCGCCGGCCCCGGCGACCGCCGAGAACACCCCGAAGGCCCGGTTGCGCTCCGGGCCCTCCCTGAAGTTGGTGGCGATCAGCGCCAGCGCGGTCGGTGAGGCGATGGCGCCGCCCAGGCCCTGGAGCGCCCGGGCGGCCAGCAGCCAGCCGGAGGACTGCGCGACCCCGCCGAGCAGCGAGGCCAGGCTGAACAGCAGCACCCCGACGACGAACACCCGCCGCCGCCCCAGGATGTCGCCCGCCCGCCCGCCGAGCAGCAGCAGGCCGCCGAAGGTGAGGGTGTAGGCGTTGATGACCCAGGACAGCTCGGTGGTGTTGAACCGCAGCGCCTGCTGGATGTGCGGCAGCGCGATGTTCACGATCGTGATGTCGAGGACGACCATCAGCTGGGTCGCCGCGATGACGGTCAGTGCTATCCCCGGGTGCTGGCCCCGACGTGCGGTCGCGGGCGAAGCCTCGGCCAGGGCGCGCGAGGTGGCCATGGCAGGTCCCCCAATGGGTTCGGGGGTGAACGACGGGCAAACGACGGGCAGGGGACGGATTCGTTCACCTCTACCGACGGTATCCCCGGGAGATAGGGAACACAATCGTTCATTACGGACATGCGGCCACGGCGAATCCCTCGCGCACCCGCCTGCCCGGCCGCCCGGCCGTCAGCTGTCGAAGCCGAGGCCGAAGCGGTCCAGGGTGCGCAGCCAGAGGTTGCGGCGCCCGGCGTCGGCGCGGGTGAGGGCCCACTGGGTGATGCCGATGCCGATCGAGCGGAACTGGTGCACCACGTCGTAGCCGCCGTACCCGCCCACCCGCCGGCGCGGAAGTCCCGCCCGCCGGCTACCGCGCCACCCGGCAGCGGCGCCGGTAGTAGGCGAAGGCGAGGGCGAGCACCAGCGGGCCCCAGAGCACGAACAGGCCGCTGACGGCCGCCGCGAGCAGCCGCCACCAGCCGTTGACGTACGGGACCTCCGAGAAGCCGGCGAGCTGGAAGGCGGCGAGCACCCAGTCCACGGTGAGCGCGGTGAGGGCGAGGCCCGCGACCGTGGCGGGGACGAGCACCGCGTACGGGCGGATGTGCCTGCCGCCGAGGACGGGGACCCAGAGCGGCACCACCTCGCCCGAGCGCCGCACCAGGCAGGAGCAGAGCAGCGCGAACACCTCGGACAGGATGCTCAGCGTGCCGACGTACCCCACGCCGGCCCACAGCGGCAGGTCCATGCGGGGCACGTCCATCCCCATCAGGAACCCGAACCCGATGGGCAGGCGCCAGAGGCACACCGGCAGGCCGAGCCACGGGATCGCGCGGGCGGTCCGCTCGGCCCAGCGCGGGACGGGGAGTTCGGTCGGGTGGATCGTTGTGCTGGTCACCCGTCCAGCGTGCCGAGCGGGCGGCGGGCCGGAATCGCGCGTGCGGATGACCGGCCTCCCCCGCCCGGGGGAGGCCGATCATCCGCACGCGGGGCGGGGCTCCGTCGAGTGTCGTGGCCGCGGCCGCGTCGACGTCACCGAGCGCGGACGATGACCACCGGGCAGGCGGCGTGCTGCGCGCAGTGGGTGCTCACCGAGCCGAGCAGGGCGCGGGTGAAGCCGCCGTGGCCGTGGCTGCCGACCACCAGCAGCTCGGCGCCCCTCGCGGCGTCCAGGAGGACGTCGGAGGGGTCGCCCATCACCATGGTCTGGCGGATCTCGGCCCGGCAGTCCTCGCCGAGCACGGTGTGCAGCTCGTCGGCGAAGCGCCGCTCGGCCAGCTCCCGGTCGAAGGCGGTGTCGACCACCGGCGCCGACCAGCCGAAGTGGCTCGGCGGCTCCCAGGCGCCCACCGCGTCCACCACTCCGCCGATCAGCGTGGCGTGCCGGGCGGCCCAGCGCAGCGCGGCGTACGACGACGGCGAGCCGTCGACGCCGACCACGACGCGGGGCGCGGAGTCGTTCGCGTCCATCTGCACCGTCCTGTGGATCGTCGCCCCCTGACCACGGTGCTGGCCCCCGGACGGCGCCGCCACCACGGTCCGGCACCCGGGTGACGGACCGTGGTGGCGGCGCGCGGCCCGGAGGGCGTCAGGCGTGGACGCCCAGCTGGGCCATCAGGGTCGCGTTGTCCTCGATGTGCCAGTCCTCGACGATCCGGTCGGTGCCGACGTGCTGGATGTCGATGGCGTTGAACTCGACGCGCTGGCCCTGGCCCCGCACTCCGTCGAAGGTGCCGGTGAAGTGGCCGCGGAACACCAGCCGGGCGGTGATCCTGTCGCCGGCGACCAGGACGTCGGACAGCTCGCAGGTCAGGTCCGGCACCGCGGCGCGGAAGTTCTTCGAGGCGAAGACCGGCCCGGCGGGGCCCTGCGGACGGCCCGCCGGCAGGGTGTTGTCCCGGAACTGCGGGCTGACCGCCGCGTCCAGGTACCGCTGCTGCCCGGTGTTCCAGAAGGTGTACAACTGCTGGGCCAGGTGTACCTCCTGGGCGGCGCGCCGGGCGCCGATCGAGCGGTCCACGGTGAGCGCCTTCGGCTGGACGAGGCCGGGCGTGCGGTCGATCAGGCGCTGCGGCCAGTCGCGGGCGGAGTCGTGGCGGCCGCCGTCGTGGGCGGGGGCGGCCGCGGCGGTGCCGGCCGCCAGGCCGGCCACCGCCGCGAGGACGGCGGCGGTACGGATCAGGGTGCGCGAACGCATGGGAACAGCTCCTCGGATCGGGTGGTCACGCCCGGGATCCGGGCGTGCGGGGGTGGCCGGCGCCGCGGCCGCGGTGGGTGCGCCGCGGCCGACGGGCCGGTGGTCGGGCGGGCCGGACGTCAGGCGAGTCGGCCGCCGCCGTCGACGTGCAGCACGGTGCCGGTGACGTACGGGTTGTCGACGGCGTAGAGGACGGCCTTGACCAGGTCCTCCGGGGTGCCGACGCGCCGGGCCGGGTTGCGCTCGGCCACGCCGCGCAGGAACGCCTCCTTGTCGGCGCCCAGGCCGTCCCAGGAGCCGGTGTCGACGATGCCGGGGGAGACGGCGTTGACCCGGACCGGCGCGATCTCCACCGCCAGCGCCTGCACCAGGAAGGCCAGCGCGCCGTTGGTGGTGGCCATCACCGTGCGTGCGGGGGCCGGGCGCCACGCGGCCACACCGGAGAAGAAGGTGAACGAGCCGCTCTCGGAGACCTGCCCGACCAGGTGCTTGGCCAGCAGCAGCGGGCCGATCACCTTCGCCGCGAACGCCCGCTGGACGTCGGCCGCGTCGAGCTCCCGCAGCGGGCCGTTGGCGGGCATCGCGGCGGTCGAGACCAGGTGGTCGAAGCGGCCGGCCCGGGCGGCGAAGGCGGCGATCGACTCCTCGTCGGCGATGTCCAGGGCGATCACCTCGGACGGGCCGGCCAGCTCGCCGGCCGTCCACTCCAGCTTGCGCGGGTCCGGGCCGGCCAGCACCAGCGAGGCGCCGGCCGCCGAGGCGGCCTTGGCCAGGGCCTGCCCGGTGCGCGAACCGGCGCCGACCACGACGAGCCGTCGGCCCTGGAGCGAGGTGGCGGCGGGCGCGGAGACGGAAACGGACATGGGGAACTCCTGGGAATCGTCGGGGTGTTCGGCCGCCCGCTGCTTCGTGCGGCGGCCACCCCACGACCCTCTCCCGACCAGGCGTGATGAGTCCAAGGCTTGTTTTCTACCCCAGCGATAAAATCCGTTCATGGCAACACCGACGCTCAGGCAGCTCGAATACCTGGCCACCGTGGTCGACACCGGATCGTTCACCCGCGCGGCCGAACAGCTGCACGTCACCCAGCCCGCGCTGTCCCACCAGATCAGGGCCCTGGAGGGCGCCCTCGGCGGACCGCTGCTGGAACGCCTGCCGAGGGCCGTACGGCTCACCCCGATGGGCCGGGCGGTCCTGCCGCACGCCCGCGCCGCGCTGGCCGAGGCCGAACGCCTGCACGCGGCGGCCCGCCGGTCGGCCGGCCTGGAGGAGGGCGAACTGGAGGTCGCCGTCGTCTACTCGGTCAGCCTCGGCATCCTGCCGCCCGTGCTGCGGGACTGGCACCGCCGGCACCCCGGCGTGCGGATCCGGCTGCGCGAGTACTCCCACACCGGCCTCCTCCAGGAGGCCATGGCCGCGGGCCGCGCCGACCTCGCCATCGGCCCCGCGCCGACCGGCTGGGAGGGCCCGATCCGGGAGCTCGGCGTCGAGGAGTTCACCGTCGTGCTGCCGGCCGAGGACCCGCTGGCCGACCGCCCCGACGGCACCGTCGCGCTGGCCGAACTCGCCGACCGGGACTGGGTCCACTACGCCCCCGACAACGGCCTCGCCGACCTGCTCGACCAGGTCTGCGCCCGGGCCGGCTTCCACCCCCGGGCGGCGATCCGCGCCGAACAGACCTCCGCCGCACCGCTGTTGGCGGCGGCCGGGCTCGGGCCGGCGCTGGTGCCGGCCAACATCGTCCCGGCCCGCTTCGAGGGCGCCCTGCTGCGCCCGGACCCCCCGATCCTGCGCGCCCTCACCGCCTACACCCGCACCCGTCCCGACCCGCTCACGGTGGCCTTCGCGGACCTCCTGGCCCGGCAGGCCCGGGTCAACCCGGTGGTCTCCAGCCGGTCGGCCGGGTCCGGGCCCGACGGGCCGCGCGCCTGAACCAGGACGGCGCCGCGACGCTCAGCGCGCGGCGCCGCCGACCGGCCGGTCCGCGTCGTCGAGGTCGACGGCGTCGCTGAGGCCCAGGCGCAGGTGCTCGATGTGGTAGACGGCCTGGTCGAGCAGCGCGGCCACGTGGTTGTCGTAGAGCGCGTAGACGACCTGGCGGCCGTTGCGCTGCCCGACGACCAGGCCGAGGTTGCGCAGCAGGCGCAGCTGGTGGGAGCAGGCGGACTGCTCCAGGCCGACCTCGGCGGCGAGTTCGGTGGCGGCGCAGGGGCCCTCGCGCAGCCGGGAGAGGATCAGCAGGCGGGACGGTGTGGCCAGGGCTTGCAGGGTGGTGGCCACCCGGGCAGCGCTGGTGGCGTCCAGGCGCGTGTGCGGGACGGCGGTGGCGGGGGCGGCTCCATGACCCATGCGGACCATCCTACAACTCATAGATGAAGGAGCGTTCATATGTTCATGTATCGTGAGTGAGTCATAGGCCCGGCCCACGTCTGCCCGCGCCCGTCCCGAAGGGTCCCGCCCGCATGTCCTCCACCACCCTGGCCGAGCGCCCCGCGCCCTCGGCCGCGCCGCGTCCCGACACCGCGCCCCGCCGGCGCACCCGGGTGCTGTCGCTGCCCGAGGCCCGCTGGGCCGCCGCCGCGACGGTGCTCTTCCTGCTCGCGCTGCCGCTCCAGCTGGCCGGCGCCCCCGCGTGGGCCTGGGGCCCGCTGTACGCCCTCGCGTACGCCACCGGCGGCTGGGAGCCCGCCTGGGCCGGGCTCCGGGCGCTGCGGGAGCGGACGCTCGACGTCGACCTGCTGATGATCGTGGCCGCGCTCGGCGCCGCCGCCGTCGGGCAGGTCATGGACGGCGCGCTGCTGATCGTCATCTTCGCCACCTCCGGCGCCCTGGAGGCGCTGGCCACCGCCCGGACCGCCGACTCGGTGCGCGGACTGCTCGACCTCGCCCCGGCCACCGCCACCCGGCTGCTGCCCGGCGGCGGCGAGGAGACCGTGCCGACCGGGGACCTCGCCGTCGGTGACACCGTCCTGGTGCGGCCCGGCGAGCGGATCGGCGCCGACGGTCGGGTGCTCGACGGCGCCGGCGAGGTCGACCAGGCGACCATCACCGGCGAGCCGCTGCCGGTCGCCAAGCGCCGGGGTGACGAGGTGTTCGCCGGCACCCTCAACGGCACCGGGGCGCTGCGGGTGCGGGTCGAACGCGATGCCTCGGACACGGTGATCGCCCGGATCGTGCACCTGGTAGAGGAGGCCTCCGAGACCAAGGCGCCCACCCAGTTGTTCATCGAGAAGGTCGAGCAGCGCTACTCGATCGGCATGGTGCTCGCCACCCTCGCCGTCTTCGCCGTCCCGCTGGCCTTCGGCGCGGCCTTCACCGGCTCGCTGCTGCGCGCGATGACCTTCATGATCGTCGCCTCCCCGTGCGCGGTGGTGCTGGCCACCATGCCGCCGCTGCTCTCCGCCATCGCCAACGCCGGCCGGCACGGCGTCCTGGTCAAGTCCGCCGTCGTGATGGAACGGCTGGGCCAGGTCGACGCCGTCGCGCTGGACAAGACCGGCACCCTCACCGAGGGCACCCCCCGCCTGACCGGCCTGCGGCCGCTCACCGGCTCCGGCCTCGACGAGGAACGGCTGCTGGCCCTGGCGGCCGCGGCCGAGCACCCCAGCGAGCACCCGCTCGCCCGCGCCGTCGTCGACGCCGCCCGCGGCCGCGGCCTGACCCTCCGCACCGCCGAGGACTTCACCTCCACCCCCGGCGTCGGCGTCACCGCCACCGTCGACGGCCGGGTCGTCGCGGTCGGCACGCCCGCCCGTCTGGTCAACGGCCGCACCGACGCCGCCTCCGTCGAAGCCGCCGCGCTGGCAACCGAGTTGGAGGAGACCGGGCACACCGCCGTCCTGGTCGAGGCGGACGGCGTCCCGGTGGGCGTGCTCGGCATCGCCGACCGGCTGCGCCCGGACGCCGCCGCCACCGTCGCGTCCCTGCGGGCGCTGACCGGCACCGAGCCGGTGCTGCTCACCGGCGACAACCCGCGCGCCGCCGCCCGGCTGGCCGCCGAGGTCGGCATCGGCGACGTCCGGGCCGGGTTGCTGCCGCAGGACAAGGTCGCCGCCGTCCGCGAGCGGGAGGCGGCCGGGCGCAGGGTGCTGGTGATCGGCGACGGCGTCAACGACGCGCCCGCGCTGGCCGCCGCCCACACCGGCGTCGCGATGGGCCGGGCCGGTTCCGACCTCGCCCTGGAGACCGCCGACGCCGTCGTCGTCCGCGACGAACTCGCCACCGTCCCGGCCGTGGTGGCGCTCTCCCGGCGGGCCCGCTCCCTGGTGGTGCAGAACCTGGTCATCGCCTCGGTGTTCATCACCGTCCTGGTGGTCTGGGACCTGGTCGCCACCCTCCCGCTGCCGCTCGGCGTGCTCGGCCACGAGGGCTCGACCGTCGTCGTCGGCCTCAACGGGCTCCGACTGCTGCGCGAGGCCGCCTGGACCAGGGCCCGGGCCTGACGGCCCCGACCAGCGGATCCGACCGCTGCCGCCGCTCGACGGCCGGTCCGAGCCGCTGATCCCGCCCGGCGACGGCGGCTTCGGCTGGTACCGGGCCGGCGGGAGACGCCCCGTCGCGCGGTCCGCTCCACGGGCCACCGGCGCGCCGGGCGCACCGAGGACCGGCGCACCGAGGACCGGCGCGCCGAGGACAGCCCGGGGGAGGGCGCCGAGGACTGAGTGCGGTCCCGGCGTGCGCCCTTCCCGAACATGAGGATCCGTCATATTCTCGGTCCTCGCCGACGGTGCGGAACCAGGCCGTCGATCCCGGGCCGCCTCACCACAGCGGGGATGACCATGAAGAGTCCTGCGGCGCGACTGCTCGCCCTGGCCGCCGTCCTGCCGGTGCTCGCCGTCCTGGCGGCGGGCCCCGGGGTCGCGGCGCCGCAGGACGGCGCGCCGTCCCGGCCGGCCGCGTCCTGGACCGGCCCGCTGAGCACCCGGGGGCGCTACATCGTGGACGCCGCCGGCGAGCGCTTCAAGCTGAAGTCCGCCAACTGGGCCGGCGCCCAGGGCACCTGGCAGGGCAGCGGGAGCCCCGACGACCCGGCCGCCAACCAGGCCGGACAGGTGTCCCACAACATCCCGCTGGGCCTGGACCGGGTGCCGGTGGCCCGGCTGCTGGCCGACTTCCACGGGCTCGGCGTCAACAGCATCCGGCTGCCGTTCGCCAACGCGATGATCCACGACACCGTCCCCGTCCCGGACTCCGCCGTCGCCGCCAACCCGCAGCTGCGCGGCCGGACCCCGCTCCAGGTCTTCGACGCCGTGGTGGCCGCCCTCACCGCCGACGGCTTCGCGGTGATCCTCAACAACCACACCACCGGCTACCGGTTCTGCTGCGGCCTGGACGGCAACGAGCGTTGGAACAGCGGGCAGTCGACGGCCCAGTGGGAGGACGACTGGCTGTTCATGGTGAACCGCTACAAGTCCGACAAGCGGGTGGTCGGCGCCGACCTGCGCAACGAGGTCCGCCGGGACCTCTGGGACGACCCCAACTGGGGCCTCGGCGACGCCCACGACGAGTACGCCGCCTTCGAGGAGGCCGGCAACCGCATCCTCCAGGCCGACCCGGACCTGCTGGTCGTCATGGAGGGCATCAACTGGTACGGCGTCCCCGCCGCGGGGTTCAGCCACGGCCGCCCGATGCTCACCCCGGTGCGCAACCTCTCCAACACCCTGGTCGACTCCGGCAAGCTGGTCTACTCCGCGCACTTCTACGGCTACACCGGCCCGGCCAACACCGGCGCGGGCAGCGGCCCGGGAGCCACCGACGACCCCCGCTACCAGGACTTCACCCCCGAGCAGCTCGCCCAGGTGGTGGACGACCAGGCGCTGTTCGTCACCCGGGCCGGGCAGCACTTCACCGCCCCGGTCTGGATCAGCGAGTTCGGCGCGGGCGGCCGGGGCTCGACCGACGCCGAGGAGCAGGCCTGGCTGCACGCGTTCACCGACATCCTGGTGCGCGGCGACACCGACTTCGCCTTCTGGCCGCTGGTCGGCTGGGCCGACGGCGCCGGCCGGCCACTGGACACCTGGGCGCTGCTCTCCTACGGCCCCGACGGCAGGCGCACCGGCCTCACCGACCCCGGCGACTGGCGGGCCGCCGACTGGAGCAGGCTGATCGGCGCCCCGGCGGTGAGCGGCCCGGTGCCCGCGGTGGACCACTGGAACATGCTCGACCTCGACCACGCCGACCGGAACCTCTCCCGGCGGATGCTCGCCCGCCCGGACTGGAGCCCGGGCAACCGCAAGGGCGACTGCCCGGACGGCCAGCGCCTGACCGCCCTGGCCCGCGGCGACAGCCGGGCGCTGTGCACCGACGCGGGCGAGCCGGCCGCCGGCGGCGGCGACTGGACGACCGTCACCGACGAGCGCTACGTCACCCGGGGCGACTGGGCGTCCGGCTACGACAAGCTCCAGTGCCCCGACCACAGCTTCGCCGTCGGCTACAGCGTGCGCGGCAACGGCATGGCCGCGCTGCTGTGCGCCCCCGCCGCCGCCCCGCTGCCGCTGACCGGCCGCACCCTCTGGTTCGACCGGGGCGACAACCGGCCCGCCGCCGGCGGCTCGGTGGCGAGCGACTGGGCGCCGGGCCGCTACAAGGGCCAGTGCGCGGACGGCGAGTACCTGGCCGGCGTCGCCTCCACCTGGCAGCGGCTCCAGTACGGCGCCCCGGCCGCCCTGCTCTGCCGCCCGCTCGGCTGACCCGGCCCCGGAGGCGGGCTACCGCCCGGACGGACCGTCAGTGGTCACGGCTGCCACTCCTCCACCAGCAGCCCCAGCACGACCTGGTCCACGAACTCCCCGTGGGCCCAGGCGGATCGGCGCAGCCGCCCCTCCGGGGTGAAGCCGGCCGCGGCGGCGGCCCGGAGCATCGCGGTGTTGTCCGCGAGCGTCTCCAGTTGCAGGCGGCGCAGGCCGAGCACCGGGAAGGCGTAGTGGCCGAGTACCCGCAGGACGTCCGGCGCGAGCCCGCGCCCCCGGTGGCCCGGCCGCAGCGCGAGGCCCACGTGGGCGCTGCGGTTGTGGGTGTCGATGCCCCAGAGCAGGGCCTCGCCGGCCAGCTCCCCGGTGGCCGTCTCGACCACGGAGAAGCACGCGGCCTCGTCGGACGGCCCGGTGACGGCGTACGGGGAGTGTGCCGGGCCGGGCGGGACGGGCCGCCAGGGCCGGGAGTCGGCCCGCGAACGGGTCGCCACGTCGTCGTACAGCTCGGCCAGCAGCACCGGGAGGTCGGCGTCGTGCCGGGCCCGGAGGGTGATGTGAGCACCTTGTAACATGTCACATGTCTATCATTGGCGGCCCGACCGCGACCAGCGGAGCCCGGCGGGCCCCGGCGGGCGGCGCACCGCCTGCCGGGGCCCGCCCGGTCTCACGGGAGCGGGACGGCCAACTGCCGGGCCAGGTCCGCCACCAGGGCGTCCAGCCAGCCCCGGACGGTGTCCGGGTCGAACAGGTCGGCGTCGTACTCGGCCAGCCCCGCGTAGCCCTCGGCGTCCGGGGTGAGCGAGAACGCGAAGTCGGCGCGGGCGGACGGGCCGGGCACGTCCTCGATCTCGGTGGTCAGGCCGGGCAGGTCGAGGGCGATGGGCGGGGTGCTCTGGACGGCCAGCAGGATCTGCGGGTGCCAGGCGGGCAGCGGGACTCCGCGCTCCCGCAGCGCGTCGACCAGCAGGCCGAACGGCACCACCGAGTGGTCGAGGCCGGAGGCGATCTCGGCGGCGGCGCGGTCCACCAGCTCCCCGAACCCGGCCTCGGCCCGGCTGGGCACCAGGAGCGGCATGCTGTTGGTGAGCAGGCCGACCACCCGCTCGTCCGCCGGCCGGGTGCGGTTGGCGTTGGAGAGCAGCAGGAACATCCGCGGCGCACCGCCGAGCGAGCCCAGCAGCCGGGCGAACGCGGCCACGATCACCGCCGAGGCGGTGGTGGAGCGCGCGGCGGCGTAGCGCCCGACCGCCTCGCCCAGGGCCGCCGGGATCCGGAACGCGGCGGTCCGCCCGAGCCCGGAGCGCCGCTCGGGGCGCGGCCGGTCGGTGGGCAGGTCCAGCGCGAGCGGGGCGCCGCCGAGCGCCCCCACCCAGTGGTCGACCGCCGCCGCGACGGAGGCCCGGGTGACCACCGTCCGCTCCCAGCAGGCGTAGTCGGTCATCCGGCCGGGCTCCTGCGGCAACGCCCCGCCGGTCCGGTAGAGCGCGCCCAGGTCGGCCAGCACGGTGGCCAGCGACCAGCCGTCGACCGCGATGTGGTGGATGACCAGCAGCAGCACCCACTCCTGGTCCGCCGGGCGCAGCAGCCGGGCGCGCAGCAGCGGGGGCGCGGCCAGGTCGAACGGGCGGGTGGTCTCGGCGTCGAGGGCCGCGGCGAGCGCGGCGTCCCGGTCGGCGGGCGCGAGGGCGCGCAGATCCTCGACCGGGACGTCCAGCGGGGTGTTCGGCAGCACCTGCTGGAGCACCCCGAGCCCGGTGTCCGCGAAGCGGGTCCGCAGGCTCTCGTGCCGCTCGACCACCGCCGTCAGCGCGGCGGCCAGCCGCTCGGGCTCCAGCGGCCCGCGCAGGGTGATCCGCTGGGTGATGTTCCAGACCGCCGGATCGGCCGAGCCCGCGTGCGCCCTGCACATCCGCCGCTGCCCCACCCCGGCCGGCGCGGCGGCCAGGGCGGCCCCGGCGCCGGTCAGGGTGGTCAGCAGCCGGTCGCGGTGCGCCCGGACCAGGCCGGCGACCTCCTCGTCCATCGCCCCCGCCGGGGCGAGGTAGCCGAGCCGCTCGCCGGTGGTGCGCAGCACGATCTCGCGTTCGTCGAGCAGCTTGAGCAGCCGCTCCCAGCCCTCCTCCGCGGCGCTCACAGGGTGCCCTCCTCGTACGCCGGGGCCGGCGTCTGCTCGGCGGCCGGCCGGTGGGCGGCCATCGCGCGGACGGTCGGGCGGCGGAAGAAGTCCAGCACGCCGATCCGCAGGCCGGTCGCCTCGCGGACCCGGTTCAGCAGCCGGGTGGCGGCCAGCGAGTGCCCGCCCAGGTCGAAGAAGGAGGTCTCCACCCCGGCGGGGCGGCCGAGTTCCTCCTCCCAGAGCCGTTGCACGGTGCGCTCCAGTTCGGTGGCCGGCGCGGCCGCGGGCTCGTCCGCGCCGAGCGGGCGCGGCTCGGGCAGGGCGGCGGTGTCCAGCTTGCCGTGCGCGGTGAACGGCAGGGCGTCCACGGCGGCCCAGAGCCCGGGGACCATGTAGTCGGGCAGCAGGTCGGCCAACTGGTCTCGGACCCGGGGCAGTTCGGCGGCCGGGCAGTCGACGTACCCGGCGAGCACCGTGCCCGCGGCGGTGCGGCGGGCCGTCACGGCGGCGGCGCGCACGCCGGGCAGGCCGAGCAGCACGGTCTCGATCTCGCCCGGTTCGACCCGGTAGCCGCGGACCTTGACCTGGCGGTCGGCCCGGCCGAGGTACTCCAGCCGGCCGTCCGGCCGCCACCGGCCGAGGTCGCCGGTGCGGTAGCTCCGGCCCTCCGGGGTGTCGGCGAAGACGGCGGCGCTCTCCTCGGCGCGGCCGACGTAGCCGATGCCGACCTGGACGCCGAGGGCGTGTATCTCGCCGACCGCCCCGGCCGGCACCCGGCGCCCGGCGGCGTCGCGCAGCACGATCCGGCTGCCCGGGGTCGGCCGGCCGATCGGCGCGTACTCCGGGCCGTCCGGCTCGATCTCGCCGGCCGTCAGTGCGTGGGTCTCGGTCGGGCCGTAGTGGTTGATCAGCCGGCAGCCGGGGTTGCGGCGCAGGAAGGCCCGCAGCCCGGGGGTGAGCAGCACCTGCTCGCCGCCGGAGATCAGCTCCCGCAGGTGCGGCACCGGTTCCTCGCCGAGCGCGTCGGCCAGCGCGGCCAGCGGCGTGTACGGCAGGTGGAGCCGTTCGGCCCGGGTGGCCCGGACGACGGCGGCCAGCGCCGTCACGTCGTAGCGGGTCTCCTCCTCGATCAGCAGCAGGGTGCCGCCGCCGGCCAGCGTGGTCAGGATCTCCTGGACGCTGACGTCGAACCCGCAGGAGGCGTACTGGAGCGTACGGGCCGCGGGGTGGCCGGCGACGTTCCAGGCCACGAGGTGGGCCAGGGCCAGGGAGTGCATCAGCACGCCCTTGGGGCGGCCGGTGGAGCCGGAGGTGTACAGCAGGTACGCGGGCGCCTCGGCGGAGGGGGCGGGCAGCGGGGGCAGCCCGGCACCGGCGGTGTCGGCGGGGGCGGTGCCGGTGAGCACCGTCGGTACGGTCAGGCCGAGTTCTGCCGGGGCGTCGGGCGAGGTGGTGAGCAGGACGGCCGGCGCGCTGTCCTCGACGATCAGCCGGCAGCGCTCGGCGCCCTGCAGCACGTCGACCGGCACGTGGACGGCGCCCAGGCGCAGGACGGCCAGCAGCGCGGCCACCTGGTCCACCGAGCGGGGCAGCAGCACGCCCACCCGGTCGCCCTCGCGGACGCCGGCCGCCAGCAGCCGGCCGGCCAGCTCCTCCGCCCGGGCCAGCAGGGTGCGGTAGTCCGTGGTGGTGCCGTCGGCGGCGACCACCGCCGTCCGGTCGGGTCGGCCGGCCGCGGTCGCGGCGACGGTGGCCAGCGGGTGCGCGGGGTCCTGGGCGGCGGCCGGTCCGCACTCCAGGGCGGTGTCGGCCTCGTCCGCGGCCACGGCGGTGAGCTCGACGAGCGGGCGCTCCGGGTCGGCGACCGCGGCGGTGAGCAGCCGCTCGAAGGCGCCGAGCAGCCGGTCGACGGTGGCCCGGTCGAACAGGGCCTCGGCGTACTCCACGTGGCAGCGGATGCCGTCGGGCAGGCTGGTCAGGAAGAGCGTGAGGTCGAAGGCGGAGCGGTCCGCGACGTGGTCCAGCGGACGGGCGGTCAGCCCGGGCAGGTCCAGTTCGAAGACGGCGTGGTTCTCGAACTCCACCATGACCTGGAACAGCGGGTTGCGGCTGGTGTCGCGCCGCGGGTTGAGGTCCTGCACCAGGACCTCGAAGGGCAGCTGCTGGTGCTCGTAGGCGTCCAGCGCGGTGGAGCGGACCCGGCCCAGCGCCTCGGCGAAGGCCGGCTCGCCGGAGAGGTCCAGGCGCAGCGCCAGTGTGTTGACGAAGAACCCGACCAGGTCCTCGGTGCCCTCGGCCCGGTTGGCCACCGGGGTGCCCAGCACGATCTCGTCCTGGCCGGCGTACCGCTGCAGCACGCCGGCGAAGCCGGTCAGCAGCACCATGAACAGGGTCGAACGCCGGGACCTCGCCAACTCGCGCAGGCCGTCCGCGAGTTCGGCGGGCAGGTGGTGGACGAAGGCGCGGCCGCGGCCGTCCGGGACCGCCGGGCGCGGCCGGTCGGTGGGCAGCGCCAGCACCGGCAGGTCGCCGCCGCCGAACACCTTGCGCCAGTAGGCGAGGCTCTCCTCGTACTCGCCGGCGGCCACCCGGGCCCGCTCCCGGGCGGCCTCGGCGGCCGGGCCGGTGGCGAGCACCGGCAGCCGGGCGGCCCGGTCCTCCAGGGCGGCCAGGTACAGCTCGCCCAGCTCGCGGGTGATCACCACGGTGGAGAGGGTGTCGATCACGATGTGGTGCATCGACAGGACCAGGACGTGCCGGTCGGCCGCCTGTTCCAGCAGCAGCGCCCGGAACAGCGGGCCCTCGGCCAGGTCGAAGCGGTGCTCGCCCTCGGCGGCGACCAGGTCGGCGACGGCGTCCGGCGAGGTCCCGTCGGCGGTGACCCGCCGCAGCACCGGGCCGGTGGGCGGCGCCAGCACCTGCTGGAACGGTTCGCCGTCCTGCTCCCGGAAGACGGTGCGCAGCGCGACGTGGCGTTCGACCAGCCCGCGCAGCGCGGTGTCCAGCGCCCGCGGGTCGAGCGGGCCGTCCAGCTCGATGGCCTTGACCTCGTTGTACTGCCCGCCGTCGGGCAGCATCCGGTGCAGGAACCACATCCGCTGCTGGGCGTAGGACAGCGGGGCGCCGCGCAGGGTGTCCCGGCGCAGCACGTCGAGCTGCGGCAGGCCGGCCGCGACCAGCTCGGGGGAGAGCCCGAAGTCCACGAAGGCGGCGATCTCGTCCGCGCCGGCCGCCCGCAGCTCGGACAGCACGCCCTGGACGCTCTGCGGGGTGCCGATCAGCGCGCGGGAGGCGCAGTACCGCTCGTACGCGCGCTCCAGCACGAACTCCAGGTCGTCCTCGCGGGCGTTCTCGAAGTCCAGGGTCAGGCCCAGGCTGTTGGCCATCTGCCCGAACAGCGAGAGCGAGGAGCGCAGGTAGTTGCAGAACGGGCGGTAGGCCTGTTCGCGGGCGGTGGCCAGGTCGGTGCCCAGGTAGGTGTGGACCAGTACGACCACCCGGCCGGCCTCCGGGTCCAGGCCGTGCTCGGCCCGGGTGCGCCGGTAGACCGCGATGTTCTCGGCCAGCTGGGCGACGTCCTGGGTCATCAGGTTGGTGATCACGCCGAGGTCGTTGCGGGCCGCCTCGCGGAAGCTGTCCGGGTTGCCGACGATCGCGGTGAACATCGGCGGCAGGTCCTGCAGCGGGCGCGGGTGCAGGGTCACCTCGATCGGCTCGCCGTTGCCGTTGCGGCCCTGGTACGGCTCGCCGCGCCACAGCGCCCGCACGGTCTCGACCTGCCGGTGCATCAGCTCCTTGTGGCTGCCGTAGCGCTCGGGGAAGAACAGGAAGTCGTTGGGGTGCCAGCCGCTGGCGCAGCCCAGGCCGACCCGGCCGCCGGACAGGTTGTCGACCACCGACCACTCCTCGGCCACCCGCACCGGGTGGTGCAGCGGCAGCACGGCGCAGCCCGCGTTCAGCCGGATCCGGGTGGTCTCCCGGGCGAGGGCGGCGGCCAGCACCGAGGGGTTGGGGAAGATGCCGCCGAAGGAGTGGAAGTGGCGCTCGGGCAGCCAGACCGAGTGGAAGTCGTGCCGGTCGGCGAAGCGGGCGCTCTCCAGGACGATGCGGTACTTCTCGTCCTCCGGGGAGTCCAGCGGGTAGTCGCCGAAGAAGTAGAGGCTGAAGTCCACCGGCCGCTGCGGGTCGCTGACCGGCTGGTACGGAACCGGTTCGGCGTGGGCGCGGACGGCCTCGGCGGGGCGGGGGAGTTCGGCGGCCGGTCGCGGGGCGGGCAGCCGGACGCCGGGCGAGGCCGGGAAGAAGCCGCCGCGCCGCAGGTCGCGCAGCGACTCGCGGACCGCGTCGACCACGAACTCCAGGTCGCCGTCGGTGTGGGCGGTGGAGAGGAAGAAGTTGCGCCACTCCCACACGTAGACCCCGCGGGTCAGCAGGTGCGGGTAGAGCAGCTCCATGTCGGCCCGGGGCTCGAACCGGAAGAGCGAGCCGAAGTGCGCCAGGCGCAGCGGGAACTCCTCCTCCTCGAAGAAGCCGTTCAGGGTGGCCGCCAGCTCGTCGGTGCGGGCGTTCAGGCGCTCCTGGAGGCCGGGGCCGGCCGCCTTGAGGTGGCGCAGCACCGCGCCCGCGGCGGTCATCGCCAGCGGGTGCTGGATGTAGGTGCCGCCGAAGAAGGTGGTGTCCCTGGGCGGGTAGCTGTCGTCCCCGTAGTCCCAGTGCCCGCCGTCGATCCCGTCCAGGATGTCGGCCCGTCCGGCGATCGCGCCGATCGGGTAGCCGCCGCCCAGCACCTTGCCGTAGGTGGACACGTCCGGGGTGACGCCCCAGAAGCCCTCGGCGCCGCGCAGGTGGGGCCGGAAGCCGGTGAGCATCTGGTCGAAGACCAGCACGATGCCGAGCCGGGCGGTCAGTTCGCGCAGCGAGCGGACGAAGTCGACGGGCTGGCGGCCCGGGTGGCGGCTCTGCACCGGCTCGACCAGCACGGCGGCGATCCGGTCGCCGTGCTCCTCGATGACCTTGAGGCTCTCCGGGTCGCCGTACCGCAGCACCAGCAGGTCGGCGACCGCGCTGCCCGGGATGCCGATGGACACCGGCACCGTCTCCCGGTCGGCGCCGTGGCCCAGCGTGCGGCCGAGGGTGTGGTCGAAGTGGCCGTGGTACGAGCCCTCGAACATGACGATCTTGTCCCGGCCGGTGTACGCGCGGGCCAGCCGGATCGCCCCGGCGTTCGCCTCGGTACCGGAGTTGGCGAAGGCGACCCGCTCGGTGCCGGTCAGCTCGGCCAGCAGCTCGGCGGCCTCGCCGGTCTCCGGGCCGCGCGGGCCCAGCCGCAGGCCCGAGGCCAGGTGCTCGCGGACGGCCTCGGAGACGAACTCCGGGTCGTGGCCGAAGAGCAGGACGCCGAAGCCCATGGTGATGTCGACGTACGGGTTGCCGTCGACGTCCTCCAGCCGGGAGCCCCTGGCCCGACGGGCGGCCAGCGGGTAGAGCATCTCCTTGGTGCCGGAGCGGAAGCCGACCACGGCGCGGCTGTCCGCCAGGGTGCGGCGGTGGCGGCGGGTGATCGCCTTGGAGGCGGTGGTGCGGGCGGTGAAGCGGGCGACCAGCTCGTCCACGTGGGCGCGCTGCTGGTCGGTCAGGCCGCCGGAGGCCATGCCGGACTCGCGGGAGACCGTCACCCGGGGGCCGTGCACCTGCGGCCCGGCGGGGGCGGCGGCAGGTGCCTCGGCGGGGGCCTCGACGGGGACCGGGCTCTGCGCGGCGGGGGCGGCGGCGGGCTCCTGGACGGCGGGCGTCGGCGCCGGGGGGAGTGCGGGCGCGGGCGCGCCGCCGGCGAGCAGGCCGAGCTGGTCGCGCATCAGGTCGGAGAACTGGCCGAGCAGCGAGAGCTGGCGCTCGATCAGGCCGGTGCCGTCGGTGATCGGGGCGGCGGGCGCCGCGGGAGCGGCGGGGGCCGCGAGGACGGGCTGCGGCACCGGGGCCGGCGCCTGGACGACCGGGGTGGCCTGCACGGCCGGGGCGCTCTGGACCGCCGGGGCGGCTTGTACGGCCGGGACCGGAGCCGCCGCCACCGGGGCCGTCACGGGCTCGGGCGCCGCCACGGGTGCCGCCGCGGGCTCCGGCCCGGCGGCCGGCAGCAGCGCGGCCAGCACCGCCGGCTCCAGCCGGGAGGCGATCAGCCCGGCCAGCCGGGCCGGCGTGTCGGCCGCCTCGAACAGCTCGCGCATCGACACCCGCACCCGGAACGCGCGCTCCAGGTCCCGGATCATGTTGATCATCGAGAGCGAGTCGGCGCCCAGGTCGAAGAACGGCTCGTCCGCGCCGACCGACGCCTCGTCGTAGCCGAGCTGGCGGGCCGTCTGCTCGACGACCTGCCGCAGCACGGCCTGCTCGGCCAGCTCCTCGGGGGCCGGCGACGGTGCGGCGGCCGGGGCCGGGGCCGGGGCCGGGGCCGTGACCGGCGCCGCGGCCGGCGCTGCGACCGGAGCCGGGGCCGGTGCGGTCTGCTGGGGTGGTTCCTGACGCATGGCGGGGTCCTCGGTGGTCGGCCTGGCAGGGGCGGTGAACCAGTGGCGGCGGCGTTGGTAGACGGTGGTCGGCAGCGGGACGCGGCGGGCCGGGCCGTCCGGCCAGTCCCGGGCGGCGGCGAAGCGGGCCCAGTCGAGCGGGACGCCGTTCGCCCATAGCGCGGCCGCGGCGGCGTCGAACTGCTGCTCCGGGGACGCGCCGCGCCGGCCGCCGGCGACGAAGTGGCGCTGCGGCAGCTCCCGGCGGCCCATGCCGGTGAGCGTCGGGTGCGGGCCGATCTCCAGGAAGAGTTCGTGGTCCTGCCCGTCCAGGGCGGTGAGGACCTGGTCGAACCGGGCGGTCTCCCGGGTCTGCCGGAGGAAGTAGTCGGGCGCCGGGACGGTTCCGGGCGCCAGCACCTCGCCGCCGAGGTTGCTGACCAGCGGTACGGTCAGCGGCCGCAGGCGCAGCCGGGCCAGCTGGTCGCGGAAGGGGTCGAGCATCGGGTCGAGCAGGCGGGAGTGGAACGCCCGGTCGCCGCGCAGCCGCTCGGTGGCGACGCCGTCGGCGGCCAGGACGGCCTCGGCGGCGGCGATCTCGCGCGGCGGGCCGGCCAGCACGCACTGTTCCCGGCCGTTGACCACGGCCAGGTCCACCCCGGGCAGCCAGTCGCCGAGCCCGGCCAGCCGGTCCAGCCCGGCCCGGACCACCGTCATGGCGCCCGGCCCGGTCAGCCGGTGCATCAGCCGCCCGCGCAGCGCGGTCAGGAACATCCCGTCCGCGAGGTCGAGCGCGCCGGCCGCGTGGAAGGCCGCGTACTCCCCGGCGCTGTGCCCGGCGACCGCGGCCGGCCGGACGCCGAGCTCCTGCCAGAGCCGCAGGTAGGCCGCCTGGAGGGCGAACAGCGCGGGCTGCGCCGCCTCGGTGGTCCAGGTGTCGTCCGCGTCCCGCGGTGCGGCGTCCAGCAGCAGCGGTAGCAGCGGTTCGTCCCAGTTCTCGCGGTGCAGCCGGTCGCACTCGTCCAGGACGGCGCGGAACACCGGGAAGGCGCGGTGGAGTTCGGCGGCCATGCCCCGGTACTGGGCGCCCTGGCCGGTGAAGAGCAGCACCGGTCGGACCTCGCCGCGCCCGGTCTCGCGGTGGACCGCGCCGGCGGTGGGCCGGCCCGCCAGGAAGGCGTCCAGGCCCTTGCGCAGGGCGGTCGGGTCGGGCCCGGTGACGGCCAGCCGGTGGCGCAGCGCGCGCCGGCCGGCGCCGAGGGTGAGCGGCAGGTCGCCGGGCGCCAGGGCGGGTTCGGCGTCCAGCCGGTCGCGGACCAGGGCGGCCAGCTCGGTCAGGCCCTGGGCGGTGCGGGCCGACAGCGGCAGCACGGTCGGGGCCGGGCGCGGCTCGGGCACCGCGGCGGCGGCGGCCGGGGCCTGCTCCAGCACCAGGTGGGCGTTGGTGCCGCCGACGCCCAGCGCGCTGACCCCGGCCCGGCGCGGGGCGGGGCCGTCCGGCCAGTCCCGGCGTTCGGCGGCGAGCCGGAACGGGCTGTCGGCCAGTTCCAGCGCGGGGTTCGGGCGGGTGAAGTTGACCAGCGGCGGGATGGTGCCGTGCCGCAGCACCAGCAGCGCCTTGATCAGGCCCGCCATGCCCGCGCAGGTGTCCAGGTGGCCGATGTTGGGCTTCACCGAGCCGAGTGAGCAGAACCCGGCGGCGTCGGTCCGGGCGCGGAACGCCTGGGCCAGCGCCCGGAACTCGATCGGGTCGCCGAGCGGGGTGCCGGTGCCGTGGGCCTCGATGTAGCCGATGGTGTCGGCCGGCACGCCCGCCAGGTCCAGCGCCCGGCCGACCACGGCCGCCTGCCCGTCCACGCTGGGCGCGGTGTAGCCCACCTTCCGTCCGCCGTCGTTGTTGACGGCCGAGCCGAGGATCACCCCGTGCACGGTGTCGCCGTCCGCCAGCGCCCGGTCCAGGCGCTTGAGCAGGACGGCGGCGACGCCGTTGCCGCCGACGGTGCCGCCGGCTTCGGCGTCGAAGGCCCGGCAGGAGCCGTCCGGGGAGAGGATCGACCCCTCCTCGTAGCGGTAGCCGGCGGCCTGCGGGATGTGCAGGGCGGCGGCACCGGCCAGGGCCAGTTCGCAGTCGCCCGCCAGCAGCGACTGCACGGCCAGGTGCACCGCGACCAGCGAGGTGGAGCAGGCCGTCTGGACGCCGATCGCCGGACCGGTGAGGCCCAGCCGGTAGGCGACCCGGGTGGCGGCGAAGTCCGCCTGGTTGCCGATCGCGGTCTGCAGGGCGGCCACCGGCTCGGCCGGGTCGGCGGTGGCGGCCAGGGTGTGCTGGTAGTAGTTGCGGAGCGCGTAGAGGGTCATCCCGGTGCCGGCGAAGACCCCGACCCGGCGCTCCGGGTCCGGCGCGTCGTAGCCGCCGTCCTCCAGGGCCTGGCGGCAGATCTCCAGCAGCAGGCGCTGCTGCGGGTCCATCAGCGCGGCCTCGGTGCCGCTGATGCCGAAGGCCTCGGCGTCGAACCGGTCGACGTCGGTGAGCGCCCCGGTGACCGGGACGAAGTCGGGGTGGCGGTACTCCTCCGGGCGCAGCCCGGCCGCCGCCAGTTCCTCCTCGGTGAACCGGGTGGTGCTCCGGACGCCCTCGACGATGTTGCGCCAGTACTGCTCGGGGGTGTCGGCGCCGGGGAGGCGCAGCGCCAGGCCGACGATCGCCACCCGGCGGTCGTCGCCCGGGCCCGCGGCGGAGCCGGCGCCCGGACTGACGGCAGGGGAGGCGGCTGGAGCGGTGGGCGCGGCCGGTCCGGCGGCCAGGTGCGCGACCAGGGCGTCCACGGTGGGGTGGCGGAACAGCTCGGTGGGCGCCGGGGGTGTGGGCAGCGCGGCGCTGAGCGCGCCGTGCACCCGCATCAACTGGAGCGAGCCGATGCCGAGTTCGGCCAGCGGGCGGCCCGGGTCCAGCGGGCCGTCGAGGACCGACTCGAAGGCGTCCAGGACCAGTCGGCGCAGCCCGGAGGGAGCGGTGTGCCCGGGGGCGGACGGCCCGGCGGGCCGGGCGGCCGGGGACGCGGTGGACGGCGCTGGCGTTGCGGTGGCGGACGGTGACGGCGCGGCGGCGGTGGCCGCCAGCGGGCGGGGCGCGGTGGCGAGCAGCCGGCGCCGGGCGGCGGGGGAGGTCGGGTCCGGGCCGGCGTACCGGTGGCCCGGGGCGCCGGCCAGCAGCAGGGCGGCCAGCCGGCGGCCGTGCGCGGCGCTCAGCACGGCGATGCCCCGGCCGGCGGCGGCCTGCTCGTTCTCGGTGTCGCGGTTCATGCCGATCCCGCTCCACAGGCCCCAGGAGACCGTCCAGGCCGGGGTGCCGGTCTCCCGGCGCAGCCGGTCGACGGTGCTCTCCAGGTAGCGGTTGGCGGCGGCGTACCCGGTGGAGCCGACCGCCTCCTGGAGGCCGATCATCGAGGAGAAGGCGACGAACTGCGCGCCGGGCCGCTGCCGGACCAGCTCGATGAGGTGGTCGGTGCCCTCGGTCTTGGCCCGGACGGCGTCGCGCCAGCCCTCGGTGTCGGTGTCGGCGAGGAGTGCGAGCCGGTAGCCGCCGGCCAGGTGGAGCACGCCGTCCAGCGGTGCCCGCCACTCCCGTTCGGCCTCGGCGAGCACCTCGGCCAGTTGCTGATGGTCCGTCACATCGGCCTGGCGGTAGCGGACCTGGCCGCCCTGGGCGGACAGGCGGCGCAGCGCGGCCCGGCGCTCGGCCGCCTCGGCGGTCGGGGCGCCCAGGTCGCTGCGTCCGACGATCAGCAGCCGGGAGCCGTACTCGCGCAGCAGCCCGGGCAGCAGCTCGGCGGCGATCCCGCCGAGGCCGCCGGTGACCAGGTAGCGGGCGCCGGGGGTGAGCAGCGAGCAGCCCTCGCCGGCCGGGCCGGGGGCGGTGTCGGCCGCGCCCAGCCTGGGCACCCAGGGGCGGCCGGCGCGCCAGGCGGACTCGGGTTCCGGGCGGGGGTCGGCGAGCAGGGCGAGCAGCGCGGCGGCCTGCTCCGCGGCCGGCGCGTCGCCCGGCAGGTCGAGGTGCCGGGCGGCGGGCACCAGCTGCTCGGCCCGGGCCCCGGCGGTCAGCGCCGCGGTCAACGCGGCGCGGGGCCGGGGGAGTTCACCGGGGAGCACGGCGTGCAGCCCGGCGCTGACGGAGACCAGTTCGCGGACCGGCGCCCGGGCCGGGAGCGCGCGGAGCAGGGCGAGCAGCGCCTCGTCCGGCGGCGTCGTGCCGTCGGCCGTCGCGCTCCACAGGTAGACCAGCCGGTCGGCCGGACGGTCCCCGAGCGCCCGCAGCCAGTCCTGGGGGTCGCCGGTCGGCTGGTGGTCCACCACCACGGCGGTCGGCAGGGCGGCGGTCAGGGCCTCGGTGAGGGTGCCGGGGCCGGACGGGCCGAGCAGCAGGATCGTTTCCTCGGCCAACGCGGGCGACGCGGGCAGCGCGACCGACGCGGTTGATCCGGCCGACGTGGCCGAGCCGTCCGGTGCGGCCGACCCGGCCGCCGGGCCCCCCGGAACCGGGCGGGCCTCCCAGTCGAGCCGCCGCACGCAGTCCGGCAGCGTCCGGGAGTTGCCCTCCGCCAGGTCCAACGCCACGATGTGGTCGTCGAGTTCGCCGTCCAGCAGCCGGCGGCGCAGCGCGGTGCGCTGGATCTTGCCGCTGGTGGTGCGCGGGAAGTCGGCCGCCGGGACGGGAAGCACCAGCGCGGGAGCCGGCTGTCGGCGGGCCGCCAGCAGTTGCCGCACCTCGGCGGCGACGGGCGGCGCGGGGGCGTCCGGGTCGTTCTGGACGTAGGCGATCACCAGCTGCTCGGTGCCGGTGCGCTCGTCCGGCACCCCGAAGGCCGCGACGTGCCCGGAGCGCACCCCCGCCACGGAGGCCACCACGTCCTCCAGCTCGTGGCAGAAGTAGTGCACGCCGTTGACGATGATGATCTCCTTGCGACGGCCGGTAAGCACCACCTCGCCGTCGGCCAGGAAGGCCAGGTCCCCGGTGTCGAACCAGCCGTCGCCGACGAAGGCCTCCTGGTTGGCGGCCGGGTTGTTCAGGTACCCCGGCGTCACCCGGCCGGAGTGGACCTGGAGGCGGCCGACCCGGTGCTCGGGCAGCACCCGCCCGTCGTCGTCGGTCACCCGTATCCGGGAGCCGGGCGCGGGCCGGCCCATGCTGAGGAAGCCGGTGCCGCGCTCCGCCGACGCCGGGTCGACGGGCTCCAGACGGCCGGTCAGCGAGCCGGTGCGGACCAGTCGGCGGGCGCCGTCCTCGTGGTAGCGCTTGTAGGTGATCACCGTGCAGGTCTCGGCCATGCCCCAGCCCAGCAGCAGGTGCTCGGGGCGGACACCGAACGGGGCGGTGGCGGCCAGGAACTCGTCCAGCACCGCCTCGGTGCACTGCTCCCCGGCGTTGATCAGCGACTTGACCGCGGAGAGGTCCCAGTGGCGGCCGGGCCCGGCGGCCCGGACGGCCTCGGCGACCAGCCGGAAGCCGAAGTTGGGGGACCAGGAGTGCGCGGCCCGGTAGCGCTCCAGCGCGTCCAGCCAGACCAGCGGGTCGGCGAGGACGAGTTCGGTGGGCACCTGCACCTGGTCGGCGGCCAGCACCACGTCGCGCAGGTGGAACATCAGCAGCCCGGCGACGTGGTCCAGCGGCAGCCAGTTGACCGTGGTGTCGGCCGGGTCGCAGCCCTGGGCGACGGCTCCCGCGACGTACTCCAGGATGCCGCGGTGGGTGATCTGCACCGCCTTCGACCGGCCGGTGCTGCCCGAGGACAGCTGGAGGATCGCCACGTCGCCGGGAGCGGGGCCCCGCTCGGGAGCGGGCGCGGAGTCGGCGGCGTTCTCGGAGGCCGACGGCCCGTCGACCGCGATCACCCGCAGGCCCGGCGCCTCGTACAGCTCCCCGAGCCGCTCCAGACCCGCCACCGCCGGCCCGCAGGCGAGCACCGGCGGCTCCTCCAGGGTCTGCCAGGCGTGCCAGAGCTTCTCCAGGACGGGGTTGCGCTCGTGGTAGTCCGGCGGGCGGGCGACCGTCACCGGCTGGACGCCGCCCAGCAGGCAGGCCCACAGGGTGGGGAAGTAGAGTTCCGGCTCCGGGACCTGGAGGATCACCCGGTCCCCGGACCGCAGCCCGGCGCGGGCCAGGGTGGCGAGGATCTCGCGGGACCGCTCCAGGAGTCGGCGGTACGTCAGCCTGGTGGCCTCGCCGCCCGCCCGGACCAGGTGCAGCCCCCGGTCGGGGTGCAGCTCGGCGGCGCGCAGCAGCGCCTCGGGCAGCGTCCGGGGCGCGTGCGGCCCGGCGTCGGGCAGCGGGGCGCCGACGGCCTCGGTGCCGGGGCCGTCGACTCCGGGATCCTCGACTTCGGGATCCTCGGCGCCGGGATCCGCGGGTGGGGCCGCCTGCTCGGCCGGGGCGGCGCCGGCCGTCGCCGGCACCTCGCCGAACGGACGCCAGCGGTCGGTGAGTTCGCGCAGGTGGCGCAGGGCGGGGCCGGGCGCGGCGGGCGGCCGGGTGAGTGCCGCGGCCAGGGCGGCGGCGTCGGGTTCGCCCTCGGGTGTGCGCACGATGCCGTCCAGGAGGTGGACTTCGGCGCTCGGGTCGGCGTCCAGCAGCGCGGCGGCGGCCCGGCGGCGCAGGGCCTCGGGATCGCCGTCGACGGCGGGGACGAGGTAGGCCAGCAGACCGGGGCGGCCGTCCTCGCGCTCGACGGGCAGCAGGGCGCAGTCGGCGATCTCGGGCCGCAGCAGCAGTCGGGCTTCCAGGGTGCGCAGCCGGCCGTGGTCGGGACCGGTGGGGCTCATGAGGTTCGGCACCTTTCGGATCGGTGCCGGGGCGCGGGTGTGGGCCGCCCCGGGGCAGGGAGGGGAGCGGAGAGGGGTGGCGCGTACGGTGCGGGGGCGCCGGAGGTGGTGCGGAGAGGCCGGTGGGGCGGGCCCCGGGCCCGTCAGCGGCGGCGGGTGCGGGCGACCAGCACCAGGAAGGCGAGCGCCAGCACGATCGGGACGGCGTGCGAGACGCCGACCACGGTCAGCGGGCTGAGCAGCGTGAGCAGTGAGCCGCTCAGCAGCATCCCGGTGCCCATGCCGATGTTCTCGGCGGAGGCGAGGATGCCGAAGGCCTCGCCGCGCCGCTCGTCGGCGAGGGCCTGGATCCGGGTGGTGTAGGAGATCTCGGTGAAACCGTCGCCGAGGCCGGCGCCGATCGCGACCAGCAGGAAGAGTGGGGTCGGCAGGTCGGTGAAGATCAGGATGAAGCAGACGGACATCAGGCAGGTGCCCAGCGCGAAGCCGCGCTCGCCGGGTTCGATGCCCCGGCGCAGCATGAACCGGGAGACCAGTTGCTGGGCGCAGAGGTTGCCGATCGCCCAGGTGGCCCAGAAGGTGCCGAGCAGGGCGGCCGGGTTGGCGGGGGAGGACTGGTCGGCGAAGACCGGCAGGCTGATGTTGTGGGCGGCGGAGCCGAAGGCGTCCAGCAGCCGGATCCCCGCCATGGCGCCCACCACGGGAGCGGCCCGCAGGACGACCAGCGCCTGCCACCGGGAGCCGCGCTTCCCGGCCTTCGGCGCGGGCTCGTCCGGGTCGGTCGCGGGTTCGTCCGGCTGGACCACGGGTCCGTCGGACTGGACCACGGGTTCGTCCGGCCGGGCCGCGGGCCCGTCCGCCGGGGCGGCCCGGGTGGGCAGCGGCAGCCGGATCACCAGTGCCCCGAAGAGGACGAAGCTGGCCGCGTCGATGAGCAGCGCGGCCCGGAACCCGGCCCAGGCCACCACCACGCCGGCGGAGGCGAAGCCGAGCACCATCGCGGTGGAACGGCAACTCGCCATCAGGCTGTTGGCGCGGGCCCGGCGCTCCGCGCCGACCATCTCGGGGATGCTGGTCCGCAGGGCGACGGCGGCCACCGCGGCGGCGCCGCCCAGGACCAGGGCGAGCGGGTAGAGGACGGGGATGCGCAACGAGGCCGGGACACCGGCGACGACGACCAGCGCCAGCGCCTGGGCCAGGGCGCAGCCCGTCATCAGCCTCCGGCGCTCCAGCCGGGCCACCAGCCGCCCGGCGACCAGCCCGCCGACGACGCCGCCGCCCAGCCGCAGCACCAGGTACCCGGCCGTGCCGAGGGCGTTGCCGGCCGCCTCGTAGGCGAACAGGCTCAGTGCGACCAGGTCGAGCTGGCTGCCGTACGTGTTCAGGGCGTCGCCTGCGGCCAGCCGGTAGAAGACCCGGGGCAGCCTGCTCGCGGCCTGGTGCGGTGCTTCCAATGCGGTGTCCGACACCGTGGTCCCCCCGGGCATCCCGTATGGCCGTTCAGTGTGACATTGCACCGCAACCTAGAGGTGGCCGGGCCGGAGATCAATGCCTAGATCGTTTCCTGTCCGAAAGATCGTGAGTTCGGCCGACTTGCTGTCACCTTTCGCGCCACCCTGGCGAGTTGTTGGCGTACGGACAGCGGTGGGCTCGGCGCGGCGGTGGGCTCGGCCTCGGCGGTGGGCCCCGGCCGTCGGCGGCGCCCGGGCGCGCCCCGGGAGGGGGGAGCGGCGTCAGGCCGTCTCGGGGCGGGCCGGCGGGATCGCGTAGGTCAGCGTGGCACTGGCCACCAGCACGTCGTCGGCGTCCAGCAGTTCGGCCAGCACCACGCACAGCCGGCGCCCGAACTTGGCCGTCCTGGCGTGCACGCGCAGCGCCCCGGGCCGCGGCCGGTTGAGGAAGCTGATCTGCAGCGAGCTGGTCAGCGCCATCAGGGTGGGCCCGAGCCGGGAGTTGATGAGGAGGAACGCGGCCATGTCGCACAGGCCGGCCTGCTCCGGGCCCGAGACGGTGCCGCCCGGGCGGGTGCGCAGCCGGTCGCCGTCCACCGCCATGGTCAGGGTCCGGCCGTCCACCTCGGTCACCCGGCAGGCGGTGTAGTCGGGGAACTGGGCGGTGATCAGGTCGTTCAGCCGGTCGGGGCCCAGCAGGACGTCGACGGTGGCGACCGCCGTGTTCGAGTCGGTGGTCATGGGGCTCAGCGTAGTGGTCGGCCCGGCGGTACGCCCGGGGCGGTCCAGGCCTGCTTCCGGCCAGCTTCGTCTGCCGTGGTCAACCGCCAAGATCCTTGACGCGCAAGGGAATCGCGCATGTCGCGCCGGTGCCGCCGGGGCCGGAAGCAGCCGCTCCGGCGGTGCCGGATGGCCGAATCCGCTCGGCATGATTCGTAAGGGACCTTGTTCGGCCCAAAATGCAGCACCTACGCTCCGAGGAAGTTCAGCGGAGCCGGTGCGGTGCTCCGCCGGCCGCTGGGGGGCGGCGTTCTTTCCTTGTGGTCGTCATCGAGGGCCTCGGCGGAAGCGGGCCCCCGGCCGCTCACACCCGACCATGTCCTGCTTCAGAGTCCTTCTTCAGAACGGGGTGTTGCGCCATGGGTATTTCCATCCTGGACGACGAGGCGGTGGTGGTCCGCACTCCCGACGAGTTCCTGGCGATGCCGGAGGAGTACCGGGAGATCGCGATCCGCGGCATGGTCGTCAACACCGAGGGGGAGCTCTCCGGCGGCGACGACTACGTGCAGGTCTTCCTGCCGCTGGCCCCCGACGCGGAGGAGCGGCAGGTCTGCGCCGAGCGCGCCGCCGAGGAGTACGACCACTACAAGATCGGCAAGCGGGTCCTCGCGGAGATCGGCGTGGACACCGGCTACATGGAGACCCAGACCCTGGCCGAGCGGAACCTGTTCCGCGCCCAGGAGTTCCACACCTGCACCACCTGGGCCGAGCGCGGGATCTTCTCCTACATCGGGGAGGAGACCGCGATGGTGATGATCTCCGAGTTCGCGCAGAGCAGCTACCGGCCCTGGGCGGACGCCGTCCGCACGATCATCCTCGACGAGAAGGTGCACATCGCCCACGGCGCCCGGGTGTGCCGCAACCTCGCCGCCACCGACGACGGCCGCGAGCAGCTCCAGCAGGCCCTGGACCGGCTGTGGCCGACCTTCATCCGGATCTTCGGCAGCCCGCGCTCCGAGCGCGCCAAGCTGGCCGTCCGCTTCGGCCTGCGGCAGACCACCAACGGCCAGGCCTGCGACCTGTGGCGGGAGAAGGTCACCCCGCGCATCAAGAACCTGGGTCTGCGCCTCCCGGAGTAGCAGGAACAGCAGCACGCCGATCCGCGACTCCCGAGGAGCCCACCGTCATGGCAACACCCGTCACCATCGAACAGCGCCCGCTGAGCCGACGCGAGGCCAAGGCGCGCACCGCCGAACTCATCGCCGACCGGCCCGACCTGGCCGAACGCCTGCACCGGCTGCGTCGGCTCGGCCGCGAGGTCCGCTCCTGCGAGGTCCACCTCACCAACACCTGCAACATCCGCTGCAAGGGCTGCTGGTACTTCGAGGGCGGCTTCGACACCGCCGTCAAGGAACTGTCCGACCTGGACCGCATCCGGGCCTTCGCCCGCAAGCTGGCCGACGACGGCGTCAACCAGGCCACCCTGATCGGCGGCGAGCCCACCCTCGTCCCGCGCCGGGTGGAAGCCTTCGTCGAACAGCTGCCGTACATCACCATCTCCACCAACGGCCTGCGCCCGATGCCCAAGCAGGGCTTCGAGAAGATCGCCATCGCGGTCAGCATCTTCGGCGGCGGCCCGCTCGACGACGACCTGCGCGCGATCCGGGTCAACGGCTCGAAGTTCACCGGCCTGTTCGACACCGCGCTCTCGCACTACCGCGACGACCAGCGGGTGCTGTTCATCTACGCGCTCTCCGAGGCCGGCGTCGAGCACATCGAGCCCACCGTGCGGAAGATCGCCGAGAACGGCAACATCGTCACCTTCAACTTCTACAGCGAGCACGGCACCGAGACCCCGCTGAAGATCGCCAACGAGCAGCGGGTGCTGGACGAGGCGCAGCGGGTCAAGGACCTGTACCCGCACGCGGTGGTGAGCCACCCGTACTTCATCCGGACCCTGGTGACCGGCCGCACGCACTGGGGCGGCCGGTTCGGGTACGACGTCTGCCCCAGCCTCAGCGTCGACGCCCCCGAGCACGAGGACCGCGTCGCCAACGGCAACCCGGTCATCCCCGGCTTCAACGTCTGGGGCGCCGACTACGAGTCGCTCCAGTTCTGCTGCACCTCCGGCGACTGCGGCGGCTGCCGGGACAGCCAGGCCGTCTACAGCTGGCTGGTGGTCAGCGCCAACCGCTTCCTGGACGACGCCGCCCGGCTGGAGCAGTGGCTGGACATCGCCGAGAGCTACTGGCGGCAGTGGCACTGGGCGCCCTACCACGCCAGCAAGGCCGGCACCACGGCCTGAACCCGCGCCGCCCGACCGCGTCGCGTGCCCGCGTCGCCAGCCCGACCGCGCCGGGTGCGCGCGCCGCCCGCCCGTACGTCCCCCGCACCGCCACCGCCGCCCCGCGCGGACGAGGAGAGCCATGCCCGACACACTGGACCGCAGCGCCATCGAGAACTTCGTCGTCGACGCCCTGGTCGACCTCGGCGTCGAACGCGAGAGCATCGTCGACGACGCCGCCCTGGACGAACTGGAGATCGACTCGCTCGACATGGTCGAACTCAGCCAGTCCATCCGCAAGCAGCTCGGCGTCCCGGTCAAGCCCAAGGACTTCGACCAGCTGTACACCGTCGGCGAGGTGCTCGCCCTGTGCCGCCGCAAGGCCGGGCTGGAGTGAGGCCCCGGGCCGTCGTCACGGGCCTGGGCGCGGTCACCCCGCTGGGGGTGGGCGCCGACGAGCTGCACCGGCGCGCGGTGGCCGGCGAGAGCGGGCTCACCGACGGGCTCGGGCTGTGCCGGGACTTCCGGCCCGCCGACCACCTGTCGCGCCAGCAGATCCGCCGCACCGACCGCTTCACCCAGCTCGCACTCGTGGCCGCCGCCGAGGCCCTGGCCCAGGCGGGATGGACGGACGGCCCCCTGCCGTACCCCGCCGAGCGGATCGCCTGCGTCGTGGGCTGCGCGCTCGGCGGGACGGCCAGCTTCGAGAACCAGAGCGAGGTGCTCCGGCAGCAGGGCGGGGAGTTCGTCTCCCCGCTCATGGTGCCCGCCATGATGGCCAACGCCGCGGCCTCGCAGATCGCCCAGCGCCACGGCCTGCGGGGCGAGGCGCTCTGCCTGGCCTCCGCGTGCAGCAGCGCCACCCAGGCGATCGGCACCGCCCTGCTGCTGCTCGCCGCCGGCGCCGCCGACGCGGTCGTCGTCGGCGGCGCCGAGGCCTCCACCTCCGCCCTCGTACGGGCCGCCTTCCGGACCGCCGGGGCGCTGTCCGAGAGCGGCCGCTCGGTGCCCTTCGACCGCGACCGGGACGGCCTGCTGATCGGCGAGGGCGCCGGAATCCTGGTGCTGGAGACCGAAGCCGGCGCCGCCGCCCGGGGCGCCACCGCGCTCGGCGAGGTCCTCGGCTACGGCGCCACCTGCGACGCCCACCACCTCACCGCCCCCGACCCGACCGGCGAACCCGCGGCCCGCGCCGTCACCCTGGCACTCGACGCGGCCGGAATCACCCCCGGGCAACTCGGCTACCTCAACGCCCACGGCACCGGGACGGTCCTCAACGACCGCTCGGAGTGCGACGCCCTGCGACTGGCCCTCGGACCGGCCCTGGAGGAGCTCCCGCTCTCCTCCACCAAGTCCTGCACCGGCCACCTCTTCGGCGCCGCCGGCGCCGTCGAGGCCATCGCCACCCTCCAGGCGCTGCGCCACGCCACCGCCCCGCCCACCGTCGGGCTGCGCGCACCGGACGAGAAGCTCGGCCCGCTCAACCTGATCCGCCACGCCACCCCGCTGGCCGGCCCAACCCTGCCGGGAGGGCGCCGGGCGGGGCTCTCCACCTCCTTCGGGTTCGGCGGGCACAACGCGGCCCTGGTGCTGGCGGCCGCCGCCCCGGGGACCACCGGCACGACGAAAGGCCAGGAGTGATGCTCGGCTTCCACGGACGCCGCTATCTGATCACCGGGGTGCTCAACCAGGACTCCATCGCCTGGCACACCGCCAGGGCACTCCAGGAGGCGGGCGCGGAAGTCCTGCTCACCGGCTTCGGCCGGGCCCGGCGGATCACCGAGAAGGCGGCGGAGGTCCTGCCCCGCCCCACCGAGGTGCTGGACCTGGACGTCACCCGGCCCGAGGACTTCGCCCGACTGGTCAAGGAACTCGAACAGCGCTGGGGCGGCGTCGACGGCGTCCTGCACGCCGTCGCCGCCGCCCAGCAGACCGCCCTGAGCGGCAACTTCCTCACCACCCCGCCGGACGCCGCCGGCCTCGCGCTGCGCACCGCCGCCGTCTCGCTGCACTCGCTGGCCACCGCCCTCGCCCCGCTGCTCAGCGCGGACGGGCGGCGCGGCAGCGTCGTCGGACTGGACTTCGACGCCAGCGGCGCCTGGGCCGGCTACGACTGGATGGGCGTGAGCAAGGCGGCGCTCGGCGCGGTCTGCCGCTACCTGGCGATGTACCTCGGCCCGTCCGGCATCCGGGTCAACCTGGTCGCGGCCGGCCCGGTGGAGACCGTCGCCGGACAGGCGATCAGCACCTTCGACCGGATCGCCGACCGCTGGCAGGCCGAGGCCCCGCTCGGCTGGGACCGCACCGACCCGGCGGTGGTGGTCGGACCGGTGCTGTTCCTGCTCTCCGACCTCGCCGCGACCGTCAGCGGGGAGATCCTGCACGCCGACGGCGGGATGCACGCCGTCCGGATGGGCACCGGCCCCGCCTTCGCCGACGGAGGTGCGGCATGACCGCCGCCATCGTCGGCGTGGGCGCCGCACTGCCCGAACGCGTCGTCCCCAACGAGCACTTCGAGCGGATCGGCGCCTCCCCGGAGTGGATCGTCAAACGGACCGGCATCCGGGAGCGCCGCTTCCTGGCGCCGGAGGGCCGGCTCGCCGACCTCGCGGTGGCCGCCGCCGAGCAGGCGCTGCGCGGCTCCGGGCGCACCGCGGCGAGCATCCGGCACGTCGTGGTCGCCACCATCACCCCCGACCGGGTCACCCCCGGGGTGTCGGTGGAGGTCGCCGCCCGGCTCGGCCTGCCGCAGGCCGTCGCCTTCGACCTGCACGCGGCCTGCGCCGGGTTCGTCTACGGCCTGGACCACGCCGCCGCGCTGATCGAGACCGGCCGGGCCGAGGCGGTGCTGGTCTGCGGCGCCGACGCGCTGACCCGGATCACCGACCACGAGGACCGCGGCACCGCGGTGCTGCTGGCCGACGGTGCGGGCGCCGCCGTGGTCGCCGACGTGCCCGGCGCGCCCGAGCCCTGCTTCTCGCTCGGCAGCGACGGCGAGCAGATCCCGCTGCTCTACGCCGACCGGGAGGACCGCAAGCTGCGGATGGACGGCCGGGAGGTGTTCGACCACGCGGTGGAGAAGATGTCCGCCGCCACCCGGGAGGTGCTCGCCCGGCGCAGCCTGACCTGCGAGGACCTCGACCTGTTCGTCGCCCATCAGGCCAACGCCCGGATCGTGCGCGCCGTCGGCAAGGAGGTGGGGCTGCCCCCGGAGCGGCTCTACCTGAACGTCCACCGGGTCGCCAACACCTCGGCGGCCTCGATCCCGCTGGGCCTGACCCACGCCCGCGAGGAGGGCCTGCTGGACGGCCCGAAGCTGCTCGGCCTGGCCGCGTTCGGCGCGGGCATCACCTGGGGCGCCGGGGTGATCGGCTGGCGGCCGGGCGCCGGCTCCGGGTCCGGGTCCGTTTCCGAGACCGGCTCTGAGACCGGGTCCGGGTCCGTCGACCGGGAGGCGGGGACGTGAAGACCCCCCGGTTCCCCGTGATCGCCGAGATCGCCGCGCCCGACGGCGCCCGGCTGACCGTCCGGGCGCTGGCCCGGCCGGAGCCGGGCGCCCCGGTGGTGATCGTCCTGCCGGCGATGGGGACGGCCGCCCGGCACTACGCCCCGCTGGTCCGCGCCCTGCACGCGGCCGGGCTGAGCGTGGCCACCTGCGACCTGCGCGGCCACGGCGAGAGCCGGCCGCAGCCGCGGCGCGGGGTCGCCTTCGGCTTCCGTGAGCTGGTGGAGCACGACTTCGGGGCGGTGCTCGACGCGGTGGCCGGGGCGTTCCCGGGCGCGCCGCGCCTCCTGCTCGGGCACAGCCTGGGCGGGCAGCTGGGCCTGGTGCACTGCGGCGTCTTCCGGCCCCGGATCGCCGGCGCGGTGCTGGTGGCCAGCGGATCGGCCTGGTACCGGACCTTCGGGCTGCGGGCGGGCCTGCGGCGGCTGGCGCTGAGCCAGTTCTCGATCGTCGCCTCGGCGGCGGTCGGCCACTGGCCGGGCGAGCGGTTCGGCTTCGGCGGCCGCGAGTCGGCGCGGCTGATGCGGGACTGGGCGCGGCAGATGCGCACCGGCCGCTACCGGGTGCGCGGCGCGGTCACCGACTACGAACGGGCGCTGGCCCGGGTCGACCTGCCGGTGCTGGCGGTGGACGTGCAGGGCGACGAGCTCGCACCGCCGCGGGCCGTCGACCACCTGTGCGCCAAGCTGCCCTCGGCCCGGGTGGAGCGCTGGAGCTACACCGCCGAGCAGGCGGACGGCCGCGAGCTGGACCACTTCCGCTGGATCCGGCACAACCGCGGGCTGGTGGAGCGGATCGCCCCGTGGATGCTCGCCACCGCCGCGGGGGCCGCAGCGGGGGGAGCCGTGAGCGCCTCCGAGGAGGCTGCCGCGGGCGCCGACCCGGGCACCGACGCGACGGTCGGTGCGACCGCCGGCGAGACCGCCGCTCCGCACGGCGGCGTCCGTCCGACCGTATGACGATGTGACCGAGCCTGCCCGAGGAGCGCCCGCATGCCCGCCGTCCCCGACCCGTCCGACAGAAGCACCGACCTGCCGCCCGGCGGCCCCGGTCTGCCGCACACCATCCCCGACCTCCTGGCCGCGACCGCCGCACGCTGTCCGGAGCGCCCCGTCCTGCGGCTCGACGGGCAGGTGCTGAGCTTCGCCGACCTGGAGGCGCGCAGTGCCCGGGCCGCGCACTGGCTGGCCGGCCTCGGCGTCGAGCCCGGCGACCGGGTGGCCGTCCTGCTGCCGAACGTGCCGGAGTTCGCCGTGCTGTACTACGGCATCCTGCGCGCCGGGGCGGTGGTCGTCCCGATGAACCCGCTGCTGAAGACCCGGGAGATCGAGCACTGCCTCGCCGACGCCGGGGCCGCCGTACTGCTCGCCTGGCACGCCGGCGCCGAGCACGCGGTCGAGGGCGCCCGGCGCACCGGCACCCGGCTGGTCGCCGTCGAGCCGGCCGCCCTGGCCGCGACGCTCGCGGAGCAGCCGGCCGGGCCGCCGCGGACCGGGCGGCGCGGGGCAGCGGACACCGCGGTCATCCTCTACACCTCCGGCACCACCGGCGCCCCCAAGGGCGCCGAGCTGACCCACCGCAACATCGTGTGCAACGTCCGGGCCGGCGTCGGGGTGCTGGGGCTGGTCGAGGGCGACGTGATCTTCGGCGGGCTGCCGCTGTTCCACTCCTTCGGCCAGGTGATCGGCCTCAACTGCGCGGTGTCCGTGGGCGCGTGCGTGACCCTGGTGCCGCGCTTCGACCCGCTCGCCGCGCTCTCGGTGATCCAGCGCGACCGGGTGAGCGTCTTCCTCGGCGTCCCGACCATGTACACCCTGATGCTGACCCACCCGCAGCGCGCCGGGTACGACGTCTCCTCGCTGCGGGTCTGCCTGGGCGGCGGCGCGCCGATGCCGCCGGAGGTGCTGCGCGGCTTCGAGGCCGACTTCGGCTGCGTGGTGCTGGAGGGCTACGGCCTGTCCGAGTCCTCGCCGCTGGCCTGCGCCAACCGGAGCGACCGGGAGCGGGTCGCGGGCACCATCGGCATCCCGATCGAGGGCGTACGGATGCGGATCGTCGACGAGGCCGGCGCGGAAGTGCCGGACGGCACGGTCGGCGAGGTGGTGATCCAGGGCCACAACGTGATGAAGGGGTACTGGCGCCGGCCGGACACCACCGCGCAGACCGTTCGGGACGGCTGGCTGTACACCGGGGACCTCGGCACCCGCGACGAGCGGGGCGACTTCCGGATCGTCGACCGCCGCAAGGACCTGATCATCCGGGGCGGCTTCAACGTCTACCCGAGGGAGGTGGAGGACGTGCTGTACGAGCACCCGGCGGTGGCCGAGGCCACGGTGGTCGGCGTCCCCCACCCCGTCCACGGCCAGGAGGTGGCCGCCGCGGTGGTCCTGCGCGAGGGCGCGTCGGCGACCCCGGAGGAGATCCGCGGCTTCGTCCGGGAGCGGGTCGCCCCGTACAAGTACCCGCGGCTGGTCTGGACGGTGGACGCGCTGCCCAAGGGGCCGACCGGAAAGATCCTCAAGCGTGAGGTCGTGGTGCCCGACGGGAGTTGAGCCGCGCCGGGCGCCGGGGGCGGGGGCCGGGCGCCGGTCCTGGCCGGCGGGCCGGGCGGCCCGGTCGGGCCGCCCCCGGGTGGTCAGACCACCCGACGCATCCAGCCGTGGACGTCCTCGGCGCGCCCGTACTGGATGTCCAGCACGTGCTCGCGCAGCGCGAGGGTCTGCTTGCCGGGCGCGCCGTTGCCGACGGTGAACTCGTAGCCCTCGCCCTTGAACCCGACGATCGGGGTGATCACCGCGGCCGTCCCGGCGGCGAACACCTCGGTGACCGTGCCGTCGGCGGCACCGGTCCGCAGCTCGGAGAGGGTGATCGCGCGCTCCACCCGGGTGAGTCCGAACTCGCCCGCCAGGGCCAGGATCGAGTCCCGGGTCACCCCGTCGAGGATGCTGCCGAGCGCGGGGGTCACCAGCTCGCCGGTCGAGGTGACCAGGCACAGGTTCATCGTGCCGGACTCCTCCAGGTCCCCCTCGCCGCCGGTGTCGTCCAGGAACAGCACCTGGTCGCAGCCGTGCTCGCGGGACTCCAGCTGCGCGGCAAGACTGGAGGCGTAGTTGCCGCCGCACTTGGCGGCGCCGGTGCCGCCCCGCCCGGCGCGGGTGTACTTGCTGCTGACCCAGAGCGTGATGCCCGTGACACCGCCGGCGAAGTACGGGCCGGCCGGGCTGGCGATCACCGAGTAGGCGATCTCCTCGGCGGGCCGCACCCCGAGGAAGGCCTCCGCGGCGAACATGAACGGCCGCAGGTAGAGGCTCTTCTCGTCACCGGAGCCCGGCACCCACGCCTCGTCCGCGCGGACCAACTCCTCGACGCTGGCGAGGAAGTCCTCCTCCGGCAGCACCGGCAGGGCGAGCCGCTCGGCGGAGCGGGCGAAACGGCGGGCGTTGAACTCCGGGCGGAACAGCCAGACGCTGCCGTCGGCGTGGCGGTAGGCCTTCAGCCCCTCGAAGATCTCCTGGGCGTAGTGCAGCACGGCGGCGCTCGGGTGCAGCGAGTACGGCACCAGCGCGGACACCTTGCGGTCGTGCCAGCCCTCGGCGGGCGTCCAGGTGGCCGAGGCCATGTGGTCGGTGAAGAACCTGCCGAACCCCGGCGCGGCGAGGATGGTGCGTCGCTCCTCCTCGGGGACGGGATCGGTCGTCCGGGACAGAGGGAAAGCGCGACTCATCGTCAACTCCTCGAAACCGCTGTGGAATCTGTGCGAACCGACGCCAATGACCGGCGTCATACCCGTCATGCTAACGGTCGTCAGCCGGGCGGGATACGGCGCGACCCGACGAGCGGGGAGCCGCCGGCCCCGAGGGGACCGACGGCTCCGGGGATCCGTCCTACCGGTGGCCGGCGTGGAGGTCGGTGACGAGCCCGTCCAGGGCGGTCCGCAGCGCATCGGAGTTCGCCTGGTCGAACCAGGTGGTACGGATGCGCTCGTTGCTCCCGCCCGGCGTCTCGTGGTCGGCCGCGAGGCGCTCCAGCGAGTGGGCCCCGTCACCCAGCGAGCGGCCCACCTCCTGGAAGACGCCGCGGACGAACCGGTCGGCGTCCTCGGCGGGGACGCCCTGGTCGGCGGCCCAGGAGACCAGCGTGGTGAGGAACGCGTAGTGGGTGGTGAGCGTCGAGGTCAGCGCGGACAGCACGTTGAGCGCCGCCTCGTCCGCCACCGGCAGGGCCCCGCCCAGCCGTTCGAAGAAGGCGTCCACGTCGGGGTGCGAGGGGTGGACCACGGTGACCGAGCGGCGCTCGCGGATGGGCGGCAGCGGAATGGCGTGGGTCACCGTCGCGTCGGTGGCCAGCACCCGGCGCAGCTCCTCGGTGCCGACGCCGGGGATCACGTTGACCACGATCCGGTCGCCGGGCACCTCCAGCCCGGCCAGGGCCGCGCGCCAGTCCTGCCGGCGCAGCGCCACGATCACCAGGTCGGAGCCGTCCACCACCTCCTGGTTGTCGGCGCACACCCGCACGTCCTCGTACCGATCGGCCAGCTCGGCGGCGGTCCGGGCACCCCGCGGGGACAGCAGGACCTCCGGCCCCGCCTCCTCCCCGTGGCGCAGCCCCATCACGATCGCCCGGCCGATCTCGCCCACTCCGATGATGCCGATGCGCTTCACGATGACTGCCTCCGTCGGTTCCGATGGTCCAGGGGAGGCCGGACGGAGTCGGTCGTCGTGCCCGTCGTGCCCGTCGCGGCCCTCATCGGACCGTAACCCCTGCGGGGCCCGGGCCGAGAGCCGAACGGAGGAAGCCGATGATCTCGGTCCGGGCGGCCGCGGCCTGCGGGACCAGGCCCGGCAGGCTCAGGAAGGCGTGCGGGGCGCCCGGGTACTCGGTGAGCCGCACGGGGACGCCGGCCGACCGCAGCCGCTCGGCGTAGCGGCGGCCGTGGTCGGCCACCGCGTCGTGGGTCGGCACCACCACGAGGGCCGGCGCCAGCCCGTCCAGGCCGTCCGCGTACAGCGGCGAGAGCGCGCGGGCGTCGGTACCGGCCGGGACGGCGAGCCGGCGGAACAGCTCCAGCTTCGGCATGGCACGGGTGGCCTCCCCGAACTCGGCGGCCGAGGGATAGGCGAACGCCGACGCGGTCACGTCCACGGCGGGGTTGACCAGCACCTGCGCGCGCAACGGCAGCCCGGTCTCGCCCGCCCGGATCGCGGCCAGCGCGCACACCAGTCCGCCGCAGCTCTCCCCGAGGAGGGCCGTACGCGCCGGGTCGACGCCCCACCGCCCGGCGTCCCGCAGCACGTGCCGGAGGGTGTCCCAGCCGTCCTCGACCGCCGCCGACAGCGGGGTCGTGTGGTCGAGCAGCCGGTGCTCGACCGAGACGACGACCGCGCCCAGCCCGGCGGAGACGTGGCTGTTGATCCAGTCGCTCTGCGGCGCCGTCCCCACGAAGGCGCCGCCGTGGACGTGCAGGACCAGCGGCAGCGCGGCGCGGCCGGCGTCCGTCCGGCCGTCCTCGGCCGACGGCCGGTACACCCGGACCGGCAGCTCCCGGCCGGGCAGCGCCACCCGCTCCCAGCGGATCGCGACACCGGCGGCGGGCTCACCGGTCGCCACCCGGGCCGCGGCGGAGGCCCGGAAGCGGTTCTCCGCCTCGCGGTAGGCGATCAGCTCCTCGGCGGATATCGCCGAGAAGTCCGGCTCCGGCGGCTGCGCGGCGGTCGCCGCGTCCGCCGTGTCCGCGGTGTCCGCGGCGTTCACGGCATCGGTGGCGCTGATGGCGTCGCTCATGTCTCCCATGTCTCCTGCTCCCCTTCCCCGGCCGGCGGCCGGGCGCGTGGTGGTGGTCGTGCGGGGTGGAACGGGCTCGCGTCCCCATTATGCACGCACCGCGTGCAATGGCGAGTGCATCGCCGCGCGCACCTCCGGGCGCGTTCGTTACACTGGCCCCGACGGAACGAGAGGGGCGACATGGCAGGCCGCAGACGTTGGTCGACCGAGGAGATCCTGGACGCGGCAGCGGACCTGCTGCGCACGGGCGACGCCGAGTCGTTCAGCGTGCGCAGACTCGCCGCCGCGCTCGGGACCGACTCCTCCAGCCTCTACCGGCACTTCCGCAACAAGACCGAACTGCTGCGGTCGCTCGCCGACCGCATCCTGGTGGCCGCCCTGGACGGCTACCGACCGGAAGGCGACTGGAAGCAGCGCATCACCACCCTCGCCCTGCGCCTACGGGAGGCCTTCGGCGAGCAGCCCCAGGTCGCCTCGATCTGGGGGCGCTACGCCTCGGGCGGCGCCGGCTCGCGGCTGGCCATGGAGGAGGTGCTGCAGGCCCTCCGTTCGTCGGGCCTGCCCGACGAACGGATCCCGGCCTGCTACCACCGGATCGTCGTCCTGCTCTCCGCCCTGATCGCCGCCGAGGCCGGCATCGGCGGCATCACCTCCGAGGAGTACGACCAGGGCATGGAACAGTTCCGCGTCGCGGTCCTCGGCGCCGACCCCGACCGCTTCCCCGCCCTCGCCCACTTCGCCCGCGACATCCGCCCCCTGGGGGTGGACCGCCAGGCGGCCTTCGAGGAGATCCTCGCCGCCCACCTCGCCCAGATCGAGACGGAGATCCAGGCCGGGACCCCCTGACCACGAACTGTCTCCCCGGGGGGCGTCCGGATGGACCCTCCCACGGCGGGAGGGTCCACGATGGCCCTGTGCGAGACCAAGACCTCCTCACCATCGGGCGCTTCGCCCGCCTCTGCCGGTTGAGCGTGAAACAGCTCCGCCACTACCACGACAGCGGCCTGCTGCCCCCGGCCGGTGTCGACCCGGCCACCGGATACCGCTACTACGCCCCCGAACAGGCCCGCGACGCGCTCACCGTCGCCCTGCTGCGCGAACTCGACGTCCCGCTCGCGGTGATCGCCGCGACGCTGGCGGCCGCCGAGCCGGAGCGGGCCGGCCTGCTGCGCGCCGAACGCGACCGGGTCGCCGAGCGGATCACCCGCGACCAGGCCCGTCTTGAGCTGCTGGAACGCCTCGCGGACGGCGGCGGGCTGCCCGGGTACGAGATCACCCTCGGGCGGGAGCCCGAGCGTCCGCTCGTCGTCGTACGGACGGTGGCCGGGCCGGGCGAGCTGGCGGAGCGGATCGGCGCTTCCGTCGGCCGGCTGGTGGCCGGGCTGCGGGGCACGCCCTGGCGGCCCCCGCTGTGGGGGCTGTTCCCGCTGGACCTCGCCGACGACATGCGCATCGCGGTCGGTGCCGAGGCGGGCGCGGGCGACGGGGCGAGCCGGACGGGCGGGGCCGGCGGGCTGCCCGACGGCCTGGAACGCGAGCTGCTGCCCGGAGGACCGGTGGTGGAGACGGTGCACCACGGCCCGTACTCCCAACTGCCCCTCGCCTACCACGCGTTGCTGGCCGCCGTGCACGAGCGCGGGCTGCGGCCGATGGCACCGGTGCGCGAGGCGTACCTGGTCGGACCGGGGGAGGCCCCGGCGGAGGAGTGGACGACCCGGCTGGTGGTCCGGGTCGTGGAGGAACGGACGGAGGGGGCGGCGTGACGGAGCCTTGGGGTGGCCGGCACTGCGAGACGACGGCGCTGGACGTGCTGCTGCGCCACGAGGGCGTCGAGCTGTCGGAGCCGATGCTGTTCGGGCTCGGAGCCGGGCTGTCGTTCGTCTACTGGGACGGCAAGGGGCTGGACTTCCCCTTCCTCGGCGGCCGGGTCAAGCCCTTCGAGCTGACCCGCGCCCTGGCCGCCCGGCTCGGGCTGCTGCTGGACGTCCGGGAGACCGCCTCCGCCGAGCGGGCCTGGCGCAACGTGGCGGCTGAGCTGGACGCCGGACGTCCGGTCGGGCTCCAACTGGACAGCTACCACCTGGAGTACTTCACCTCCCGGGTGCACTTCGGGGGGCACGTGGTCGCGATGCGCGGCTACGACGCGCACGACGCCCACCTGGTGGACACCGCGCAGCAGGGCGGCGCGGTCACCACCAGCCTGGCCTCCCTCGCGGCGGCGCGGGCCCAACGCGGCCCGATGACCGCCCGCAACCGCTCCTTCACACTCGCCCTGCAGGGCGATCCGCCGGACGTGCGCGCCCTGCTGGCTCCGGCGATGGCCGACTGCGCGACGGCCTTCCTGAACCCGCCGATCGCCAACCTCGGCCACCGCGGCATCGCCAAGGCCGCCGGTCTGGTGCCGGGCTGGTTGGCCCGCGCGCAGCAGCCCGGGGTCCAGCTGCCGCAGGCCGCCCGGATGATGGAGCTGGCGGGGACGGGCGGCGCCCTGTTCCGCAACCTCTACCGCGACTACCTCGCCGAGTGCGCGGAACTGCTCGACGACGCCCGGGTACGGGCCGCCCGGGACGGGTACGCCGAGGCCGCCGCGGGCTGGACCGAGGTGGCCCGCCTGGTCGGCGCGGCCGGGGAGTCCGGGGACGCGGCGCCGCTGGAACGGGCCGGCACGCTGCTGGGCGAGCTGGCGCGGATCGAGCGCGAGGCGATGGAACAGCTGGCCCGCCTGGGCGGCTGAGGCCCGGCACCGCCACCCGCCGGCGGAGCCGCCGGAACGCCCCGTGCCAGGCCCCTCGGTTCCCCCGGGCCCACCATCGTCCGCGCCCTCGCCCCCTCACCGCGCAGGACGGACCCCCGCGGGTGCGGGGAGGAGCTGTGCGACTCGGCGCCGATACGGGGCACCCGCGGCTGACCCCCGCGGGTGCCCGAGGAGCGCCTGATCCGGTTCTGCCACCTCGCCAGCCGCGGCTGACGCCCGCGGGTGCGGGGAGGAGTTCGCGGAGCTGGCGTTCGGGACCGGCGCCGACGGCTGACCCCCGCGGGTGCGGGGAGGAGGTGTCGCTGCCGACGACGAGCGGCACGTCGGCCGGCTGACTCCCGCGGGTGCGGGGAGGAGGTCTCGGCGCGGGACTCGACGTTGCGGAGTTTCGGCTGACCCCCGCGGGTGCGGGGAGGAGGGCCTCGCCCACCTTGCCCGCGCCGCAGGCGACGGCTGACCCCCGCGGGTGCGGGGAGGAGTCGGCAGCAGCGCGTGCTGCGGCAGCCGCTCCTGGCTGACCCCCGCGGGTGCGGGGAGGAGGCGTCCGCCACCGCCGCGACGCCGGACATCGACGGCTGACCCCCGCGGGTGCGGGGAGGAGCGGGCGTGCTCCTCGCGCTTGTGCCACTCGGTCGGCTGACCCCCGCGGGTGCGGGGAGGAGGCCGCGTTGAGGCCGAGCACGCGGGCGTGGCCCGGCTGACCCCCGCGGGTGCGGGGAGGAGGCCCGGCAGACGAGCAGCAGCCGGCCGTCCTCCGGCTGACCCCCGCGGGTGCGGGGAGGAGGACGATGCAGGACACCACGGGCAGCGGCAGGGCGGCTGACTTCCGCGGGTGCGGGGAGGAGGCCTCCTGGCTGGGTGCCCGGACCGTGATCGACGGCTGACCCCCGCGGGTGCGGGGAGGAGACGACCCCGTGCTTCTCGGTGTGGATGAACACCGGCTGACCCCCGCGGGTGCGGGGAGGAGGATCAACGCGGGGTTGGCGCTGTGCTGAGCTGCGGCTGACCCCCGCGGCTGCGGGGAGGAGACGGCCAGGGCCTCGGTGATGACGGCCCGCTCCGGCTGACCCCCGCGGGTGCGGGGAGGAGAGGTGCGCGGCGCCGTCGAGCTGTCCGCCGGCCGACTGACCCCCGCGGGTGCGGGGAGGAGGCGGAGAACGCCCGCCGGGACCGCCTGGACGACGGCTGACCCCCGCGGGTGCGGGGAGGAGGACCGTCGACCGCTGGGCCTTCGTCAGCCGGTCGGCTGACCCCCGCGGGTGCGGGGAGGAGACCGGCATCACGAAGGCAACCGAGTTCTCCACCGGCTGACCCCCGCGGGTGCGGGGAGGAGAGGAAATTCGGTCAGTAGATGTAGGCCATGGCCGGCTGACCCCCGCGGGTGCGGGGAGGAGGAGCGCGGGGCCCAGTTCGAGGTGCTCAAGGACGGCTGACCCCCGCGGGTGCGGGGAGGAGCGCAGGGTGCCGGAGCGGATGAGGTCGTAGACCGGCTGACCCCCGCGGGTGCGGTGAGGAGGCTCGCCGACACCCTGATCCTCGCCGTCAAGCCGGCTGACCCCCGCGGGTGCGGGGAGGAGCCGACGACGCCGGACACGGCTGGCCCGAGCACCGGCTGACCCCCGCGGGTGCGGGGAGGAGCTCAACGTGGACGTCCCCCGCCCCACCTCGCCCGGCTGACCCCCGCGGGTGCGGGGAGGAGGCGTCCCTTCTCCGGCCGCTCGGCCTCCGCAGCGGCTGACCCCCGCGGGTGCGGGGAGGAGCACCACGCACCCCCGTCTCCGGGCGTCGTCCACGGCTGACCCCCGCGGGTGCGGGGAGGAGGTCGCCACTTCCACGCCCTGAAGATCCCCGTGCGGCTGACCCCCGCGGGTGCGGGGAGGAGCACGGCAATGTGCTCGTCCCGGACGTCCCGGACGGCTGACCCCCGCGGGTGCGGGGAGGAGAACCAGGCCCGCGCGCAGGAGGGCCGCAACACCGGCTGACCCCCGCGGGTGCGGGGAGGAGGCCCTCGCCACCATCGACCGCGGCTGGCACGTCGGCTGACCCCCGCGGGTGCGGGGAGGAGCCGAACGACATCTGGCCCGAGCCCGAGCCTGACGGCTGACCCCCGCGGGTGCGGGGAGGAGGCCGCCGGGCGCGGCGCCTTGTCGGCCGGGTCCGGCTGACCCCCGCGGGTGCGGGGAGGAGGCGCGACTTCGGCGCCGCCCACCCAGGTACGCCGGCTGACCCCCGCGGGTGCGGGGAGGAGCCGAAGAACAGATCGAGTCGGGCGCCGGGAATCGGCTGACCCCCGCGGGTGCGGGGAGGAGATGGTGTTGGCGACGAAGCTGATCAGCTGGTTCGGCTGACCCCCGCGGGTGCGGGGAGGAGAGGCCGCTAGCTTCCTGGGAACTCGATCGCCCCGCTGACCCCCGCGGGTGCGGGGAGGAGGATGCGTCGAAGCGTGTCCTCGCTTGCGCCGGCCGCTGACCCCCGCGGGTGCGGGGAGGAGCGGTTCAACTCCCGTGTCGCTCTTCGGTCTTCTCGCTGACCCCCGCGGGTGCGGGGAGGAGGCGGACTCCTTCTGGTAGGCGACCAGTACGGGCCGCTGACCCCCGCGGGTGCGGGGAGGAGGTCTCCTTCGCCTGGCCCGACGACACCCCGGTCCGCTGACCCCCGCGGGTGCGGGGAGGAGTGCCCCTTGGGCGCCTGCGACTTGGCCGCCGGCCGCTGACCCCCGCGGGTGCGGGGAGGAGGCAAGCGTATGGCCAAGAAGAAGCACCGCAAGCCGCTGACCCCCGCGGGTGCGGGGAGGAGCAGCCATGCCGGAAGTACTCTCCCGGGCCGTACCGCTGACCCCCGCGGGTGCGGGGAGGAGCGGCGGCGAAGATCTGCACCATGGTCGTTGCCCCGCTGACCCCCGCGGGTGCGGGGAGGAGCGATTGTGCGGCGAACTGACGGCCCGGCAGTTCCGCTGACCCCCGCGGGTGCGGGGAGGAGCCGTACGAAAATCGTTGGTGAGGCAGCAATAGCCGCTGACCCCCGCGGGTGCGGGGAGGAGGGCACCACCAGCACCGGCGGGATGTGCCCGGCCCGCTGACCCCCGCGGGTGCGGGGAGGAGATCAGCCCCTCGGTGCGGAGCAGGTCGAGCGCCCGCTGACCCCCGCGGGTGCGGGGAGGAGCCGAGCGCCTTGAGCAGCACGGTGACGGACTGCCGCTGACCCCCGCGGGTGCGGGGAGGAGCCGTTCTCGGTGACGGTGATGGGCGGTAGGGCCCGCTGACCCCCGCGGGTGCGGGGAGGAGGTGCCAAGGCATCCACCGTGCGCCCTTAAAAACCGCTGACCCCCGCGGGTGCGGGGAGGAGCAGACCAGCTGCACCGGTCCGCCCCGGCGGCGCCGCTGACCCCCGCGGGTGCGGGGAGGAGACCCACTGGTCGAGCGCGTAGCCGTCCAGCACCCGCTGACCCCCGCGGGTGCGGGGAGGAGGCTTCCTGACCTGCGGCGCAGCGATGGCTTTGCAATTTCTTGACCATGTTGGCGAGGCGTCTGATGCCTTGGCCAGGTCAGGTGCGCCGTTCGGTGTCGAGGTGTCAAGGATCGCTCACATGATGCCATGGGCGGTTCGGAGCCCGGGGTACGGCAGTGCGCGGGTATGGGAGGGGGCTGCCGAGCTCGACGATTGGGGCGGGAGCGGCCCAGTCCTGATCAGCGGCGGCAGGTCGGTATCCGTGTACTCGTGATGGTGGGCTCATTGCGCCTGGAGGCCGGTTCGATCGCCGAGGTCCCCGGTGCCAGGCCAGGTTCGGCGGTAGCCAAAAGTTCCAATCTAACGGGTGGCTCAGCCCGTTTGGTGGTGTCTGGATCGTTACACGAACTACCCGTCGATGCCCTCCTGGTGCCTATGAGCTCGGGTGATGCGCCTCAGCCCCCGTCCGCCGCGTCCTCGTCTGCCATCGATTCCGATGAGAGGGCCGCGAGAATTGTCAGTGGCAGCTGATACATCCTCAGGCATGAGCGAGAACAAGTCTGTTGGTGGCTTCGAGTCGGTCGATCCCGACTCCCGCCTGTGGGGTAAGAGTGCCGGCCTGCCCGGTCCGTACCCCGTGGTCTGCCACCTCCTGGACACTGCCGCCGTCGCGGGTGCGCTGTGGGACGCGGTCCTGAGCGACCGCGTGCGAACGCGGATCGCCGGGGCCATGGGCGTCAGCGAGGCCGAGGCCCGGAAGATGGTTATGCTGTGGGCCGGGCTCCACGACATCGGGAAGATCTCGCTGCACTTCCAGCAGCAGGTCACCGACGAGTTCGCGAAGCTGATGGGGGACCCGGCGTATGCGGAGGACAATCCGGCGGCGAATCGCAGCGGGTACCTGAGGCACGAGACGGCCACGCACTGGGGGCTGGTCGAGTTCTTCAGGCAGTGCGGCTATCCGCTCGGCAAGCCGGTCAAGAAGTCGCCGGCCCACCAGATCGCTCAGTTGCTCGGCGGGCACCACGGGTGCTTCGCCCCCACGCTGCAGGTGAAGGAGATCAACAGGCCGTCGGGCTACCAGCCCGCTCTCGGCACTGCGGAGGGCTGGCGGGAGCAGCGCCTCGCGCACACACACGCGGTCCGTCGGACGGTCGGGGCCGACAAGCCACTGGAGTCCGTGCTGCCCGGTGAGCTGGCGGTGGTGGTCGCGGGGCTGGTCGTGGTGGCCGACTGGTTGGCCAGCCAGGTCGACGTCATCGAGCCGCGGATGCCCGGGGAGGGCTGGAAGACCGGGGACTCAGAGCTCGCCGAGCACTTCGAGACGGCAGCCAAGGCCGCACCGGGGTGGGTCCGCGAAGCCGGTCTCGGGCGGGCGGCGTTTCCGGACAAGCCCTTCGCGCAGCAGTTCCCGTTCCTCCCGAACAAGCTGCAGGCCGACGTCGCGGAGTGCCTGCCCGGGGTGGTGAAGGGGCCCGGACTGTTGCTGGTCACAGCCCCGACCGGCGACGGCAAGACCGAGACCGCCCTGCATGCCGCCTCCGTGATCGCGAGGGCCTCGGGTGCCTCCGGGCTCTACTTCGCGCTGCCGACGATGGCCACGGCGGATGCGATGTTCACCCGGGTCCGCAGGTTCGCCGAGGACAACGTCGAGGGCGATCGCGCGCTCACGCTGCTGCACAGCATGGCCTGGCTGAGCCCCGACTACGTCCTCGGGGAGGGGGCGACGGACGGGACGGCCGTCCTGGCGGACACCGAGGCCGGCCAGTGGCTGCGCACGGGGCGTCGGGGTCTGCTCGCGCCGCTCGCCAATGGCACCGTCGACCAGGCGCTCACCGGGGTACTGCCGGTCCGCTACGGCTTCCTGCGGCTGTTCGGACTGTCGGACAAGGTGCTGGTGGTGGACGAGGCGCACGCCTACGGCCCGTGGATGCACAGCCTGCTGGTGCGGCTGCTGGAGTGGCTCGGCGCGTTCGGCGCGCCGGTCGTGCTGCTGTCGGCGACGCTGACCGGCAAGGCGGCCTCGTCCCTCGTCGACGCCTACCGACGCGGCGCGGGCTTCCGCGAGCCGTCCACGGTGGAACCCTGCTACCCGGGATGGCTGTTCGCGGACGCGGGCAGCGGAGAGGTGTCCACGCCGCGCGAGGTCGGCAGCAGCCGCGCCCGGACCCTGCGCCTGGAGACCCGCCGGGTCCACTGGGACGTCCGGGACCAGGACGTCGCGAAGAAGCCCGGACGGCAGGGGCGCCGTGAGGCCCTGCGCGAGATCCTCGCACCGGTCACCGCCGAAGGTGGCTGCGTCCTCGTCTGCTGCACCACCGTGGACGAGGCCCAGCGCACCTACCGCTACCTGCGGTCCGTCCTGCCCGAACTCGCCGCGCGCGACGGCGGCCTGCGGCTGCTCCACTCCCGCTACCCGGCCCACGAGCGGCAGCGCATCACCACCGAGTGCGAAACCGCGTACGGGAAGCCCGCGGACGACACGGCGGCGGCCACCCCGCGCGAGGGCTCGATCCTGGTGGCCACCCAGATCGTCGAACAGTCACTCGACCTCGACTTCGACCTGATCGTCTCGGACCTCGCGCCGCTCGCGCAGCTCCTGCAGCGGGCCGGCCGCGGCAAGCGCCACGAACGCCCCAACCGCCCGGCCTGGACCGGCGAGGCCGCCGAGCCGCGCATGATCGTGCTGGAACCGCTCGACGACGAGGGCCGCGTGGCAGCGCCCCGCTCCTGGGGCACCGTCTACGACGCCTCCCTGCTGCGCCGCACCAGCCTGCTGCTCGCAGATCGGTCCAGCGGTGCGGTCGAAGTCCCGGGAGACGTCCAAGAGCTCGTGGACGACGTCTACGCGGACGACTTCGGAGCTGGCCTGGAGAAGGCCGCCGCCGCGGAGCTCGACCGGATGGACGCCGAGCGCATCGCCTCGGAGGCGGCCGAGGAGCAGATGGCGGAGATCACCGTCATCCCGGCGCCGTGCGACGTGGTCGACGACCTGTCCGAGCTCAGCGAGCGCAGCTTCGTCGTCTCGGACGACCTGCTGACCACCCGCCTCGGCGCGGACAGCGGCCGTGCCGTGTGCGTCTTCGAACGGGAGCGGGGCTGGAGCCTCGCTCCCGGCCGCGATGTTCCGCTGCCCGTGGCCGCGGCGAACCGGGATGAAATCGCGTTGATCATGCGGCACACCGTGCCGCTGCCCGGCCGCTGGCTCGCCGGCCGCACGGACGAGAACGCCGTGCCGAAGGCCTGGAAGGACCGGCCCCTGCTCACCGACCTGGCCATGCTGCGCATGCGTCGTGACGGCGACCAGTGGACGGGCCGGCTGGGGGAGAGGCAGCTCATGTACTCGAACGTGGGAATATCCGAGAACTGACGTCATAGGCGCCGCACTTGACGATACGTTGGCTACGCCGGTCCCGGGCAGGGCTGTCGCCCGTCCGGGACCGGCACGACCCCCGCTCGAGCGGGGACAGGTCTGCCGACACGGCCACTTCCTAGGCGCCGCACGGCTCACCCCCGCTCGATCGCGGGGACCGCGCAGAGCCTACCCATCCTGTGCTCACCCGTACTCGCCTCGCCGGAGGCCGCATGCCATCCGCACCACTCGCACCACCCGCCTACAACCTCCTCGACGAAGCGTGGATCCCCGTCCGCTGGATCCCCGGCAAGGAGACGAACGACTCGGCGGATTCCACGACCGCCTACCCGCCCAAGGCCGGCCTGCGCGAGCTCCTTCTGCGCGCACACGAGATCGAGCGGATCGCGGTCGCCGACCCGCCGGCGCTCTCCGCGCTGTACCGCGTCCTGTATACGATCACCGCCCGTGTGACCGAACTCGACGAAGCCGGCCCCGGCGACTGGTCCGACCGCCGCTACGGTCTGGTCGACCAGGGGCGCTTCGACGAGAAGCGGATCGCCGAGTTCACCGAGTGCAACCACGGCCGCTTCGACCTCTTCGACCCCGTACGTCCCTTCCTCCAGGACCCGAGGCTGGCCGAGCAGTGCGACCAGGCGAACACCGCCGGCGTCGATAAGCTCATCACCACCCGCCCCTCGGGCAACAACCACTCCTGGTTCCAGCACGTCAACAGCACCGCTCCCGAGCTGCCCACCCCCGACCAGGCCGTCCTGCACCTGCTCGTCTGGCACTACTACGGTCCTTCCGGACGGTGCTCCAGCCGTACGGTCGGCGGCACCAAGGCGGCCAGCAGCAAGGCCGGCCCGCTGCGGAGCACGCTCTCCTACCACCCGGAGAGCGAGACGCTCTTCGAGACGCTGCTGGCCGGACTTCCCAAACCCCGCGAGAGCGTCTCCCGTGTCAGCGACCTGTGCCCGTGGGAGCGTGAGGAACTGCCCGACCCCGCAGCCGCTCCACCGCCGCTGAATGGTCCGTGCTCGGGCCTCACGGCCCGCTCCCAGCACGCGCTGCTCCTGGTGCCCGATGCCACCGGCCGGTACGTCCGCGACGTGTTCATCACCTGGGCGAACCAACTCAAGATCTCCCGCGAGGGCGACCCGTACCTGATCTGGCAGACCAGCAAGGAGGGAAACCCCTACCCCCGCCCCGCCGACTCCCGGCGCGCACTGTGGCGGGATCTGGACGCCCTGCTGCTCAACAACCCCGCGGGCACCACCCGGCCGTGCCGCCCCGAAGTGTTCCGCACCGCGCTGGAGGTCTCGGAAGACCTGAGGGTGCGCGCGCTGGGGTTCGAACAGGACGGACAGGCGAAGGACATCCAGTTCGTCGACGCGGTCACCCCACCGGTACTCGGACTCGCAGAGGACAAGGAACCCACGGTCGCGGTCGAGATCGGCCGCCTGCGCGTCCTGGGGGAGCGGTACGGGAACCGGCTCGACCGGGCCGTCAAGAAGGCCTGGGCCGGTTTCACCACGGCCCCCAAGATCCGCGACTGCACCTGGGCCGTCGACGCCGCGGCCCGCTACTGGCCCGCAGCCGAGGCCGAGTTCTGGAAGCGCCTCGACGAACGCGACTTCGACGGCGCCGCCACGGCCTTCCGCATCCTCGCCGAGGAGGCCTACGACACCGTCACCTACGGCGCACTCGGCACCATGCGCGGGGCCAAGGCCTGCACCACCGCCCGCATCGAGCTGTACGGCGGGCCGGTGAAGCGCCCGGCCAGGACCGGCGGCGCCGACGGTACCGGCCGCAACACCAGTACGGAGGACGCATGAGCACGACCAGCACCATTCCGGGGCCCGCCAAACCGGCGGACGACGCGGTCGGCACACCGAAGGAGCCCGCCCTCATCCCCTCGCTGGGGCGGGCACGTGCCTTCACCGCCAGGATCGACAAGCGCAGTCACGAGGATCCCGGTGTCCGCGCGGCCCTGCGCCGTGGCGTCGGCAAGGACCTGGACGCGGTGCCGTTCATGCACCGCTACGTGGCCTCCTGGCTCACCGACGAGCAGACGCGCAGCCGCGACGTCCAGCGCGCCTTCTACACCATCGCCTCCCTGATCGCCGCGCAGCGCCGCGACCAGTACGCCGCCGCGAAGGCCGAGACGTCGAGGAAGAACGGGTCGAAGGAGCAGCCGAAGGAGCAAGCGCAGGACGAGGAGGCGACGGCCGCCGGATCGGCGCCGGGCGCGCCCGGCGCCCCGACCGACCGCGGGGAGGAAGCGGACCCCGGGACCGCCGAGCGGATCCCTCCGCGCAGCCTCGGCCAGGCCTTCGCCGACGGTGTCATCAAAGGCGGCCAGGCAGGCGGTCTGCGCGAGACCTCGGCCGAGACCCGCCTCAACCTGCTGAGCCGGCAGAGCGTCGACGGCCTGCACCGCCACCTGCCCGGAGCCGTCCGCCAACTGCGCGGCAGCGACGTGGAGATCGACTGGGCCCAGCTCCTCATCGACCTCTGCCAGTGGCGCCGCCGCTCCGGCACCGTCAAGCGGATCTGGCTCCAGGACTACCACCGGACCCTGCAGAAGGACGGCGAGCGCCGGGCCCGCGAGCACGACGACGACCAGAGCGAGGCCGCGGACGCCGCCGAGACCGACGGCACGGACAGCGCCGCCTCCGAGGCCTGACCGCCACCCCGACCCCGTACAGGCCACCACCACGAACCATCCGACCCCCAGGAGCAGAGCATGCCCGGCCCCGACCGCACCACCGCCCGCTTCCTCGACATCCACGTCGTCCAGAGCGTCCCGTTCGCCAACCTCAACCGCGACGACAACAACTCCGTCAAGACCGTCCGCTACGGCGACACCGAGCGCACCCGCGTCAGCAGCCAGTCCTGGAAGCGCGCCGTGCGCGAGTACTTCCAGCAGAGCTTCGGTGAGCAGGCCCTGCGCACCCGCCGCATCGGCGCCCGCGTCACCCGCCTCCTCCAGGAGCAGCACGGTTGGCCCGCCGAACTCGCCCAGCGCGCCGGACAGCACGTCGCCGCCGGCAGCAGCATCAAGTTCGAGACCAAGGACTCGCCCGTCGTCACCACCAACGCCATGGTCTACGTGCCCGAGACGGCCGTCGCCGAACTCGCCGCCATCGCCCAGGAGCACCGCGCCGAGCTCGAAAGCGCCAAGGACATCAAGAAGACCAGCGACAAGAGCGTCCTGCCCAAGGAGGCCGTCGACGCCGTCCTGCGCAGCCGCAACGGCGTCATCAACCTCTTCGGCCGCATGCTCGCCGAGGTCGACGACGCGGGCGTCGACGGCGCCGTACAGGTCGCCCACGCCCTCACCACCCACGGGACCGACGTCGAACTCGACTACTTCTCCGCGGTCGACGACGTCACCTCCGCCTGGGGCGACACCACCGGCAGCGCCCACATGGGCCACGCCGAGTTCAGCGCCGGCGTCTTCTACCGCTACGCCACCGTCGACCTCGCCGACCTCGCGGCCAACCTCGGCGGCGACCGCGCCGCCGCCCGAGAGCTCGCCGCCGGATTCGCCGAGGCCTTCATCCTCTCCCTCCCGCGCGCCAAGAAGACCGCCACCGCCCCGCACACCATCCCCGACCTCGTCCACATCGCCGTCCGCAGCGACCGCCCGCTCTCCTACGCCGCCGCCTTCGAACAGCCCGTCGCCTCCCACGAGAGCGGCGGCTACGGCCCCGCCTCCCGCACCGCCCTCGCCCGCTACGCCACCGCCGCCAACAAGCTCCTCGGCAAGCGCGGCACCGTCACCGCGGCCTGGGCCAGCCTGGAGGACAAGGACCTCCAGGGTCTGGGCACCCGCGTCGACTCCTTCCCGCAGCTCATCGACACCGCCATCGACGCGGCCTTCACCACCGACCGCACCGGCGCGGACACCGCTGCCCGCCTCGACGCCGCCTCCGTCACCGCCGGGGCCGGAGCATGAGCACTCCCACGCGGGGACTGCTGCTGCGCCTGGCCGCGCCGCTGCAGTCCTGGGGCGAGACCGGCCAGTTCAACGAACGCGACACCGCGCCCTTCCCCACCCGCTCCGGCGTCGTCGGCCTGCTCGCCGCAGCCCTCGGCCGGAAGCGCGGCGAGTCCATCGACGACCTCGCCACCCTCTCACTGACGATCCGCACCGACCGGTCGGGCGTGATCCTGCGCGACCTGCACACCGTCGGCGGCGGCCTGCCCGCCGCCCGCACGGTCACCACCGCCGAGGGCAAGAAGCGCACCGGCGCCACCGCCACCCTGCTGTCCCACCGCTACTACCTCGCCGACGCGGCCTTCACCGCCGTCGTCACCGCGGCTCCCGACCGACTCGACGAGTGGGCGCAGGCGCTGCGGACCCCGCACTGGCCGCCCTACCTCGGGCGCCGCTCCTGCCCGCCCGAAGGCCCGCTGCTGCTCGGCCTGGTCGACGACCCCCTGCACCACCTCGTCCACCTGCCGATCGCCCGACGAGCCCCAGGCAGCAAGACCGTCGACATCGTTTTCCACGGCGACCAGCCGCTCGACCGCCTCGGCGACCACCCCCAGCCCGGGGACGACGACGGCAGCACCCCCGTCGGCGAGGTCACCGACGACCCGATCGACTTCCACCCCCGGCGGCGTTCCTACCGCGCCCGCCCCCGCTACCAGCGCACCCTCACCCTGCCCGCAGACCGCTGCAAGGGCCTCGCCACCGGCTACCTCACCGCCCTCGGCGACTACCTGACCCGGCACACCACCAGCCCCGAAGGCATTCCCGCATGACCCTGTGGCTCACCCGCATCGTCCCCGACCCACGCAGCCGCGACGCCCGCCGCGACAGCGCCGGCGCGGTCGACCTGCACCACCGCATGATGTCGCTCTTCCCCGACCAGGTGGCCGACGACGAACCGCGCCGCCGCCTCGGCGTCCTCTTCCGCAGCGAGTCCACGCCCGCCGGCGACCAGATCCTCCTCCAGAGCGCCGAGCGGCCCGACCTCGACCGCCTCCCCGCCGGATACGGGCAGGCCGCGACCAAGACCCTCACCCCGCTCCTCGAAGCCCTCCGGCCCGGCCTGCACATCCGCTACCGCATCGCCGCCAACCCCATCCGCAGGCCCAGCCGAGCCACCCGCGAGCTCTACCGGCTCAAAGCCGTCGTCCCCCTCCAGGGCACGGCCGCCGACGACTGGTGGGCCCGCCAGGCGGAGTCCTCCGGCCTGAACCTCGGCACCCTCCACTCCAGCCCCCTCGAAGCCGCCAAGGGCCACCGGCGCAGCGACCGACGGCCCGTCAGACACGACCGCGTCCTGTTCGAAGGCACCGCCGCCATCACCGACGCCGACCTCCTGCGCACCCGCCTCATCGACGGCATCGGCAAGGGCAAGGCCTACGGCTGCGGCCTCCTCAGCATCGCCCCCCACCGGGGGCCGCAGTGACCGCCCGCCGCCCCGACCGCGGCGGTGCCCGGCGCAGACTGGCCGCCCCCACCGTCGCCATGCTGCCCCGCATCGCCGACTCCCTCTCCTTCCTCTACCTCGACATCGTCCGCATCGTCCAGGACGACACCGGCGTCTGCGCCGAGGTCACCAGCCCCCACCGCGGCACCGAGACCGTCTACCTCCCCACCGCCGCCCTCAGCTGCGTCCTCCTCGGCCCCGGCACCTCCATCACCGCCCGGGCCCTGTCCACCCTCGCCCGCCACGGCACCACCGTCGTCATCGCCGGATCCGGCGGCGTCCGCTGCTATGCCGCCACCGTCCCCGAGTCCCTCAGCACCACCTGGCTCGAACGCCAGGCCCGCGCCTGGGCCGACGACACCACCCGCCTGTCCGTCGCCACCGCCATGTACGAGCAGCGCTTCGGCCCCGGCACCGCCCCGCCGGGCAGCAACCTCAACAAACTCCGCGGCCTGGAAGGCCAACGGATCAGGACCCTCTACCGCCTCCTCGCCCAGCAGCACCGGATCGGCCGCTTCCGCCGCAACTACGACCCGAACTCCTGGGACACCCAGGACCCGGTCAACCTCGCGCTGTCGTCCGCGAACACGTGCCTCTACGGCATCGTCCACGCGGCCGTCCTCGCCCTCGGCTGCTCGCCCGCCCTCGGCTTCGTCCACAACGGCAACCAGCAGGCCTTCGTCTACGACGTCGCCGACCTCTACAAGGCCGAACTCACCATCCCGCTGGCCTTCTCCCTCCACGCCTCCCCGCAGCCCGAAGCCGACGCCCGCCGCGCCTTCCGCGACGGACTGCGCCTGTTCCGCCTGCTGCCGCGCATCGTCACCGACATCCAGCGCCTGCTCGCACCGGGCCAGGACATCGCCCTCCCCGACCCGGAGGAGCAACTCGTCGACCTGTGGGACCCGGTCTCCGGCCCCATCCCGGGCGGGGTCAACTACGCGGGCGAGGAACTGCTGTGAGGCCGTGCCCGCGTGCCTACCCGTTCAGGAGGCAACCATGGCAGCGATGACCGTCCTGTCCGCCACCGCGGTTCCCGACCACGTACGCGGCGCGCTCACCCGCTGGCTCCTCGAAGTCACCCCGCAGCTCTACGTCGGCACCATCTCCGCCAAAGTGCGCGAGGAACTCTGGCACGCCGTCAGCGGCTGCGTCGGCGACGGCGTGGCGGTCCTGGTCCACACGGCGGCCAACGAGCAGGGATTCGAGCTGCGGACGGCGGGCGAGCAGCGGCGAAAGCCGGTGGACTTCGACGGGCTGACGCTCGTTGCGATGGCGGGGGTGCAGGTGCGCGATGGTCAAGAAACGGCAAAGCCATAGAAACGCTGCAGGTCAGGAAGGGTCCTCCCCGCGCCAGCGGGGGTCAGCCAGCAGCGGACCATGATCTCCACCGACAACGCGCGTCCTCCCCGCGCCAGCGGGGGTCAGCCGTGGGCCTTCCAGCCCGCCACGGACAGGCCGGGGTCCTCCCCGCGCCAGCGGGGGTCAGCCGTTCCGGAACCTCCCGGAACCTTTCGGGGGCTAGTCCTCCCCGCGCCAGCGGGGGTCAGCCGTGCGAGCAGGCGGAGCGTCGCGCACGGGTAGTGTCCTCCCCGCGCCAGCGGGGGTCAGCCGGTGTCCAGGAGCACGCGCCGGTCCGTGGTGACGTCCTCCCCGCGCCAGCGGGGGTCAGCCGTGGTTGGGCGTGAGCGTCTCCATGGTCAGCCAGTCCTCCCCGCGCCAGCGGGGGTCAGCCTTGGTGGCTCGGACCGCGGCCGGGGTCGGGTCCGTCCTCCCCGCGCCAGCGGGGGTCAGCCGCAGAAGCACCACGCCGTACCGGCGGAGGAGGAGTCCTCCCCGCGCCAGCGGGGGTCAGCCGCGGCGGATCAGTCGGCCCGGCCTCGGCTCGGGGTCCTCCCCGCGCCAGCGGGGGTCAGCCGTCGCCGACCATCTCGGGTGCCTGCCTGCGGGCGTCCTCCCCGCGCCAGCGGGGGTCAGCCGTCCCGGTTCAGGCCCGGGTGATGTTGTCCCAGGTCCTCCCCGCGCCAGCGGGGGTCAGCCGCACGTGGACCGCCTCAAGGAGGCCCACCAGGCGTCCTCCCCGCGCCAGCGGGGGTCAGCCGCCGGACGGGGCGACGGTGAAGGGCCAGGACGTGTCCTCCCCGCGCCAGCGGGGGTCAGCCGTCGGGGTGACTCGGCGGCGGCTGGCTCGTTGTGTCCTCCCCGCGCCAGCGGGGGTCAGCCGCCACCGGCGAACTGCGTGAGCAGGTCACGGCGGTCCTCCCCGCGCCAGCGGGGGTCAGCCGCTCGCCGAGGCCGTCGCCGAGGCCCAGAGCCTGTCTCCCGCGCCAGCGGGGGTCAGCCGAACGCGGACGAGGAGCTGTGGACGACGGTGGGGTCCTCCCCGCGCCAGCGGGGGTCAGCCGCCCACCTCACCGAAAGGCGGCACTCCATGCCTGTCCTCCCCGCGCCAGCGGGGGTCAGCCGTGGCTGGAGGGAGACGGCGCGCCGGTGCGCGGGTCCTCCCCGCGCCAGCGGGGGTCAGCCGACGTGGGGGACGTTCCTGCCTGTCGGCGAGGCGTCCTCCCCGCGCCAGCGGGGGTCAGCCGGCCCCCAGCAGCTCGCCAAGTCGGCGGCGTTGTCCTCCCCGCGCCAGCGGGGTCAGCCGGATCTCGGCCGGGATCTCCAGGCCGTTGGCGAGTCCTCCCCGCGCCAGCGGGGGTCAGCCGCGGCCCAGGCGCTCGGCGCCCAGGACCCGGCCGTCCTACCCGCGCCAGCGGGGGTCAGCCGACGGTCCCAGCCTTCGGGATCTCCCAAGTGCTGTCCTCCCCACGCCAGCGGGGGTCAGCCGGCGGCGGCGCGCTTCTCACCGGGCGGGACCTCGTCCTCCCCACGCCAGCGGGGGTCAGCCGCGGAGCCACGGCGACCCGACCGCGGTCGTGGCGTCCTCCCCGCGCCAGCGGGGGTCAGCCGCCGCCGTGCCCGCCCAGTCCGGCGGGCGCCGGGTCCTCCCCGCGCCAGCGGGGGTCAGCCGGTGCAGGGCTCGCCGTCGTTGAAGTACGGCGTGTCCTCCCCGCGCCAGCGGGGGTCAGCCGCGTAAACACGGGATCCGGCTTATCGTCGTCGAGTCCTCCCCGCGCCAGCGGGGGTCAGCCGCTGTTCGCCGATCGTCCAGCCCAGGGCGCGTAGTCCTCCCCGCGCCAGCGGGGGTCAGCCGCCGGGAGTGCCGGGGGCACCACCAGGCCGGTTGTCCTCCCCGCGCCAGCGGGGGTCAGCCGGAGCTGCGGGCCCGCGTCGAGGAGCTGCTGGGGTCCTCCCCGCGCCAGCGGGGGTCAGCCCGTCAGTGTCGTCGGTGATCTCGAGGCCGCCCGGGTCCTCCCCGCGCCAGCGGGGGTCAGCCGTCCAGCAGCAGTGGACTTTCAGGGCGGCTTGAGTCCTCCCCGCGCCAGCGGGGGTCAGCCGAAGCCCAGGTCCCGCCACGCAGCCGGGAGCACGTCCTCCCCGCGCCAGCGGGGGTCAGCCGTCCTCGAGGGCCTTGGTGAAGGCCTCTGGGCGGTCCTCCCCGCGCCAGCGGGGGTCAGCCGAAAATCGCAGGTCAGAGCACATTGCTGGCGACGTCCTCCCCGCGCCAGCGGGGGTCAGCCGGGCATCGGCGGCGCCATGGAGCAGGAGCAGATGTCCTCCCCGCGCCAGCGGGGGTCAGCCGACCACCACGAGCGCGAACACGGCAGGGCTCGCGTCCTCCCCGCGCCAGCGGGGGTCAGCCGCTGTTTGGGGCGCACATCCCGGACGACGTCGAGTCCTCCCCGCGCCAGCGGGGGTCAGCCGCAGCTCGGCATGGTGCTTATCTACGCGGCCGCGTCCTCACCGGGCCCCCGGAGGGCAGCGGATCATCGCAACGCGGGCGTTGTGACGGCACAAGGGCGGCATCGCGGCCTCGGCCCCGCGCAGCGGCCGGGGCCGGGGCCGGGGCCGGGCCGCGCCCGTGGCCCCGGTCACGCGTGGGGGACGAGGGCGACCGGGCAGTGCACGTGGTGGATGGCGGCGTGGGCGACGGGGCCGAGGTGGGCTCCGAGCAGGGTGCGGCGGATGCGGCGGCCGACGACGAGCAGGCGGGCTCCGGCCGCCGCGTCCACCAGGGCGGCGGAGCGGCTGCCCTGGATCAGGTCGGCGGTCACCGACACCTCGGGGTGGCGCTCGCGCCAGGGGTCGAGCTGTTCGGCGAAGCGGGTGCGCTCGACGGCGGAGAGTTCGCCCTTCAGCCCGCCGACGGCCTGGAGCGCCATGTACTGGCTGGAGACCGGCGGGGACCAGATGTGCACCACCCGCAGCGGGGCCCGGCGCCGGATGGCGGCGTCGAAGGCGAAGGCCAGGACGTCGTCCATCGGGTGGGTCAGGTCGAGGCCGACCAGGACCGGGCCCTCGGGTTCGGCCGCCTCCGCCCGGACCAGCACCACCGGGCAGCCCGCCCGGCGCAGTACCTCCTGGCTCACCGAGCCGACCAGGAAGCCGCGCACCGCGCCGAGGCCGCGGGAGCCCAGGACGAGCAGGGTGGCCGAGTTCCCGGCAGCCTCCAGGGCCTCGGCCGGGTCGGTCGGGACGATCGACGAGGTGACCGGGCCGGGCCCGGCCAGTGGGCGCAACTCCTCGGTCCGGAAGGCCAGTTGGTCCATCGCGTGCCGGTAGGTCTCCTCGCTGCCGACCACGTCCTGGCGCGGCCACGGCCAGGCCTGCAGGACGTCCAGCGGGCAGCCGCGGCGCCGCGCCTCGTGGGCGGCCCACTCGGTGGCGGCGAGGCTCTCGGGGGAGCCGTCATATCCGACGACGACGGGTTCGGTCGCGAGGGGTTCGGTGGCGGCGGGGTCGGTCATGGTCTGCTCCTCATCCGCGCAGGGTGTCCAGGGCGGCGTTCAGCCGCTGCGCCGCCTCGTCCGCGACGTCGCCGAGCCCGCCTCCGGGCCCCGCCAGGGTGACCATCGTCTGCGGGTCGGCTGCCTCCACCACCGTGGCGCCGCCGTCCGTCCGCACCACCACGTTGCAGGGCAGCAGCAGCCCGATGCGGGGGTCGGCCTGGAGCGCGCGGTGGGCGAGGGCGGGGTTGCACGCGCCGAGGATCAGGTAGTCCTCGATCTCCGCGCCGATCTTCTCCCGCAGGGTGGCCCGGACGTCGATGGTGGTCAGGACGCCGAACCCCTGCTCCTTGAGCGCGGCGGTGACCGCCTCCACCGCCTGCGCGAACGGCTGGTCGAGCCGTACGCCGAGACCGTAGTCCATGGTTCCTCCGTAAGAATCCGGGCCGCCCCAGTATCGGCGGGCGCCGTGCCGGCCGCCTCTCGGAGCCGACCGCGCCGGGGGCGTTCGGCCGCCCCGACGGCTGGCGGGGCCGTTGCCCCATGCGCCCGGGACAACGGGTGGCGCAGACTGCAGAGATCGGCAGGGGCCCGGCGGCGAAAGGGCGGAACATGGCTGCGGAGAGCACGCGAAGAGCCTGGTGGCGGCCGCGGTCCGGCCCGGCGGAGCGGCAACTGGCCGCGGCCGGGCTGTGCGCGCTCGTCTGCCTGGTGGCCGGCGGCCTGTGGGTCGGATACGTGCTGACCCACCTCGGAGCACCCGGGACGGCGACGCCCGTCCGCCTGCTGCCGGAACTCGGTTACGGCCTCGCGGCCGTCGCCGGCGGGGTGCTGCTGCACGCCCACCGGCCCGGCAACCAGCTCGGCTGGGTCCTCCTCGCGTACGGCACGGCGGTGATCGTCCCACTCGCCGCCCAGACCCCGCTCTGGGGGCAGGCGGCCGACTCGCACGTGGTCGGGGCGGTGGTGATCCTGGTGGGGGTGGGCTACCTCGTCGACGGCACCCTGTGGCACGCGCTGCCGTTGTGGCTGCCGTACGGGAGACTGCCGAGCAGGCGCTGGTGGTTCGCGGTCGGAGCCGTGGCCCTGTGGAGGCTGCCCCCGTCGCTCTACGTGCTCTCCGAGCCCACCGTCTTCGGCCGGCCCAATCCGTTCGCCGGCAGCGCCGTCGCGAAGTGGCTGGACGGCTTCAACGGCCGGATGCTCGATGCCCAGCTCGCCGTGTTCGTCGCGCTGACCGTCCTGGTGGTGCTGGTTCCGCTCGCCCGGATCCGCGGGGTGTCGCGGCGGCGCCGGCAGAACGTCCTGATCGCCCTCGGCGTGTACCTGCTGTGGGGTGCGGCCGACTTCGGCGACTACTTCGGACACAGCACGGCCTCGCTCGTCGCCTTCGCCGTCACCTCGGCGCTCTGGACGGTCACCCTGGCCGCCGTGGTGGTCCGGGACGGGTCCTGGCGGCTGGACCGGGCGGCCCGACGGGTGCTGGTCGGCCTGCTGGTGGCCGCCGGACTGGCCCTGGTCTTCCTGGCGGTGGCCCGGCTGCTCTCCACCATGCTGATGCCGGGCCAGAGCCTCGGAGGACTGCTGGTGGTCGCCGCGATCTTCCTGCTCGCGGTCGGTCTGCCCCGGGGCGTGCGCTGGACCTCCGGACTGGTCGACCGCTGGTACTACGGCTCGCGCGCGCAGCCGTACCAGGTGCTGCGCAGCCTCGCCGGCCGGGTCAGCCAGACCGTCGACCCACAGGAGGTGCCAGCCGTGCTGTGCCGCACCGTGAGCGACGAACTGCTGCTGCCCGGTGTGGAGTTGACCGTCGCCACGCGCAGCGGTGAGCGGTCGCTGGCCGCCGTGGGCGAACTCTCCGGCAGCGGTGAGGGCTTCCCCCTGGTGCACCGCGGGGAACAGATCGGACGGCTCACCGTCGCCCCGCGCGAGGGGCAGCGGGTGCTCGACGACAGCGACCGCGACATCCTGCGCTCGCTCGCCGACCAGGCCGCGCCCGCCGTCGCCTCGCTCCAGCTGACGGAGGACCTGCGGGCCAGCCGTGAACAGATCGTCGCGGCCCGCGAGGAGGAGCGCCGCCAGCTGCGCCGGGACATCCACGACGGCCTCGGCCCGATGCTGGCCGGGCTGCGGCTGCGCCTGCAGGGCGCCGCGGCGGTGGACGACCCGACGTGCTACGCGGTGGTACTGGACCGGGTCGCGGACGACCTCGCCACGGCGGTCCGGGAGGTCCGGCGGATCACCGACCGGCTCGGGCCCACCGCGCTGGGTGACTACGGTCTGTCACTGGCGCTGAGCCGGCTGGCCGAGACCTTCAGCGGCCCGGATCTCGCCGTCGCCACCCGGCTGGAGCCCGATCCGCTGCCGGCCCTGCCGGCCGCCGTCGAGGTCGCGGTGTACCGGATCACCGCGGAGGCGCTCAACAACGTGCTGCGCCACGCCCGGGCGGGAAGTGCCACGGTGTCCGTCCAGGTCGACGACGGGCACCTGGAACTCGACATCGAGGACGACGGGCGGGGGCCCGGTCACGGCCTTCCGGAGATCCCGGGGGTGGGGCTCCGGTCGATGTCCGAGCGGGCCGCGGAGATCGGCGGCCGTTGCACCGTGGACGCCCTGCGGCACGGTACCCGGGTGCACGCGGTGCTCCCGCGCCGGCCCGCGAGCGGCTGACCCGGCGCCTCCGACCTCAGCGCCCGAGCGCCCGAGCGCTCAAGCGGGTGAACGGGCGAGCGCCCGAGCGCCCGAGCGCCCGAGCGGCTACCGGGTCGGGCGCGGTGCAGCGGAGAGGCCCCCGGCTCGCGACGGATGGCGGCCGGGGGCGGGGGACGGGAGTTCGGAGGGAGCGAGGGGCGGCGGGTTCAGCAGTGGTTCGGCGGTGTGCAGCGGCGGTCGCTGCGCGTGCTGAGAGCCGTACCGGTGTCGGTGGTAACGGGGCGGCGCCGTCCCGCTCCCAGCGCGCCCTCGGCGCCCGGGACCGGGCACCGGCACGCTCGGGCGGCGGCGACGCTCACGGCGGCGAATACCGCGGCGGCACCGGCCGCCACCAGCGCCGCGCTGGCCGTTCTGTCGGTCATGGGGTCCTCCACGGGGTTCCGCAGGCGGTCCGCTTCGACCTGCTCCTCCATGCCACCGCCAGTAGTGCCCCAACCGCATGGGGCGACGGTCCCGTCCCGGTCCCGCCCCTGCCCCGGTCCCGTCGTGCGGGCGGCGCCACCCCACGGCGCAACCTGGAAGACGGCGGGAACGGGTTCGTTCACTAACATCGACAGTAGTCCCCGGCCATGTCGGGGCTTCAGGGAACCGCGATAGAGGAAATGCCCCGCCATTCGCGCGACCGGCCCGGGATTTCCCGGAGATCCGCGGGCGCGCGTGGAGCGACGGGACCGAGGAAAGGCGACTGAAGAAGGTGCGCAACCATGACCGCTGAGACGGATGCCGGGCACGGAACGGTGACGGGCACCCCACTGCGCCGGCGCGGCGAGGCGCTGGAGAGCGCCATCTACGAGGCGGTCCTCCAGCAGCTCACCACCGACGGCTACGCCCGGCTGACCATGGAGGGGGTGGCCGCCGCCGCGCAGACCGGCAAGGCCGCGCTCTACCGCCGCTGGCCGTCCAAGGAGGAGCTGGTCAAGGACGCGCTGCGGGCCAGCCTGCCGCCGTCCGGCCCGGCCCCCGACACCGGCAGCCTGCGCGGGGACCTGCTGGAGGTGGTCACCAGGCTGCGCGCCGCGATGTTCAGCGAGCTCGGCGCCGCGGTGCGGGCGATCATGAGCGAACTCGACCACCAGCGGGCGCACGCCTTCGTGGAGATCGTGCTGGAACGGGTGGTCCGGCCGACGACGGCGCTGATCGCCGAGGTGCTGGACCGCGGCACCACGCGCGGCGAGGTCCGCCCCGGGGCGGTCACCCCGCTGGTGACCGACCTGGTGCCGGCGCTGATGCTCTACCGGATCAAGATGTGCGGCGGGGACGCGGTCCAGCTCGACCCGGCGGAGATCGTGGACGAGTTGCTGCTGCCGATCGTCCGCGCCTGACGGAGCGGTCACCGGGCAGTGCGGCCAACGGACAGTGTGTTCATCAGCCGATGTGTTCATCAGTCGGTGCGGTGATCGGCCGGTGCGGTCGTCGGCCGAAATCCCGTGGGAATGCTCCGGGCGGAATTCCCACGGGATTTCGGCGGCCCCCCGCGGGGCTCAGGCCCCGCTGTGCCGGAGCATGTCCTCGCGCTCGACGACCTTCACCCGCTCGCGCTGCTCGGCCTCGCCGAGCGCGCGCTCGTGGGCGTCCAGCAGCTGCCAGCCCGCCCAGGTGGTGAAGCGGACGCCCTGGGCGCGCAGGTGCTCCTCGACGGCCGCCGGGTCCGGCTCGGCGGCGCCGGGCAGGCGGTCGGCGGCGTGGTCGTCCAGCAGGCAGGCGACGGTCTCGTTGGCGTCGCCCTTGGTGTGGCCGATCAGGCCGACCGGGCCGCGCTTGATCCAGCCGGTGACGTACGTGGCGGTGCGGTGCGAGCCGTCGCCGTCCAGGACCCGCCCGGCCTGGTGCGGGACGGTGCCCGAGGCCGGGTCGAAGGGCAGCTTGGGCAGCTCGTCGGAGTAGTAGCCGACCGCGCGGTAGACCGACTGCACGTCCCAGTCGGTGAACCGCCCGGTGCCGCGCACGTTGCCGGTGCCGTCGAGCTCGGTGCGCTCGGTGCGCAGGCCGACCACCCGGCCGTCCTCGCCGAGCACCTCCACCGGCGACTCGAAGAAGTGCAGGTACACCCGGTGCGGGCGGTCGCCGACGTCGCGGATCGCCCAGTTCTCCAGCGTCGAGGCGACCAGGTCGACGTGCTTGACCGCGCGGCGCTCGGCGATCGAGCCCTCGTCGTACTCGATGTCCTCGGGGGCGACGATCACCTCGATGGTGGGGGAGTGGTCCAGCTCGCGCAGCTCCATCGGGCTGAACTTGGCCTGGGCGGGGCCGCGGCGGCCGAAGACGTGCACCTCGACGGCCCGGTTGCGCCGCAGGCCCTCGTGGACGTTCGGCGGGATCTCGGTGGGCAGCAGCTCGTCGGCGGTCTTGGCGAGGATCCGGGCGACGTCCAGGGCGACGTTGCCGACGCCGAGGACGGCGACCTTCTCGGCCTCCAGCGGCCAGGTCCGGGGCACGTCCGGGTGGCCGTCGTACCAGGAGACGAAGTCGGCGGCGCCGTAGGAGCCGTCGAGGTGGATCCCGGGTATGTCCAGGGCGCGGTCGGCCATCGCGCCGGTGGAGAAGACCACGGCGTCGTAGAAGCGGTGCAGGTCGTCCAGGGCGAGGTCGTTCGGGTAGTCGACGTTGCCGAACAGCCGGACCTGGGGCTTGTCGAGCACCTGGTGCAGGGCCGTGACGATGCCCTTGATGCGCGGGTGGTCGGGCGCCACCCCGTAGCGGATCAGGCCGAACGGGGCGGGCATCCGCTCGAACAGGTCGATCGAGACACCGGGGGCCTGGGCGGCGTCGGACTTCAGCAGGGCGTCCGCGGCGTAGATGCCGGCGGGGCCGGCTCCGACGATCGCGACTCGGATCGGGCGGGGCATGACGAGTGGTCCTCCGGTCGGGCGCGGCGCAAAGGTGGTCTGAACCTTTGTAGCAAACCCTACGAATGACCAGGGAAGTAGGCGGTGGTGATCTATGACGCCATAGAGCCGGCCTATGGCTTGGGGCCGGCGGCGGGATCGGTGGACGCCTCCAGGCGCAGCGGTTCCACCGGGAAGGGCGGCACCACAGCCTGGGACCTGAGCCGAGCCGAACGACCCGAAGGGCGGCGGTCGGGGAACCTGACCGCCGCGCTTCGTTCAAGCCGCGGCGGGAACCAGGGCACGCACCCAGGCGGGGTCGGGGTTGGTGTGCGGTCGGCCGTCGACCACGACGGTCGGGACGGTCTCGTTGCCGTCGTTGGCCGCCCGGACCGCGGCCGCCGCCTCCGGGTCGCGCCAGATGTCGACCCAGTGCAGCTGTCGGGCCGACTGGCCCAGCCGGAGACGCAGTCGCAGGCAGTACCTGCAGCCGGGGCGCCAGTAGACCACCGGCCGGCCGTCGGCCGCGCTGCGGCGCCGGGCCTCCGCCGCGCCGATCGGTGCCGGGAACGGCAGCGGCGAGTGCAGGCCCGCGAGCGCCCCGAACAGCAGCAGGTGGAGCACGGCCAGACCGGGACGTCCGCCGACGGCCGTTCCGGCCGAGACGGCCGCGCCGCAGAGCGCGAACAGCAGCGGCAGCTTCCGCACACGTGTCATGACGGCCCACCCTATCCGGGAAGACGGCCGCCCCGGGGGCGGCCGGGAAACCGGGGCCGGATCGGCCCGTCGATGCCGGTGACGCTACGCGGCCGCGACGGACTGGGGGAAGGCGAAGGCCCCGTCCGGGTCGTAGCGGTGGGCCACGTCCTTCAGCCGGGGCAGGTTCCCGCCGTAGTAGGCGCGGCCCCAGTCGGGCAGCGTGCCGTCGATGTAGTTGACGTACGCGCCGTGCGCGCCGAGAGCGGCCAGCCCGTCGCGGATCCTGTTCACGGTGGTCCGGACCCGGTCCTCGCTGATCGACGTGGCGCCGGCGTAGACCTGGGCGGTGGCGAGCGAGTCGCGGTGGGGGAAGGCGGTGGCGTCGGGGGCGAGTTCGCCGACGGCGCCGCCCAGGGAGTCGAGCAGCAGGTCGACTCCGGTGCGGCCGGCCATCAGCGCCGTGACCCCCGCCGGGTCGAGCGGTGCCGGTCCCAGCACCCGGGAGACCGCGACGAAGCCGGCCCGGGGCAGGATGCCGCCCTCCCAGGTGGGGTGGCACTGGGCGACGGTGTCGTTCGAGCAGCCCGCCATGAACTTCATGGCGCCGAGGTAGTCCCTGGGGGAGACGGTGCGCGAGGCCGGGGTGGTGCCGGCCGCCGTCACCAGGCGGTCGAGCAGGGGGTTCGCGCCGCTCGGGTCGCCCACGTAGCAGCCCACGATCCGGCAGCCGGGCGGCGTGCCGCCGGTGATCTGGCAGCTGGCCCAGAGCTCGTACGGGGCCGCGGCGACCCACGGCTGCCAGGCCCCCAGCACCTGGGTCACCGAGCCGGCCGGGAAGGCGAGCACGAAGACGGTCAGGCCGGGAGCGGGGGCGGTGGCGAAGGCGAACCGGGTGACGACGCCGAAGTTGCCTCCGCCGCCGCCGCGCAGCGCCCAGTACAGGTCGGGCTCCGTGGTGGGCGCGGCGGTGAGCAGGCGCGAGTCGGCGGTGACCACGTCGGCCGCGGTCAGCCGGTCGCAGGTGAGCCCGTACTCGCGGGTCAGCACGCCGAGGCCGCCGCCCAGGGTCAGGCCGCTGACCCCGACGGTCGGGCAGCTGCCGCCCGGGAGCAGCCGGCCCGCCTCGGCGAGCGCCGCGTACACCTCGATCAGGCGGGCGCCGGCGCCGATCTCCGCAGTGCCGTCGGGCCGCACCCGGACGTCGGCCATCCGGCGCAGGTCGATCACCAGGCCGCGGGCGGGGACGCTGTACCCGAGGTAGCCGTGGCCGCCGCCGCGGGCCGCGATCGGGATGCCGTGCCCGCGCGCCACGTCCAGGCAGGCCCGGACGTCGTCGGCGGACACGCACTGCGCCACGGCGGCGGGGAGCTGGCCGTCGTTCAGCGTGTTGTAGCCGAGCCGGGCGGTCCCGTACCCGGGGTCGGCGGGGAGCACCAGCCGGGTGCCCAGGCGGTTCCGCAGCGCCTTCCAGTCGGGCGGTGCGGCCGCCCAGCCGCGGTCGCGGGGCGGGAAGGCCACGAGTGCCCGGGCGGGGGTGCCGCCGACGGACACCGCCGTGGCGGCGGCGCCGAGGGCGGTGAGGAAGCGTCGTCGGTTCAGGTTCATGGCTGGCCCTTCTCCCGGCGGCCGGCGCACGGGGCCGTCCAGCCGATCGTCACGCGGCGGCGGCGGTCGGGCCTGCGGAGCTGAGCCTTCCGGCGCACCGGATCGGGGAGGGGGAGGGGAGGGGGAGCCCGGGGCAAGGGCGGCCGCACCGACACGCACGGGCCGTGCTGTTGCTCGACTTGCCGCAGGCCGGGCGCTTGGATGGACCGGCCTGGTCAACGCCCGGACGCGGCCCGACGGCCTCCGGCAAGCCGAGGAGTCACCACCGTGCACGACACCCCCGACCCCGCCGCCGTGGCCCGCCGGATCACCGAACGGCGCGAGCAGTTGGGCCTCAGCGAGGAGGCACTGGCCAACCGGGCCGCGATGGCCCCCCGCTACCTGCGGTGCCTGCTGGACGCCGGGCCCGCGTTCGATCCGGCGGGCTTCGTCCGGATCGCCGCCGCCCTCGACAGCACCCGCGGCGAGCTGCTGTCCGGCCGAGCCGATGCCCCGCCCGGGCAGGGTTCCCCCGGTCCGCGCCCCCGGCTGCTCGCCCTCACCGAGCAGGACTGCTGGCAGCTGGTCGGCGGTCACGGGATCGGCCGGATCGCCCTGCCGGTCGAGCCCGGGCCGGTGGTGCTCCCGGTCAACTACGTGGTGGACGACGGCTCCTTCGCCTACCGCACCGGCGAGCACGACGCGGCCGCCCCGGAGGAGGGGCCGCGGTCTCCTTCCAGGTCGACCACATCGACGAGTTCCTCGGGCGCGGGTGGAGCGTGCTCGCCATCGGCCCGGCGCACTACGTGGACGACCCGGTCGAGCTGGAGCGCCTGGCCGGCCTGCCCGGCGCGGCGCCCTGGGCGGGCGGGAGGCGGCCGCGCTGGGTGCGGATCCGCCCGGAGGAGATCAGCGGGCGGCAGCTGGTCTCGGGGTGAGGCTCCGGCCATTCCGCCGGGCCCGCCTCGCGCCCGTAGTCGGGTCGGCCGCCCGGATCCGCGAAGACCGCCATGTCCCGTACCGGCGTTGGGCGTTGGGCGGCTCGCGGCCGGGGAGGAGCGCCGGGTGCGGCGGACAGCGGTCCGGCCCGTGGACGGGCGGGGCGATGACTGGTAAGCAGACCAGTGGCGGCGTGGCCGTGCCGGCCGTCGTCCGGGTCGTACCACCAGGAGAGCAGGGGCGATGCGCAGAGTTCTGATCGTCGGAGCCGGGCAGGCGGGGCTCCAACTGGCCCTGGGGCTCCAGGCCCACGGCTACGACGTGACGGTGCTGACCGACCGCGGCCCGGAGGAGGTGCGCGCCGGGCGGGTGACGTCCAGCCAGTGCATGTTCGACTCCGCGCTGCGCACCGAGCGCGCCCTCGGCCTGGACCTGTGGGCCGACCGGGCGCCGCGGATCGAGGGCGTCGGGCTGTCGGTCGCCGGGCCGCGGGGGGAGCGGCTGATCGACTGGGTCGGTCGGCTGGACGCCTACGCGCAGTCCGTCGACCAGCGGCTGAAGATGCCCGCCTGGCTGGAGCTGTTCGCCGAGCGCGGCGGCCGGGTCGAGCTGCGCCAGGTGACGCCCGCCGACCTCCAGAACCTGGCCGGCTCGTACGACCTGGTGCTGGTCGCCTCCGGCAAGGGCCCGCTGGCGTCGCTGTTCGAGCGCGACCTCGTCCGCTCCCCGTACGAGCGGCCGCAGCGCGCGCTCGCCGCCAGCTACGTGCACGGGCTCGGGCCGCGCCCCGAGCACGACTTCCCGGCGGTGCGCTGCGACGTGGTGCCGGGCGTCGGGGAGTTCTTCGCGGTGCCGGCGCTGACCGGGGCCGGGCCCTGCGACATCCTGCTCTGGGAGGCCCAGCCGGGAGGCCCGGCGGACGCCTTCGACGGGATCCGCGATCCGGCCGAACACCTTCGGGTGACACTGGAGTTGATGAAGACCTTCATCCCCTGGGAGTACGACCGGACCCGCTCCGGCGTCGAACTCACCGACGCGGGTGCCACGTTGGCCGGGCGCTTCACCCCGGTGGTGCGCCACCCGGTCGGCGAACTGCCCGGCGGTGCCGCGGTGCTGGGCGTCGCGGACGTCGTCGTCCTCAACGACCCGATCACCGGCCAGGGTTCGAACAGCGCCGCCAAGTGCGCCGCCGACTACCTGGAGGCGATCCTCGCCCACGGCGACAAACCCTTCGACCGCGACTTCCAGCAGGCCGCCTTCGACCGCTTCTGGCGGACCGCGGGCCCCGTCACCACCTGGACCAACGCGATGCTCGCCCCGCCGCCCCCGCACGTCCTCGACCTGTTCGGCGCGGGCGGCCGGGTACCGGCCGTGGCCGACCGCTTCGCCAACGGCTTCGACGACCCGGCGGACCTGGACGACTGGTTCCTCGACCCGGCCGGGGCGGCCGCCTACCTGGCGTCGGTCACGGCGGACCGCTGAGGACAGGGCAGACCGCCGAGGACACGGCGGACCGCTGAGTCACGGCAGGTCTCCGAGGTCACGACAGGGGTTCGCCGAGGTCACGGCAGGTCACCGTAGGGTCAAGCTCTTCCCAAGTCCCGTACGGGCACCCGTCGATCATGGTGGGTTCTTCTCGCCCCCTCGCGGAGGGGGATCACCACCCGGCGCGGGGCAGCGGCCGGGAGGGCGATCCGGACGACAACAGGAGAAGAGCAGTGGCGGTCGACGGGGGAAACATGGCCCAGGCTGTGATCGACACGGCGTACAACGAGCGCAAACGGCTGCACACCGGCCGCAGCCGGACCGTCGCCGTGGTCTTCTTCGGCCTGCTGATCGCCCTCGGCTTCTTCCTGGCGCTGGTGGTCGGCAAGTCGGACCCGAACACCCCGCCGACCTGCGACGGCAAGACGATGACCCGGCACAGCGAGTGCCGGATCTGGTCGAGCCGAGGAGGCGGGGGCACCTACTCCTACGACGAGATGATCGACCGGCGGGAGTCCGGCAACGGGGTGTGGCGGATCGTCGGCTTCGGCGGCGCCGGCCTGGCCGCCGTCCTGATGGTCGTCTCGATCGCCAAGCTCAACCCGAACCGCCCCTGGGGCCAGCCGGTCGGCGCCGCCTGCCCGCGCTGCCGGGAGCTCAACCTGCGCGAGAAGCACACCACCCACAGCGTCACCCGGGGCCGTACGACCTACCGCTACAGCGGCATCGTCACCCTCTGCACCCCGGCCTGCGGCTTCTCCGCGATCCGCCAGGGCTGACCTGCGGCCGGGCCCGTGTACGGGGTCTGCTTCGGGGCCCACCGCCGGGCCCGTCCTCGGGCCTGGCCTCGGCCCTGTCCTCCGGGCCTGTCGTCGGGCCCGGGGCCCGAATGGGTCCGGCCGCTCACACCGGCTACGCTCGGTCCCCGGCGGACGAGCGACGGGGTGGACCGAGTGGGCAGGTGGGAACGGGCGCTGGACGCGGCCGGCGTACGGGAGGCCGGGCTGCGGGCCGACTACGCCCGGCAGCGGCAGCAGATGGCGCGGTACCGGCGGGAGGCCGCGCTCGCCGCCGAGCTGCTGCTGCCCGCCCGGATGGTCCCGCACGTGATCGCCGCCGCCGCCTTCATGCACCGCACCGACACCCTGCTCGACAGCGGCCCGCTCGCCGAACGCCGGACGGCGTCCGCCCGCTGGCAGCGGCAGGTCACCGACAGCCTCGCCGCCGGCCGTACCGACGACCCCGAGCTGCGCCCCCTGCTGAACAGCGCCGACGCCCACCCCGTCCTGCGGGACCGGGTGCTCGACTTCCTCGCCGCGACCGCCGCCGACCTGGACTTCACCGAGTTCGCCACCGAGGAGGACTACCAGGCCTACGTCGACGGGTACTCGCTGCCCGGCTTCATGGTGGTCGCCGGCCTGATCGGCCCGGACGGCGACCAGCGCGACTACCGCGCCGCCTGCCGCACCTTCATCGACGGCAGCCAGCGACTGGACTTCGTCAACGACCTCGCCGAGGACCTCGCCGACGGCCGGCTGACCGTCCCCGAGCGGACACTGGAGGAGCACGGCGTCACCCGCGCCGACCTGGAGCGGGGCCGCGACCTGCCCGCCGTCCGGGCGCTGCTCACCGCCCTGCTCGACCGGGCCGACCACACCCTCGCCGAGGGCCGGGCCGTCGTCGACCGGGTGCCGCCCGCCCACCGGCCGATGGTCCGCTGCATCGTCGGCGTGGAGGAGCTCACCAGCGCCGCCGCCCGCGCCGACCTCGGCGCGCTGCTGCGCCGCTCGGCGAGCCCGGCCAAGCCCGCCGCGCTGCGCCTGCTGGCCCGTGAGTACCTCCGGGCCCGCCGCCTGCGCGGCTGACCCGCTTCCACATCCGACCCGGCTGACCTGCCTCGCCACCTCCGGCCCGGCTGACCGGTCCGGAGGTGGCGATCCGGTGTGTGCCGCCCCGGTGAGGGCGGGCGGAGCCGGCGTCCACAAACGGAACCTCCCTTTGTCGTAGGCGATCCGGCGAGTCCGTCAGCTCCCTGTCCCGGGCCGGACGGCCTGGCTAGCATGAGCCCGCTCAGCGAAAGGACCCATCAACACCAATCATTGGGAGGACCCCCATGAGTGCCTTGATGACCGCCGTCCGCGACGCCGGCCCGCTGGAGATCGACGAGGACGCCATCGTCTTCGAGGACGCCTTCGACGCCGACCTCACCCCGGTCGCCTGCCTCGCCGACCCGTGGGTGACCTACGTCCCGACCCGCTTCCCCTGTGAGGTCGACTTCTGATCCACCCGGATCCGGACGAACAGTGACCACGGTGGGCCGGGGAAGGACGGAAACCATGCGAACACCGCCCGACCCCGGCTCCGCCGCGGCCCCGGGACACGAGGAACTCCGGCGCCGGGTCGAGGAACTCGCCGCCCGGGCGCCCGGCCCGCACCGCCCGCCGCGCACCGACGGCCGGTGGTGGTACCTCCGGGACCCCCGGATGCCCGAGCTCGCCCACGGCTGGAAGCTGCACCTGTCCGCCCGCCCGGACGGGTTCACGGCCCTGCTGGACACGGTGCTCCCGATCCTGCTCCGCCGGGTCTGCGACGTGAAGTTCGCGATGAGCACCGAGGCGCTGTGGGAGCTCAACAGCGGCCGGCACGGCGCCGCCGCGGTCGGCAAGGCCGTCACGGTCTACCCCCGGCCCGAGGAAGTCCGTTCCCTGGGGCTGGAGTTGGCGCAGGTGCTGGCCGGCCGGGAAGGCCCCGCGGTGGTCAGCGACCGCCGGGTGCTGCCGGACGCCCCGGTGCACTACCGCTACGGGCCGTTCCGCGTCACCGACGACGAGGCGCAGGCCGGGATGACCGGCCCGGACGGCTCGCTGTTCCCCGGCCTGGCCGAGCCCCGCTACCGCCGGCCGCCGTGGGCGGACGACCCGTTCGAGGCGCCCGGCACCCCCGCCCGTACGGCGACCACCCGGGTCGGCGCCGGCCGCTACCGGATCACCGCCGGCATCACCCGCGCGCCCAGCGGCCACGTCTACCGCGCCGTCGAACTCGCCACCGGGCGCGAGGTGGTGGTCAAACAGGCCCGGGCCTTCGTCGCCGAGGACGGCGCGGGGACCGACGCGCGCGGCCGGCTGCGGCACGAGCGGCGGGTGCTCGACGCGCTGGCCGGGGTGCCCGGCGTGCCCGCGCTGGTCGACTACTTCCGGCACGGCACCGACGAGTACTTGGTCAGCGCCGCCCGCGGAGTGACCGACCTGCGCCGCGAGCTGCTCACCCGCGGACCGTACGACGCCGCTGCCGGCGCCGCCGAGGGTGGGCGGGACTGGTGGACGCTGGCGCGCCGGCTGCTGTGGGTGCTGGACGCGGTGCACGCGCGCGGCGTGGTGGTCTGCGACCTCAAGCCCGCCAACGTGGTGCTCGACCGGGACGGCCGGCCCGCGCTGGTCGACTTCGGCGTGAGCGCCCTGGCCGGCGACCGCCCGCCGGGCGCCACCGCCGGGTACGGCTTGCCGGGCGCCACCGGGCAGGACCCCACCGAGGACCACTACGCGCTGGGCACCACCCTGCACCACGCCCTCACCGGCCTCGACCCGGTGGTGATCGACCCGGACCCGGCGGTCAACCGCGACCGCACCCTGGCCTGCCTGCGCGCCGCCCTCCCGGAGCCCGGGCACCCGGCGGCGGAGCTGGTCCGGGGCCTGCTGAGCTTCGACCCGGCGCGCCGCGCCGCCGCGGCCGCCCGGCTGCGGGAGGGCACCGCACCCGCCCGCCGGAGCGCCCCCGCCGGACGGGCCACGGCCCGGCCCGCCGAGGCGCTCGACCACACCGTCACCACCTGCGTCCGGATGGCCCGCGAGCTGGTCACCGCCGACTCCGGCGCGGAGCGGCCGCGGACCCTGCTCTCGCTGTACGACGGCGCGGCCGGCCTCGGGCTCGAACTGCTCCAGCATCCGGACCGCCCGGACGCCCGGGCCGCCGCCGCCGAGCTGGCCTGCTGGACGGCCGCCCACCCCGCCCTCGACCACCTGGACGGCTCGCTGTACCAGGGCCGTACGGGCGTCGACCTGTTCCTCGCCGAGGCGGCCGCCGTACTCGGGACCGAGCCCCCGGAGCCCCGCCGGTACCAGGGAACGGGCGTGGACCAGATCGCCGGCACCGCCGGGATCGGCACCGGGCACCTGCTGCTCGCCGCCCTCGGCTCGGCGGGCCCCGGGGCGGCGTCCGGCGGCCCGGCGGCCGAAGCGCACCGCGCGGCCGCCGCCGACTGCGCCGCCGAGCTGGCCGGCCGGCCGCTGGACGACCTCGGGGAGGAGCCCAACCCCGGCACCGCGGCCCTCGCCGAGGGATTCGCGCACGGCCGTGCGGGCGTCGCCCACTTCCTGCTCGCGATGCCCGACGAGGCGTCCCGGCACACCGCCCGGCACATCGTGGAGGGCCTCGCCGCCGACCTCCCGGGCATCATGGCCGCCGCCCGCGCACCCGGGGCGACCCGCCGCTACCTGGCCTGGTGCCGGGGCCTGGCCGGGCTCGGCACCCTGCTGGTGCAGGCCGGCCGGCGGTACGGCGACGACGACCTGCTCGCGCTGGCCGCCGAGGCGGCCGACACCTGCCGGACGATCGCGCCGAGGACCGCGCAGGTCTTCCGCTGCTGCGGCCTCGCGGGCGTCGGGGACCTCTTCGTCGACCTCGCCGTGGCCACCGGCGAGGCCCGGCACTGGGCGGCCGCCGAGGACCTGGCTGGCCTGATCCTCACCCGGGCCGGCGGCCCGCCCGCCCGCCCGCTGCTGCCCGGCCGCCGGCCGGACGCGGAGGCCCGCGCCTGGGCGGTCGGCACCCCCGGCGTCACCACCTTCCTGCGCCGCCTCGCCCGGCGCGGCGGTCCGGTCCCGGGGCAGCTGCCGCTGACGTGAGCAGCCGTACGGGCCGGGCGGCGGGTCCGCCCGGCCCGGAGCCGCCTCGCCCGGCCCGGAGCCGCCTCGCCCGGCCCGGGATCGCGCCCGGCCCGAGGCCGGCCCGCGCCCGCGCCTGAGCCCGCGCCTGAGCCCGGCCCGCGCCTGCGCCCGGCCCGCGCCTGCGCCCGGCCCGCGCCTGAGCCCGGCTCGCGCCTGCGCCCGGCCCGCGCTCGCGCCCGCCCGGCGCCGTACCGCGTCGTCGGCCGAACGCGTGAGGCGCCGGAGGTGACGCCCCGCCGGGCGCGCCGTGCGGCAACAGGATGGGTACGACCCGTGCCGTCGAGGCCCGGGCGGACCCGAGGAGCACCGCATGACGACGGAGCAGTCCGGACCGATGACGCCCCAGGCGGCGATGACCCTCGCGGCGATCGCCGCCACCGCCGCCACCACCCGGCCGTCGGGGGAGCAGGTGTCGCAGCAGTGCAACCGGGCCTTCTTGGGCGTCAACCAGCTGCTGACCGACTCCTCCCTCGCCACCCGGGGCACCTGGATCCTCAACTGGATCGCGATGAGCCCGGCCAACGCCAACCTGGCCTACCTGGCGCAGAACCGCGACGGCTCCAACCAGTTCGCCGTGGTCCTGCGCGGCACCGTCGGCACGGTGACCGACCTCCTGGAGGACCTGGACGTCGGCACGGTGGTCCCGTTCGGGTTCGCGGGCTCGCCGACCGACCCGGCCTGCGTCTCCACGGGCGCGATGACGGCCTTCAGCCAGGTCCTCACCATGAACTCGGTCGGCGTCACCCTCGCCCAGGCCCTCACCGGCGCCCTCGCCAAGGCACCCGCCGACCCCACCGTCCACGTGATCGGGCACAGCCTCGGCGGCTGCCTCGCCACCATGGTCGGCGCCTACCTCCAGGCGCAGTCCTGGCCGGGGGACCCGCAGTTCGGCCTCTACACCTTCGCCGCCCCCAGCGCCGGCAACGCGGCCTTCGCGAACCACCTCTCCGAGGAGCTTTCCTGGGTCGTCAACCAGCGCTACGTCAACTGCTGGGACATCGTGCCGCTGGCCTGGACGAGCCTCGACGAGGCCAAGACGTGGTACCCCGACGAGGGCCCGAAGGCGAACGAGGACGTCCGTGCCGTCATCTCGGCGCTCGCCGGACTGCCCGGGCCCAACGTCTACGCCCAGCCGGGCCCCGCCGTCCCGCTGAACCAGCACTACGCGAAGCACGATCCGGCCGTGGTGAAAGGGTCCCTGCAGGACTTCCTGGGCCAGGTCGCCTACCAGCACGCCAACGACACCTACCTGGACCTGCTCGGCGCCCCCGCCCTGCCCTCCGGGCCGCTGGTCACCGGCATCAGCCCCGACACCGGCGGCCCCGGCACCCAGGTCACCGTCACCGGTACGGGCTTCAACGCGGCCCAGGGCGTGGCCCTGGACTTCGGCACGGTCGCCTGCCCGCGGATCGCGGTCAGCAGCGACGGCACCACGATCACCGCGTACCCGCCCGCCGGGGTCGGCGTGGTGCCCGTCCGGGTCACCACCTTCCTCGGCACCTCGCCGGCCGTCCCCACCGCGCGGTTCGCCTACGAGGGCACCGCCCCGGTGCGGGGCACCGCCATCAGTGAGGACCACGGCCGGACCGGCACCCCCGTCACCGTCACCGGCGTCAACTTCGGATCCGACGCCAAGGTCTTCTTCGGCGACAACCAGGCGGTCGGGCAGGTGGCCCCGCCGGACACGATCGCGGCCACCGCGCCCGCCCCGACCAAGGGCGTCGGCAAGCCGAAGACCGTCGACATCACCGTGCTCTCGAACGGCTGGTCCTCCCCGGCGAGCCCCGCCGACGAGTTCACCTACGAGGAGCTGGAGGGCCCGGAGCACGGGTGACGCCGGTGCCGGAACGGTCGGGCGCGGAGCGGGGACCGGGGGCCGGAAGCCCACGGCGGCCGGTGGACCGCCGGTCGAGCCGGACCGGTCCCGAGCCGCCGGGGAACGGGATCCCGGCCAAGATTCCCGAACCCGTATCCCGGCCGCCGCCCGCGGGCTAGAGTCTCCTCGGGCGGCGCGAGCCCGGGTCCGAGACCCGCCGGCGGCGCACCCACGGGGGGCCCGGCACATCCCGCAGTACTCGCTTCGCAGGCACACCGTTCCGTTCCGGCCGGCACGCCTGCCGACTCAAGGGAGAACGCCATGTCAGACACCACCGCGTCCCGCACCGAGGCCCTCGACCTTCAGGACCTCGACCTCAGCGACCTGACCGTCACCGCGCTGCGCGACACCGTCGCCCTGCCGGAGAACGGCGCTTCGTGGGGCTCCTGCTCCTGCCAGGCCTCGTCCTCCTGTGCGCAGCCGCAGGACTCGATCGCGCCGATCGTCTGACGATCGCCACCCGGGCCCGGCCCTGAGCCGAGCCTCCAGGCCCGGCACTGACCGAGCCTCCCGGCCCGGTCCTGGGCCGAGCCTCCCGGCCAGGCCTTCCGAGGCCGGCGCCACCGCACCATGACGGGCCCGGCGCGTCCACCCGACGCGCCGGGCCCGTCCCGCTCACCGCACGACCGCCGTACGGCGCGGGCGCCGGTGGGGTTCGCCGCGACGCCGGCCGGCACGGACCGTGCCATCGCAGAAGGCGCGGGCGGCCTCGGCGACGGTCGCTAGAGTGCCGCTATGACGGATGACGAACTGCGGCGGATCCGCTCCTTCCTGGTCGGCTCCGTACGTCGGCGAGCCGAGCGCACGGTCGAACTCCCGGGCGGGGTCGCGGTGTTCGACGACACCTTCGCTGACTCGTGGTCGCACAACCAGGTGCTGCTCGACCGTGCCGACGGTGCGCCGGCCGAGCTGCCCGGTCTGGTGGACGGGGTGATGGGTGAGCGGCCGTTCCGTGTGGTGACCGTGCTGGACGGGGACTTCGGGGAGGCGTGCGCCGAGCCCTTCCGGCGGGCCGGGTACCGGCACAGCAGCTACCTGGTGATGCTGCACACCGGCCCGGTCCCCACCCCCGGCGACGGGCGCGGCGTCGAGGAGGTCGGTCTGGAGGCGATCCGGGCGCCGCTCGCCGCGAGTTGGCGCGCGGCGCTCCCGGAGGCGGACGAGGAGGTGGTCCGGATGCTGGTCGACCGGCGGGCGGCCGGCCGGCGCGGGGCCGAACGCGTCCAGCTGCTCGGCGCCCGGGCCGCGGACGGCGAGGTGGCCGCCTGGACGGACCTGTACCTCGAACCCGCCCTCGGGATCGCCCAGGTCGAGGACCTGATGACCGCCGAGGCGCACCGGCGGCGCGGCCACGCCGACGCCGTCCTGGCCGCCGCGCTGCGCCGGGCGGCGGACGCGGGCTGCGGCACCCGCTTCCTGATCGCCGAGTCCGACGACTGGCCGCGCCGCTGGTACGGCCGCCGGGGCTTCGAGGTCATCGGGCGCACCCACGGCTTCGAGCGCACCTGAGGCGGCCCGGCCTCAGTCCGCGAGCCCCAGCGGGTCGGGGGCGTCGGCGAGGAGCTGGGGGCCGTTGTTGCGGACGCTGTTGACGGTGGTGGGAACCGCGCGGACGCGCAGGTCGCCGTCGGCGGGGCGGCGCAGCAGGTGGTGGAGTTCGGCCGGGTCGGTGTGGGCGGGTGAGAGCCAGGTGGCGAGGTCGTCGAGGGCGATGGTGAGGGGCATCCGGTCGTGGACGCGGCCGGCGGAGTCGGTGGCGTCGGTGGTGATGACGGTGGCGGTGGCGAGCCAGGCGAGCGGGTCGTCCTCGGGCAGGGTGCGGTCGCGCCAGAACTCGTAGAGGCCGGCCATCAGCATCACGCCGCCGGTGCTGAGGAAGTACGGCTGCTTGTACTTCTTGCGGTCGGCGCCGGCCGGGACCTCGCGCCACTCGAAGTAGCCGTCGGCGGGGATCACGCAGCGGCGGGCGGTGAAGGCCCTGCGGAAGGCGGGTTTGGTGTCGACGGTCTCCGAGCGGGCGTTGATCATGCGGGCGCCGCCGGACGGGTCCTTGGACCAGGACGGGACCAGGCCCCAGCGCAGCGGCCGGAGTTGGCGCAGGATCTCGCCGGTGTCCCGGTCGACGCGTTCCAGGACGGCCGGGACGGGGTCGGTCGGTGCGACGTTCCAGCTCGGCGCGAAGGTCTCGGCCGGGTCCCACCGGAGTTCTCCGAGCAGTGAGACGAGGTCCTGGGGCGTGGTGGTGGAGACGAAGCGGCCGCACATGGCCCCAAGCCTCCCACGCCGCTCGCTCGAAGGTGCGGCCGACGCCGTTCAGCGGGGCGCCCGCGCGCCCGGGGTGTGGCCGAAGGCGCGGCGGAACACGTCGATGAAGGCGCTGGCCGAGGCCCAGCCGCAGCGGTGGGCCACGGCGGTGACCGGCAGGCCCTCGGCGAGCAGCACCAGGGCGTGGTGCAGGCGCAGTTGGGTGCGCCACTGGGGGAAGGTCAGGCCGAGGTCGGCGCGGAACAGCCGGGAGAGGGTGCGGTCGCTGGCGCCGACGGCGCGGCCGAGTTCGGCGAGGGTGCGGCCGTCGGCCGGGTCGGCCTCCAGCAGCGCGCACAGCGCCCGCAGCAGGGGAGTGGCGGGCGTGGGCAGGTGGAGGGGGCTCTGCGGGGAGGCGCGCAGCCGGTCGAGCAGGACGGCGCGCAGCCGGGAGCGTTCGGGGCCGTCCTGTCCGGGGGTGCGGGTGTAGGCGACGATCAGTTCGCGCAGCAGCGGTTCGACGGCGAGGACGGTCGGGCGGTCGAGGCCGAGCGGGTTGTCGGCGGCGGGCAGGCCGACCAGGTGGAGTTCGAGTTCGCCGTGGGCCTGGTGGGCGTGGACGGTGCCGGCCGGGATCCACAGGGCGCGGTTGCCGGGGGCGACCCACGATCCGGCGTCGGTGGTGATGCTCAGCACGCCGCGGGCGGCGTAGGCGATCTGGTGCTCGTCGTGCCGGTGGGCGTCGATCATGCCGCCGGAGGGCAGCAGTTGGGCCCTGGTCGGGGCGACGGGGTCGTGGCGGATGTTCGGCATCACTTGGCAGATTATCGGAAGCCCGACAGGGGTGACGGGCCCGAGCATGGGCGGCATGCCGAAGCGAACCTCCGACCGCGGGTCGATCCTGCTGCTCTCCGTCGGGCACTCCTGCGTGGACGTCTACCAGGGCGCGGTGGCGGCCCTGGTGCCCTTCCTGGTGGCCGAACGCCACTACGGCTACGCCGCCGTGTCCGGGGTGGTGCTGGCCGCCTCGCTGCTCTCCTCGGTGGCGCAGCCGCTGTTCGGGGCGCTCACCGACCGCCGCCCGCTGCCCTGGCTGCTGCCGGTGAGCACCCTGCTGGGCGGCGCGGGCATCGCGCTCAGCGGGGTGAGCGGCTCGTACGGGCTGACGCTGGCGTTCGTGGCGCTGTCGGGGGTGGGGGTGGCGGCCTACCACCCGGAGTCGGCCCGGGTGGCCCGGCTGGCGGCACAGCGGGCCGGGGCCGGGCAGGGCGGCCCTGGTGTCCACCGGGGGATGGCCTGGTTCTCGCTGGGCGGCAATCTGGGCTTCGGGGCCGCCCCGCTGCTGGTCGCCGCCGTGGTCGGGACGGGCGGCCTGCGGCTGACCCCGCTGCTGGCCGTGCCCGCGCTCGCGGGCGCCGCGCTCTGCCTGCCGGTGCTGCGGGAGCTGGAGCGGCGCCGGGCGGCCGGGGCGGTGCGGGCGCCGGCGCCGGCCGCCGACGACCGGGCCGCCTTCCTGAGGCTGTCGCTGGCGGTGGTCTGCCGCTCGGTCGCCTTCGTCGGGCTGAGCACCTTCCTGTCGCTGTTCACCGCCCAGCGCCTCGGCGGCGGTCCGGCGGCGGGCACCGCGGCGCTGGTGGTGCTGTACGCGGGCGGCGCGGTGGGCTCGGTGCTGGGCGGCGCGCTGGCGGACCGCTGGGGGCGGGTCGCGGTGGCCCGCCGGTCCTACCTGGTGGCGGCGGTCGCGGTGGCCGGGGTGCTGCTGGTGCCGGGCCCGGTGCTGTACCTGTTCGTGGCGCTGGCCTCGGCGGGGCTGTACGTGCCGTTCTCCCTGCAGGTCACCCTCGGGCAGGACTACCTGCCGTCGCGGGTCGGCACGGCGAGCGGGATCACCCTCGGGCTGACGGTGAGCATCGGCGGCCTGGCGAGCCCGGCGATCGGCGCTCTCGCGGACGCCACCTCGCTGCGTACGGCGCTGCTGCCGCTGGTGCTGATGCCGGTGCTGAGCTGGGCGCTGTTCCGCACGCTGCCGGAGCCGGTGGTGCCGGACTCCGACGCCGAAGCCGGGGCCGACGCCGACGAGGACGCCGAGGCGGGTGGGCCGGCGCCGGTCAGCCGGTGACCGCCGCGACCACCTCCGCGTAGGCGTCGAACAGCCGGGGCGCGCCCGGCGCCGGGTCGGCGAGCAGCAGGGCCCAGCAGCGGGCGACCAGCGCGCGGGCCTCGGCGCCGGGCCAGGGCCGCGGCAGCAGCTCCGGGGGCAGCAGCGGGTCGGGCTCGCAGGCCTCGGTGAAGACGGCGGCCAACTCGACGGCCACGGTGAGCAGTTCGGTCTCCGACAGGCCGCCCGCGGTGAGCCGGTCGAGTCGGTCGGCGGCGAAGGCGGCCAGGCGGCGGTGGCCCTCGGCGAGCTGGTCCAGCGGCCACCAGCGGCGGGCGAGGTCCCGGGGGGCCGCGGCGTCGCCGGTGGTCAGGTCGCGGGTGCTGAGCAGGGTGAGGTTGCCGAGCACGCCCAGGGCGCCGGCCGCCTCCCGGACGTCCGGCTCCCAGGGGTGCGGCGAGACGTAGAGCCCGTTCTGCACCGGGGCGCCGCCGAGCCGCAGCAGGGCCTCGCGCAGCCCGTCGCGGGCATTGCGGTCGCGTTCGGGGACGGCGAACCCGGCCAGGTGCCAGGCGCCGTCCCAGGGGGCCTCGCCGCGGTCCTGGGCGTACATCAGGGCGAGGTACCCGACGTCCGGCTCGATCTCGCGGCGGGTCGCGGCGGTGGCGCGCAGCAGTGCCCGGCGGCCGCGGCCCTCCTGGACGAAGCGGCCGTCGGCGGTCAGGCGCTTGACGGTGAGCCGGACCTGCTGGTCGCTCATGCCGAGCCGGCCGGCCACGGCGTAGAGGTCGCCGCAGTCGACCGTGCCGTCGGCGCGGACCATCGCGTCCACCAGTACCCGGGTCGGGATCTCCTGCATGACGATCATCCTAGTGCGTTCATTTCTGCTACGGTCGTTTTCGAAACGATCGATCGAGGGGTGAGCGATATGTGGATGTCCGGCAGGCGCCGGTGGCTCTGGGGAGCGCTGCTGTCCGTGGCCGTGCTGCTGGTCGGCGTGTGCGGCTGGGTGGTGTACCAGAACGAGTACGACCTCGACGAGGAGCGCGTCACCGTCACCGGCGGCAGGCAGCCGCTCCAGGGCGTGCTGGCCAGGCCGACCGGCGGCCACGGACCGTACGGGCTGGTGGTCTTCGTCCACGGCGACGGGCCCGTCGACGCCACCCACGACACCTTCTACCGGCCGCTCTGGGAGGCCATGGCGAAGGCCGGGTACGCGACGCTCTCCTGGGACAAGCCCGGCGTGGCCGGCGCCCCCGGCGACTGGCTCGACCAGAGCATGCAGGACCGCGCCGACGAGACCCTCGCCGCGATCCGCTGGGCGAAGACCCAGCCCGGCATCGACCCGGACCGGATCGGCCTCTGGGGCGCCAGCCAGGCCGGCTGGGTGATGCCCAAGGCGGCCCGGCAGTCGCCGGACGTGAAGTTCGTGATCGCCGTGGGCCCCGCCGTCAACTGGCTCCGGCAGGGCCGCTACAACCTGCTCGCCGAACTCCGGGAGCGGCACGCCTCGCCCGAGGAGACCGCCGCCGCCGTCGCCCGCAGCGACCGCAACCTGGCCGCCCTGCGGGCCGCTTCGACCTTCGAGCAGTACCGGGCCGCCGGCGGCGACACCGAGGGGCTCAGCCCCGAGCGGTGGGCGTTCGACAAGCGCAACCACCTCTCCGACGCCACCGAGGACCTCGCCGCCCTCCGGGTGCCGGTGCAGCTCGTCCTCGGCGGCCGGGACCTCAACGTCGACAGCGACGACACCGAGGCCGGGTACCGCCGCCTCGTCACCACCCCCGGTCTGCTCCGGGTGCTGCGCCTCCAGGACGCCACCCACACCATGGTGCCCAAGGACGTCGAGGACTCCGAACTGCGCAGCACCCTCCTCGCCGTCGCCGCCCCGCGCTCGCTGTTCGCCCCCGGCTACCTCGACGGCATGCGCGACTTCCTGGCCTCGCTCGACCACCGGAAGGGCTGACCCGCGATGAAGCTGCTCGCCCTCGGCGGCGCCGGCGCGATGGGCCGCACGGCCGCCCGGGTCGCGGCCGCGCTGCCCGGCGTCCACGAACTGGTCGTCGCCGACCGGGACCCCGACGCCGCCCGCCGCGCCGCCGCCGCACTCGCCGCCGACGCACCGGTGCCCGTACGCGCCACCCGGGTCGACGTCACGGACGGCCCGGCGCTGCACACCGCCCTCGCCGGGGCCGACGCCGTGCTCAACACCGTCGGCCCGTACTACCGCTACGGCCTCGACGTGCTGCGCGCCGCGATCCGCACCCGCACCCACTACCTGGACATCTGCGACGACTGGGAACCCACCCTGGCCATGCTGGAACTGGACGGCCGGGCCCGCGCCGCCGGGGTGCGGGCGGTGGTCGGCATGGGCGCCAGCCCCGGCGTCAGCAACCTGCTCGCCGCCCGGGCCGCCGCCCGCCTCGACACCCTGACGGACCTGTACACCGCCTGGCCGGTCGACGTCGGCCCCCGGCCCGACCCGCCGGCCGAGGCGTCCCCGCCCGACCCGGGCGGCGCGGTCCCGGCCGCCGCCGTGCACTGGATGCAGCAGATCAGCGGCACCGTCGCGGTGGTCGAGGACGGCCGGCTCGTCCGGCGGCCCCCGCTGCGCCCGGTCGCCCTCGACCTGCCCGGCGGCCACCGCGGCACCGCCTACACCGTCGGCCACCCGGAACCGGTCACCCTGCACCGCGGCCTGCGGCCCGCCGGCGCCGCGGCCGACCTGATGGTGGTCAGGGCCGGGACGGCCGCCTACCTGGACGTGCTGCGCGAGGACCTGGACGCCGGGCGGCTGACCAACGAGGGAGCCGCCGCCGACCTCGACCGCCCCGCCCTGCGCCGCATCCTGCGCGCCGCCGCCCGCGCCGCCCGCTTCCGCGGCCCGGGCACCCTCCCGCCGTTCTTCGCCGCCGCCACCGGCACCCGCGACGGCCGCCCGGCGACGGTCCTCGTCCGGCTGGGGGGAGCGGACCGGCTGCTGGCCGACATGGCCGAGGCGACGGGCGTCCCCGCGGGGCTGGGGCTGGCCCAACTGCTGGACGGGACCGCGGGACGGGCGGGGGTGCACCCGCCGGAGGCGGCGATCGACGGGGACCGGTTCTTCCGGGACCTGGCGCGCGCGTGCCCGGGGGTGGAGGTGGTGGTGGAGGGGCCGTAGGGCGGGGACTCAGCCGTCGCGGGGGTCCTCCGCCGTCCACGGGCGCAGCTTCTCCGGGTTGCGGACCGCCCAGATGCGGGCTATCCGGCCGTCCGCCAGGCCGAACGCCGCCACCGTCGCGGTGACGCCGCCGGCCCGGGCGACCAGGCCGGGGCGGCCGTTGACGGACCGTTCGAGGAGCGTCAGCCCGGGGGCCTTGTCGGCCATGTGGACCAGGTACCGGGCGATCCGCTCGCCGCCCGCCACCGGGCGCAGGGCCGCGCCGGCCAGACCGCCGCCGTCGGCCGTCATCGTGGCACCGGGGGCGAGCAGGCCGACCAGGGCCGCGATGTCCCGGGCCTCCCAGGCCTCCTTGAACTGCCGCACCAGACCGGCCTGCGCGCCCCTCGGCACCGCCGGGGCCCGCGCGGCCGCGACCCGGCGGCGGGCGGAGGCGGCCAGCTGCCGGCAGGCCGCCGGGGTGCGGCCGACGATCTCGGCGACCTCGGGGAACGGGTAGCGGAACACGTCGTGCAGGACGAACGCGACGCGCTCGGCCGGGGTCATCGCCTCCAGGACGACCAGCAGGGCCATGTCCACCGACTCGTCCAGGGTGACCCAGTCCGCGGGATCGGCCGGGCCGCCACTGCCGCCGGCCGGGCCGCCGATCCACTCGCCGCGGTCGGGCAGCGGTTCGGGGACCCACTCGCCCACGTACCGCTCCCGCCGGGCCCGCGCCGAGCCGAGCAGGTCCAGGCAGACCCGGGTGGCCACCGTGGTCAGCCAGGCGCCCGGTGAGACGACGTCCTCCCGCTGCCGCCGCGACAGCCCGTACCAGCGGGCGTACGTCTCCTGCACCGCGTCCTCGGCCTCGGCCAGCGAACCGAGCAGCCGGTAGGCGAGGTTGATCAGCTGCCGCCGCTCGCCGACGATCACGCTCAGTTCCGCTTCGCTGGTCATGTCCGGTGCCGCTCCGCTCCCTGGTCCTGTTCACCCGTCACCGACCGGACCTCACACTTCGCCGGCCTGTGTCGTCGGATCAGCGGGACACTACCGACCAACCGCCGCGAGGCAGAAGAGGGGGCCGCACCATGGCCGTGCAGACCACGGCAGGGCAGCCGGTGGAAGCGTCGTCGAAGACGGTGGTGGAACAGCGCACCCGCGCCTACCTGCGGGGCTCCGTCGCGCTCCAGACCGCCGCCGTCTTCTTCCAGGCGGCCACGGCCGGCCTGTTGCTCTCCACCTCCTACGGCGAGACCCTGCACAGCGTCGGCGCCCGGGTGATGTACGGGGCCTCGATGCTGTACCTGCTCGCCGCCGTCCTGGCCTGGCGGCCGGGCGGCGGTTCACCCCGCCCGATCCTCCACGCCACCGGGTTCCTGGTGCTCGCCTCGGCCCAGGTCGTCCTGGGGGTGGCCCACGTTCCCGCGGTCCACGTCCCGCTGGGCGTGCTGATCTTCGGCCTGAGCCTCGCGGTGCTGGTGCGGATGCCGGCCGCCCGCCTCGTTCGGCGGACGGCCGGCACCCGGGACAGGTGAGGGTTCTCAGGAGCCGAGGGCCCAGCTCTGGCCGACGGCCGGGCGGGTGGTGACGGGCGTTCCGGCGGTGCCGGCGCCGGCGTCGAGGGCCAGGCCGGTGGCGACGTTGGTGACCGTGACGCCGCCGGCCCGGCCCTGGGTCAGCCGCCACTCCTGCCAGGGATTGCCGGGCGCCAGGTCGAGCAGGTAGGCGCTGTCGCCGGCCGAGGCCCCGGCGGAGAGCACGGTGTGCCGGTGCGGGCCGGTGGCGCAGCCGTCGCTGATCCGGACGGTGCCGTCGGGGTTGGAGGTGAAGGTCCACTGCTGGGCCGGGTCACCGCCGCGCCGCGGCTCCAGGTCGGTGACCGAGCCCAGCGGCGCGGTGCACGAGCCGAGCAGCGACAGCGCGAGGCCGCCGCTGGTCAGCGTGTGGTACCCGCCGTCGTCGACCACGTCCGACGGCTCGCCCGCCGACCCGGCGGTGAGCCGGTACAGGGCCGCGCCGTGCGGCGGGAGGGCGGCGCCGAGCGGCCCGGTGACGGTCGAACCCGCCCCCGTCCACAGCTCCCTGGCCCGGTAGCCGGAGCCGGCGAGGCCGAGTTCGGCGAGGCTGGTGGCGACGGTGCGGCCGGCCGAAGGGTCCTGGTTGACCAGCAGCACGGCGGTGTCGCCGTCGGCGAGCTGCCGCTTCAGCACGACCGGCGCGCGGCCGTCGGCGGGCCGGGCGCCGACCAGGGTGGCGGGCCGGGCCAGGCTGTCCTGGTCGACGGCGATCACCTCGCGGTTCTTCAGGATCGCCAGGCTCGCGTCGCTGATCCCGGTGGACCAGGTGTAGCCGTCCGCGCTGTGCCGGGACTGTGCGGCGGTGCGCAGGTCGGCGCCGGAGATCAGCGGCGCGGCGAGCATCGCGAGGATCGACGTCTCCGTCCGCGACTCGTCGTCGGTGAAGGGCTTGTGGCAGGGGCAGGTGTCGGTGGTGCCCCACAGGCCGTACGGGTCCTGCCAGCCGGCGAACATCATGTCGAGGTCGTTCCAGCTGCCCGGGCGGACGTTGCCCGGGTAGTCCAGCGCGGTGCGCAACTGCCCGTTCCAGAGCACCCCGTCGAGCTCGCTGCTCCGGTCGCCGCCGATCCGGCACAGGTGGGCGACCTGGCCGCACCAGACGCCGGTGGGCGCGTAGCCGGGGGCGTGGAAGGGGGCCGTGCCGGCGGCCCGGACCACCGGGTCGCTGCGGGCCGGGTCGTCGGCGGCGAGCAGGTACGGAACGCCGGTGTGGACGGGCTGCGCGGAGACGCTGAGGGTGACCTTCGGCCTGCCCTGGGCGGCGGAGGCGGCGTCCAGGGCGCGCTGGAACGTCTGCACCCGGGTGTAGACGGAGCGGGTCAGCTCCTTGCCCTCGCCCTGGGTGCCGTAGTCGTGGCCGTCCGGTCCGGTGATCGCCGGGCCGTACGGGCAGTCGTCGTACTTGACGAAGTCGACGCCCCAGGAGACGAAGTCGGCCGCGTCGGTGGACTCGTGGCCGAGGCTGCCCGGGTGCATCTGGCAGGTGAGGTAGGTGTCGGTGGCGTAGAGGCCGAACTTCAGGCCCTTGCCGTGCGCGTAGCGGGCGAGGTACTCGATGCCGTTGACGGTGCGCCCGTCGACGGTCCGCGCGGGGAAGTGGTCGGGGCGCGGGACGAGGTGGCCCGAGGTGGGGTCGTTGCCGGTGCCGTCGGTGCCGCTGACCGGGTTCCCGGCGTCGTCGTACAGCTGCAGGCCGCCGTCGGCGTTGCGGACCAGGTCGGTGGTCTGGCCGTCGCGGTGCCACAGCGACCAGCCGTCGTCGACGGTGACGGTGTCGTAGCCGGCCGCCACCAGTCCGTTGGCGGCCATGAAGTCGATGGTCTGGACGACCTGCTCCTGGGTGACCTCGGTGCCGAGGGAGTTCCAGGAGTTCCACCCCATCGGCGGGGTCAGGGCGTTGCCGTCGCCGAGCGCGGCGGCGGGGGCGGCCGTGCCGAGACCGACGGCTCCCAGGCCGGCGGTGGCGAGGGCGAGGGCGAGCAGGGAGGCCGCGAAACGGCGGCGGGGTCGGCGCATGTGCGCACTCCTGAGGATGTGGGGGACGTGGCGGTTCGTCAGGATGGTCTCCGGGGAGAGAACGCGGCCGGCCGGGTGGGGCCGGCCGGCCGCGGTGGTGCGGTGTGGGGGTCAGTCGGTGACGGCGGCGGTCGCGGAGCGGCCGGGGGCGATGGTCACGGTGGTGGAGGTGTGGGCCAGGCCGTCGACGGTCGTGGTGCGGGCCTCGCGCTGCTCGCCGTCGACGGTGAGGCCGGCGTGCCGACCGGGGAAGCGGGCCTCCCAGGTGAGCGGCTCGGTACCGGTGTTGGTGACGGTGCTGCGCAGCGCGCCCTCGTGGCGGACGGTCACCGTCCCGGTGCCCACCGGGATGCCCGCGACCTGCAGCCAGCCCATCGAGGCGGGCAGGCGCGAGGTGGTGGCGAGCGCGCGGCCGGCGGCGTCCGGGGTGACGCCGAGCAGGCCCTGGACGGTCTGGGCGAGCAGGGTGAACGGTACCTCGGGGTAGTCGCCGTTCAGCATGGCGCCGCTGACGTGCGGCTCCCCGACGCTCTCGTAGACGTGCCGCATCCACTTCCAGGCGGTGGCGCCGTCGTGGTTGGCGAAGAAGGCGTCCGGCAGGTAGGTGTAGGCCTCCAGGTTGGCCGAGCGCTCCGGGCCGGAGTCGGCGGCGTCGATGGCGGCGAGGTGGGCGTCCCGGCGCGGGCCCGGGTCGAGCAGCTGCTTGACGGGCATCAGCACACTGGCCTCGTAGCCCCAGCCGGTGATCGGCTTGCCGGTGGTGTCGAACCCGTGCACGACCTCGCCGGGCTGCGAACCGTCCACGCTCCACGTGGAGTTGACGTACGAACGGAGGGTCTCGGCGGCCTTCCGGTAGTCGGCGGCGGAGGCGGCGTCGCCCCGGGCGTCGGCCAGGGTCGCGGCGGCGAGGTAGGCCTGGTACTGGGCGCCGACCGCGTCGCCGGCCTCGGCGTAGGTGCGGGTGGCGTTCTCGGCGTAGCTGGCGGTGCCCGCGAAGATGCTGCGGCTGGCGGCCTGCGGGATCGGCACCCCGCCGTTGTCGACCGGGCCGGGGTGGCCGGCGATGAACGGGCCGAGGGTGTTGCGGACGTAGCGGCCCAGGCCCGGGTCCTCGGCGTAGTCGCGGTCACCGGTCCAGCGGAAGGCCTCGCCGGCCTGCTGGACGAGTTCGAACGGCGCGGGCAGCTCGCGCACGAAGCGGTCGGGGCCGCGGTAGTCGATGGCGGCGTAGCTCCGGGCGTCGAGGTTCAGCGCCCAGACCGGGTAGAACCGGTTGACGTCGGTGGCGGAGGCGGCGAAGCCGCGCAGCATGGTCTTGTTCTCGGCGTCCAGGCCGAGCAGGTGGGCGCCGACCAGCTGGTGGGCGAAGTCGCGGCTGTAGAAGGCGGACCGGAACGGGTAGCCCGCCCAGTAGGTGGCGTCGTAGGTGGTGGTGCCGGTGCCGCCGGGGTGGTTCTCGTCCTGGTCGAGCACACCGGTGGCGCCCGCCTGCTGCACCCAGCTGTTGGCCTTGGCCTTCGCCCAGTCGAAGAGGGCGACGACCTCCGGGTCGGAGGAGCTGACCACCGGGTCGTTGGGGGCGGACGGGGCGACGGCGGCGTCGTCCACGTTGACCCAACCCGTGGGCGAGGACCCGATGGTGAGGGTCAGCCGGTCGCCGGGGGCGACCGCCACCCGGGGGAGGGTGTACTTCGCGTAGAGGGGCTGCTCGGGCAGCGGGAGGGTGCGCACCACGGTGCCGTTGACGCTCACCGAGAGGCTGCCGCCGGCGCCGCCCGTCGCGATCCAGGCGGACAGGTCGTAGGAGCCCGCGGACACGGCGGTCACCTGCTGGCTCACCGCGTGGCCGGGGCCGGCGTCGAGGTAGGCGAGGCGGCTGCCGCCGTGCGGGTTGTTGGTGGCGGTGCCGGTGTGCCCGGTGAAGGTCCAGCCGGCGGAGCCCTGTTCGAAGCCGGGGTCGGCGAGGACCAGCGGCTCGGCGCGGGTGAGCGTCCAGCGGTGGGCGGGGTGGTTGTCGCAGTGGTGGTCGTGCTCCACCGGCGCCGGGTCGGCGGTGAGGCAGCCGCCGGTGCCGCGGGCGGTGAGGGTGTAGGTGCCCTGGGGCGCGCGGGAGACGGTGAAGCGCTCGGCCTCGGGGGAGCTGCCGCAGTCGGCGGTGGCGGGGCGGCGGTCCGGGCCGCCGGGGGCGCGGGGGGCGCCGAGGGTGAGGCAGCGGCCACTGGCGGCGTTGACCAGGAGGTAGTCGTTGCCGGTGCGCCGTAGCCGCCAGCGCTGGCTGAGCAGTCGCCCACAGGCCGCGCCGACCACCGGGGTGCCGGGGGCGGGCTGGGCGTACTGCGGGCCGAGGCAGCTGCCGTCCAGGGCGGAGCCGAGCCGGTAGCTGCCGCCGTCGACGAGTGGTGCTCCGGCGGCGGCCGGGGCCGGGGCGGCACCGAGGGCCTGGGCGGCGAGGACGGTCAGCAGGGCGAGACCGGTGGGTAAGGCGCGGGGGCGGGGCGGCATGGCGGAGCTACCTCCGGTCGGTGAGGGGCGAGGGCTTTGAACGTTCAAATCAGGCGGGGTGTGGATCCAGGGCTATGATGCATCGCATGTGATGGGTGACATTTCACATCGTGGGCCCGGCCACGTCAACGGGACGCGCGGTGACGGCTTCCGGGAGGCGGCCGGGAGAACGGGTGAAGGCCCCTGCCCCACGGGGGTGGGCAGCGGCCTTCACGTCCGGGCGTTGCGTGCCGGGCTCGGGGCTCGGGCTTGGTGGTGGGAGCGTTCGGCCGGGGCTCAGGCCTTCAGGGCGGCGAGCGTCTCCTCCAGGCTCGGCGCGCCGGCGCGGGGCCGGTTGAAGGGGAGCCGGGAGAGCACCGAGCCCATGGCGCAGGTGTTGGTCAGCGCGGAGAAGGCCAGCCCGCCGCCGACGGCCGCGGAGACCCAGCGGGCGCCCGGCAGGGCGAGGTCGATCAGCACGCCGGCCAGCACCAGCGAGCCGGCCACCACGCGGACCTGGCGGTCCAGCGCCCACACCCGGCGGGCACCGGCCGCCCGGTCCAGCGGGCGGCCGGCGCCCGCCCAGGCGTTGGTGCCGCCGGTGAGGGTGAGGGTCGGAACGCCGGCGTCCGCCAGCTGTCGGCAGGCGTTCTCGGCGCGCGGCCCGGCGGCGCAGACCACGGCGACCTCGCCCTGTCCGGCGGCCTCGCGAAGCGCGGCCAGGGCACGGTCGAGTCGGTCCAGCGGGACGTTCAGGGCGCCGGGGATGTGGCCCGCGGCGTACTCGCCGGGGGAGCGGACGTCGATGAGGGTGAGCTGCCCGAGGCGGGGCTGGAGCTGTTCGACGGTCAGCGGCGTGGTCATGGGGTGGGGAGTCCTCTCGGGAGGGGGCGATCGGTGGGGGAGGGGGATCTGGATCGGGGGTGCCCGGCGATCAGCTCAGCGTGGTGATCAGCATCGGCGCGGCGACGGCGAGCAGGGCGACGGCGAAGGCCTTCTGGAGGGTGCGCCCGCTGAGCTTGTCGGCCAGCCGCTTGCCGTCCCAGGCGCCGAGGATCGCGGCGCCGGTGAACGGGGCGGCCACGGCCCAGTCGATCGCGCCGGTCGCCCCGAGGCGGGGCAGCAGGGCGGCGAGCGAGTTGGCGGTGATGACCAGCAGGCTGGTGCCGACCGCCTCGGCCATGGTGAAGGCGAGCACCGAGACCAGGGCCGGTACGGCGAGGAAGCCGCCGCCGACGCCGAGCAGCCCGGTGACGGCGCCGAGCCCGGCGCCGGTCGCGGTGGAGCGGCCGGGACCTGCCGCGGAACGTTCCTGCTTCTCGGTCTTGGGCGGTACCAGCATCCGCCAGGCCGCGAGCGCCGCCAGCACGGCGAAGGCGCCGGTCAGCAGCGCACCCGGCAGACGGGCGGACAGCGCCCCGGCGGCCATGGCGGCGGGCAGTCCGGCGGCGGCGAACAGCGCGCCGGTGCGCCAGCGGACCCGGCCCGCCCGGGCGTGGGCGAGCAGCCCGGTCAGCGAGGTCGCGGCGACGATCACCAGGCTGGCCGTGGTGGCCAGCGCCGGGCTGAAGCCCAGCAGGTAGACCAGGGCGGGAACGGCGAGCATGCTGCCGCCACCGCCCAGCCCGCCCAGGGCGAGCCCGACCACCGCACCGGCGGCGAGCGCCAGCAGCAGGGTGGTCATATCACGTGCCCGGCAGCGCCGCCGGGCGTGGTGACCGGCAGCCCGGACAGCGCCCAGGCGTCCATGCCGCCGGCCACGTTCAGCACCTGGACGCCGCGCCGGGCGAGCAGTTCCGCCGCGCGCCGGGAGCGGTTGCCGGAGCGGCAGACCGCGAGCACGGTCCGCCCGGCCGCCGCGGTCGGCAGCGGGACGCCGGCGACCAGCCCGATCAGCGGCTGGTGTAGCGCGCCGGGCGCATGCCCGGCGGTGAACTCGGCGGCCTCACGGACGTCGAGCAGGACGGCGGCGCCGGTGCGGGCGAGCTCGTGGGCCTCTGCGGGGGTGGTGTGACCGGGCGTGTTCGGTCCGAGCGCGTTCGGTCCGTGGGTGTGCGGCAGCAAGGGCATGGGGTGTCTCCAGTGGTGCAGCCCGGACCCGCAGTGGGCCGGCGAATCGGGGGCGGCGCGGGCGTCCGTGCGGGCCCGGTGGCCCGAAGCGGCGGCGTGGCCTCGGCCCCGCCCGTACCGGCTCGGTGGCGGCGGCCGTCCCCCTCGATGCCCACCATAGTACCCCCGGGGGTATTATCGAAATCGTTCGGCATACCCCCGCCCGTATTGGCCCGAAGGGCCGTATGCTCGCAAATATACCGAGGGGGGGTATCCAAGACGGCGCTGTGGCGCCCGTATCCGCCCAGGAGGGTCCCCGTGTACTTCGCCCAGTTCTACCTCGACTGCCTCTCCCAGGCCTCGTACCTGATCGCCGACGAGCGCACCGGCCGCGCCGTGGTGGTCGACCCGCGGCGTGACGTGGACGAGTACGTCGCCGATGCCGAGGCCCGCGGGTTCACCGTCGTCGGCGTCGTCAACACCCACTTCCACGCCGACTTCCTGGTTGGCCACCTGGAACTGGCCGACCGCACCGGCGCCTGGATCGGGTACGGGCGGCGGGCGGAGACCGAGTACCCGATCCGCAAGCTCGCCGACGGCGAGCGGATCGAACTCGGCGACGTCACCCTGCAGATCATGGAGACCCCCGGGCACACGCCCGAGTCGATCAGCATCCTGGTCTTCGAGCAGCCCGACGACACCGTCCCGTACGGCGTGCTCACCGGAGACGCGCTGTTCATCGGCGACGTCGGCCGCCCCGACCTGCTCGCCTCCACCGGCGTCACCGCCGAGGAACTCGGCGCCATGCTCTACGACAGCGTCCACCGCAAGCTGATGGCCCTGCCCGACGAGACCCTGGTCTTCCCCGCCCACGGCGCCGGTTCCGCCTGCGGCAAGAACCTCTCCACCGAGAAGAGCTCCACCATCGGCGCGCAGCGCCTGACCAACTACGCGTGCCGGCCCATGGACCAGGACACCTTCCTCCGCATCGTCACCGCCGGCCAGTCCGCCGCCCCCGCCTACTTCGGCCACGACGCCGACCTCAACCGCCGCGAGCGCGAGCTCTTCGACCGCACCAACGCCGCCCGGCCGCTGTGCCCCGGGGGCTTGAAGGAGGCCCGTAACGCGGGCGCCGTCGTCCTCGACGCCCGCAGCCCCCAGCACTTCGCCGCGGGACACCTGCGCGGCGCCGTCAACGTCCCCCTCGACGGCCGCTTCGCCGAACAGGCCGGCACCGTCCTCACCCCCGACCGCACCCTCGCGATCATCGCCCCGCAGGACCGCGAGGACGAAGTCGTCCTCCGCCTCGCCCGCATCGGCTTCGACCACATCGCCGGCTACCTCCGCGACCCCGGCACCGCCCTGCCGGCCCTCGCCGACGACCTCACCCCCGCCAACCGCCTCACCGCCGACCAGCTGCGGACCGCCCTCGACGGCGAGCAGCCCCCCACCGTCCTGGACGTGCGCACCCGCGGCGAACGCGAAGCAGGCTCCATCGAAGGGTCCCTGCACATCGCCCTGGCCGAACTGCCCGCCCGCCTCGACGAGATCCCCGCCGACCGCCCCCTGGTCGTCCACTGCGCCGGCGGCCACCGCTCCTCCGTCGCCGCCAGCCTCCTGCGCCACCACGGCCACCCCGACGTCTCCGACCTCCTCGGCGGCTACACCGCCTGGGAAGCCCCCACCCACCCCGCCCGAGGCTGAACCCGGCCGTCCGGGCGGGGACGCCGGTGGCTCGAAGCGGGCCGTCCTCTCCGGATGCGCCCCACTGCGCGAAGTGGTCGACTCGGAACGACGGGAAGTCTCGGAGTCATCACCGAGAGGAGTCACCGCGATGCCGAAGGTATCCAGACTGTCCGCGACGAAGGTCCAGGAATTCGGGCCGGTGACCGACCGCCGCGAGGAGATGGACGGGTACACCGTCGAATTCGTGTCCTTCGCCGCCGACGCCGACCTGGACGGGCCGCTGCAGGCGCTGCCAGGCGGGGCGTGCCGGTGTCCGCACTGGGGTTACGTCATCGCCGGACGGGTGCGCTTCACCTCCGGGGACCAGGAGGAGGTGTACGAGGCCGGGGACGCGTTCTACCAGCCGCCGGGACACCGGCCGTACGTGGACGCCGGCACCGAGCTTCTGCAGTTCAGCCCGACCGAGGAACTCGTCAGGACCGAGCGGGCGATCGAGGAGTGGATGAGCCGTCAGCAGGGCGGTACGCCGTAGCCCCGGCCGTCGGTTCCGCCACGGGCACGAGGGCCCGGACGGGCTTGGCGCCGTGACGGTCCTCGGTGCCGTTACCCGGCCGGCCGGAACTGGCGCCGGTAGGTCGAGGGGCTGACGCCCATCGCCTCCCGGAAGTGGCGGCGGAAGCCCGCGACGGTCAGGCCCACCCGGCTGGCCACGACGTCGATCGGATGGTCCGCGGACTCCAGCAGCGCGGCGCCGGCCCGGATCCGCTGGCGGGTGATCCAGCGTCCCGGCGGCAGGCCGGTCGCGTCGACGAACCGGCGTTCGAACTGCCGCACCGACAGGTGCGCGACGCCGGCCAGTTCGTCGACGGCGAGCCGCCGGTGCAGGTTCTCCAGCGCGAACCGCACGGCGCTGACCACCGGGTCGTCGGCCGGCGCCCTGCCCACCGGGTGTTCCGCGAACTGGGCCTGGCCGCCCTCGCGGTGCGCGGCCACGACCATGCGGCGCGCCACGCGGGCGGCGACGTCGGCGCCGTGGTCCTTGCGGACGAGGTGCAGGCAGGCGTCGATGCCGGCGGCGGTCCCGGCGGCGGTGATGACCGATCCGTGGTCGACGTAGAGCACCGACGCGTTCACCCGCACCTCCGGATGGCGTTCCTGGAGGAGACCGGCGTGCCGCCAGTGCGTCGTCGCCTCCCTGCCGTCCAGCAGGCCCGCCGCGGCCAGGGCGAACGCGCCGCTGCAGACGGACGCCACCCGTGCTCCTCGCGCGGCGGCGGCCCGCAGCGCCTCCAGGACCGCGGGGGAGACGTCGCGGCGCACGTCCGCGACCCCCGGGACGATGACGGTGTCGGCGTGCCGGAGCCGGCCCAGGCCGTGGTGCACCACGATGTCGAAGCCGCCCACGACCCGGTGCGGCCCGGGTGTCTCGGCGCACAGCTCGAACCGGTACCACCAGTCCACGTCCAGCTCCGGCCGGGGGACCGCGAACACCTCGGCGACCGTGGCGAGCTCGAACGGGCCCATCCCGTCGAAGGCGAGGCAGGCGATCCGGTGGTGGCGCATGGCGGAATCCTAGCGGCCGCTGCCGTTTCCGACACTCTCGGGGAGCGTCCGCGAAGCCCGAACCTGGTGGCATGAAACCTGACACCACCGCTCCGCTGACGTTCGGCATGCTCGTCTTCGACGAGGTCGAAGTCCTCGACCTGGGAGGCCCGTTCGAGGTCTTCAGCACCGCCGGTCGGCTGGCCCGCACCGCCGCCGACGAGCCCCTGCTGCGCGTCCTGACCGTCGCGCCGACCGTCAGGACGGTCCGTGCCCGCGGCGGACTGACGATCGTCGCGGACCACACCCTCGACGAGGACCCGCCCTTCGACGTGCTGGTGATCCCCGGTGGCGTCACCACGGCGGTCGAGAGGGACGAGAAGGTCGTCGACTGGCTGGCCCGGCGCCGGAGGACCTCCGCGCTGACGTTCAGCATCTGCACCGGTGCCTTCCTGCTGGCCGCCACCGGCGCCCTGGACAACCGTCCGGCCACGACCCACTGGGAGGACCAGGAAGAACTCGCCCGGCGGTGGCCGGACGTCCGGTTGTGCACCGACGTCCGGTGGGTCGACGACGGCGACATCGTCACCTCCGCGGGAATCAGTGCGGGCATCGACGCCAGCCTGCACGTCGTGGCCCGGCTCTTCGGCGAGCAACTCGCCCGTCGCACCGCCCGCCAGATGGAATACCTGTGGACGGACACCCGGGCCTGAGGCGTCAGGGGCGGACGGCGCCGGGGGCTCTGCGCGCCGCCGCCCCGCCCCACCCCCGGTGATCGTGCCGACAGTCTGATGTGCATACTTGCCGGACGATCAGTAGCAGGGAGAGGTGACGACCCCGTGAAACTGGCTGAGGCGCTCGCGCAGCGCGCGGCCGCGGTGCGGCAGGTGGAGCAGTTGCGGGCGCGGGTCGTCGGCAACGCCCGCTACCAGGAGGGCGAGGAGCCGGCCGAGAACGCGGCGGAGGCCCTGGCCCAGGCCGGGGAGGTGCTGGACGAGCTGGAGCGGCTGATCCGGCAGATCAACCGGACCAACTCCACCGCGGTCATCGAGGGCGGTGGCACTCTCACCGACGCCCTCGCCCGTCGGGACGTCCTGCGGCTGCGTCACTCGGTGATCACCGCGGCCGCCGATGCCGCCTCCGGCCGTGACCAGCGCGGAGCCGTACGGCAGTTGAGGTCCGAGCTCAGGATCCTCTCCGCCCTGCCGGTCGCCGAGCTCCGTGCCCGGGCGGATCTCCTGGCCAAGGAGATCCGCGAGGTGGACACGCTGATCCAGCGCACCAACTGGGAGATCGACCTGATCGAGGACTGACCCCACGAACTGGGTGTGGGAAGCAGGTAGTCGTCAGGGAGGCGTGCACAGACCGCGGCCGGCGGTTCATCCGGCCCTTGGCGTGTGAAGAGCAGCGCAGGGGTTCGACTCCCCACCAACACCGCAGCTCAGCACCGCGTACAAGTGACGCGGCACACCGCACACCTCACCACCATGTGCGGATTCCGGACGACGAGGGCGGGAACGGGGCGCCCACACCCGGTGCGAGGGCCGTGCGCACCGCACGGCCCTCGCACCTCCTGCGGGTCGACGGGTCCGCCCGCCGCGTAAAGCACTGGACAGCCCGTCGACCGCTGGGCAAACATCTCCGCGATGAACAACGCACCCCACCCCATCCCCAAGCGCGTCCGCTTCGTGGAGCTCGGCGCCAAGGCGCTGCAGGCGCTCGCCGACGGCGACCTCGCCGGCGGCAGCGCCGAGGCCGGCGTCGCCCTCGACCCGCACTTCGTCGGCGACCGGGCCCGTCGGATCTTCGGCTACCGCGCCGGTCAGCTGGCCGAGGACCCTTCGGCCGGGCCCTGGATCACGCGGGCCGCGGTCTCCGAACCGGACGGGGTCGTCGTCGGCGACGCCGGGTTCCACGGCCCGCCGGACGAGGCCGGCATGGTCGAGGTCGGCTTCACCGTCGTGCCCGGGTACCGCCGCCAGGGCTACGCCCGGGCCATGCTGACCGCACTGCTGGCCAGGGCCGCCGCCGAACCCGGTGTCAGGACCGTGCGGGCCAGGGTCAGCTCGGACAACACCGCCTCCCTGGCCACCATCGCGGGCTTCGGGTTCACCCGCGTCGGCGAGCAGGGAAACGAACGCGACGGACTCGTCATCGTCTTCGAGGTCCCGGCGGACGCGGTGCGGACCGAGCATCCCACCGCCCCGGCGGACACGGCGGCCGTCCCGGTCACCCTCTGACGGCCGGACGGCCCTGACAGCCGGACGGCCCCTGACGGCTGGACGGCCCCTGACGGCTGGACGGCCCCACGGTGCGGGCCCGTCCGAGGCCCTGGCCGGGGTGTCGAACGGTGAGCCACCGCACCGGCCGTCCTGGTCGGACCGCCGGGTCGACAACCCCAGCCCGTCGAAACGTGCGGTCGACGTGGTCGAAGCACGGATCCCGATGGTGGCATCCTGCGCCCGACGCCCAGGCCGGTACCCGTACGACGAAGACGGAAGAAATGCATTAGTCCGTCGTGACCGGAATCCCCGACCTCCGACCTGGTCCCAGTTTCACCGTCCCCGCCCCCCTCGTCGGCCCACGCCCCTTCCAGTCCGAACGCGGCGCTCGCGGGGGCGCCCCTCACCGCCCCCGCGCCGCCGGCGAGGAGTCGGAGGTCACGACCGGAGGGAGGTCAACTCGCGCACGAAATCCATCTTGCATTATTAATCACTCGTTCGGATGCTATCTATCTTTCAGGGTGAGCCGAATGGGTAATTCACCGGCGGGGTAGTTCGTACCCCAGCGGTTGAGTCGCAGCGCGGTAGGGCGAAGGCGTCGAGCGGCTTGGGCACTAGTTCGTCACGGTTGCCGAAGCAGTCCTGGGATGAGTGGGGCCCGGGCCGTCGTGGCGGAGCTGACGTTCGCCCACCACGACAGCACCGGGAGTGTGCGCCATGCCCCCTGCCCAGAGGCGATTCGCCGACAGCGACTGCATCGCGTTGACCGGGAACGCCAATGCCGCCGACCCGCTGAAGGCCGAGGTGATCGTCGACCCGGCCGACTGCAACGCCCTCACCTGCAGCGAGTCGGGCCTGAGTGTCCCGGAAACCCACGTCACCGGTACCGCCCCCGCCGTCCCGTGCTCCGACGGCAACGACACCATCGGTGTCGTCGTCACGCCCCCGGCCGCCGGTGACTGCCCCCAGACCTACGCGGTCAGCGCCCACGCCATCATCGACCCCACCGACTGCAACGCCCTGACCTCCACCAGGTCCGGCCTGCGCGTCCCGGAAACCCACGTCACCGGTACCGCCCCCGCCGTCCCGTGCTCCGACGGCAACGACACCATCGGTGTCGTCGTCACGCCCCCGGCCGCCGGTG
>NZ_JBIVSD010000001.1:82746-83142 GCF_044756065.1 Kitasatospora sp. NPDC092039 | reverse complement strand
CGCGGTCAGCGCCCACGCCATCATCGACCCCACCGACTGCAACGCCCTGACCTCCACCAGGTCCGGCCTGCGCGTCCCGGAAACCCACGTCACCGGAGTCCCCGGGCCGGTCGGCGGCCACTCCGCCGACGGGTCGGTCGGCGTCAGCGTCACGCGCCCCGGCCCCGGGGACTGCCCCCAGACCTACAAGATCAGTGCCCACGCCGTCATCGACCCCACCGTCTGCAACGCCCTCACCTCGACCGGCTCGGGCCTGCGCGTTCCGGAAACCCACGTCACCGGAGAACCGGGGCCCGCGGACGGCCACTCCGCCGACGGGTCGGTCGGCGTCAGCGTCACGCGCCCCGGCCCCGGGGACTGCCCCCAGACCTACAAGATCAGTGCCCACGCCGTCAT
>NZ_JBIVSD010000001.1:0-82649 GCF_044756065.1 Kitasatospora sp. NPDC092039 | reverse complement strand
CATCGACCCCGCGGACTGCAACGCCCTCACCTCGACCGGCTCGGGCCTGCGCGTCCCCGAAACCCACGTCACCGGCACCGCCGCCCCGTCCTTCGACACCAACGACACCATCGGCGTCGTCGTCACGCCGCCCGCCGCCGGTGACTGCCCCCAGACCTATACGGTCAGCGCCCACGCCGTCATCGACCCCGCCGACTGCAACGCCCTGACCTCCACCAGGTCCGGCCTGCGCGTCCCGGAAACCCACGTCACCGGAGTCCCCGGCCCGACGGGCGGCAACGCCGTGGACGGAACCATCGGCGTCGTCGTCACGCCGCCCCCCGCCGGCGACTGCCCCCAGACCTACACGGTCAGCGCCCACGCCGTCATCGACCCCGCGGACTGCAACGCCCTCACCTCGACCGGCTCGGGCCTGCGCGTCCCGGAAACCCACGTCACCGGCACCGCCATCCCGTCCTTCGACACCAACGACACCATCGGCGTCGTCGTCACGCCGCCCGCCGCCGGTGACTGCCCCCGGACCTACACGGTCAGCGCCCACGCCGTCATCGACCCCGCCGACCACAACGCCCTCACCTCCACCCGATCCGGCCTGCGCGTCCCCGAGACCCGGGTCGCGGGCGTCCCCGGCCCGGCGCCGGGCCGCATCGGCAGTGCCTGGCAGTCGATCGACGTCGCCGTGCAGGCACCGGAAGCAGGAGACAGCCCGCAGACCTACACGGTCAGGGCGTACCTGACGCCCCGCCGGGGCGGGACCGGAGCGGTCGGCGACCTCGACCTGCTGCCCTCCCGCACCAGCCGGACGTGGGCGGACACGGCCCTGCAGGTCGCCCTCCCCGATCCCGGCGTGTACTTGGTGATCGGCGACCTCGACACCAGTATCTGCGCGCTCCTCGACTACGGAGGTTCCACGAACCTGTGGACCGAGGTGCGCCTGATCGACGTGGAATCGCGTGCCGTCGAGCTCGGCCCGCGTCAATCGGCCCGGCACCAGTTCTCGACGTCGCCGGAGACCCGGTTCCAGCACTGCTCCCACGGTCCGACCCCGCTGTCGGGGCTCGTGACCGTGTCCACGGCCCAGCGGTCGAAGACCGTCCGGGTGCAGGCGATCCTGCACGGCGGCGGGGCCGGCGACGGTCTGAACGGGGCGATGCTCCAGACGTCGTACTTCCAGGGCAGCCGCTCCCACCTGGCGTACGTGAAGGTCGGGGATTAGGGGTATCGACCCGCAGGGTCGTTCCCGCGGCTGATCGGTGGCGTGCCTCCGAGTGCGGTGGGGCAGCGGTGGTAGTCGTACTGGTGCAGGAGGGCGGCCCGGGTGGCGGTGCGTTCGTCGCGAGGACCTCGCTGTAGGCGAGGCGGGAGCGGTCGTCGACGGCGGGGTGGACGTGGCTGTAGCCGATCACCGGCGTGCGGTTCCTGCGTTCGGTGACGGTGGCCTGGCGGTTGCGGTCGCCAGCCTCGCGGCCGGCCGTGCGTCGGCCGCCGCCGTCGGGGATGCTGCCGAGATTCTTGATGTCGACGTGGAGGAGGCGTCCTCGCGGCGGGAACGCGCAGGGCCTCCCGGAGGCCGGGAGGCCCTGCCCTCATGCCTCACGCGCGGAGGCCGGCCGGTCAGGCCTTGCGGATGTCGTAGGCCACGCCGCTGCCGTAGCAGTAGCTGCTGGGGTGGTAGCTGGAGACCACCCACCCGGCGGGCAGGGGAGAGAAGGAGCACATGGTGGCGGTGGTCTGCGTGGTGATCTTGAAGAGGCCGTAGCCGACGCCGGTGCCCAGGCAGTTGCCGCTGCTGTACGAGCTCGTGACGATCCACCCGGCGGGGATCGGCGACATGGAGCACGCGGCGGCGCTGGTGTCGTTGGCCACGTTGTGCAGGCCGTAGCCGACGCCGGTACCCAGACAGTTGCCGCTGCTGTACGAGCTCGTGACGATCCACCCGGCGGGGACCGGGGTCATGGAGCACGCGGCGACGTTGGTGTCGTTGGCCACGTTGTGGAAGCCGTACGCGACGCCGCTGCCCGCGCAGTTGGCGCTGCTGTACGAGCTCGTGACCACCCACCCGGGCGGCTTGGGGGAGAAGGAGCAGATGACCAGGTTGGTCTGCCCCGCCGTGTCGGTGATCCCGTACGCGACGCCGCTGCCCGCGCAGTTGGCGCTGCTGTACGAGCTCGTGACGACCCAGCCGCTCGGGATCGGGGAGAAGGAGCAGATGGTCGTGCTGGCGGTGACCTGCTGCGTGGCCGCCTGTGCCTGCGTGCCCGCGGCGGTCACCACGCCCAGGAGCAGCAGTACGAGTGTCACCAGGTGCGAGGTTCGGGTCCGTAACGTCTTCATGGCAGCCTCAGATCTTCTCTCGATGACGTTCGACGACAGGTCTGTGCGAGCGAAGTGAACGACGGCACACGGATCGTTCACGACGGCTGAGATGCTGTCAGAGATCGTCCGGGCGCGCCAGAGTGCGGCGGGTGACGGCTCCTCAGGAGCGGTTGCCCGGCTGGACCGGACCAGGAACGTGACGGCTGGCTCCGCTTGGTCGTGGCCGCCCGGGTGGGCGTCCGGGCCAAGCGTGTCGCCGGTGGCCCGCGGGCCGTGCCGGGGCACGGCCGGACAGCCTGGTCAATCGCTGTCGGGAGGACCGGCCTTCGCGCAGCGGGCCCGAAGCCGACGCACATCCTGCCGATGCCGACGCCGATGCCGATGCCGACGCCGCGGACCCTATTCGGCGACGTCGACGTGCGCGTTCTCCGCCGGCTGGTCGGCCTTGTCCTCCTTGGGCAGTCCGAGGTCACCGCACTGGTTGGCCGGTGCGCTCAGCGCCAGGGCGAGCGCGTCACCCACCAGGCCGCCGGCGGAGTCCGTCCCGCTCTGGACGGCGTCAGCCGACCCGCTGTTCGCGCACCGGTTGTCGTGCGCGCTGTTGCCCGCGCCGATGACCGTCGTGGCGTCCGCCGCTCCGGCGCTCACGCCTGCCCGGACGACGGCGGCGGTGACCGCGAGGGCCCGCTTGATGACCGACTTTCCCGTCCTTCCGTGCGGGTCGGCGGCTCCGTCCGACCCGCATGCCTGTGTGTCTGACATGACAACGAAACGATCGGCATGCCGTCACCGTCAGCGGCGTGCGCCCGGGAGGCGGCGGAGCGCACGTGGGTGACGGCGCGACGGAGGGCGGCCCGGTGACCGGGCTCGACCGCGAGCACGTCCATCGTGGGACAGGAACCTGCCTCTGGGATGAATGCTGTCGGTAATGCGGGATATGAGAGGAATTGCGGGGCTGATCCGCGACCCGCACCGCTTCGACGACCATCGATGAGGAGAACAGCCATGGGACACGGCGGCAATGTGATCAACGAGCTGATGACGGACCACCGGGAGGTGGAGGAGCTGTTCGCCCGGATCCAGGCGCTGCCGGTGGGTGACGAACGGCGCCGGGAGGTGGCGGACGAGTTCACCATCGAGCTGGTGCGCCACTCGGTGGCCGAGGAACAGCACCTCTACCCGGCCGTGCGCGAGCACGTGCCGGGCGGGGACGCCCTCGCGGACAAGGAGATCGCCGACCACGAGACGGTGGAGAAGCTCCTCAAGGACCTGGAGGGTGTGGACTGCGGTGACGCCCGCTTCGGCGTTCTGGTCGACCGGGTCGTCTCCGAGGTCACGGCCCACATCCGGGACGAGGAGCGGAACCTGTTCCCCGCCCTGGCCGAGGTCTGCCCGCCCGAGCAGCTCGACGAGCTCGGCGACCGGATCCGCCGGGCCAAGAAGCTCGCCCCGACCCGCCCTCATCCGAACGCCCCCGACAACAAGCTGCTGGCCGCCGGCACCGGGCTGGTCGACCGCGCCCGCGACCTCGTCACCGGACGCGGCAAGCCCTCCTGACACCCGACCGGCCGATTCCGGAGTGAAGGAGAGCCGCTGTGAGCGTTCCCGAGCGTGACGACGACCCCGAGGTGTCCGACGAGACGCGCGAGCGCTCGTCGCGGCAGCGCAACATCACCGCTCCCACCCCGCCCGACGCCCGCACCGAAGGGCAGGACGAGGAGGAGCCCGAAGCGCCGGCAGCCGACACCCGAGCCCCGTAACCGCAGGACGCCGCCCCGGCCGTGCCGGCCGCAGCCGGGGCGGCGCCCCGCGGTTCCGGAGACACTCCGGAGCTCTCCGGTCCCGCCCAGGTGGCCGACGCTCCTCTACGCGGGGTGTCCGGCGTCGATGTCCTGGACGTCCCGGAAGGTCAGCGAGCTGCCGCTCGACACGGCCCCGGCATCGAGCGGTTCCAGGAGGAAGCCCACGTGGTCGCCCCAGTCCGCCCGGTCGAGGACCCGGCCGGCGAACCAGGCCATGGCCCCCGACAGCACCGGGACTCCGTACGGTCCCGCCTCCCATGCGGCGACCGCGAACTTGTCGACGTCGTCACCCGTGCGACCGCCGAACAGCTCGGCGAGGTCGTGTCGGTGCGTCGGCAGCAGATGGACCACCAGCACCTGCGACCGCGACGCGACGGCATGGGTACGGTTCGCCTTGGAGATCCACACGGTGAAGCGCGGCGGCTGGATCGAGCACTGGCCGGCGAAGCCGACCAGGCACCCCGCGTGCTCCTGCTCAGCCGCCGCGGTGACGACGTACACCGGGTAGTCCGACAACGCGACGAATGCGTCGAACTGGCCCATGGTGCTGCTCCTTCCCTCGGATCCGGCGAGCCGTCGCAGGGGCCGCGGCACCTCACGGCCGGTCGTCGCGGCAAGTACGCCGCCTCCCCGCCTTTCAGGTCTCATGCGGCTCCCGAGGCCGGAGGTGGTCACGCACCATGACGAGGGCTCGCAGGACGGCGGCGCGCTGGACCTCGTGGCGGTCGCCGTCGGCGTCGATCCGGGTGGAGCAGGAGTGGTCCGCCGCGGCGAAGGCGATGTACACGGTCCCGGGGTCGCGGCCGTCCTGCGGCGAAGGGCCCGCGACGCCGGTGGTGGCGAGGCCGTACGTCGCCCCCATCAGGCCCCGGACCCCCTCGGCCATCTGCTCGGCGACGCGAGCGTCGACGGGTCCGCGGGCGTCCAGCAGGGCCCGGTCCACGTTCAGGACGTCCGCCTTGACGTCGGTCGCGTAGGCGGTGACCGACCCGCGGAACACCTCGGAGGCTCCCGGAGCCTCGGTCAGGGTCAGCGCGAGCAGGCCGCCGGTGAGCGACTCGGCGGCGGCCAGCGTGCTGCCCGCCGCGGCGAGGGCCGCGTGCAACTGCCGCGCGAGATGAGCGCACTGTTCACGGGGCGTCGGACTCATTCTTCCTCCGTGCTGTACGGGAAGGCCCCTGGCGCCGGGCGCCGCCTGGAGAACGGATCCCCGGCTGCCCGCCGGAACAGGGCCGGAGCCGGCTCCGGCGGGCAGCGGGGCGGTCACCGCGCCTCGCCGGCCGCCCGTTGGAGGGCCGTCCGGGCGAACTGCAGGAAGTCGGCCGCGGCCAGGGCGGACAGGGTGGCGGTGGCCAGCCGCGTCGCCCTCGGCGCGAAGAGGGTGCCGGCGGTGATGCCGGTGGCGATCCACAGGCCGGTGCAGAAGGGGCAGCTGAGCAGTTCGCCGATCGCCTTGCGGGCGCCGGTGCCGCGCACCTCCTCCTTCAGCTCGGCCGGGCCGGTGGTTCCCTCGAAGCGGGTGAACGGTGCGCGCAACGGGCTGGTGACCGGGTCCTTGGCGAGCAGCCGGCCGAGCTGATGGGTCGCCAGCGCGCCCAACGCCACGTCCCACGGCCTCGGATCCGGCAGCTCCCTGCCCGAGACCCCCGCGGCGACGGAGACGCCCGCGACGGTGGCGGCGAAGGCGCCCATGAGGCCGGTGTAGGCGGCCAGCGGGCGGTCGGCGTCCCCGGCGTAGGCGCGGGCCTCGTGGTGCAGCCGCTCGTGCAGCGAGCTTCGCAGTGCGGTGGGTGACTTCACGGAATCCTCCTTGCGCGGTGGCGGGCGGCGAGAACCGCCCCTGCGGCCAGGGCGGTCAGCGCGCCGAGTGCCCCGACGGTGAGCAGGCGGGCCGCCGCGGGGTGGGGCCGGGGGCGTGCGACGGCCTTCTCGGGCCGGTCGGCGGGCGCGGGGCCGTCGAGGGCCGTGGCCAGCGCCTCGGCCAGGTGTACGGCCCGGCGGCCGGTGTCGGCCTGGTCGATCTGGGTGCGGCAGCTGAAGCCGTCCGCCACCACGAACGCGTCCGGTGCGGTGTCGCGGACGGCGGGCAGGACGCCCTGCTCCGCGATCGTCTGCGACAGGTCGTAATGGCCCTGCTCGAAGCCGAAGTTGCCGGCCAGTCCGCAGCAGCCCTCGTCCAGCACGTTCGCGTCCAGGCCCGCGCGGCGCATCAGCTCGCGGTCCGGGTCGGCGCCCAGGACGGCGTGCTGGTGGCAGTGCGTCTGGACGGTTGCCGCCCGGCCCACCCGCGGCGGCTTCCAGCCCTCGGGGGCGTGGTTGACGAGCTGTTCGGCGAAGGTCCGCACCTGGGCTGCCAGCCGGCCGATGTCCTGGTCCCCGGCGAGCAGGTCCCGGGCATCGGTGCGGAACACCGCCGTGCACGAGGGCTCCAGCCCGACGATCGGGGTGCCGGCCTCCAGCCAGGGCCGCAGCACGCGGGTGGTGCGCTTCAGGACGCGGCGGGCGGTGGCGAGTTGGCCGGTGGAGATCCAGGTCAGACCGCAGCACACCGCCTGCTCGGGGACCGCGACCCGGAAGCCGGCGTCCTCCAGGACCCGGACCGCGGCCTGGGCGATGTGGGGGTGGAAGTGGTTGGTGAAGGTGTCCGGCCACAGCAGCACGGTCCGCGGATCGCCCGGGTCGGGCTGGGCCCGCCCGCCCCTGCGCCAACCGTCCTGGAAGCTCTCGGCGGCGAACAGGGGCGCGTCGCGGCGTGGGTCGACGCCGCCGAGCAGCTTGCCGAGCCGCCCCAGTCCCGGGGCGTGGAGAGCGGCGTTGGCCAGACCCGGCGCGGGGCGCGCGAGCCGGGTCCACAGCGGGAGCCAGCCCAGCGCGTAGTGGGCGGCCGGGCGCAGCCGCCCCTGGTAGTGATGGGCGAGGAACTCGGCCTTGTAGGTGGCCATGTCCACCCCGACCGGGCAGTCGGACTTGCAGCCCTTGCAGGCCAGGCACAGGTCGAGGGCGTCCCGCACCTCGGTGGAGCGCCACCCGTCGGTGATCGGCGAGTCCTGATGGCCGCCGAGCATCTCGAACAGCAGCCGGGCCCGGCCCCGGGTGGAGTGCTCCTCCTCCAGCGTGGCCCGGTAGGACGGGCACATCACACCGCCCTGGTGGGTCCGGCAGTTGCCGACACCGACGCACCGCATGACGGCCTGCCCGAAGTCGCCGTCGTCGGGGTACGAGAAGTGGGTGTCCCGGTGGGGCCGGGGCCGCCAGGCGGCGCCCAGACGCAGGTTCTCGTCGACCCGGTGGGGGTGGACGACCTTGCCGGGGTTCATCCGGTTGCCTGGGTCGAACAGCGCCTTGACCTCGCCCATCGCGTCGACGAGCGCCCGGCCGAACATGCGGGGCAGCAGTTCGCCGCGGGCCTGCCCGTCGCCGTGCTCCCCCGAGAGCGATCCGCCGTAGGAGGCGACCAGGTCGGCGGCGTCGTGCAGGAAGGACCGGAAGGCCTCGACGCCCTTGCCCCCGCGCAGTTCGAACGGGATGCGGGTATGGACGCAGCCCTGCCCGAAGTGCCCGTACAGGGAGGCCTGCTGGTAGCCGTAGCGGTCGAAGAGCCGCTCCAGGTCGCGCAGGTAGTCGCCCAGCTTCTCGGGCGCCACGGCCGAGTCCTCCCAGCCCTCCCAGGTCTCGGAGCCGTCCGGTGGCCGGGCGGTCACCCCGAGTCCCGCCTCGCGGGCCTTGAGCATCTCGTGCTCGCGCGGCGGGTCGTCGGAGAACGCCACCGACGCGTCGCCCTCGTCGCGGCCGATGGCGCGCAGCAGCCCGCGGGCCTGGTCGTCGGCCTGTTCCTGCGTGTCGCCGGTGAACTGGAGCAGCAGCCAGCTGTCGCCCTCGGGCAGCTGGGCCAGGGAGTCGAGGTAGGCGTGCTCCTCGCGCATCAACTGGGCCATGCGCCCGTCGACGGCCTCCAACTGGGCCGGTCGGCTGTGTTCGAGCAGGTCGGGCACCGCGTCGGCCGCCTGGAGGATGTCGTCGAAGCCGAGCACCAGCAGGGCCTCGGCGGCGGGGACCTCGACCAGCTCCAGTTCGGCCCGCAGGACGGTGACCAGGGTGCCTTCGCTGCCCACCAGGGCCTTCGCCACGTCGAAGCCGTTCTCCGGCAGCAGGGAGTCCAGGTTGTAGCCGGAGACGCGCCGGGGGATCCGCGGGTAGCCGCGCCGGATCTCGGCCAGGTGGCGCGCCGCTACCTCCCGCAGTCCCTGGTAGAGCCGGGCCCGGGGGCCGCCCGCGGCCACGATCCGGGCGTACTCGTCGTCGTCGGTGCGGCCGGCCCAGAACCGGGTGCCCTGGTAGGTGAGCACCTCCAGGCGGCGGACGTTGTCGACGGTCTTGCCGTAGGCCTGGGCGGAGGCGCCGCAGCTGTTGTTCCCGATCATGCCGCCCAGCGCGCAGTGCGTGTGGGTGGACGGCTTCGGTCCGAACATCAGCCCGTGCGGCGCCAGTTGACGGTTCAGCTCGTCCAGGACGATGCCCGGCTCGACGACACAGGTGCGGGCGCCGGGATCGACGGACAGCAGACGGTTGCAGTACTTGGTCCAGTCGACGACCACGGCGGTGTTGGTGGACTGCCCGCCCAGACTGGTGCCGCCGCCGCGCGAGAGCACCGGCGCGGCGAACCGGGAGCACACCGCGACCGCCACGGCGCCGGCCTCGACGGTGCGGGGCACCACCACCGCGAGCGGGACCTGCCGGTAGTTGGACCCGTCGGTCGCGTAGGCGCCGCGGCTGCCGGCGTCGAAGCGGACCTCCCCGTCGACCTCGGCGCGCAGCGCCCGTTCCAGGGCCGCGAGGTCGAGGCCCGCGCTGCCGTCCTCCGCGGTCACGGTCGGCTCCCGTTGCCGGGGAGGAACTCCTGGACCTTGGCCTTCAGCCCTTGGCGGATGACGGAACCGCGGTCGCTGTCGCCGTGCAGGACGGCGGAGGCGGCGGCCTTGATCTGGTCCCAGGTGGCGTGCGGCGGGATCGGCGGCACCGCGGGGTCGGTGCGGAAGTCGATGACGAACGGACGCTGCGCGGCCAGCGCCCGGGTCCACGCGGGCACGACGTCCTCGGGCCGCTCGACCCGCACCCCGTCCAGGCCGAAGGACCGGGCGATGTCGGCGTACCGCACGTCGGGGAGTTGCTGGGAGGGCAGGAAGCTGGGCGCGCCCTGCATCGCCCGCATCTCCCAGGTGACCTGGTTCAGGTCGCGGTTGTTGAGCACCGCCACCACCAGGCGCGGATCGCTCCACTCGTGGTGGTACTTGGCGGCGGTGATCAGTTCCGCCAGGCCGTTCATCTGCATCGCGCCGTCGCCGACGATGGCGATCGCCGGGCGGTCGGGGTGGGCGAACTTGGCGCCGATCGCGTACGGCACCCCGGGGCCCATGGTGGCCAGCGTGCCGGAGAGCGAGCCGCGCATGGTGCCGCGCATCCGCAGGTGCCGGGCGTACCAGTTCGCCGCCGAGCCGGAGTCGGCGGCCAGCACGGCGTCCTCGGGGAGCAGCGCGTCCAGGGCGTGGACGACGTACTCCGGGTTGATCGGGTCCGCGGCGACCTCGGCGCGCCGCCGCATCACGTCCCACCAGCGGGCCGTGTTGTCCTCGACGGTCTTGCGCCACGAACCGTCGGCCTTGCGCTCCAGCAGCGGGAGCAGGCGGCGCAGCGTCCGGGCGGCGTCGCCGACGAGGTTCACCTCGAACGGGTACCGCATGCCGATCATGGACGGGTCCAGGTCGATCTGCACGGCGCGGGCCTGGTCGAAGTCGGGCAGGAAGTTGCTGTACGGGAAGCTGGAACCGACCACCAGCAGGGTGTCGCAGTCGCGCATCATCTCGTACGAGGGCCGGGTGCCGAGCAGCCCGATCGAGCCGGTCACGTAGGGCAGGGTGTCCGGGAGGGCGTCCTTGCCGAGCAGGGCCTTCGCCACGCCGGCGCCGAGCAGCTCCGCGACCTGTTCGACCTCGGCGCCGGCGTGACGGGCGCCCTGGCCGATCAGCATCGCCACCTTCTCGCCGGCGTTGAGGACCTCCGCGGCCCGCCCCAGGTCCTCGTCGGTGGGCACGGGGGCGTAGTGGGGGAGACCGAGGCTGGAGGGGACGTGCTTGAAGGCGTGCGCGGGCGGCTCGTAGTCGAGCTCCTGCACGTCCGCGGGGACGATCAGCGCGGTGACCGTGCGGCGGGTGGCGGCGATGCGCATGGCACGGTCGAGGACGTTGGGCAGCTGTTCGGGGACGGTGACCATCTCGCAGAACTCGGACGCCACGTCCTTGTAGAGGCTCAGCAGGTCGACCTCCTGCTGGTAGGAGCCGCCCATCGCGGTGCGGTCGGTCTGCCCGACGATGGCGACCACCGGGACGTGGTCGAGTTTCGCGTCGTACAGGCCGTTCAGGAGGTGGATCGCGCCCGGGCCCGAGGTGGCCGCGCAGACCCCGGTGCGGCCGGAGAACTTCGCGTACCCGACGGCCTGGAAGGCGGCCATCTCCTCGTGACGGGCCTGGATGAACCGCGGCTGGTCCTCGGCGCGGCCCCAGGCGGCGAGCAGCCCGTTGATGCCGTCGCCCGGGTAGGCGAAGACGTGCTCGACGTCCCACTCCCGAAGCCGCTGCAGCAGGTAGTCGGCAACCTTCATCTCTGTCCTCCTGGTGCTGGCCGTGGGGTGCGGCGGGGTTCGCCCCGCACGCCGGCTCGGCTAACCGCCGGCGGCGGGCTCGAAACCCGCTCACCGGCGGTTTCCGGGTGCACGGCCGGGTTCGCGGGTCGTGGCGGAAGTATCGCGAAGGCCCGCCCCGGTGCCGTGCAGGCGTGCCCGTGGGCGTGCGGCCGGTAGCCCGCTCGGGGCACCACGCGGGCCGATCGTGCCGCCCGGGGGCCGCTGCCTGGGCGCTGTTCCCGGGGCCGGGACGGCTTGTCCCGTTATGGGCCGGGCCGTCGGGGCAGACGGCTGGTGCCAGGAAGTGGAGGCGACCAGGGAGGTGATCCGCGGTGCTGTTGCTGTGGCTGGGTGTGCTCGGCGGGTACGGGATCGGGGCCGTGGTGACGGCGAGGACGGTCTTCGAGCGCGGCAGGACCGGGTTTCTCGGCGGCAGGGCGTCCGGCAGGTCGCTCGCCGAGTTCGAACGCGGGGAACGCCAGCACCTCGAGGCGATAGCCCTGTGCTCCGGCGCGCTGTGGGTGGCCGCCGTCCCCTTACTGCTCCTCAGGCGGTTGGTGACGAGGTGGGCCCTCGCGCGCACCGGCTGCCCCGTCGAGAGCGCGCAGCAGGTCCGTGACCGCATCGACGACCTGGAGCGCGCTCTCGGCGTCGGCGCCTACGCCGCCGACGACGGGCACCGGTGCCAGAGCTGAGCCGCGCCCGCTTCGCCGTGCCGCGGTGCGGCCGGTGAGCGCCCGCCGCCGGGGTACGGGCCGGCGCGCTCCCGGCATCGACCACGGTGATTACTCGGCGGGGTTGCGGTTATACGACCGGGCGGTTGGCGATCGTCGATATCGAAGGGGGTCTGCCATGGCGGACATCTCGCGCTTGCCCGGAGCTTCCTCGCACCTCTGGGACTGGCAGCTTCGCGGCTCGTGCCGGGAAGCCGACAGCGCCCTGTTCTTCCACCCCGCGGGCGAGAGCGGCGCGGCCCGCTCAGTACGCGAGCAGAAGGCCAAGGCCGTCTGCGCCGACTGCCCCGTCCGCAGGGAGTGCCTCCGCCACGCGCTGCAGACGCGCGAACCGTACGGTGTGTGGGGCGGGCTCACCGAGGAGGAGCGGCACGGGCTCCTGGCGCGCCACCCCCACCCTGTCGCGGCGGCCGTCGCCTGAAGGGCCGGCGGCGCAGCGCCCGGTCGGGGTCGGGGACTTGTTGCCGGGCGGCCACCCGCCCAGGGCACCCTTGGGGCCGAGGTGGCGGAGGTGGCCGAGGCGGAAGGGGCCCGGGAGGCCCGCGCCCGCGGTACGGGAGGCCCCGGTTCACCAGGTGACCGGCAAGGCCTGGAGGCTGCGGAAGACCAGCTCCGGAACGTAGGTGAGCTCGGACTCGCGTCGACGGCCAGGCGCAGGCCCGGATGCCGGTTCACCAGGGAGCCGATCGCCACCCGCACCTCCCGGCGGGCCAGGATCGCGCCGAGGCAGAAGTGCGGCCCGTGACCGAAGGCGAGGTGCGATGCCGGTCCTTCGCGGGTGATGTCCACGCGACCGACGATCAGCAGGCCTCCAGGTTGGCCGGCAGTTCGGGTTCGGTGAGGTGGTCGCCCCCGTCGTTGGCGGCGACCATCGCCGAGATCAGCCCGTCGTCCGGCCGCGCCCGCTTCTGGCGCACCAGGTCGGCGAGCCGGTCCTGCATCTCGCCTTGCGCGGCCCGCAGTTCGTCCGAGGTGATGTCCGTGACGAACAGCCGCCTGGTCAATCTGCGGATGGCCTCCGCCTCGGAGTAGGGCACGCCGAGCAGCTCGCAGATGACCATCAGCGGCGGGGGAGCGCAGAGACCCATCGTCGCGAGGAGGACCGGAGCCCGCGCGAGCAGGGCCTCGGTTTCGGGCTCGTTGTCGAGGTGGTGCGGGGTGGTGAAGGGCAACGTGGCTTTCACCGCTGCGTCCTGACCTGGTGTCACCTGGCCTGGGGGCCGCGCCGGGCGCGAACGGCCGGGACCGATGCGCGGACCGGTGACAGCCGGGTCGTGTGCCGCTGGGGAGCGGTGGCGCTTCGCGGTCGTTTCCCGGAACAGCGGGCGATCGCCCGGCGGGCGGAGGAGCTGGGGGCGGGCGGCGCGGTGAAGGCGGCGGACGTCCTGGAGGAACTGCTGACGCGGTAGCGGCCGGCTCCACCGGGCAGTCCGCACCCCCGACCGCCCGAGGGCCGGCCGAGCGCTCCGAGCAGCGCCCGGCCGGCCTTCGCGAACGTCCGTCAGCAGACGCGGACGGAGTACGCGGCGGAGTAGTCGGCGCTCTTGTAGCCCGGCGGGCGGCCGGAGTAGTCCTGGGAGACGCTGCCGATGGCGCCGCCGCCGCCGTCACGCCCGTAGTAGAACGTGGTCCGCACCCCGCCGGTCTGGTTGTTGTTGATCCAGGTGGGCATCTCGGTGGAGGTGAAGTTGTGGATCACGCAGGAGTACCACGGGCCGTACCAGTACCACGAGTCGTTGGCCGTGTTGTGGATGTGCACGCACATGCTGCCCACCGGCGGCACGTCGCAGTCGGCCGCCAGCGCGGACGGCGCGGACGCGGCGGCCCCGGCACCGGACACCTGGGCCCCGGTGCGGGGTGCCGCCGAGGCGGCCGCGGTGGAGGCGAGCAGTGCGGTTGCGGTGGCCGCGGCGACCAGCCCCGCGCTCCGCAGGACGTTGGTGAGGCGTCGTTCCATGGTTCCCCCTCGTTCCCGGGCACTTGAGGAAGGATCGGTGCGACCCGTCCCCGACCGGCTGGGTACGACGCTAGAGAAGCCGCGGCCCGGGCGGGACCTCTGAACCCCGAGGTCCCGCCGGCCGCACGGGCGTGCTACGGACCGCCGGCTCGCCGGCGGGGCCTGCCCGGGCGCTACGCCGTTCCCTGCCAGGAGTGGGTGCCGAGCAGGGTCTTCACGTCCGAGGCGAGGCCGTTGTCGGGGTTCACCAGGTAGCCGAGCTCGTACAGGGTGTCCTTGTCCCAGTTGGTGGTCAGCAGCCGGACGGGTACGTCGCCGGGGTGCGCCCGGAGGGCGAGCTTCAGCTCGGTCACCGTTTCGGGGGTGATGCGCGCGGCGGGGACGGTGATCTGGACGGGCGGCTTGGTGCCGAGTTCGGCGGAGGACATGTCCAGGGTGGTGATCTCCTGGCCGAAGATGCTCAGCGAGCCGTCGCGTTCGTTGAGCCGGCCGCGCGCCGAGATGACGTTGTCCTCGATCATCTGGGCGGACATCAGGTTGTAGGTGGCGGGGAAGAACAGGACCTCGACGGAGGCGTCGCGGTCGGTGAGGGTGATGATCGCCCAGGCGTTGCCCGCCTTGTTGATGCGCCGGTCGACGTTGGTGACCAGGCCGGCGAGGCGGACCTCGCCCTCGGTGCGGCCGGAGCCGAGGAGTTCGGCGATGGTGATGTCGCGGTTGCGGGAGAGGATGTGCTCGGCGCCGTCCAGCGGGTGACTGGAGACGTAGAGGCCGAGCATCTCCCGTTCCAGGCTGAGGAGTTGCCTGCGCGGCCACTCGCGGTCGGGCAGGTCGAAGTCCAGGCCGATGGCCGGGGTGTCGTCGCCGCCCAGGCTGCCGAACAGGTCGTCCTGGCCGATCGCCTGCTGCTTCTTGACGCCCGTCACCGCGTCGATGGCGCTCTCGTGCACGGTGCTCAGGGACAGCCGGGTGTGGCCGAGGGAGTCGAAGGCGCCCGCCTTGACGAGCGAGTCGACGGTGCGCTTGTTGCAGACCACCAGCTCGACCTTGTCCAGGAAGTCGGCGAAGGAGGTGTACTTGCCCTTCTCCTCGCGGGTGCGCACCAGGGACTCGATCACGGGCACGCCGACGTTGCGTACGGCCTTGAGCCCGAAGCGGACGTCGCTGCCGACGGCGGTGAAGTCGACCACCGACTCGTTGACGTCGGGGGAGAGGATCTTGATGCCCATCTGCCGGCACTCCGCCAGGTAGACCGCCATCTTGTCCTTGTCGTCGGCGACCGAGGTGAGCAGCGCGGCCATGTACTCGGCCGGGTAGTTGGCCTTGAGGTAGGCGGTCTGGTACGAGACCAGGCCGTACGCGGCGGAGTGCGACTTGTTGAACGCGTAGCCGGCGAAGGGGACCAGGACGTCCCAGACCGCCTGGATGGCCTCGTCGGAGTAGCCGCGCTCCTTGCAGCCCGCGTGGAACGGCACGAACTCCTTCTCCAGCACCTCCTTCTTCTTCTTGCCCATCGCGCGGCGCAGCAGGTCCGCTTGGCCGAGCGAGTAGCCGGCCAGCACCTGGGCGGCTCGCTGCACCTGCTCCTGGTAGACGATCAGGCCGTAGGTGGGGCCGAGGACGTCCTTGAGCGGCTCCTCCAGCTCGGGGTGGATCGGGATGATCTCCTGCTGCCCGTTCTTGCGCAGCGCGTAGTTGGTGTGCGAGTTCATGCCCATCGGGCCGGGGCGGTACAGCGCGGAGACGGCGGAGATGTCGGCGAACTCGGTGGGCTTCATCAGCCGCAGCAGGGCGCGCATGGGCCCGCCGTCGAGCTGGAACACGCCGAGGGTGTCGCCGCGGGCGAGCAGCTGGTAGGTGGTGGGGTCGTCGATCGGGATCTTCTCGATGTCGACGTCGACGCCCCGGTTGGCCTTCACGATCTTGAGGCAGTGATCGATGATGCCCAGGTTCCGCAGCCCGAGGAAGTCCATCTTGATCAGGCCCATGGCTTCGCAGGACGGGTAGTCGAAGCCGGTGATGATCGTGCCGTCCTTGTCCCGCATGTGCAGCGGGATGAGGTCGAGCAGCGGGGTCGAGGAGAGGATGACGGCGGCCGCGTGCACGCCGGTGCCGCGGATCAGGCCCTCGATGCCCCGGCCGGTGTCGATGATCTTCTTGACGTCCGGCTCGTTCTCGTACAGCGCCCGGATCTCGGTGCCCTCGTTGTAGCGGGGGTGCTTCTCGTCGAACAGGTCGGCCAGCGGCACGCCCTTGCCCATGACGTCCGGGGGCATCGCCTTGGTGATGCGGTCGCCCATCGAGAAGGGGTAGCCGAGGATGCGGTTGGCGTCCTTCACGGCGGCCTTGGCCTTGATGGTGCCGAAGGTGTTCACCTGCGCCGTGTAGGCGGCGCCGTACTTCTCGGTGACGTAGCGGACCATCTGGTCGCGCTGGCGGTCGTCGAAGTCGATGTCGACGTCCGGGGGGTTGATGCGCTCGGGGTTGAGGAAGCGCTCGAAGAGCAGGTCGTGCTCCAGCGGGTCCAGCTGGGTGATGCCGGTCAGGTAGGCGACCATCGAGCCGGCCGCCGAGCCGCGGCCCGGACCGACGGGGATGCCGTTGTCGCGCCCGTACTGGCAGATGTCGGCGACCACGAGGAAGTAGGCGTCGAACCCCATCGGGGTGATGACGCCCATCTCCAGCTCGATCCGGTCCAGCACCTCCTGGCCCGGGTCGTCGCCGTAGCGGTGCTTGAGGCCGATCTCGATCTTCTTGCGCAGGTACGAGGCCTGGGTCTCGCCCTCGGGCACGTCGAACTGGGGCATCCGGTCGACGTAGGTGAAGACCTCCTCGTACGACTCGACGCGCTCGGCGATCGCCAGCGTGTTGTCGCAGGCCTCCGGCAGCTCGCGGAAGAGCTCGCGCATCTCGTCGGCGGTCTTCACGTAGTAGCCGGTGCCCTGGAACTTGAACCGGTTCGGGTCGTCCTTGTTCTTGCCCACGCCGACGCAGAGCAGGCTGTCGTGGGCGTCGGCCTGGTCGGCGGTCACGTAGTGCGAGTCGTTGGTGGCCAGCAGCGGGATGTCCAGGTGCTTGGCCAGGCGCAGCAGGTCCGCGCGGACGTCCTGCTCGATGGACAGGCCGTGGTCCATCAGCTCCAGGAAGTAGTTCTCCTTGCCGAAGATGTCCTGGTACGCGCCGGCCGCCTTCACCGCCTCGTCGTACTGGCCCAGCCGCAGTCGGGTCTGCACCTCGCCCGAGGGGCAGCCGGTGGTGGCGATGATGCCGCCGGCGTTGGCCGCGATCAGTTCGCGGTCCATCCGGGGCTTCATGTAGTAGCCCTCCATCGACGCGAGGGAGGAGAGCTTGAACAGGTTCCGCAGACCGGTCGCGTTCTGCGCCCACATCGTCATGTGGGTGTAGCGGCCGCCGCCCGAGACGTCCTTGCCGCCCTCGCCGTCGCTGCTGGCCGGGCGCTGGCCGCCGGGGGACCAGAACACCTGCTTCTTGTGGAAGCGGGACCCCGGCGCCACGTACGCCTCGATGCCGATGATCGGCTTCACGGCGGTCTTCGCGGCGGCGTGGAAGAACTCGTACGCGCCGAACATGTTGCCGTGGTCGCTCATCGCGATGGCGGGCATGCCCTGTCTCTCCGCCTCGGCGAACAGCTTGCCGTTCTTCGCCGCCCCGTCGAGCATCGAGTACTCGGTGTGGACGTGCAGGTGCGCGAAGCTGTCGGACACGGCGCTGGGCTCCTCGGACGGTTCTCGGTACGGGAAGCGGCCCAGGCTAGCGGGTCGGCGCGATCGACGCGCCGTGGCGGAGGCCCGGGGCCGCGACCCTGGCGCGCCCAGGCCTCCTGGCCTCGGGCTTCCTGTTCGGCAGCGAGAGCCGGAAGACCTTGCGCCAGGCGGAGAACACCTGCTTGGGCAGCGGCCCGGTGACGTACTCCAGCCCGTACTTCTCGAACAGCGCGCGCACCTTCACCGCCACCTCGGCGTACCGGTTGCTCGGCAGGTCCGGGAACAGGTGGTGCTCGATCTGGTGCGACAGGTTGCCGGTCATGAAGTGCATGGCCCTGCTGCCGCCGATGTTCGCCGAGCCCATCATCTGGCGCAGGTACCACTGGCCGCGCGTCTCGCCCTCGACCGACCGGCGCTCGAAGACCTGGACGCCCTCGGGGAAGTGCCCGCACATGATCACCGAGTGGGACCAGACGTTGCGGACCACGTTCGCGGTGAACGTGGCGGCGAGCGTGGCGGGGAACGACGGGCCCGACAGCAGCGGGTGGATCACGTAGTCCTTGAGCACCTGCTTGCGGATCTTGCGGCCCACGGCCCTCGCCCGCGCCCGGAACTCCGGATCCCCGCGGCGGCCCTTGCGCAGGTTCTTGCCGAGCTCCAGGTCGTACGCGGCGATGCCGTACTCGAAGAAGCAGGCGTTGACGAGGTTCCACAGCGGCTGGCCGAGGTGGACCGGGTGCCACTCCTGGTCCTCGTCGACGCGCATGATGCCGTAGCCGAGGTCGTTGTCCTTGCCGATCACGTTGGTGTACGCGTGGTGCAGCTCGTTGTGCGAGTGCTTCCACTGCTCGGCCGGCGAGACGTGGTCCCACTCCCAGGTAGTGGAGTGGATCTTCGGGTCCCGCATCCAGTCCCACTGGCCGTGCAGGACGTTGTGGCCGATCTCCATGTTGTCGATGATCTTCGCCACGGAGAGGCCGGCGGTGCCGAGCAGCCACGCGGGCCGGAAGGCCGAGAACAGCAGCACGCCCCTGCTGGCCAGTTCGAGCGTGCGCTGCGCCGCGATCACCTTGCGGACGTAGGCGGCGTCCTTCTCGCCGCGGCCGGCGATCACCTCGTCGCGGATCGCGTCCAGCTCGCGGCCGAGCTCCTCGATCTGCTCCGCGGTCAGGTGGGCGGTGGGGTCGATGGCGGTCAAGGCGCTTCTACCGTTCGATGTCGCAGGGGCCCGCCGCGGCGGACACGCAGGTCTGGATGAGGACGCCCGGCTCGGCCTCGGTGATCTCGCCGGTGCGCAGGTCGCGGACGGCGCCCGCCCTGAGCGGCGTGACGCAGCCGAAGCAGATGCCCATGCGGCACCCGGAGGGCATGAGCACGCCGGCCTCCTCGCCGACGTCCAGCAGCGGTGTGGCGCCGTCCGCGGCGACGGTCCTGCCGGTGGTGCTGAAGGTGACCTCGCCGCCGCCGCCGTCGTCGTCGGCTCCGGCGACGACGCGGGGGCGGAAGCGCTCGGTGTGCAGGCGCTCCCGGACGCCGTGCCCGGCCCAGTGCTCCTCCACGGCGTCGAGCAGGCCCGCGGGCCCGCAGGCCCAGGTCTCGCGCTCGGCCCAGTCGGGCACGAGGTCGCCGAGCCGGGCGACGTCGAGCCGGCCGGCCGTGTCGGTGTGCACCTCGGTGAGCCGCAGCTTCCCGGCCGCGGCCAGGCCGCGCAGTTCGTCGCGGAAGATCACGTCCTGCGGCCGCGGCGCGCAGTGGACCATGACGGCGTCGTCGACCTCGGTGTCGCGCAGCATGCCCATCACGGGCGTGATGCCGCTGCCGGCCGTCAGGTAGAGCACCTTGGTGGGCCTGGCCCGCGGCAGCACGAAGTCACCGGTCGGCTGGTCGAGCCGGACCAGCGTGCCCGGTGCCACCCTGTGGACCAGGTGGTTGCTGACCTTGCCGTCCGGGACCGCCTTCACGGTGATCGTGATGCGGCCGTCCGGGCGGTCGGTCGGCGAGGTGAGGGAGTAGGCGCGCCACAGGCGCCTCCCGTCGACGTCGACCCCGATCCGCACGTACTGGCCGGCCGTGTGGCCGCGCCAGCTCCGGCCCGGCCTGATCACGACGGTCGCGGCGTCGCCCGTCTCGCGGTGCACGGCCTCGACGCGCCCCCGCAGGTCGGCGCCCGCCCGCAGCGGACTGACCAGGTCGAGGTAGTCCGACGGCAGCAGCGGCGTCGTGACCATCTCCAGCAGTTTCCATGCCCTGCCGCGGAGGGCTGCACTCGTCATGCCTCCAGCTTGCTGCGCTTCGGGGCGTAAAGTCCTGACCGTAGGACGTGAATCTGGTCGACTGAATTGTTCGTGGGGAACAAAAACGTGAGCCATGCGATCCGCAGGGCCAGCGAGCTGGTCCTGGACGAGAGGACGGTCGCCGCGCTTCGGGCCGCGCTGACGGCCACCGCCGACGAGGTCGTCGAGGCGATCATCGACGAGGTCCCTCCCTACGCCAACGCCCTTTCCGGCCGTATGGGCGCCACCATCCGGCGAGCCGTCCGCACCGCCCTGGGGCACTACCTGGACCTCGCGAGCGGGAACGCCACGGGTGGCGACGCCGGTGACGCGGCCTACGACCTGGGCCGCGGCGAGGTGCGCGACGGCCGTTCGATGGACGCCCTGCTCAGCGCCTACCGCGTCGGCGCCCGGGTGGCCTGGCGGTGCCTGGCCGCGGGTGCCGTACCCGCGGGCCTGCCCGCCGCCGAGGTCGCCAAGTTCGCCGAGCTGACCTTCGCCTACATCGACGAGCTCTCCGCCGCGAGCGCCGCGGGCCATGCCGACGAACTGGCCGCCCAGGGCCGGGCCCACGAGCGCCACCTGGAACACCTGGCCCGCGACCTCCTCGCCGACGCGAGCCCGGACGTGCTGCTGGCCTCCGTCCAACGGGCCGGGTGGCAGCCCCCGGTCTCGCTGACCGCCGTCCTGCTGCCCGCCGCCCAGGCCCGGCCCGCCTACCGCTCGCTCGACCCGGGCACGCTCGTCCTGGACGACCTGCCGGACGCCACCGGCGTGCTGCTCGTCCCCGATGCCGACCGCCCGCACCTCCTGCGGCAGCTGACCGACCGCACCGCCGTGGTCGGTCCGGCCCGGCCGTGGAACCGCGCGTCCGCCTCGTACGCGCGGGCCGTACGCGCACGCTCCCTCTCCCCTGACATCCGCGACACCGAGGACCACCTGCCCGAGCTGGTGCTGAGCGCCGACGCGGACGCGTTCGCGGACCTGCGTGCCCGGGCCCTCGCGCCGTTGCGGGCCCTGCCCGGCACGACCGCGCGGCGGCTGGAGGAGACGCTGCGGGCGTGGCTGCTGCACCAGGGCCGGCGGGACGAGGTGGCGGCGGCGCTGTTCGTCCACCCCCAGACGGTCCGCTACCGGATGTCGCAGCTGCGCGAGCTGTTCCCCGATCTCGCATCACCGCACCGGGTCCTCGAACTGACCCTGGCGGTGGGGCTTCGGGCCGGCTGACGCGCACGCCGGCCGGGCGCCCGGGGGCGCCCCCCCCCCCCCCCCCGGGGCCGCCCCCCCCCGCCCCCCGGCCGGGTCGGCGGGGTCTCCCTCCGGAGAACGCACCGGCCGAGGGCTACGCCGCGGCGCAGCCCTCGGCGTCCAGCAGCTCGGTGAGCGAGGCCCGGTGCAGGGCCATGACGGGTTCGAGCAGGTCGGGGTGGCGGAGCAGGACGGCGGCTTCGCTGTCGCGGGCGCCGGGCCGGGCCAGGCGCCGCAGGCCGGGGGCCCGGGCTTCGGCGGGAAGTCCGGCCGAGGCCGGCAACCGGTGGGCGCGCGCGGTGACGGCCGGGTCGGCCAGGAAGCACGCGGCCCAGCTGACGACGGTCTCGTCCACCCAGGTGCGCCAGGCGGCGTCCGCGGGCTCGGCGTCGCTGCCGGTGAGCCGGTCCAGCCGGGCCGATCCGCCGGGGCCGAGCAGGTGCAGCAGTTGCACGTCGAGGTCGCCCGGGTAGCGCAGGTGGGCCGCGAGGCTCGCGGCCTGGCGGGCCTGGGCCTCGGCCAGCGCGGCGTTGAGCGCGCCCGCCGGCGGCGGGTAGGCGGCCAGCAGCCAGCGGGCGGAGGCGGCTATGACAGGGGTGAGGTCGGTGGGCACGGCGATCGGTCCCTCATGGGCGGGCTCGCCGGTGTCCGTCGGGCGGGGCCGGGCGAGCTGCTCGTCTGCGGGGCTTCGCTGCCCTGCTGCTGGCCGACCAGTGTAGGCGGGTGGGCACGGCGGACGGCATGATCTGCGTCACGGCCGGCCGGAACGCACCGGCCGGAACGCACTGGCCGGGGCTGGCCCGTTCCAGGGCCGGCCCCGGCCGGGTTCTCGCGGGCAGGGTGGTTCAGGACCTGCCGCGGCCGGTGACGAAGTCGCGTGCGCGGTCGACCAGCCCCGCGCCCGGGGCGAGCAGCTTGCTGGCCCCGGGGCTGCTCGGGGCGGCCGGGTGCGGGCGGGTGGGGGCCATCGCCTTCGCACGGCGGATCTTGTCCCCGAGGTCGTCCAGCTGTTCGGGCGTACAGGCTTGGGCCAGCCTGGGGAACAGGTTGTTCTCCTCGTCCTGGACGTGGCTGGTCACCTCGTCCATGAGCTCCCGCAGCATGGAGCTCATCTGCGTGTCGGCCGTGTCCATCCGCTCCAGCTTCTTGAGGATCTCCTCGACCCGGGTGTGGTCCTCGATCTCCTTGTCCGCGAGCGCGCCCCCGCCCGGGACGTGCTCGCGCACCGCCGGGTAGAGGTACTGCTCCTCGGCCACCGAGTGCCGCACCAGCTCGATGGTGACCTGGTCCACCAGGTCCCGCAGCTCCTGCCCGCGCCCGGTCATCGCCCTGAGCCGGGCGAACATCTCCTCCACCTCCCGGTGGTCGGCCTCCAGCTCCGCGATCACGTTCCCGCCGTGCCCCATCGTGTTCCCGCCTCTCCTCGCGGCCGGGTCCGTCCCGGTCCGAAGGGCAGTGATCCCCGCCCCGGGCCCGGCACCCGGGCGAGTCGTGCGCCGCTCACCCGATCGGCGCCGACGCAGGGCTACAGTCCGGGGGCGTAGGGGGCGATGCCGATGATCAGGATGTCGCGCCGGCCGTCGTCGCCGTCGTCGCCGAGGCGGACGGGCCCGACGTAGTGGCTGACGCGGCAGTCGTGCACCCCGTAGCCGTCCAGCGGCTCGGTGAGGACGAAGCGGTCGAGGACGTCCTCGGGCGGCAGCGCGTCGGGTTGGCGCCCGGCGCTCCCGGGGGTGGCGATGACGTTCTCGCCGCCCTCGACGTTCCGTCGGCCGATCAGGTGGGCGAAGGTGAAGGTGGCCGGTGAACCGCCGTCCTGGTGCAGGCAGTTGGGCGAGGAGACGGCGACCTGCTCGCGCCCGTGCACACCGAGCGAGATCAGGTGGACGCCGACGTAGACGGGGACGCGGTGGAGGTCCTCCAGCCACAGGGCGTGGCCCAGGTCGGCGCGGATCAGGGCGTCGAGCAGCCGGTTGTCCTGCAGGGCCGACGGGATGTCGGGCAGCCGGCGGAGCACCCGCGGGTACTCCGGGTTGTGCTCGTCCTGCCAGTACTCGGTGACGGTGCCGAACTCCTCGTCGGGCGCTCCGGGGGTGTACGACAGCTCCCCGGTCCAGGGCAGGTGGACGGCGTGCGAGTAGCGGCGGAACCGGTGGGTCTCCCGCGCGTACGGGTCCGCGGGCAGGTCCTTGTACGCTCCGGCCAGCTCGGCGAAGTCCGCCGCCATCGCCTGGAGGTCGATGCCGAGGTCGGCGGCGCCCAGGCGGGCGTAGCCGTCCCGGCGGACCCGGACCGCCCGCTCCTCGGCCGGGGCCCCGGCCTCCCGGCCGGACATGCTCACGAGGTCTTCCATCGGCTGCTGCTCCCTACGCTTCCGGTCGTCCTCCGGCACGGGTCCGACTTCCCGCCCGTGTCCGGTCGCACCCCTCCACGCTGGCACGCCCCGGGCGGTCACACCGCCGGGGCGTCCGCCGTGCGGATGAGTGCGGGCCCGCGGCCGCCCCGGCTCGGCGGTTCCGGCCGGGATCATGCAGCCCGCGAGGTCGTCCACGACCGCGCGCAGGCCGCCCCGCCGGTGCACGGCGCGCTGGCGGTGGGCACCGCTTCCCCGGGCGGCCAGCCGTTCGACGAAGGCCGCCGCCCGTTCCAGGTCCCCCAGGTCCTCCAGCGCGGCGCCGATGTGCTCCAACAGCCGCCGGGCCCGCTCCGGCGCGGGCAGCATCCGCCCGCTCAGCGCGTCCGCTCCCGGCCCCGGCCAGCCGTCGCGGGTGGCGTACCAGTACGCGCCCCGCAGGAGCTCACCGCGCGGGGCCGGGCCCGGATCGCCCGCCTCCACGAGCCGGGCGGAGGTCACCACCAGTCCCCGGACGACGGCGGCCAGCGCCACCGTGTCGGCGACCTCGGCCGGGACGTCCATGCACCGCACCTCCAGTGTCGGGAACCGCGGGTGGGGCCGGGTGTCCCAGAACGGCAGCTCGGCGAAGGAACTCCCGCCGACCTCCGCCATCGCGGCCGCGACGCGCCGGTAGTCGTCGAAGGACTCGACCCGCGGCGGCGGACCGAGGGAGGGGAAGCGCAGCCGCAGCACCGAGCGCCAGCTCGCGTACCCGGTGTCCCGGCCGGCGTGGAAGGGCGAGTTGGCGCTCATCTCCACCAGCAGCGGCAGCCAGGGGCGCAGGTGGTTGCCGGCCAGGGCCGCCACCTCGCGGTCGGGCAGGCACACGTGGACGTGCAGGGCGCAGACGGCGAAGTCGTCCATCAGGGTCCGAAACAGCTCCACCCCGTCGCGGTACCGGGGGTGCTCGCCCACCGGCACCACGCCACCGCCGCCGAGCACGGGCGTCGCGCTCGGGCACACCGCCACGCCCTCGGCCGCGGCGCACGCGGCGAGCTCGCGGCGCAGCCGCGTCAGCCGGGTGGACAGTTCGGCCATCGTGGCGCACGGCGGCGTCCGCGCCTCGATCTGGAGGTCCGTGAACTCCCCGGACACCAGGTCGCCCAGCACCCGGCCCGCCCGCGCCGCCAGCCGTGGCCCGGCCGGCACGGCGGCGCGGCTGTCGGCGTCCACCAGGAAGTACTCCTCCTCGACCCCGACCGTCGGCGCCGACCCGCGTTCCGGCTCGGCGCCCCGTGCGGGACTCGGCTCCCGGGCGCCTCGCGCCGTGTCGTCGCTCACGTCACCAGGGTCGCCCGCGCGGAGCCCGCCGTCATCCGGTACGTGCTCCGAGCCGGGCGGCCGACCCGTCCGCTCCGGTTCGGCGGGGCCGCCCGGCACTGGCGACCGGTGTGAGCGGCGCCGGGCCGAGGCCCCGGAGTCAGCCCGCGACATGGGCGAGGGGTGCGAGGGGTGCGCGCAGGGACGTCCGTCCGGCTCGCCAGGACGTGAGCAGGTGCTCCGCGAACCGGTCGCCGACCAGGGTGGCGGCGGCGATGCCGAAGGCGATGTCCGGCGCCAGTTCCGGTTCCGCGGCGAGCAGTTCCTCGATGACGCCGCGGCGCACCAGCTGCTCGTGGACGGCGTCGGCCTCGACGTGCTCGCGGTAGAACAGGGTGCCGTCCGCGCCGCCGCCCAGCCGTTCCAGGGCCCGGGCGAGCCGGGCCGAGCCGGGCGAGGAGGTGATCTCGATGGCCGCGAACTGCCCCACCGCCGCGCCGCGGAGCGCGCGGTGCAGCCCGAAGAGGGTCATGAGGTTCACGACGGCGAGCATCGGGGCGGGCACGAGGTCCCGGTAGTGCCCGTACCCCGGGTCGAGGCCGAAGGCGGCCATCATCCGGGCGTAGAGCAGGCAGTGGGCGCGGTCCGGGCGGCCGGCGCCGTACTCGTCGTAGGCGACCGCCATCAGCACCGCCTGGGCGGGGCCGTGGATCCGCGGCAGGACCCACAGCTGCGGGTCCGCCTCCTTGAGGTGGTAGACGGACCGGTGCACCAGGTACTCCTGCGCGTGCCGCCGTTCCCCCTCGGCCAGCAGGAAGTGCGAGGGGCCGCTGCCGTCGGACGGCTCCGTCAGCAACCGTTCCAGCAGCTCCGGCAGGGGCGGCACCGGTTCCGTCCCGGCGCGCACCGCGGCCAGGAAGGCGTCCTCCAGCCCGCGCCGCAGGGTGAGCAGGACGGGGTCCCACTCCCAGCCGGGGTGGACGCCCGGCAGGCCGCGGTCGTGCAGCTCGTAGCAGAGGTGCAGTGCCAGCTGGTGGTCCTCGCCCCAGGGGTCGGGGAAGGGGCCGCCCGGCACGGGGCCCCGGGCCGGGCCGGGCGGCGGCCCGGCCGTCACGAGGTCGAGCACCGCCGCCGACAGCGGCCCGCGCGGCGCGGGCCGCCGCGGACCGGCCGAAGGGACGGGGCCGCCCCGGCCGGGCGCCGGTGCCCGCTGCTCACGTCCGTCCATCATCTCCGCCTCCTCGCCTTGCACCTCGCCTTTCACCGCCGCCGCCGGAGCGGAGGACCCGCAGGACCGGGCGCGGCGGGCCGTCACGGTGCGCCGCGACGGCCCGCCGCGCCCGTCAGGCTCATCTGCGCCGCCCCAGGCGCACGCCTCCCAGGACCAGGGCGACGACGAAGAGCACCGCGCCGATGACCAGCAGCCACAGCAGGCCCTTCACCAGTGCGCCGACGAAGCCGAACACCACGGCGATGAGCAGGATGAACAGGAACAGTGCCACGACGGCTCCTCCCTCTCTCGGTCGTTGGGCCTCAAGGCACCCTTGACGTTCCCGGCGTCTGCCCGCAAACGGACGTCGTACGCACCGGGGGGCCACCGGCCGGGCGCACCGACGCGCGGGCCCGGGTTCCGGCCGCTGCCGCCAGGGGTGTGACGGGGCGCCGTGCGCCGTGTGGGCGCCGCCGGGGCGGGGAAACCTGGTGCGATGGAGAGGGAGATCACCGTACGGGTCGACGGCACCGCGCGTCGGCTGACCGTCGACACGCGCACGACACTGCTCGACGCGCTGCGCGAACGGCTCGGAGTGACGAGCCCCAAGAAGGGTTGTGACCACGGACAGTGCGGCTCCTGCACGGTGCTGTCCGGCGGCCGCCGCGTGCTGGCCTGCCTCACGCTCGCCGTCACCCAGGACGGCGCCGAGGTCGTCACCGCCCAGGGGCTCGCCGCCGACGGGCTCCACCCGGTGCAGCAGGCCTTCGTCGACTGCGACGCGCTCCAGTGCGGGTACTGCACCCCCGGGCAGGTCGTCTCCGCCGTCGGGGTGCTCGACGAGTTCGCGCAGGGCTGGCCGAGCGCCGTCACCCGGGGCCCGGGCGCACCGGAGCCGGGACGCGCCGAGGTGGCCGAGCGGATGAGCGGCAACCTGTGCCGCTGCGGGGCCTACGTCAACATCGTCACCGCCGTGCTGCGGGCAGCGGGCCGGCCCGCCACCGATCCGGAGGTGTCCCGGTGAGACCGTTCGACTACCACCGGCCCGCCGACGCCGCGGCCGCCGTGCGCAGCGTCGCCGGCCGTCCGGACGCGGTCTTCCTCGGCGGCGGGACGAACCTGGTGGACCACCTCAAGCTGGGCGTCGCGCGGCCCGCCCTGGTCGTCGACGTCTCCGGCGTCCTGCCGACCGGGGTCGAGGAACTCGGCGACGGCGCCCTGCGGATCGGCGCGGGGGTCAGCAACAGCGCGCTCGCCGCGCACCCCCGGGTGCGCGAGTGGTTCCCGGTGCTGTCACAGGCCCTCCTGTCGGGGGCGTCCGGGCAGCTGCGCAACATGGCCACCACCGGCGGCAACCCGCTGCAGCGCACCCGCTGCGTCTACTTCCAGGACGTCACGACCCCGTGCAACAAGCGCGAGCCGGGCTCGGGCTGTTCGGCGGTCGGGGGATGGACCCGCAACCACGCGATCCTCGGCGCCTCCGAGCACTGCATCGCGGTCCACCCCTCGGACATGGCGGTGGCGCTGGCCGCGCTCGGGGCGCAGGTGCGGGTGCTCGGCCCGGCCGGCGAGCGCACGATCCCGTTCGTCGGTCTGCACCGGCTGCCCGGCGACGAGCCCGAGCGCGACACGGTGCTCGAACACGGCGAGCTGATCACCGCGATCGACCTGCCGGGAGAGCCGATCGCCCGCCGCTCGGCCTACCGCAAGGTGCGGGACCGGGCCTCGTACGCGTTCGCCCTGGTCAGCGTGGCCGCGGCGCTCGACGTCCGGGACGGGGTGGTGGCGGACGCGCGGATCGCCTTCGGAGGCGTGGCGCACGCTCCGTGGCGCGCGTACCGGGCCGAGGAGGCCCTGCGGGGCGCTCCCGCCACGGAGGCCGGCTTCCGGGCCGCCGCGGACGCGGAACTCGACGCCGCCCGGCCGGCCGGGGGCCTGGACGGCGGCAACGCGTTCAAGATCCCCCTGCTGCGCCGCACCCTCGCCGCCACCCTGCGCGGCCTGACCGGGAAGGACACCCCGTGACGCTCCCCGACGAGCCGGCCGCCGTCGGCCGCGACCTGCCCCGCCGGGACGGCACCGTCAAGGTCCTGGGCACCGCCACCTACGCCCACGAGACCCCGCTGGCGGACGCCGCCCACCTGTACGTCGTGCAGGCCGCCGTCGCCCGGGGGCGCGTCACGGAACTGGACACCGCGGCGGCCGAGGCGCTCGACGGCGTGGTCGCCGTGCTCACCCACGACCGGGCGGAGCGGCTGGCGTCCGTCGAGGACCGCGAGCTGGCGGTGCTCCAGGACGCGGAGGTCGCCTTCCGCGGCCAGGTCGTCGCGGTGGTCGTCGCCGAGACCTCCGAGGTGGCGCGGCACGCGGCCGGCCTCGTCCGGGTCGGCTACGCGCAGCAGGCGCACGACACCGAACTGCGGGCCGACCGCGAGGACCTGTACACGCCGGAGACGGTGAACCCGGACTTCCCCACGGACACCGCCGAGGGCGACGTGGACGCCGCGATGGCGGCGGCGGAGGTGACCGTCGAGGAGACGTACAGCACCGCGCGGAACCACAACAACCCGATGGAACCGCACGCCACGGTGGCCCGGTGGGACCCGGCGGGCGAGGGCTTCCTCACCCTGTGGGACTCCACCCAGGGCGTCCACTCGACGCGGTCCGCCCTGGCGGAGGTGTTCGGTCTCGACGAGGAGCGGGTGCGGGTCGTCTGCCCGTACGTCGGGGGCGGGTTCGGCTCCAAGGGACGGCCGCACGTCAACGTGGTGCTCGCCGCGATGGCCGCCAGGGCGGTCCCCGGCCGGCCGGTGCGGCTGGCGCTGACCCGCCGGCAGATGTTCGACCTGACCGGGTACCGCACCCCCACCATCCAGCGCTGCCGCCTCGCGGCCGGGCGGGACGGCACGCTGTCCGCGGTGGCCGTCGACGTCGTCGAACAGACCTCACGCATCAAGGAGTTCGCGGAGCAGACCGGCGTCCCCGCGCGGATGATGTACGCCGCGCCGAACCGGCGCACCACCCACCGGCTGGCCGCCCTCGACGTGCCGGTGCCGTCCTGGATGCGCGCCCCGGGCGAGTGCCCCGGGATGTTCGGTCCCGAGGTGGCGATGGACGAGCTGGCCGAGCGCCTCGGCCTGGACCCGGTCGAGCTGCGGATCCGCAACGAGCCCGCCGTCGAACCCGGCTCGGGCAAGCCGTTCTCCAGCCGCGGCCTGGTCGGCTGCCTGCGCGAGGGCGCGGCCCGGTTCGACTGGGCCCGGCGCGACCCGCGGCCGGGCGTGCGCCGCCGGGGCGACTGGCTGGTCGGCACGGGGGTGGCGGCCTCGACCTACCCCGTCAGCCGGATGCCGACGTCGACGGCGACGATCCGGCGGGAGGGCGGGGGCTACCTGGCCGAGATCGGTGCGGCCGACCTCGGCACCGGGACCTGGACCACCCTGGCGCAGATCGCCGCGGACGCGCTCGGCGTGCCGGTGGAGCGGGTGGAGGTGCGGATCGGCGACACCGACTACCCGGTCGCGTCGGTGGCCGGGGGTTCCTCCGGCATGACGACGTGGGGATCAGCCGTGGTCGAGGCCGCGCGTGCGCTGCGTGCCCGGTACGGGGCCGAGCCGCCGGACGGGGCGCAGGCGTCCGGGAGCGTCGGGCCGGCGGACGAGCGCTACGCGATGCACGCCTTCGGGGCGCAGTTCGCCGAGGCGCACGTCCACGCGGACACCGGCGAGGTACGGGTGGCGCGGCTGCTGGGCGTGTTCGCCGCGGGCCGGATCATCAACCCCCGTACGGCGCGCTCGCAGTTCGTCGGCGGGATGACGATGGGGCTGTCCATGGCCCTGCACGAGAGCGGCGTACTCGATCCGCGGACCGGCCACGTGGTCAACCACGACCTGGCCGAGTACCACGTCGCGGCGAACGCGGACGTCGACCGGATCGAGGCGCACTGGCTCGCCGAGCACGATCCCCACGTCAACGCCATGGGGTCCAAGGGCATCGGGGAGATCGGCATCGTCGGGACGGCCGCCGCGGTCTCGAACGCGGTGTGGCACGCCTGCGGGGTACGGGTCCGGCACCTGCCGATCACGCTGGACAAGGTCCTGCCCGCGCTGGAGGAGCGGGCCGGGTGACGCCCGGGGCCGCCGGTGACGCGGCCGGGGGGCGAAGCCGTCCACCTCGGCGACGGGCCGACGGGCCGACCGGCCGACCGGCCGTCCGCACCGGCGGCCCCGGGCGTCACCCGGTGGCCGGCTGAGCCGAGCTGAGCCGCCCCGGGAAGCCGGACCCGGGAACCCCGGGGGAGGGCCGGGACGGCGAAGCGCCGCTGCTGCGGGCCGAGTAACGGGCGAGGGCCGGTCACCTCGGGACGGCCGGACGGCGGGGTCACCTCCGGCGCACGCGCAGGACGCCGGTCAGCATCGGGAGGGTGAATTCGCCGGCGCCGGTCTCCGGGCGGGCGGCGAGATAGGCGCGGGACTCGTCCAGCAGGGCCTCGCGCTCCTGCTCCGGCATGACCAGGACGCCCGCCTTCGTGCCGAGGGTCGCGACGAGGGAATCGGCGGTCCGACGCTGTCCGTGCGGGAACTCGGCCTGCTCCGCGGAGTCGAACCAGGCCTCCCCGCCGGACCGGGGGAGGTGCATCCGCGCCGTCTCGGTGCGCCAGCCGGCGGGCAGGTCGCGCGGACCGATGGCGGCGGGGCCGGTGACCCGGGCGAGGCCGGCCACCCAGTCGACGCCGTCGTCGAAGACGTTCCACAGGCCGGCCAGGACGCCGCAGGGCGCGAGCACCCGGGCGATCTCCGGCCCCGCGAGGTCCATGTCGAACCAGTGCATGGCGTTGCCGGACACCACGGCGTCGACGGCGCCGTCCGGCAGCGGGATCGCCTCGGCGCTGCCCGGCAGCGCGCGGACGGCCGGGAGCGAGCCGCGCAGTTCGGCCAGCATCGCCGGGTCGGGTTCGACCGAGACCACGTCGTGGCCCAGCGCGGCCAGCGTGGCGGTGAGCTTGCCCGTTCCCGCGCCGAGGTCGAGCACCCGCGGGCCGGGCGCGGCTTCCAGGGCCCACCGCACCGCGGCCCGCGCGTAGTCCGGGCGGTGCTCGGCGTAGGCGGCCGCCGCCCGGCCGAACGACGAGCCGTGCAGCCGCCGTTCGTCCTGGGCCGATGCCCGCCCGGTGGGCGCCGGGCGGCGTGCGTCGTGCTGGTGGTGCTCGGTGGTGCGGTCGGTCCCCGTCATCGTGGCTCCATCCGGTCGGCGGTCCGCGCCGGGTGCGCAGCGCGGTGGCCGTCCGGGGTCGACCTGACCCGGACGGCAAGAGCTATCGGCTCGATGTATCGAACCGATACATCGTGACCCTAGGTACCGGCGGGCTCCCGCACAAGGGTCCGCTTCCGGCTGACCGGTGATCAGGGCCGGTGGCCGGTGGCCGCGTTGACGCGGTGGCGATCGAGCTGTGCGTGCCGTCCACCGTCTCCTGCCACGGTGAGGAGGTCGCCGCCCCGGACTGCGGGGGCTGCTCGCGCTGTCGGCGGGGGAGGTGGGGGCCGGGGGCGGCTGGTGGGCGGGCTGTGGCCGGAAGGGGGGCCCGAGCGGCCGGAGAAGGCGCTGCAGGTGCTGGTGTCCCCGGCCCGGCCACCGGGCCGCCGGGGGAGCAGGGGAATTGAACGCGTTCAGAAGTGTGGGCTAGGCTGGCTCCGAGGCGCCCGGGGAACCGGGGAACCGAGGTGCGAGGGGGAGCCCATGAAGGTCGTCATTCCCGGCGGATCCGGCGCGCTCGGAACGCTGCTCGACCGGAGCCTGACCGCCGCCGGACACCAGGTCGTCGTCCTCAGCCGCAGGCCCGCAGGGCCCCGGCAGATCGGCTGGGACGCGCGGACCCTCGGCGCCTGGGCGGCGGAGGTCGACGGCGCCGACGTCGTGCTCAACCTCGCCGGGCGCAGCGTCAACTGCCGCTACACCGAGGCCAACCGGCAGGAGATGATGGACTCGCGGGTGCACTCGACCCGGGTCGTCGGCGAGGCCGTCGCGGCCGCCCGCCGGCCGCCCGCCGCCTGGCTCCAGATGAGCACCGCCACCGTCTACGCCCACCGCCACGACGCCCCCAACGACGAGTGCGACGGCCTGATCGGCGGCAGCGAACCCGACGCCCCGCCCGCCTGGCGGCACAGCATCGACGTCGCCCTGGCCTGGGAGCGCACCCAGGCGGAGGCCGACACCCCGCACACCCGCCGGGTCGCGCTGCGCACCGCCGCCGTCCTGGGCCCCGAGCGCGGCGGCTCCCTGGACGCGCTCTCCTGGCTGGCCCGGCTCGGCGCCGGCGGCCCGGTCGCGGGCGGCGCCCAGTACGTCTCCTGGATCCACGAGCGGGACTTCGCCCGCGCCGTCGAGTTCCTGATCGCGCGCGAGGACCTCACCGGCCCGGTCAACCTGGCCGCCCCCCACCCGCTGCCCCAGCGCGAGTTCATGCGCGAGCTGCGCAGTGCCTGGGGCATGCCGCTGGCCCTGCCCGCCACCCGCTGGATGGCCGAGCTGGGCGCCTTCGCGCTGCGCTCCGACACCGAGCTGCTGCTGAAGAGCCGACGCGTCGTCCCGACCCGCCTGCTCGACGCGGGCTTCACCTTCGACCACCCGGCCTGGCCGCAGGCCGCCCGCGACCTCGTCCGGCGGCTGCGCGGACGGTAGCGTCCGGTCCGGCGGCGCGGCGGTTCGTCACGGGGCCGTCACAGCTCCCCGCCGGGGCTTGCCCGGGCCGGGCGCCCCCGGGAGCGTGGAGCCGCACGCGACGGGCGAACCGGGGGCGGGACGGGATGCGGACGATACGGCTGCGGTACGCGCGGCTGCGGGGCGAGAGCCTGGGAGCCGGCTGTCTGCTGGGCCTGGTCACGCTGATCGCGCTGACGGAGTCCGGTGCCACCGCCCCGGCGACGGGTGTGCTGATCGCGGCCGTGGTCGCCGCCGCGGTGGCGGCCGGGACGCCGTACACCTGCCGGCTGCGGGAGGAGGCGGACGGCCTCACCGTGGTCCGGCTGCTGGTCGCCCGGCGCTACGCCTGGTCGGAGATCCGCGGGCTGCTCATGGAGTTCGACGAGGAGGACGAGACCGGCGTCCGCCGGATCACCCTGCGGCTGCGCCTGGCGGACCCGCCTGGCCGGTTCTGGGGCCCGCTGTTGGGCCAGTTCGCCGTCACCGACGAGGACCGGCCGCGCGGCGTCGAACCGCGCGCCCTGGCCGAGCTGTTCGCCCTGTTCGGCCGGCACGGACTGCCCGTCGACCGGCCGGACTTCGCCGACGCGGTGCTCTCCCTCCACGGGCTGCCCCGGCTGCCGCCCCGGCCGGTGCGGACAGTGCCGGCCGGGCCGGTGCCCACGCCGGTGGAGGCCTACGCGGACGCCCCGGGCGTGGAGGAGGAGCAGCGGGACCTCGCGGCCTGCCGGAGCACCGTCAAGAGCCCGCCCCGCAAGCGGCGCGAGTACCTGCTGCGGATCGCCGCGCGGGCCGACCGCGTGGCGCTGGGCGGCGGGGACGCGGACGTCGAGCAGGTGGTGTGGGCGCGGATCGCGGCCGGGTACCTGACCGAGCACGACGGCGCCACCGCCGACGGCGACGACGCCCGGGCGTACGTCCGCCAGCAGTACCTGGACTGGTCCCGGGCCTCCGCCGAGCCGCGGAACGGCCGGGGACGCTGACCGCCGGGGGCCCGGGAGTCCGCAACCGGGCCGCGACGGCCGGCCGGGCCGTACGTGAACGTCACGGGCCGACCGGGGGCGTCACAGCTGGGCGGTGAGGGCGACCAGCAGGGCGGCGAGTCCCACGGCCAGCCAGGCGACGTAGTCCCCCAGCAGGCCGGAGTGCAGGCGGCGCAGCGGCAGGACGGCGGCGCGGTGCAGGCCGCTCGTGCCGCGCCCGGGCGCCCGTCGGACGGCGGCCGTGGCGAAGCCGACGGCCAGCAGCGCGGAGAGCAGGCCGAGCCCGAGGCCGGAGGCCGTCCACCAGGCCTCCGGCGCGGCGGCCGCGGGTACGGGCGGGCGGCCGAGGGTGTCGGCGAGGTAGGCCTCGCGGCCGGTGAAGGCGGCCGCGCCCGCCGCGAGGGCCCGGCCGACGCCGGGCAGGACGCCGACGGCCAGGCAGCCGGCCAGCAGCAGCGCGGGGGCCAGGACCATCGGCGGGGGCAGCCGCCGGTCGGGCGGGCGGATCTCGGGCTCCTCGCCCTCGCCGGTGGTCGCGGCCACCTCCGGGTACTCCCTCGGCGGTGCGCCGACCCCGCCGAAGACCCGCAGGGCCGCCCGCAGCACGGCGCCGCCGGTCAGCGCCGACACCAGGACGAACACCGCGGGCAGCCAGGCCAGTTCGTGCCCGGCGGCCTCCTCGGCGACGGCCTTGCCGAGCCCGGTGCCGAACGGCGGCAGCCCGGCCAGGGCCAGTGCCCCGAGGACGAACAGCAGCCCGGTGACGCGCAGTTCGCGGGCCCGGCCGTGCAGCCCGTGCTCGTCCACCGAGCCGTACCGGTCGAGCAGCACGCCGGTGAGGCCGAACAGCGCGGCCTTGGCTCCGGCGTGGCCGGCCACGTACACCGCGGTGCCGGCCAGCCCGGCCGGGGTGAGCAGGGCCGCGCCGATCAGGAACAGCCCGACGTGCCCGACCGTGGAGAACGCCAGCAGCCGCTTCAGGTGCCGCTGCTGCCAGCACATCACGGCGCCGACCAGCGCCGTCAGTACCCCGGCGGCCAGCAGGGTGTCCCGCACGACGGCGTCCGGCAGTCCGCCCGCCCCGGCGAAGACCACCCGGTGGATCCGGGCCACGCCGTACACCCCTAGTTCGACCATCACCCCGGACAGCAGCATGCACACCGGGCTCGGGGCGACGGCGTGCGCGTCCGGCAGCCAGAAGTGGAACGGCGCCGCGGCGGCCTTCACCAGCGGACCGGCCAGGACCAGCACGAAGGCGATGACCAGCAGGGCGTCCGGGCCGCGGCCGGGCGCGGCGAGGCGGTCCAGCTCGGCGCCGATCTGGGCCAGGCCGAGTTCACCGGTGCGGGCGTAGAGCAGGCCGATGCCGAGCAGCGAGAGGTAGGCGGCGGCCGAGTTGACCAGCCCGAAGGCCAGCGCGCCGTGCAGCGGGCGCGGGTCCTCGATCCGGAAGCCGGTCAGCGCGTACGCGACGGCGCCCATCAGCTCGAAGAAGACGAAGGCGTCGAAGAGGTCGCCGGTGAGCGCGAAGCCGCACATCCCGGCCTCGAAGAGCAGCAGCAGCGCGGGGAACAGGCCGCCGCGCTCGCCGGAGGGCTCGTCGAAGTAGCGCCAGGCGTAGCAGAGCACGGCGAGCACGAGGACGGCCGCGAGCAGGGCGAGGCCGCTGCCGAGGCGGTCGGCGACCAGCACGATGCCCACGCTGTGCCCGTCGCTCGGGGTCCAGCCGCCCAGCCAGGAGACCGCCCGGCCGTCCGGGCCGGTCCGGGCCCACAGCAGGGCGAGGCAGACGACGTCGGCGGCGGCCAGGGCCGTGGCCAGCACGTCGCGGCCGAGGCGGGGCAGCCAGCGGCCGGCGACGGCGGTGACGGCCGCGCCCAGCAGCGGGACGGCGACGGCCAGCGGCAGCAGGTCGGCGGTGCGCACCGGCCGTCACCCCCGCAGCCCGGTCAGTTCCTCCGGGTCCACCGTGCCGTGGCGCTTGCGCAGTTGGATCACGAGGGAGAGGAGCAGCGCGGTGACGGTCGCGCCGACCACGATGTCGGTGAGCGTCAGTGCCTGGACCACCGGGTCCACCACCGGGGCGTCGGTCGGCAGGTCGGAGTAGACCGGGGCGGTGGCGTCGCGGCGGTACCCGACCGCGAGCAGCAGGACGTAGGTCGAGGACTGGGCGACGGCCAGGCAGCCGACCGCCTGCACCAGGTTGCGGCTGGTCACCAGGCCGTACAGGCCGGCCAGCAGGATCCACCCGGCCACCAGGTAGGGCAGCAGGCTCATGCCTCCTCCCGTCGGGGGGCGACCTCGACGGCCTGGTCCAGGAAGTGGGCGAGCAGCACCACCACGCCGGAGGCGACCTCGACCCCGACGACGGCGTTGACGACGGCCACCAGCCCGCTGGAGGACAGCTGGTTGAAGGTCCCGAGCGGCAGGGTGTTGGCGAGGTAGCCGGCGCCCTGGGCGAGGCCGATCAGGCCGAGCGCGGCGAAGGCGCCGGCGGCCAGGGCGTCCGCGACATCCAGCGCGGCGAGCGGACGGATCCGCTTGAGCACCCGGTAGTCGGCCGCGACGTACGCCAGGTGCAGGGCGGTGGCCAGCGCGACGCCGCCCTGGAAGCCGCCGCCCGGGCTCAGCGCGCCGTGCGCGACGAGGTAGCCGCCGGTCAGGACGGTGACCGGCAGCAGCGCGGCGCCGAACAGCCGGGTGGTGGGCAGGACGGGCTCGGCGGCGGCGCGGCGCTTGCGCTCGTCCCGGGCCAGCCGCAGCAGGATGCCCGCGCCGAGCACGGAGCCGAACAGGATCGACTCCTCGCCGAGGGTGTCGAAGGCCCGCTGGTCGAAGTTGACGGAGGAGACGGTGTTGGCCGTCCGCCGGGCCAGCCCGGCCGCCACCGCCCGCTGGCCGTACGGGTGCCGCTCGCCGCCGAAGCCGGGCAGCTCTCCGGCGGCGGCGACCAGCGCGGCGGCCAGCACGGAGGCCGCGAGGAGGAAGAGCCCGAGCCGGGCGGTCCGGTTCACTCGGCGCGGTCCGGGCGGCGTTCGTCGGTGTGCTCCTCGCGGTGCACCCGGCGGACGGTCAGCAGGATCAGCAGCGGGGTGATCGCGCTGCCGACGCCGAGCTGGGAGAGCGCGACGTCGGGCGCCTGGAGCACGGTGAAGAGCAGGGCGAGGCTCAGCCCGAGCAGGGCCAGCACGGCGGCCTGCCGGACGGGGTCGCGGGTGAGCGCGGCCGCGGTGGCGGTGACGGCGGTGAGCAGCAGGGCGATCACGATCAGGGCGTCGGTCACGGCCGTGCCGCCGCCCGGCCCACGGCCATGGTGGTGACGGTGCCGCCCGCCGCCAGCAGCCCGCCGACGACCAACAGTTTGACCGCCGCCCGGCCCGGCCCGGTGTCCACGGCGAGGGCGAGCGCGACCAGCGGGGCGCCGAGCACGGCGGCGGGCGAGAGGGCGTGCAGGCGCAGGTGGCGGCCGGGGAGCACGGCGAGCGCGAGGGCGGAGAGCAGCAGCGCGGCCGTGCCCGCGCAGAGCAGCACCAGGGCCACGGCGTGCCGCCCCATCAGCGCTCCTCGCCGGCCAGGAAGCGGGTGAACACCAGGGTCCCGGCGGGTGCCAGGACGGCGAGGTCGAGCGCCAGGTCGGTGTACGACGGCCGGCCGAAGCCCTGGGCGAGCAGCAGCAGCACGACGGAGGTCACCAGCGCGGCGAGGTTCAGCCCGGCCAGGCGCCGCCGCGCCTCGCCGGACAGCCCGAGCAGCAGGCACGGGGCGATCCCGCCGACGGCCAGCACGGCCGCCGCCAGCAGCCAGGCGTTCACTCGGCCGCCTCCGTCAAAGCGCGCTCCAGGGCGGAGGCTTCCCGCCCGAATGCGTGCACCAGCAGGCTCTGGCCGTCGACGTCCACCACGTACGCGCCGGGGGTCGAGGAGAGCAGTGCGGCCGCCCAGGCGGGGCCGGTGCCGGGGGCGAGCCGTACGGCGCGGAAGCCGGACCGGCGGCGGCCGGGGGAGAGCACGGCGAGGACCAGCCGGCCGGTGTCGGCCAGCAGGGTCCGCGGGAAGGCCCGCAGCGCCGGGGCGAGGCGGGCCGCGCCGCCCGGGGTGGCGCCGGAGCCGCGCCGGACGGCGAGCGCGCCGAGTGCCCCGAGCAGGGCGACGCCGCCGCCCACCGCCACCTCCAGCGGTGTCACCGAGCTGATCAGCACGACGTTCAGCAGCAGCAACAGCCCCCACCAGAGCAGGAGTTCGGCCACCGTCCGCATCGAGTCACCCCCTGTACCGGCCGTCCTGGCAGCGTCGCCGTCGCGGCGAGCGGCCCCAGGTGTACCGTCCGGCCGGTGACGGCGTCCCGTGCGCAACGCCGACGCGCGGGGGATCGACGTGCCGGACCACCCGTTCGCCGGAGCGCGAGGCCGGAACCTCCGATGATCGGCCCGGCTCCGCGCTCTCCGTTCTCGGCTCGGTTCAGGCCCCGGCCGTCGGGTTCACGACCGGCGTACCAGCGCCCTCGCCGCGGCGCCGAGCAGCGCGGCCCCGCCGACGGCGAGCAGGCCGTGGTGCTGGGAGGCCCACAACTGGGCGCTGCGCTCGCGGGCCTCGGCGTCGAAACGGCCGTGCGCGCCGTGGTCGTCGGAGGCGTCCATGGGCGACCAGAGGTTGCAGCGGTCGTCCGCCGGCCGGGGCCCGTCCTCCTGTTGGGCGTCGATGCCGGTGCGGGCGAGGTAGCGGTCGAGCAGGCCGGGCGCGAGGGCGTTGGCGACCAGGGTGGCGGCCGTGCTGGCACCCACCCAGTACTCCCGCCGCCCGGGGTGGTCGGCCGCGAACCGGACGGCGCGGGCGGCGAGTTCGGGCTGGTGGACGGGCGGCACGGGGCGGGCCCGGCCGCGCAGCCGGTTGAGCACCCAGTCGAACTGCGGGGTGTTGACGGCCGGCAGCTGGACCATCGTCACGCGCACCGACGAACCCTCGGCGAGCAGTTCGCAGCGCAGCGCCTCGTGCCAGCCCTGGATGGCGTGCTTGGCGCCGCTGTAGGCGGTCTGCAGCGGGATGCCCCGGTAGGCGATCGCCGAGCCGACCTGGACGATCGTGCCGTGGTCGCGCGGCAGCATCCGGTGCAGCGCGGCGCGGGTGGCGTTGACGTACCCCAGGTAGGTGACCTCGGTGACCCGGCGGAACTCCTCCGGGCTGATCTCCGTGAAGGGCGCGAAGACCGAGGCGAAGGCGTCGTTGACCCAGACGTCGATCGGTCCGAACTCGGCCTCGGCGCGGGCGGCGACGGCCTCGCAGGCGTCCGGGTCGGCCACGTCGGCCAGGACGGTGCGCACCGGCGAGCCGGCCGCCTGGGCCTCGGCCGAGGCGGCGCGCAGCCCGGCCAGGCCCCGGGCGACGAGCACGAGCCGGTCGCCACCGGTGGCGAAGGCGCGGACGCAGGCCCGGCCGACGCCGGCGGAGGCACCGGTGATGACCACGGTGCGGGGTTTCGAACGCGTACGGATGCTCATGGCACGCGTCTTGCCCCGCCGTCCTTCCCGAAACCCGGTGGGCGCCCCGCCCCGCCGCCGCCATCCCCGCCGCCATCCCCGCCGTCCCCGGCGGAACCCGGCGGGGGTCGGTCCGGGCCGCCGGCGTCGCCCGGGGGCCGGGTGCTCCGCGAGTCGTGCCGGCGCAGGTGCCGCACGGGGATCAGCAGCCAGCAGGACGCGAACCAGAGCATGACGGCCCCGGTGATCCAGCCGGACGCCGCCGAGCCCGTCGCCGTGCGCAGCAGGAGCAGCAGGGCGGAGCCGATGGTCAGCGCCAGCAGCAGCAGGCCGACGGCCACCAGCCGGGCCGCCGCGTCGACCAGTTCGGGCTTCAGGCGGTGGCCGGCGAAGATCCGGTGGTAGGCCACCGGGGCCGCCAGCGCGCCGGTGGCCAGCGCCCCGAGGACGACCGTGGTCACGTACAGTCCCCGGTCGAAGTCGCCGAGCTGCGTGAAGCGCGGCATGAAGACGACGCTCAGCAGGAAGCCGAACAGCACCTGCGAGCCCGTCTGGGCCACCCGCACCTCCTGGAGCAGGTCCGTCCAGCGCCGGTCGGCCCGCTCGTCGGGCGTCTCCCGCCGTCCCGTCCAGCGGCGGTGGGCGCGCCTCACCCGGCCGGTGTCCGGTGCCGCCATGACGATCGCCTCCGCCTCCTTGTCGCCGGTGCGTCTAGCCGCAGCCGGGCCCGGCAAACCCGGCCCGCGCCCGGCGGACCTGCCTGTTCCCGGCGGACCCGGCCCGCGCCGGGCACCCCCCGCCCGCGGCTGGCACGCCCCGCCGGTCTTTACGGCCGGAAGGCGTTTCCGGACCCCCGTAGCGGATAACCGCGCTGCGGGGGGCCGTCGCCGTGAAGGACCGAAGGAGGAGCACCGTGTCCCCGAAGGTTTCCGACCAGATCCTCGAACGACTGCGTGACTGGGACGTGCAGTACGTCTTCGGCTACCCCGGCGACGGCATCAACGGGCTGCTCGCGGCCTGGGGCCGGGCCGACAACGACCCCGTCTTCATCCAGGCGCGGCACGAGGAGATGGCCGCGTTCGAGGCCGTCGGCTACGCCAAGTTCTCCGGGCGCACCGGCGTGTGCGCGGCGACCTCCGGGCCGGGCGCGATCCACCTGCTCAACGGGCTGTACGACGCCAAGCTGGACCACGTCCCGGTGGTCGCCATCGTCGGGCAGACCGACCGCAGCGCGATGGGCGGCTCCTACCAGCAGGAGGTCGACCTGCTGAGCCTGTACAAGGACGTCGCCGCCGAGTACTGCCAGATGGTCACCGTCCCCGAGCAGCTGCCCAACGTGCTGGACCGGGCGATGCGCACCGCCGCCGCCCGCCGCACGGTCACCGCCGTCATCGTGCCCGCCGACGTCCAGGAACTGGACTACAGCCCGCCCGAGCACGCCTTCAAGATGGTGCCCTCCAGCCTGGGCAGCCCGCAGTGGACGATCGTGCCGAAGGAGGACGAGCTGCGTCGCGCCGCCGAGGTGCTCAACTCCGGCCGGAAGGTCGCCATGCTGGTCGGCCAGGGAGCCGCCCACGCCCGCGGACAGGTGGAGCAGGTCGCCGAGGTGCTCGGCGCCGGCGTGGCCAAGGCCCTGCTCGGCAAGGACGTGTTGCCCGACACCCTGCCGTACGTCACCGGGTCGATCGGACTGCTCGGCACCCGGCCCTCCTACGAGCTGATGCGGGACTGCGACACCCTGCTCACCGTCGGCTCCAGCTTCCCCTACAGCCAGTTCCTGCCCGAGTTCGGCAAGGCCCGGGCCGTACAGATCGACCTCGACCCGTTCATGGTCGGGCTGCGCTACCCGTACGAGGTCAATCTCGTCGGCGACGCCGCCCGCACCCTGGACGCCCTGCTGCCGCGGCTGGCCCGCAAGGAGGACCGCGACTGGCAGCGCACGGTCTGCGACAACGTCGAACGCTGGCGCGACGTGATGGAGCGGCGGGCCGGGGTCGAGGCGAACCCGATCAACCCCGAGTACGCCGTCCACGCCCTGGACCACCTGCTGCCCGACGACGCCATGGTCACCGCCGACTCCGGCTCCGCCGCCAACTGGTACGCCCGCCACCTGCGCTTCCGCGGCCGGATGCGCGGCTCGCTGTCCGGCACCCTGGCCACCATGGGCCCCGGCGTGCCGTACGCGATCGGCGCCAAGTTCGCCCACCCCGACCGGCCCGCCATCGCGATCGTCGGCGACGGCGCGATGCAGATGAACGGCCTCGCCGAACTGATCACCATCGCCAAGTACTGGCAGGAGTGGGACGATCCGCGCCTGGTGGTGGCGGTGCTCAACAACCGTGACCTCAACCAGGTCACCTGGGAGATGCGGGCGATGCAGGGCGCGCCCAGCTTCCTGCCCTCCCAGCAGCTCCCCGACGTCGACTACGCGGGCTTCGCCCGCAGCCTGGGCCTGGGCGCCGAGCGCGCCGACCACCCCGCGCAGGTGCCCGACGGCTGGTCGCGCGCCCTGGCCGCCGACCGGCCCTACGTGCTGGAGCTGGTCACCGACCCGGCCGTCCCGCCGATCCCGCCGCACGCCACCTGGGACCAGATCCAGGCCGCCGCCGAGTCCGTGCTGCGCGGCGACGCCGACCGCGTCGCGGTGGTCCGCCAGGGCCTCAAGGCCAAGCTCCAGGAACTCCTGCCCTCCTTCGGAGGCCGGCATGGGCATCACTGACCTCGCCCTGCGCAACGTCCGCACCGGCCGCTTCCAGCGCTCGCTGGCCCTGGCCACCGCCGGCGGCTCGGTGATCACCGCCGCCGAGATCTACCTGGAGCACGACCGGGCCGGCTTCGGCAACCGCGTCATGTGGTGGCCGGTGTGGCTGGGCCCCGTCGGCGCGGCCGCCGGGATCGCCGGGGCGTGCAGCCCGCGCGCGGCGCACACGCTGCTCCCGGTCGCCTCCGCCGCGATCACCGCCAACGGCCTGCAGGGCACCTACCTGCACGTCCGGGGCATCGCCGAGAAGCCCGGCGGCTGGTCGATGGCCCGCTACAACATCGAGATGGGCCCACCGCTGTTCGCGCCGCTGCTGATGAGCCTGGTCGGAGGGATGGGCCTGGTCGCCGCCGTGCTGCGCCGGGAGTCGCGCGATGCCTGAACCCCGCTTCCCCGGCTACGACGTGCTCGGCCAGGTCCGCTACTGGGACCGCGAGACCGTCGCCGCGGTGCTGTCCCGGACCGGCCCGCAGCCGCCGCTGCGCTTCTTCACCCCCGCCGAGGAGGCCACCGCCCGCGCCCTGCTCGACCAGCTGCTCGACCACCCGCAGCCTCCGCTGCTCGCGATGATCGACGCCCGCCTCGCCGAGCGGCAGACCGACGGCTGGCACTTCGCCGACCTGCCCGAGGACGACGAGGCCTGGCGGCGCAGCCTGCGCGCCCTCGACGAGGACGCCGACGGCTGCTTCGCCGACCTCACCGAGGTCCAGCAGCGGGCGGTGCTCGGCCGGGTGCAGGAACTGGCGGGCGAGCGCTGGCACGGCCTGCCCGCGCAGCACGTGTGGAGCCTGTGGACCCGCTACGCCTGCACCGCCTACTACTCCACCCCCACCGCCTGGAACGAGATCGGCTTCGGCGGCCCCGCCCACCCCCGCGGCTACCTGCGCCTGGGCGCCGGGCTGCGGGAGCCCTGGGAGGTCGCCGACGCCCACTCCCGCCCGCCGCGCCCGCCCGACCACGAGCCGCCGCGCCCCGTCCCGCCCGCCACCGACCCCGGCCGGCACTCCCGGCTGCGCGCCGCCGCCGCGACCGTACGGGCCAATGCCGCCGCCGAAGGCGAGGTCCGCCGGCGCAACGCCTCCGCCTGGCTGCTGCCGTCCGACGGCCGCGGCTTCGACCACTCCCTGGTACGGAACATGCGGCGCCACCGGGACGCGGAAGAGGTCGACCTGCTGATCGTCGGCTGCGGCGCGGGCGGCGCCACCCTCGCCCAGCGGATGGCCCGCCGGGGCTGGAGCGTGGTCGTCCTGGAGGCCGGGCCGTTCTGGGACCCGCTCGCCGACTGGGTCAGCGACGAGGCGGCCTCCCACCAGCTGTACTGGACCGAACCCCGGGTCATCGACGGCACCGACCCGGTGCCGCTGGGATCCAACAACTCCGGCCGCGGCGTGGGCGGTTCGATGGTCCACTTCGCCGGGTACACGCCGCGCTTCCACCCGTCCGACTTCCACACCCGCACGGTCGACGGCGTCGGCGCCGACTGGCCGATCGACTACGCCGACCTGCGGGAGTCGTACCGCCGGCTGGAGCACGAACTGCCCGTCGCCGGCCAGTACTGGCCCTGGGGCGAACCCCACCCCTACCCGCACGCGCCGCACCCCGTCGGCGGCAACGGCGAGGTGTTCCTGCGCGGCGCCGCCGCCCTCGGCATCCAGGCCCGGGTCGGCCCCGTCGCCATCACCAACGGCCGCTTCGGACGCCGACCGCACTGCGTCTACCGGGGCTTCTGCCTCCAGGGCTGCAAGGTCAACGCCAAGGCCTCCCCGCTGATCACCCACGTCCCCGACGCCCTCGCGCACGGCGCCGAGATCCGCGCCGACTGCATGGCCGCCGCCGTCGAGCTCGACCGCGACGGCCTCGCCCGCGGCGTCCGGTACTTCCACCACGGCCGCGAACACCTCCAGCGCGCCCGCACCGTCGCCGTCGCCGGGTACGCCATCGAGACCCCGCGCCTGCTGCTCAACTCCGCCTGTCCGCGCTTCCCCGACGGCCTGTGCAACGACCACGACCTGGTCGGCCGCTACGTCATGGTGCAGGGCGCCCCGCAGACCTCCGGCCGCTTCGAGGAGGAGATCCGCGCCTACAAGGCCCCGCCGCCCGAGGTCACCACCGAGCAGTACTACGAGACCGACCCGCGCAAGCCGTACCGGCGGGGCTTCAGCATCCAGAACATCTCCCCGCTGCCCATCACCTGGGCCGAGCACGTCGTCGCCCAGGGCCACTGGGGCGCCGACCTGCGCGCGTACCTGTCCGACTACGTGCACTGGGCCACCCTCGGCGCCATCGCCGAACTGCTGCCCCAGCCGGACAACCGGGTCACCCTCGCCGAGGAGACCGACCGCCGGGGCCTGCCCGTCGCGCGGTTCACCTTCTCCCAGTGCGAGAACGACCGGATGCTCATCCGGGCCGCCCGCGAGGTGATGGAGTCGATCCTGCGCGCCGCCGGGGCCGACGAGGTCATCACCATCGACCGCTACGCCCACCTGGTCGGCGGCTGCCGGATGGCCGCCGACCACCTGAGCGGCGTGGTGGACCACCGGCTGCGCACCTTCGCCGTGCCCAACCTGCTGATCACCGACGGCAGCGTGCTCCCCACCCAGGGCAGCGCCAACCCGGCGCTGACCATCATGGCCCTGGTCGACCGCGCCGCCGGCCTGCTCGCGGCGGGGCAGCGGTCCGGACTGCGAGCGCCGGCATGACCGCCGTCGAACGCATCGGCGTCCAGGTCTACACCGTCCCCACCGACGCCCCGGAGGCGGACGGCACCCTCGCCTGGGACAGCACCACCCTCGTCCTCGCCCAAGCCGTCGCCGGCCCGCACACCGGCCTCGGCTGGACCTACGGCGCACCCGCGACCGCCGCCGTGATCAGCGCGGAACTCGCCCCGCTGGTCACCGGCCGCGACCCGCACGACACCAGCGGCGCCCACGAGGCGATGAACCGCGCGGTGCGCAACACCGGCCGCCCCGGCCTGGTCGCGGGCGCGATCTCGGCCGTCGACCTCGCCCTGTGGGACCTGCGCGGCCACCTGCTCGGCCTGCCGCTCGCCCGACTGCTCGGCGGCGCCGCCCGCCCGGTGGCCGTCTACGGCAGCGGCGGCTTCACCACCTACTCCGCCGGCCAGCAGGAACGCCAGCTGCGGCACTGGACCGAGGAGCAGGGCATCCCCCGGGTCAAGATCAAGATCGGCGAGTCCCGGGGCACCCGGGAACGGCGCGACCTCGAACGGGTCCGCGCCGCGCGCGCGGCCGTCGGCGACCGGACCGAGCTGTACACCGACGCCAACGGCGGCTACCGGCGCAAACAGGCCGTCCGGATCGGCGGCGCGCTCGCCGACGAGGGCGTCAGCTGGTTCGAGGAACCGGTCTCCTCCGACGACCTCACCGGCCTGCGCATCGTCCGCGACGCCGTCACCCCCGACGTCACCGCCGGGGAGTACGGCTACGACCTCGCCTACTTCGCGCGGATGGTCCCCACCGTCGACTGCCTCCAGGCCGACGCCACCCGCTGCGGCGGCCTCACCGGCTGGCTGCGCGCCGCGGCCCTCGCCGAGGCCCACGGCCTGGACGTCTCCGCCCACTGCGCCCCCCACCTGCACGCCCACGCCGCCGCGGCCGTCCCCAACTGCCGCCACCTGGAGTGGTTCCACGACCACGTCCGGATCGAGCGGCTGCTCTTCGACGGCACCCTCGACCCCTGCGGCGGCACCGTCACCCCCGGTGCCGACGGCGCGCCCGGCCACGGGCTGCGCCTGGCGCCCGGTCGGGCCGACGGGTACCGGGTGGGCTGACCGCGCGAGCGTCGCGGCGGACGACCGCGAGTCGGCGAACGAGCGGACGTCAACGAACAACCGAAGTCGGCGAACGAGCGGACGTCGGCGAACGACCGAAGGAGAAAACGGTGACCAAGGCCCCAGCTGCACTCTTCGACGTCGACGGCACCCTGCTCGACACCGTGTACTTCCATGCCCTCGCCTGGTGGGAGGCCCTCCGGCAGCACGACCGCACGGTGCCCACCGCCCGGGTCCACCGGGCCGTCGGCATGGGCTCCGACCAACTCCTCGACCACCTACTCGGCGAGGAGCGCGACCACGGCGACGACGACGCGATCACCGCCGCCCACGACGCCCTGTACGCCCGGTTCTGGCCGTTGATCCAGCCGCTGCCGCGCGCCGCCGAGCTGCTGCGCGCCTGTGCCGACCGGGGCTGGCAGGTCGTCCTCGCCAGCTCCGCGTCCGAACGGGAACTCACGGTGCTGCGCCGCGCGCTCGACGCCGACGACGTGATCGCCGCGGCCACCTCCGCCGACGACGTGAGCGCCACCAAGCCCGCCCCCGACCTGCTCCGGATCGCCCTGGACCGGGTGGACGCCTCGCCCGAACACGCCGTGTTCATCGGTGACACCGTCTGGGACGTCACCGCGGCGGGCCGGGCGGGCGTGGCGTGCGTCACGGTGGAGAGCGGCGGCTTCGCCGCGCAGGAACTCCTCGGCGCCGGCGCCGCCGAGGTCCACCGGGACACCGCCGAGCTGCTGGCCGACCTCGACCGCAGCGCGCTCGCCCGGCCGGCGGGCTGATCCCCGCGGGCTGCTCCCGGCGGAGCCGGGCTCTCGAAGGCCCGCCCGGCGCGTCCGGGCGGGCCGTCAGGCGCCCGGGGGCCCGCAGGTGCCGGGGGAACTGCGGGCGCCGGGCGGCCGCCCTTCAGGCCGGCTTCCCGTCAGGCGCCGGGCGGCCCGGCCAGTCGGGCCGCGCACTCCAGCAGCATGGCGTGCACGAACGCCTGCGGCAGGTTGCCCCGTTGCTGGCGCTGGGCGATGTCGTACTCCTCCGAGAACAGGCCCGCCGAGCCGCACAGCCCGCGGGTGGCCTCGAACCAGCGGGCCGCCTCGACGGTGTCGCCCTGCTGGTGCTCGGCGAGGGCCATCAGGAAGCCGCACAGGACGAACGCGCCCTCCGCCTCGGCGAGCGGGCGTCCGTCGTGCCGGAACCGGTAGGCGTAGTGCTCGTCGGTGAGTTCGCGGCGGCAGGCGCGCAGCGTGGCGACCGTACGGGGGTCGTCGGCGGCCGGGGTGCCGCGGTAGGGCGGGAGCAGCAGCGCGAGGTCGGGCGCCGGATCGCCGGGGGAGCGCTGCCAGCGGCCCGACGGGTGCCGGGCGCGCCGGGAGGTGTGGGCGAGGATACGGTCGGCCAGCGCGCTCCACTCCGCGGCGAGCCCGTCCGGCACCCCGGCCGGGCCGGCCGCCCGCGGGCGGGCGATCGCGCGCAGCCCGGCGGCGCAGATCAGCCGGCTGTGCGTCCAGGCGCGGTCCTCCAACTCCCAGATCCCGGCGTCCGGTTCGCGCCACCGCTGGGCGATCGTGGTGGCGGCGGTGCGCACCGCGGCCCGGGCGGACGGGTCCAGCCGGTCGTGCCGGGCGGCCGCCGCGTAGAGCAGCAGCGCCTCGCCGAAGACGTCCAGCTGGAACTGCCGGGTGATCCGGTTGCCGATCCGGTCGTGGCCGCCCGGGTAGCCGGGCAGGTCGACCGTCCGCTGGTCGGGCACCGGACCGCCGGTCACGGTGTAGGCCGGGGCCAGCCGGGGGCCGTGCTCGTCGAGCCGCGCGGTGGTGAACCGCACCGCCTCGTCCAGGAGTTCGTACGATCCGAAGGTGGCCACCGCCTGGCCGGCCAGGCACTGGTCGCGGATCCAGACGTAGCGGTAGTCGTAGTTGCGGCCGGCCTCGGCGCGCTCGGGCAGGCTGGTGGTCGCGGCGGCGACCATGCCGCCGCCCCCGGGGGAGGTGAGCCCGCGCAGCACGGCGTAGGAGAACCGGGCGTCGCGGCCGTCGAGGGTGTGCCCGAGGCCGGGTACGGCCGCCCGCCAGGCGCGTTCGGTGGCCCGCCAGGCCTTCTCCGGGTCCGGCGGGGGGCCGTCGAGGGGGCGGTCGGCGGCCTCCAGGACGAGGTCCAGCCGTTCGCCCGGGTGCAGGACGGTCTCGGCGGTGAGCCGGCCGTCCCGGTCGGGACGGGCCGATCCGGCACCCGTCCAGCGCAGCCTCAGCGGCCCGGTGCGCAGCGACCAGCCGCCCGCCGTCCGGCGGGGTTCGCGGTCGCGCCGGGGCCCGAAGCCGGATCCCGGCTCCAGGACGGTCCGGAAGCGCACCGGGGCGTACTCGGCGGTCAGCCGGCGCAGCAGCACGAGCCGGTGCGGGTCCGCCGGCATGGCCAGCGCCTCCCGGCACTCCAGGATGCCGTCCCCGGCGATCCACCGGCTGCGGCGGACCAGACCGCCGTCCTCGTAGTAGCCGCCCGGCACGAACCGGCCGACGGGTGTCACCGCGTACACGCCGCTGCCGCCGACCAGGCCGGCGAACAGCGGCTCGGAGTCCCAGCGGGGCGCGCACAGCCACGCCACCTCGCCGAACGGGCCCACCAGGGCGCCGCGTTCGCCGTCGGCGAGGAGGGCGTACTCGCGCAGGCTCCAGGGCGGGAAGGGCGGGAAGGCCTCCACGGCGCGGCCCGGCGCTCAGGCCACCTGCGGCAGGATCTGCTCGCGGTAGAAGTCGAAGAACCCCTCCTGCTCCTGGCCGATCTGCCCGACGTACACCTCGTCGAAGCCGGCGCCGACATAGGCGCGCAGCTGGTCGGCGTGCGCCCGCGGATCGTCGCCGCAGACCACCGACCGGGCCACCATCTCCTCGGTCACCAGCTCGGTGGCCTGCTCGAAGTGGCGGGGCGTGGGCAGTACCTGGGCGAGTTCGCCGGGCAGCAGCTCGGTCGGCCACAGCCGGTGGACGGTCTTGACCGCCCGCTCGCGGTCCTCGGACCAGCACACCTTCACCCCGCCGATCACCGGACCGGTGCCGCCCGCCGCCCGGTAGCGGCCGACCAGCTCGGTGTCCGGGCTCATGGTGACCAGGCCGTCCGCGAACTCCGCCGCCCGCTCGGCCGCCTTGGGGCCGAAGGCCGAGACGTACACCGGCAGCCGGGCCGCCTTCGGGGGCGTGTAGAGCCGGGCGTTCTCCACCGTGTAGTGGGTGCCGCGGTGGGACACCAGTTCACCGGTGAACAGCTCCCGCATGACCTCGACGGCCTCCTCCAGCATGTCCGCCCGCACTGCGAACGGCGGCCAGCGGTCGCCCAGCACGTGTTCGTTGAGCGCCTCGCCGGTGCCGACCCCGAGCCGGAGCCCGCCCGCCAGCTGCACGTCCGCGGTGGCCGCCGCCTGCGCCGTCACGGCGGGGTGAAGCCGGACGGTCGGGCAGGTGACCAGGGTGGTCACCGGCAGTCGGACGACCTGCGACAGCGCGCCGATCACGCCCCAGACGAACGGGCTGTTGCCCTGGGCGTCGTTCCACGGGTGGAAGTGGTCGGAGATCGCCAGCCGGGTGAAACCGGCCCGCTCCGCCAGCCGGGCCTGCTCGACCAGCTGGGCGGGGGTGAACTCCTCGCAGGACAGGAAGTAGCCGAACTCGGTCATGGCAGCCTCGGTTCCGTCGACGAGCCTTACCCGGAGCGGCTTTCCGGGACGGGCGCCGCCAAACGCCCCTACGGCCGGGCGGGGTCCGCGGGGCGCTCGCCGGGGCCCGGGTCCGCCGCCGGTACGACCCCTGATTCTCGCCGGGTTTGCGCCGATGTCGCGGGGTAGGCGTGCGGCATGGAGGACATCGGACCCGCGGCGGACGATTCCGCCGCCGACGACACGGAAGCACTCGACCTCTGCGACCACTGCGGGCGGGTCGTCGCCACCGCGGACCTGCTCGGTGCCCTGGTGCCGGACTCCTCGGCCCTGCACTCGACCCAGTCCGCGCTGGACGGCAAGCGGCTCGTGCTGGCCTGCTGCGCGGACCACCTGGCCGCCCTGATCGCGGACTACCGCCACCGCCCCTTCGTCCCCGAGGAACAGTGGGCGGGGAAGGTCTGCCGGGCCATCGCCGACTACGAGGACCCCGTCCCGCTGAGTGTGGTGGCCCGTCTGACCGGTCTCTCCGAGCAGCAGGCGGTGGAGGGCGTGGAGTGGCACAACGCCCGCGCCCGCGAGTGGCGCCGGCACTACGGCGACTCGGGCGACGACTGACCGGCCGGCGCTCCGGTCTCGCGGGTGCCCGGTGCGACGGGCTACGACTCCAGCAGGTGGTCCAGCACCCGGCCGAAGACCAGGCGGCCCGCCCGGGCGAGGACGGGATCGAGCAGCGGGCCGACCGCCCGGGGCGGGCCGGAGACCGTCAGCTCCTCCGTCCAGACCGCCGCACTGCCGCCGCCGACCGCCCGGACCCGCAGCTCGGCCCAGCCGTGTACCGGGTGGCCGCGCTTGACCAGCCGGCACCGCCCGTCCCGGCCGGGGCCGGGTGCGACCAGCTCGGTGAGTTCCATCGGATCGTCGAAGCGGAGCGGCCCCAGGCCCGTCCGGGCCAGGACGACATCCCCCGCCGCCCGCCCGGTGCCGCGCACCACCGACACCCGGGTGAACGGCACCCGGTCCCCGTGCCGCGACCAGGCCGTCAGCCGCTCCCAGCACTCGGCGGGCGGCAGCGGCGTACGGCGGATCAGGACGAAGCGGGCCACAGCAGCCACCTTAGTACTGCCTTGTTACGTGCTGCGCGGGGTCCGGGCAGGCGGGTGCGCGTTTCGGCGGTGCGCTGTCGGGGTGGCCCCCGGGACGGCCCTTCTCCTCTCTCCTCACCAGAGGGGTGGAGGGGACGCGGGATGTGTCAGGCGGTGCCGACGGCAGGCGAGTCATCGGCATCCTCCATCGACTCCACCATGCGAAGGGTGGCCCGATCAGGGTGCTCAGCGACTCGAAGGCCGCAGGTCGGCCGTCATCTCGAGCAGGCGGATCACCGCGGCGTCGGCGTCCGGGCGGTGGATGGCGTACACGGCGGTCTCCAGGTGGCTCGCCCGCCCCTGGAGCGGGACCAGTCGCACGCCGGAGACGGTGAGGTGCTGCAGGCTCTCGGGCGCGAGGCTCACGCACAGGCCTGCGGACACATAGCTGAACAGGCCGCTGAGGTCATCGGCGATCGCCACTTCACGGGGAGTGAACCCCGCATCGCGGCAAGCGAGTCGAAGTTGTTCGGCGAGGACGGGCAGTGCCGTCGGGTCCGGCAGCACGAAGTCCTCGTCCGCCAGCTGGGCGAGGTCGATCCCCTGGGCCCGGGCCAGCCGGTGGTCGTACGGCAGCGCGGCAGCGATTCTCTCGGTGACGATGACCCTGCTGACGAGATCGTCGGAGAGCCGCCCCGGGTCGCGCACGAAACCGAGATCGAGCATGCCGCCCCGCACCTGGTCGACCACACCCGCCGACGAGCCGTGCTGGAGGTGTACGCGGAGCCCCGGCAGCTGCTCGGCTGCCGCTCGCAGCATCGCGGGAAGGTAGACGTGGCTCAGGAGGCTGACGTAGCCGACGCGGACACCGCCTTCCAGGCCCGAGGCGACCCGCCGGGCCCGGGCGACCGCGGCGGTCTGCAGGTCGAGCAGCCGCTGTGCGTCGGCGGCGAACACCTTCCCGGCCGCGGTCAGCCGCGCACCTCCCGGGCCGCGGTCGAGCAGCCGGGCACCCACCGTCCGTTCCAGGCGCTGGATCGACTGGCTGAGTGGTGGCTGGCTCATGCCGAGACGTTCGGCGGCCCGGCCGAAGTGCTTCTCCTGCGCCACCACCAGGAACTGTTCCAGCAGGCGCCGTGACAGGTTCATATCGTCTTTGATATTGATCATGAGCCAATCATATATTGGACAGACTTCCTGCCCTGGGTGTCGACTATGACGTGGAACCGGGAGCCGAGTGCGGACCAGTTCCTCTCGCGGCTCGGCCGACTTGCCGCCCTGTCCCCTGGCTCTGCTCCTGAAGGCAGGGCCGGCGCCCGGCCGCGCCCGAGCCTGTGTCTCTCTGTCGATCCTCTGAGGTGGGTTTCATGGCGGTCGTGACGATCGTTGGTGCCGGGGTCATCGGTATCTCCTGGGCGCGTCTGTTCGGCGGGGCCGGTTGGGAGGTGCGCATGAGCGACCCGCGGCCCGACTTGCAGGAGCTGGTGGAACGTGAACTGGCGGGCGTGCCCGTGACGGCGACCGCCGACCTGGCCTCTGCGGCGGCCGGAGCGGACTTCGTGCAGGAGGCCGGACCCGAACGGATCGAGATCAAGGAGGAGATGTTCGCCGCGCTGGCCGCGCACACGGGCGACGACGTGGTGCTGGCCTCGTCCTCCTCGTCCCTGCTGCCCTCGGTGATCGCCCAGGGCAACCCGGCGGCCGACCGGATCGTGATCGGCCATCCCTTCAACCCGCCTGAGTTGATGCCGCTGGTGGAGGTCGTGCCGGGACCGCGGACCGCCACTCGGACCGTCGACCGGGCGGTCGAGGTCTACCGCGCGCTCGGCAAGCTGCCGATCCGGCTGAAGAAGGAGATTCCCGGCTTCGTCGGCAACAGACTCCAGAAGGTCTTCAACGAACAGTGCGCCTACCTGGTGCAGCAGGGCGTGATCGACGTGAAGGAGCTCGACGAGCTGGTGCGGGCCTCGCTCGGTCTGCGCTGGGCCGTGACGGGGCCGTTCGAGAGCGGGGTCCTCGGCGGCGGCCCTGCCGGCATGCGCCACCTCGTGGAACACGTCGGCTCACAGCTGACCTTCGAGGACGGCAGCCCGGACCCGGCCCGGATGGGCGAGGTCCTCGACGCCGTCGAACGGGCTTACGGCACGGGCCGGCCGGCCTACGAACGCCTCGTCGAGCTGCGTGACGGACGCACCCGCGCCGTCCTCGACCCGCTGGGTTGGACGAACCCCTCCTCCGACGGCGGTCGGCAGTAGTGGAAACACCAGATCGCACTCGCGCGGCTACTTCTTCCGCAGGTCGCCCGAGAATCCGCCGACCAGCAGGTGCAGGCTGCCGTCCGGATTGCGGGTGTACACCTGGTCGTACGGGACGGCGGCGCAGCCGCTGAGCGCGTTCATCGGCGCGGTGCGCAGGACCACCCGGTCCGCCGTGACCTGGACGAGGTCGGCGGTCGCGTCGCAGTAACGGGTGCCGGCGCCCTCGTTGTTGTGGATCCGGGCGACCGGATCGCCGGCCCGGCCCTGGGTGATGGTGATCGCGAAGTCCGGCTGGACCAGGGTCTGCGGGCTGCCCAGGGTGCCCTGCCAGGAGCCGAGGAGGGCGGCCGGGATCTCGCCGTCCGGCGTCGGGGTTCCGGAGGTGGCGACGGGCGAGGGCGAGGTGCTTCCGTCGCCCGCGGCCGGGGTGCCGGCGCCCTTGTCGCGCATGGCGAGGAACACCGACGTACCCGCCAGGGCGAGCGCGAGGACGGCGGCGACCAGCAGCGCGCCGGGCCCGGGCCGGCGGCGGACGGGCCGGGGCGCGTACGGGTACGGGGGGTGGTAGGGCGGGGGCTGTGTCGGCGAGTACGGTGTCGGCGTTGCCGGGGTCGGCGTTGCCGGGGTCGGCGTGGGCAGGCTCGGCGGGCCGTCGGGCCACGGCTCCGCCGGGCCGAACTGCCCGGTGGGGCCGCCAGGTTGGATGGTGGAGTCGCCGTCCAGGTCCAGCAGCTCGACGGCGAGCGAGGCCAGTGCGCCGGCGATCGCGGGCGGCAGCCAGTCCCGGCGCCCCAGCCGCTCGCCCGCCGTCGGGTCGGCGGCCGTCAGCCGCTCGCGCAGCTGCGCCGGGGTGGGGCGGCGGGCCGGGTCCTTGGCCAGGCAGTCCGCCACCAGGGTGCGCAACTCCCGGTCGGCGATGTCGAGTTCGGGCTCGTCGTGGATCACCCGGTAGAGCAGTACCGCCGCGCTCACCCCCGAGCCGAACGGCGCGGTGCCGGTGGCGGCGTGGGCGAGCACGGCGCCCAGCGAGAAGACGTCCGAGGCGGGCCCGGCGTTGCGGCCCTCGGCCTGCTCGGGGGAGAGGTAACCGGGGGAGCCGACCACGAAGCCGGACCGGGTCAGCGCGGTCGCCGCGTCCAGCGCCCGGGTGATCCCGAAGTCGATCAGGCGCGGACCGTCCAGCGCCAGCAGCACGTTGGAGGGCTTGACGTCCCGGTGCACCAGCCCTTGGGCGTGCACGGCCTCCAGCGCCTCGGCGAGCCCCACCCCGAGCGACCGGACGGCGGCGACGGGCAGCGGGCCGAAGTCCCGTACGGCGGTGCCCAGCGAGGGCCCGGCGACGTACCCGGTGGCCACCCAGGGCTGGGCGCCCTCGGTGTCCGCGTCCAGCACCGGGGCCGTCCAGCGGCCGCCGACCCGCCGGGCGGCGGCCACCTCGTTGCGGAACCGCACCCGGAACTCCCGGTCCGCCGCGTACTGTTGGTGGACCAGCTTGACCGCCACCGTGCGGCCGCCCGCCGTGCGGCCCAGGTAGACCCGGCCCATCCCGCCCGCGCCGAGTCTCCGCAGCAGGCGGTACTCGCCCACCTGCCGCGGATCCCCGTCCCCCAACGCCTCCACGCCGACTCTCCCCTCGCCGCGCCCGTTCGTCCTCCACGCCAGACGGTACCGCCGGGACGCTCGGTTCCGGTTCGGGCCGGTGGCATGGATCAGGGGGCGGGGCGGCGGGGTGGACCGGGACGGCTCAGCCCCGGGAGGCTCCACTGGACGCCTTGCCGGACGCCTCCGTCCGGGCCGGGCTCGCGGTGGTCTCGCCCACGGCTGCGCCGTGGCCGTCGCCACCGCTTCCGTTGGCGCCATGCCCCTCCGGGCCGTCTCCGTTCGTGCCGCTCCCGGCCGCGCCGCTTCCGTCGGCGCCGTGCCCGGCCGAGCCGTGCCCGCCGGCGCCGTGACCGTTCCGGTCGGCGAGCGCGGCCGGCCCCGGCAGGTGCGCCTGGTGGTCCGGCGGGTAGAACTGCCGGGCCCAGTGCCGCATCGCGCCGATCGGCCCGTCGCCCGGGGCGAGCCGGGGCGGCGACACGTACCGCTTGGTGGACCAGATCGGGAAGTCCGCCGAGGTGAACTCGAGATTGCGCCTGAACATCGGGCCCGACAGCAGCCGGGTGACCGTCCGGCTGACCACCCGGGCGACGGCCGGCGGCAGCCCGGACGGCTCCGACATCACGAAGCGGCTGGCCTGCCGCAGCTGCATCCGGCCGGGGGCGACCTGGGTGGCCATGACCAGTGAGCAGATCTCCAGACCGAGCGAGGGCGTGTGCACGTCGGTGTGCAGCGCGGTGAGGCCATACCCGTCCACGTCGACGTGGACCTCGCGCATCCCGAGCAGCGGGAAGGTCTCCCGGACGAGCATCGAGATGTGGAAGCTGGTGCCGTCGAACTCGACCGGTGCCGCCAACTCGCCCTGTGGCCAGCCGTGCAGGGTGACGAAGTGGCCCAGGTCGAAGGAGTTCTCCATGACGTCCTGGGCGTAGCCGGGCATCTCGAAGGAGGCGTACCGCAGCGGCTGCCGACCGTCCCCGAGCCGGTGCCAGGCGGGGATCTCCCAGTCCGGCTCCCGGCCGTCGTGGTGGCGCCAGACGAAGACCGCCTCGTTCACCTCGCGCACCGGCAACCGGGTGAGCGCGGCCTTGGGCGGGGTGGTGCCGTACCCGGTGCGCACGCAGCGGCCCTCGGCGTCGAAGGCGAACCGGTGGAAGGGGCAGACCAGGTCGTCGCCCTCGACCGCGGCCAGGCCGAGGTGGGCGCCCAGGTGCGGGCAGTACGGGCGGATCGCGCGCAGGCGGCCGTTGCGCAGCCGGTACAGCACGACGTCCTCGCCCGCGAGCTGGCGGGTGAGGACGGTGCCGGGCCTGAGCTCGGCGGAGAAGGCGAGTGCGGACCAGCCGTCGGGATAGGGCAGCGCCGGTGGCAGGGCGACGTCGGCCGCGGTCGGGCGGTTGCTGACGGGGTGGACGTGCTTGGACACGCGCATGAAGTCTCCTGTCGGTCTGCCCGGCGCCGCCCCTCCCAGGCGATTAGCGCTCGAACAGAATGGAATTCAGATGCTATCCACGGATCGGGAGCACGTGCACGGACAATCTCCCTAATGAGCAACAAGTCTGATGATCATTTAGAATTGTGCGTTCAGGAATTCGATTGATCCCGGCCACTCGCCCGACCCGGTGGCTCGGGCACGTTCGACCACCTCGCCCCCGCCCCACCCCCGGGGCGGCAACCCCGACGGAACCGAGTCCAGGCCGGCCGGCTCTCCTTCGAATCCGTACCCCGGTCGATCCGCACCGGCGGAGGCTGCGTGACCCCGGACGGGAAGTCTTCAAGCCGCTGGTGGAGCTCACCGCAGAACAGCGGCGCCAGGTCGTCACGCTCCCGCCGGCCATCGCCGGACTGACCTCGGTGAAGCACCTCGTGCTGTACGGCAGCAACCCGGTGCGCATACCGCCTGAGATCGGCGCGATGGAGAGTCTCGAGGAGTTCACCCCGTACACCTCCTACCGGCTGCACTGGTTCCCCTATGAGATCACCCGGTGCCCCAACCTTCGGCTCAGCACGGTGAGCACCCGTGCGCTGTATGGGAACTACAAGCAGCGGCCGCCGTTTCCGCCGTTGTCGACTGCAGCGACCGGCGCCGACGGCGTTGACCTTGAAGACCTCGACCCCGGTGTGTGGGGTGCCGCAGCGATCCGTACGTGCAGCGTCTGCGATCAGTGCGTCGAAGGCGCGGCGCTCCGCCAGGTGTGGATCTCGCTCAGGACGTCGGGCGCCGACGTCCTGCCGCTGCTGGTCAACGCCTGCTCGACGACATGCATCGACGCGCTGCCCGTGCCGGCCGACGGCTACGTCCAGGTTCCGCACACGGGCGGCCCGAACGTCGACCAGCCGCCTGCCGGGCGATGGCCCCGTTGAGTGGTGTGGGCGGGTGACGGCGAGGTAGGAGAGCCGGTCGGGGGCGCGCGGGTCGGTATCGGCCGCGCTGGGGCGGCCTCGTCCCCGGCCGGGACTCGGACCCCGCGCTGGGCCACCGGAGGCCCGGCGTGCGCCGACGCTGTCTGCGCCCCGGTTGCCCCCGCGCGCCTTAGCGCGCCGGGCGGAGGTGCGCCAGGATGGTCGGCTGGTCGTATCCGTGGTCTGCAGGAGGAGGCAGCGTGGGAGAGCACTCGAAGCCGGCGAAGGACCCCGGCCAGGGGACGCCGCCGCCGGGCAACGCCGACGGCAAGGTGACCACGCCGCCGCCGAGCAACGGCAAGCACAAGAAGAAGTGACCGTGGGCGACGACGCGGGGCCCGGTTGCCGGTCGGCCCTGGATGCGGAGATGGAGCGGGCCGGGGCGTGGCCGGAGGATTCGCCGTGGCTGCGGGAGGCCTTCACCGCGCTGCCGCGCGAGCGGTTCGCGCCGGGCCGGCTGTGGCGGTGGGACGGCTGGGCCTACGTGCCGGTGGAGCTGTCGGGCGACCCGGACGGGTGGCTGGCCGAGCTGTACGCCGGCCTTCACGAGCCGGCCGTCACCCAGCTCTCCGGTGGGCTGCCGTCGTCGTCGCTGTCCGCGCCGTCCGTGGTGGCGGACATGCTGGACAGCCTGCGGCTGGAGCCGGGGCAACGGGTGTGGGACGTCGGCACCGGGCAGGGCTGGACGGCGGCGCTGGCCGCTTGGCGGGCCGGACCGGGCCTGGTCGTCTCCACCGAGGTCGATGAGCGGCTGGCCGCCTTCGCCCGCGGCCGGCTCGCGGCTGCCGGACTCGACGTGGAGGTGGTGGTCGGCGACGGCACCGCCGGCGGACCGCCGGGTGGCGGCCGGGTCGACCGGCTGCACGCGACCTACGCGGTCGAGGCGGTGCCGTGGTCGTGGGTGGCGGCGGTGCGGCCGGGCGGGCGGATCGTCTACCCCTGGGGACGGCTGGGGTACGTCGCGCTCACCGTCGGCGAGGGCGGTCGCGTCGCGCACGGCTGGGTCCACGGCCTGGCGCAGTTCATGGGCGACCGCACCGGTCCGGCGCAGGCTGGCACCGGGCGCTCGGCCTACGCCGCGGTCCGCGGCGACGCCGAGCCCGAGACCAGCAGGGTCCTCGACCGCGACCCGGCCGCGCTGGAGGACTGGAACCTGCGGTTCGCGCTGCGCGTCGCCGCCCCGGACGCCGTGCTCTCCACCGAGCAGGGTGCGGACGGGCCGGTCGTCCTGGTCCACGACGGCGACCGCTCGTGGGCCGAGGTCGGCCCGGGAGCGGACGGGCGACCGGTGCTGTGGCAGGGTGGGCCACGCCGGCTCGGCGACGAGCTGATGCTCGCCTGGGCCCAGTGGGACGGCCTGGGCCGCCCGGGCCTGTACGACTACGGCGTCACCGTCACCCCTGATGCCCAGTGGGCGTGGCAGGGCGACCCGCAGGACGGTCCGCGCTGGCCGATCGGAGGCCGGCTGCCGGCCGCGCGGTAACCGATCGCCCGCGACCGGGTGCGCGGTGGGACGTCCGACCGCTCGGCCACCCGGTGCGCTGCGGGGCGTCCGGAGGCCCGGCGGGCAGGCGCGGTGCGCCGAGGCGTGCGCCGGTGCGCCGGGTCGGTGCGTTCACTCAATTCGCGTGGTGAGACGGCGAGTTGGCGATCCGGCCGGATGTGGTGGAGCATAGGCCGGGCCCGGTCCGTTGCGGTGCGCCTGCGCCGCGGCCGAGGCTGCGTACAGCTGCTGGGGAGGAGGCGGTCCGGTGACTGCGGAACGTCCGTTTCTGGTCCGGGGGAAGGCGGTACCCCTGGCCAGGTACCTGGCGGAGGAGGACATCGAGGGCCTGGTGGCCTGCTCGTGCATCGGGAACGAAGTCAGCATCGACCTCGCGGACACCAGGATCCTGGTGAGCCTGGTCGACGTCGCCGACATGGTGAGGCTCAACTTCCACATGGTCCAGGACGGCCCGGCCAAGCCCCGCTCCTGGTCGCGCCGGGTGCCCGTCGGCACCGGGCCGCGCGAGATCGCGTCCCGGATAGCGCTGGACGTGCGGGCCCTGGAACGCGAACTGGCGCCGCTGCGCCGGCGCCCGCCCCGGACGGTGCCGGTGCGGCACCGTCCGGGCTGAGCCCGGCGGGCGGAGTCCACCGGCCCGGGTTCGGCGGCGGGGAGCTGCCGGACCCGGGCCGGTGCTGTTCCGGTCGGGGCAGCAGCCGTGCGGGGCGACGGAAGTCGGGCCCAGCCGTCCGGAGGGTGGCATCCCACTTGTCGCGCGCGGAAACGTTCTTCCGCCGTACGTCTGGCCGTTGCCCGCCACGACCGGTAGGGATCTGGTGGCGCTGCTAGAACCGCAGCGCCCGACCTTTCCCATCCGTGGTCACACCGCCGGGCCACGAGCCCGGACGGTGGTCAGGAGTCAGCCTCATGCGGAGCACCTCGAATCCCGGGAGCACCTCGTATCCGGGGACCGTCGCGAATCCCCGGAGCACCTCGAACCCCCGGACCACCCGGAGAACGCCGCGAGTTCGGCGCCGAACCCCGGCGGTGGCCTCCGCCGCGGCCGTGGTGGCGGCGCTGGTGGCGCTGCCCGGCGGCGTGGCGCAGGCGGCGTCGCCCGACATCGTGATCAGCCAGGTGTACGGCGGTGGCGGCAACTCCGGTGCCCCGTACGCCAACGACTTCGTCGAGCTGTACAACCGCGGCGCCACCCCGGTGTCCGTCACCGGCTGGACGGTGCAGTACGCGTCGGCCGGTGGCTCCAGCTGGGCGCGGACCACCCTCTCCGGCACGATCGCGCCCGGTCACTACCTCCTGGTCCAGGAGGCCGCCGGGGCCGGTGCGGGTGCCGCGCTGCCGACGCCGGACGCGACCGGCACGATCGCCATGTCCGCGACCTCCGGCAAGGTCGCCCTCGTCACCAACGGCACGGCGCTGACCTGCGCCTCGGGCTGCGCGGGCCAGCCCGGGGTGAGGGACTTCGTCGGCTACGGCAGCAGCGCCGGCTCCGCCGAGGGCTCGCCGACCGGGAACCCGTCGAACACCACGGCCGCCCTGCGCAAGGGCGGCGGCGCCACCGACACGGACGACAACGCGGCGGACTTCGCGATCGGCGCGCCCGCGCCGCGCAACTCCTCCACCGGCGGGGGCGGCAACACCGGCGGCACCCGGATCCACGACATCCAGGGCGCCGCCCGCACCTCCCCGCTGGCCGGCAGCGCGGTCAGCGCGGTGCCCGGCGTGGTGACGGCCGTCGGCCCCAACGGCTTCTGGTTCCAGGACCCGCAGCCCGACAACGACCCCGGCACCAGCGAGGGCGTCTACGTCTACACCGCCGGCGCGCCCTCGGTCGCGGTCGGCGACTCGGTCACGGTCGGTGCCACCGTCAGCCAGTACCGCCCGGGCGGCACCGGCGGCACCACCAACCTGTCGATCACCGAACTGACCGCGCCCACCGTCACGGTGGTCGCCCACAACACGCCGCTGCCCGCCGCCACCGTGGTCGGCCAGGGCGGGCGGATACCTCCGTCCGCGGTCATCTCCGGCGTCACCTCCGGCGACGTCGAGACCGCGGGGAACTTCCAGCCCGCCACCGACGGCCTGGACTTCTGGGAGTCCCTGGAGGGCATGCGGGTCGAGCTCGACAACGCGGCCGTGGTCGGCCCGACCAACAAGTTCGGTGAGGTCCCCGTCGTCCCGCAGGGCAGCGGCACCCGCACCGGCCGGGGCGGCATCCTGCTGCAGGCGAACGACGGCAACCCGGAGCGGGTCGTCCTCGGGAAGGCGCTCGCGCCCACCCCGACCGCGAACGTCGGCGACACCCTGACCGGTGCCACCGTCGGCGTGCTCGACTACGCCTTCGGCAACTTCACCCTCCAGGTCACGGCGACCCCGACGGTCACCTCCGGGGGCACCGCCCCCGAGGTCACCGCCGCGCCGACGGCCGGCCAGCTCGCCGTGGCCACCTTCAACGTGGAGAACCTCGCCCCGTCCGAGCCGCAGAGCAAGTTCGACGGCCTCGCGGCGGGCATCGTCACCAACCTGCGCTCGCCCGACCTGGTCGCCCTGGAGGAGATCCAGGACAACAGCGGTGCCACCGGCGACGGCACGGTGAGCGCGACCCAGACCCTGGCCAAGCTCACCGCGGCCATCACCGCGGCCGGCGGCCCTTCCTACTCCTACCGGGAGATCGACCCGGTGGACGGCCAGGACGGCGGGCAGCCCGGCGGCAACATCCGCCAGGTCTTCCTGTTCCGCACCGACCGCGGCCTCTCCTTCACCGACCGCCCCGGCGCCGGACCGACCACCGCCGACTCCGTCGTGAACGCGGGCGGCACGCCGCAGCTGGCCTACTCGCCCGGGCGGATCGACCCCTCCAACGCGGCGTTCAACTCCAGCCGCAAACCGCTCGCCGGTGAGTTCCGCTGGAACGGCAAGCCGGTCTTCGTGATCGCCAACCACTTCAACTCCAAGGGCGGCGACCAGCCCCTCTTCGGCCGCTACCAGCCGCCGGCGCGCCCCTCGGAGAGCCAGCGCCACGACCAGGCCGCCGTGGTGAAGGGCTTCACCGACCAGATCCTGGCCGTGGACCCGAACGCCTCGGTCATCGTGCTCGGCGACCTCAACGACTTCGAGTTCTCCCGGACCACCGACATCCTCACCGCCGGCGGTTCGCTCACCGACCTGCCGCGCACCCTGCCGCCGGCCGAGCGCTACACCTACGTGTACGAGGGCAACTCGCAGGTGCTGGACCACATCCTGATCTCCGGCTCGCTGGCCGCCACGGCGTACGGCTACGACATCGTGCACATCAACAGCGAGTTCCGCACTCAGCTCAGCGACCACGACCCGCAGGTGGTGCGCATCCCGCTGCCGTAACGGCGTCCGCCTGACGGCGGCGGTCCTCCCGCTCGCGGGGTCGCGAGCCCGCGAGCGGGGAGGCCGGCAGCTCGTCCCACCGGGGGAATCCGCCCGGGCGCCCCCAGGCTCTGGCGGTACCGTGCCAGGGCGGTCAGTGGCCCGGCGTCAGTGTCCCGGTGTCAGTGCCCCGGTGTCACCGTCCCGGGGCGTAGTCCGGCAGCAGCAGGTCCGAGTGCGCGGCCCGGCCCGCCTGCGCGCCCGCCGTCGCCAGCTCCTCGGCGACGGCCGCCGGGTCGCGCAACAGGGCGTTGCGGGCCTCCAGTTGTTCGCGGGTCGTCGGTGTCACCACCGTGCCGCCGCCGGTGGCCAGCGCCTGGTTGCGTTCCGCGAAGGGACGCATCCGGCGCTCGTAGGCCGCGAAGGCGGCGGTGTGGTCGGCGTGCGCGGCCAGCTCGCCGGCCAGGACGTACGCGCCGACCAGGGCGACGCTCGACCCCTGGCCGGACAGGAACGAGGTGGCGTGCGCGGCGTCGCCCGCGAGGACCACCCGCCCGCGCGACCAGCCCGGCAGCTGGATCTGGCTGACGATGTCGAAGAAGAGGTCGTCGGCGTCCCGCATCGCCGCCACCAGGCGCGGCAGGTGCCAGACCCGCTCCGGGAAGTGCGCGGCGACCAGCTCGCGCTGGGCCCGCGGATCGCGGAAGGCCTCGAAGGGCGGGACGTCGCGGGTGAAGGTGAGGAAGCCGTGCACCCGGTCGGCGGGCTCGTGCGCGTAGAGGACCGCGCCGCGCCCGACGTCGTTCCAGATCACGCCCTCGCGGGAGAGGCCGAACTCGTTCGGGAGGGTGAAGCCGGCGAAGACGTGCCCGAGGTAGCGGTGGTAGCGCTCTTCGGGGCCGAGCACCAGCCGACGGGTGTTCGAGTGCAGCCCGTCCGCGCCGACCACCAGGTCGAAGTCGCGGCGGACGCCGCTGTCGAACACTACGTGGACGGCGTCCCCGCCGTCGTCCAGCTCGGCGATCGAGTCGCCGAAGAGGAACTCGACCCGGTCGCCCAGCGCCTCCTGGAGGGCGTCGGCCAGATCGCCGCGCCGGACCTCCAGGTCGAGACCGGCTTCGCTGCCGGTCAGCTGCTCCGGGCGCAGCGAGCCGACGGTCCGTCCGGCGGGGTCGACGAAGGTGATCCGCCGGCTGTCGACGTGGGCGGCGCGCAGGCGCGGCAGCAGCCCCATGCGCTCCACGACCTCGCGGGCGGTGCCGCGGATGTCGACGGCGTAGCCGCCCCCGCGCACGGCGGCGGCCTTCTCGACCACGGTCACCTCGAAGCCGTACCGGTCGAGCCAGTACGCGAGCGCGGGGCCCGCGATGCTCGCCCCGGAGACCAGGACTCGACGGGCGGGGCGTGACACGGTGTTCATGGCCTCTCACTTTCCCGGCGGGTTCTCCCGCCGGCACGTCGGTGGGACACGGATACGCACCGGACGAGCAGAGATGCGTACCTCAGGTATCTTTATGGAAACCGCACGTCACCCTCGGGGGCGGCGGCCACCCCCACACCGTACAGATACCTAACTTAGGTATGCAAATGGAGGCACCCATGTCCGCCGAGTCCACCGAGGCCCGCGAACCGGGGGAGCCGCGCCCCGATCTGCTCGCCGCGCTGACCCGGATCTCCCGGCTCGGCGCCGCGATGACCCGGGGCCGCCTGGTCGAACGCGCGGCGGAGGCGGCGGGGCTGGGGCGTGACCGGCCCGCGGTGGGCGTGCTCGTCACCCTGCGCACCGCCGGAAAGCCCCTGCGGATCGGCGAGATCGCCGATCGCATGCAGGTCGTGGGCCCGCACATCACCCGCCAGGTCCAGGCCCTGGAGAAGCGCGACCTCGTCCGCCGCATCCCCGACCCGCACGACGCCCGCGCCCGCCTCATCGAACCCACCGAAGCCGGCGCCGAGGCCGCCAACCGTTATCTCGCCTTCCTGCTCGGCTGGTTCGGCGACACCCTCGCCGACTGGCCCGCCCAGGACCGCGACGACCTCATCCGCCTCCTCGCCCGCTTCACCGACGACGCGACGGCCCGGCTCGCCCTGCTCGACGGCGGCGAGGACTGACCCCTACGCCCTGGCGACGGCCGGGCCCTGCTTCCCGCGGTGAGGGTCGCGCCCCACTTCCTCGGCGACGGTCGTTCGTCCGCTGCCGCGGTCCTGGCCGTGAACCGCAAGCCGCTCAGTAGGGTGGGGCCGTGACGGGTTGTCGCGCCGGGGGTGGGGAGGCCGTTGTGCTGGTCGGGTCGCGGAGCGGATTCGGCTTGGAGTTCCACCCCGAACGGGACCCGGGGCTGCTGTGCGTCGACGTCTTCGTCGGCGGGCTCCATGTGAACGCGTGGGACAACGCGTTCTACCCGCCGCTGCTGGTCAAGAAGCTCAAGGACGAGCTCGGTCGCCTCCGCCCGACGACCGCGCCGCCGGTGGGGTTCACCTCGCCGTCCGAGTACTTCCTGATGGTCGAGAGCTGGATGTACGACGACGCCGGTACGGGGGCGGGAACAGGGGCCTCGGCGGAGGCCGAGGAGGCGTTCGCGCGGTGTGCGTTCCTGGAATGGGGGGAGTGCACCGACCAGGTGACGGCCTTCGCGTTCCCCGACGGCGACCGGGTGCACCTCGCCTGTCGGATGCGTGATGGCGACGGTGCCGCCCCGGGCGCCGGGTCCGGGGATGGGCCGACGGTGGTGTCGGTGAGCCGGACGGTGCTCGTGGAGACGCTGGAGCGCGGCCTCGCCCTCGCCGAACGGGAGTGGGCCGCCCGGCTCGCCGCCATGACGGGCCGCGGCGGCACGGACGACGGCGAGGACGGCGAGGACGGCGAGGACGGGGCCGGCGTGCGTTCTCCTTAGGTGTGTGCCGACGGCCGGGAGGCGGCTGAGGCCATCTCGCGGCCGAGGCCCGGGTCCGCTCCGCGCCCTACCGCGTCACCAGCCAGGACAGGCTCGCGGTCAGCCTCGTGCGCAGCGCCGGATCCGCGACGGCCGGGGTCGGGTCGGTGGCGACGGCGGTGAGCAGGTGCGGCCGGGAGCGCGGACCGGTCAGCTTGAGTTCGGCCAGGTCCAGCGCGGTGCGGTCGGCCAGCCGGGGCAGTTCCCGCCCGTCCAGGTACCAGCGCAGCCGGGTGCCGGCGACCGGCAGGTCGACGGTGAGGCGGTCCGTGGCGGTGAGCCGACTTCCCTGGGCGGTGGGGCTGGTGAGCGGCGTGGCGTGGCGGTAGAAGCCGGCGATCATCGCCTCCCGCCCGGGCAGGTTGAACTCGCGTCCGAGTGAGCGCATGATCGAGTTCTCGGTCGGCCGGTAGAGCCCGGTGGGGTAGTAGCCGCCGCCCTCGTAGGTGCCGACCGTGCCGCCGTCCGGCGAGGCCTGGCCCAGCCAGCGCGACCACTTGGCGCCCTGCCGGCGCATCCGGTCGGCGGTCAGGGTGCTGATGTTGGCCTCGGCGGGCTCGTCGCCGTGGTACGTGCCCTGGCCCTCGTACACGTACTCGTCGGCCAGCTTGCCCAGCGAGTGCCCGATCTCGTGCACCGCGATCTGCCCGGACTTCGCGTTGCCGCCGGCCACGGTGGCGATGCCCTCGTAACCGACCGGGGACTTGACGTCGTTGTAGCCGGCTCCGCCGTACTTCGCGGTGTTGGCCACCACGAGCACCAGGTCCGCCTGCGGGGCCTTCGCCGCGTACGACTCCACGGCCTTCTCGTCCACGCAGAGCAGCCGCTCCACGCCGTCGCACCAGAAGTACGAGCCCAGCGCGGTGTGCCGCACCGTCGCCTGGTCCGGATCCCCGGTCACCCCGGACTCGGGGGAGACGGCGGACACCGCCCAGACGTTGAACAGCCCCCGGTAGGCGGCGTAGGGCTCGACGGAGGTCAGCTCCTGCCACTTCTGGGTCGCGTCCGTGCGGAACTTCTCCTGCTCCTGCGCGGTGTACCCGTCGCCGACCACCACCACGTCCAGCTTGGTGGCCGGCTCGCCGTTGCGCACCAGCGCCGTCACCTCGCCGTCGCCCGGCACCGGCGCCACGCCCTGGGGGCGGTCGGCGAGGTACGGGGAGGCGGCCGGGGCCTGGGCGCGGGAGATGCCGCCGTCCTCGGCGAACACCTCCACCTGACGCGTCGTCGGCGCCCCGTCGGCGGGGCGGCCCCAGGCCGGCGCGGCCCCCAGCGCCGTCCCGGCGAGTACGGCGGCGAGCAGGGCGGTGGCGGTTCTGGCGGCGGTGCGGTGCACGGAGGGTCCTCCCGGTCGGCGGTCTGTGGCTTGCCCCCTTCCCATGTCGAGAACCTGACAATCATTGAGCGACGACCCGCCCGCCCGGCGTGCCGTACGGCCACCAGGCGCGACGCCGGGCACGACGCCGGCCGCGGGGTGGCTCGGCGCGGGGGCTCCTCGGGGTGATCTGTCGGCTATCTGCCGATACCGCCGCCGAGCTGGGAATTCTCGTTGGCAGTCCAGGTCGCGGATCCCCTGGAGTCGGCGCGCCCGTCCCGGTCGGGGTGGTGGTGCACCGGCGTGCGTGATCGAGCACGCGTGGCGATTCCAGGAGTTGAAGACCTGATGTTGTGTGTGGCATGCGGGGCGCGCCCGGCGGGGACGGACAGCGGCCGCTGCTTCGGCTGTGCGGAGGCGGCCCCCGGATGGGCGGCCGCGCTGCGCCCGGCGAACGGCCTGGCCGTGGCCGTCCACGTCCTGCTGGCGCTGAACGCCGCGGTGGCGGCTGTGGTCGTCGCCGTCGACCTGTGGTCCGACGTGCTCCTGGGCGAAGTGCTGGACGGTTCGGGCGACGCCGACCTCGACGATTTCGACGCCGTGGAATCCGTGGCGAACGCGGCGAACGGGGTGGCCCTCCCGCTGGCGCTGGCCACCGCCGTGGTGTTCATCGTCTGGTTCTACCGCATCCGCCGGAACGCCGAGCTGCTGCTGCCCAACGGCCACCGCCTCGGACGGGGTTGGACCATCGGGGCGTGGTTCACCCCGGTCGTCCTGCTCTGGTTCCCCTGGCAGCTGATGGCGGACTGCTGGCGGGCGAGCGCGCCGCTGGACGCGGAGGGTAGGCGGCGCACGACGTCGGAGACGGTGCTCGGCGTCTGGTGGTCCACCTGGCTCGGTGCACTGGTCGTCGGCCGGATCGCCGCCACCATGGTGCGGAGCGTGAACCCGTTGTTCCCCGACGACCTCGAGACCCTGCGCAACGCCGTCCGGGTGGAGGCCGCCGGGTCGGCGCTGCGGCTGGTGGCGGCGGCCGCCGCGATCATGGTGGTCCACCGGCTGACCACGATGCAGCACGCCCGCCGTGCCGACGTCAACCCGCTCGCGGCCAGGGCCGCCCAGGAGGCCCGGACCCAGGCCGCGGCAGCGGCCCGGGCAGTCCGGGGTGAGGGCCCCTCCGGCGGGTGAGGGCCCCTCCGGTGGGCTCGACCGCCGGGCTTGACCCCTGGCTCCAGCCCCTGGTTCGTCGAGAAGGCCGAGGCGTGAACACCCGGCGGCCCGCCGCCGGGTGTTCACGCCGGTGCGCGGTCGGTCAGTGGCCCAGCACGCCGCGGATCCAGCCGTCCACCGTGCCGGTGAGGTCGTGCTGCCCGGCCGCGTGGTCCAGCAGGAACGTGCGCACCGAGTCGCCGCTGTGGAACATGCCGCGCTTGTCGAACTCCAGCACCACCTCGACCCGGTGCGGGTCGGTGACGAAGGACAGCTCGATCTCGTTGCAGCGCCGGGCGAACTGCGGCGCCGCCTTGTACTCGATCTCCTGGTAGAACGGCAGTGTCTGGCCCGTGCCGTGGATCCGGCCGGCCTCGAGGTCGGCCCGGTGGAAGTGGAAGCCCAGCGCCGCCAGCGCCTCCAGCACCCGCTGCTGCACCGGCAGCGGCTGCACCGCGAGCGGGTCGTTGTCCCCGCGGTCCAGCTGGCCGGCGATGTCCACATCGGTGCGGACCCCGAGCGCCATGCCCGTCAGGTGGTGGCTCCCGATCGCGGTCAGCGGCGTCTCCCACGGCACCGGGAAGGCGAACGGGACGGCGACCTGCTGCCCGGCGGCCAGCCGCAGCGGGCCGCAGACGACCAGCTGGGCGAACTCCTTGACGGTGTGGCTCTCGCTGTCCTCGTACTCGACCTCGACCCGGGCGGTCAGGTGGAGCGTGATGCCGTTGATGTCGGCGTCGCGGTCTCCGCCGACCAGGTTGACCTGGCCGTGCACCGCGCCGCCGGGGTGGACGGTCGGGGTGGACAGCACTGTGTCGACGCTGGGTCCACCGACGCCCAGGGCGCCGAGAAGCCGCTTGAACACCATCCGGATTACTCCTCACAGGGTCGGGCACGCGAGCCCGCTGATCGTACTTTGCCTGCGCTTTGCCACCGATCGGCGGCCCCGGCTGCGAGGAAACCGGTGGTACGCCACTACCTCGGTGCCTGGAAGCCGCCGACCCTCTGCTCGAGCAGTTCGGCCAGCCGCAGCGGGGTGCGGTCCTCGAACATCGGACCGATGATCTGCACTCCCACCGGCAGGCCCTCGGGGGACCGGCCCGCTGGTACGGCGGTGGAGGGCAGGCCGGGCATGGTGGCCAGACCGGCCCAGACGAGCTGGTCGAAGTACGGGTACGCGACGCCGTCGATGTCGAGCCGGCGCTCCCTCGGATCGGGGTTGTGGTCGTGCGGGAACGCGGGAGTGGGCGTGATCGGGCACACCACGGCGTCGTACTCGGCGAACAGCTGCCGCCAGCCGTGGCGGTGCAGCTCGCGGCGGGTGTTCGCCTCGATCCAGTCACGGTGGCTGAGCACCATGCCGCGCAGCAGCCGCGCCTCGAGACTCTGGTCGTCCGCGCTCAGCGCGGCGGCGCCGGCCTGCACCTGCTCGTACGCCTCGACGGGAAAGCGTGCGACGGAGCCCGAGAACAGGAACTTCGTGTAGAGCAGCGCGGATTCGGTCAGATCGGGCAGCAGCGGACTGTCCCGGTCGACGCGGGCACCGCCGTCCACGAGCGCGTCGGCCACCCGGTTCACGGCCGCCCGCACGGCCGACCCGGTCGGAATGACCGGATGCTCCTCGAGGACCAGGACCCGGAAGTCGCCCAGCCGTTCGTGGCGCGCGGGCGGCAGCGTCAGGCGGTACGCCACACCGTGCGTCAGCGGGTCCGGTCCGGCCATGACGTCGAGCAGGAGCGTCAGGTCGCGAGCGCTGCGCGCCATCGGACCGACGACCGCCAGGTCGTGCTCGACCGGCAGGGCCGGCCCGGGCGGCGGGACCATGCCGCGGCTCGCCGCCAGCCCGAGCGTCGGCTTGTGGGCGTAGACGCCGCAGAAGTGCGCGGGGGTGCGCAACGAACCGGCGAGGTCGGAGCCGATGGACAGCGCGCCGAACCCGGACGCCAGGGCCGCCGCCGAACCGCCGGAGGACCCACCCGACGTACGGCGGTGGTCCCACGGGTTGTTGGTGGTGCCGTAGATCTCGTTGAAGCTCTGAATGTCCTGCAGCCCCACGGGCACGTTGGTCTTGCCGAGCACCACCGCGCCCGCCGCCTTGAGCCGCGACACCTGCACCGCGTCCTCGGCGGGCAGGTAGTCCCGGTGCGGCGGCATGCCCCAGGTCGTGGGCAGCCCGGCGACGTCGTAGGACTCCTTGACCGTCACCGGTATGCCGAGCAGCGGCCGGTCCTCACCGCGGGCGCGGGCCTGGTCGGCCCCACGCGCGGCGGCCCGGGCGCGGTCGAAGTCCGGCACACAGATCGCGTTGATCGTCTTGTCGTCCCGCTCGATCCGGGCGATCGCCTCGTCGGTCAGTTCCACCGACGTCACCTCACCAGCACGCAAAGCCGCCGCGAGTCGTTCGGCGGTCTGAAAGCTCCACTCCATGCGTCGGACCGTACCGGCCTGCGCCGAAGGGCACGAAATGCCGCTTGGAACAACAGGACTGGTGCCTCAATACTCCTCCTTTCCCGCCGGTCCCAAACGCTCGTTGGCCTGCAGGGGTGAGCCGGGGAGCATGTCCTCACTCCCGTTACGCTTCCGCGCGCTCTGTCACGCGCCCTGACAGGAGGCGATCTTGCCGTCGATCATTGGGAACCGCCCAGTCCGGTTGATGGCGAACACCTCTGGGGCGTCCCGGTGTTCGGGCGCGCCCTCGAAGCGCCGCCGTCTCCCGCGCCAGGGCACGCAGCGCTTTCAACTGGACACCACCGGGAGGAACCATCTTCAGCATCCGACTGCGGCTGTCGTTCCGGGCGGTCGCCCTGGCCGCGGCCCTGTTCGCCGCTCTGGTCGCTGTCCCGCTCACGGCGACCGCCGCGCGGGCAGCGACCCCGATCTGCATCAGCGGCACGCTCCAGTACGACTACCAGTCCGCCGAGGACGGAACGGCCAAGCCCACCCACACCAAGCCGCTCCGCAACGCCATCGTGGAGCTGTGGGGCGCCGAGAAGAGCACCGACTCGCCGCACGCACTCAACGTCGTCGGACTCACCGGCTCCACCGACGGCAGCTACAACCTCTGCTACACGCCCACCACGACCACCTCGCTGAGCACGGTCTGGGTGAAGGTCTGGGCCGCCAACGGCACCAACGTGTGGCGGGTCATCGACGTGAACTACGAGTACTACGTCTGGCAGCTGCCGGCCCTGTCGAACGTCACCGGCAACAGGAACATCGGCACGGCCAAGCCCCCGGCGTCCACGGCCCGCGCCTGGCACACCTTCGACACCCTCAACATCCTGTGGTCGAACCGCAACAACCCCCAGAGCGGCTGCTGGTCCTCCCACGAGACCGACAACAGCACCTGCACCCCGCTCACGGTCAGGTGGCGCGACTCCACCACTGGCGGATCCTGGTACAGCGACTACGACAACACCGTCTACCTCATCGGCCCGGACGCCGACTCCGAGCACTACATCCTGCACGAGGCCAGCCACTTCCTCATGCACCGCATGTTCAACGGACCGTGGCCGTCCAGCCTCACCTGTCAGAGCCACTACATCCCGTACGTGAGCACCGAGGGCTGCGCGTGGTCGGAGGGCTTCGCCAACGCCTCCGCCGCCTACCTGCTCGGCGACTCCCGCTTCGTCTTCAGCGACGGAGGCAGCATCAACTTCACCTACGGCGACGGATGGGGCGTCGGCGACCAGGTCGAGGGCAACGTCGCCGGCTCCCTCCTCGACCTCTGGCGCACCGTCGACACCAACTGGAACGGGAGCATCGCCGCGATCACCGCGCAGAAGCCCACGACCTTCTCCGCCTACTTCAGTACCACGCGCCCGGCGGCGAACCCGCCTCTGGCCACCGGCAGCACGGCGCTCGGCAAGCTGAACCCGCACACCATCGACTACGGCCCCTCCGTCGTCGGCGACGGCAAGTACCACAGCCTCACCGACGGCGGCGGACTGGCGCTGGAACGCATGGGCGGATGCACCAACGTCACCAGCGCGAACGTCGACATCAACACCTCCGACACCACCCGAAGCTGGCAGCGCTGGAAGGTCGACGCGAACGCCGACGGCACCGTGCGGATCACCGACGGCTGTGCCCAGCCGTTCACCCTCACCGCTCCCACCGCCGCGGGCGGCACGGTCACCGTCAAGGCCTACGACCCCGCCAACGGCTACCAGAAGTGGAAGGTCACCAAGAGCAACGGAACGCTGAAGATCACCAACGCCCAGACCGGTCTGGCTCTCGACCGGACGAGCGCCACCCCGGGCTTCCCCGCGACCGTCAACTCGTCCAGCAGCTCGAACTCCCAGTCCTGGGCGCCCCTCAACTGAGCGCCGCCGCCGTCTCCGCCGGTCCCCGAGCCCGGGCCGGCAGGGACGGCGCCGCATGTCGGTGCAGCGGACTCCCCCGGGACCTGATCTTCAAAATCCCCACCTGCCGGGCAGACTAGGGGAGTTCGAAGACAGGCCTCAGCAGCGCAGCCCGGTGCCGCCGCCGTTGGCGCGACTCAGAACCTCGTCGTCGCCGTTCCGGTAGAAGAAGAAGCCGTACACATCGATGCACGTGCTGCCCGGGGCGTAGACGTACACCGGCCCCGCGTACTTGGTGTAGTACTGCAGTTCGCCGTCCTGCTGCGCCCAGCCGGATTGACTGGTGGTCTTGATGGAGACGGTGATCTTCGAGAAGTCCTTCGCCTGCGTGTCGTCGCCCCGGGCGATGGCGCAGTTCTTGCCGGTACTGCTGCTGTAGTAGGTGTCGATCCAACCCACGCGGCGGCCGTTGTGGTCGTCGACGATCGGGTACTGCTTCAGTGAGCCGTACGAGCTGCCGCAGAGGTTCACCTGAGGGTAGGCGTCGGCCTGGCCGGCGGTGCCGACCACGAGGCCTGCCAGCGCTGCGGAGACCGTCAGCGCTGAGATGATTCGCTTGCTTTGCACGGGAGTTCAGACCCTTCGCCGTAGGGCTTCCCGCCGCCAGGCAGGCGGGGGTTCCAGCAGTAGCACCGGGTGTGCGACGCGGGCGGCCGGGGCCGGGGCCGCAGGAGAGCCTGCTCGCCCGGGTGGGGGCGGAATGGAACCGTCGGCCTGCTTCCTGCCCCTGCCCCCTGTCGCCCGGCTCAGGCGGTGTAGCTCGCCTGCTCCAACGAGGCGTACGCGGACCGGAACTTGTAGCCGGCGCTCTCCCCGTCCCCCCAGGACAGTTCGTCCTGTCCACGGCGCAGGCTGTTCATGGCGTCCTCGACGTCCACGATGACCGGGGACGCGGCACAGCTCCCGGTGGTGAGGTAGCTCATGGCGTAACCGGAGAGGTCCCAGGCGCCGTTCAGGTTCCCGTGGTTGGTGACGGAGATCGCCTGGCCGGTGTAGTCCATCGCCGTGACGATGTCCTCCCAGCACCTCGACTTTGCGCTGGCGGCGGGCGCGGCCGCCACGACGGCGCCGGCGCCCAGCGCGAGGACTGCGGTCACGGTGGCGAGGCGGGTGCGTAGACGAATCACGGACGGATTCCCTTCCGAAGCGGCGGGTACTGCCGGTGAACCGGGCGGCCCGGCCGGGCCCGCTCGCGCCGGTGGCGCGAGGTGCCTCCTGATAGCGGCGAGATCCTCGTCCGAGGACCCGGTGGACCTCCCACTGTGGAGGAACACGGGATTGTCCGGCCGCGAGGAGCAGTCGCGGCCCAGGTGAGCAGCGGACAACCCGGATTGTCCACGGACACGGCGCCAGGGAGGGAACGGGGCAGCGGGTGGAACCAGGCTTCGCGGTGGCCGTGTCCGGGCACGGTCCCAAGCGCAACCACGGATTCGAGAAGGGAATCGGAATGCGCCAGGACAAGAACGAGGCCGACGGCAACGGCGCCACCGGTGCTGACGAGGCGTCCGCCGACAGCGCCCAGGAAGCCCGGCTCCGTCGTTCCAGCGCCTTCCTCGTCGACGAGGCCCTCGGCTTCCTCTACCCCGCGGCCCTGCGCGCCGCCGCCGACGTGGGCGTGGCCGACCACCTCGGGAACGGCCCCGCCACGCCGGCCGAACTCGCCGCCGCGACCGGCACCCACGCCCAGAGCCTCCACCGGGTGCTGCGCCTGCTCGCCACCAGGGGCGTGGTCGCGGAGGACGAGGACGGGCGGTTCACGCTGACCGATGCCGGACAGGCCCTGCGCAGCGACGTCCCGTACTCCGCGCGCACGGCCGTCCAGATGCTCACCGACCGCACCATGTGGCGCCCGGCGGGCGAACTGTCCCGCTGCCTCACCGACGGGACCACGGCGTTCGACGCCATCTTCGGGATGCCGTTCTTCGAGCACTTCGCCCAGGACGAGCGGACCGCCGCCGTCTTCCACGTCGGCATGGCGGCGATGTCCGACCCGGAGAACGCGCCGATCGCGGCCGTGTGCGAACTCCCCGGGACGGGAACGGTCGTGGACGTCGGCGGCGGTCACGGCGGCCTCCTGGCGGAGGTCCTGCGCCGCAACCCCGGGCTGGAGGGCGTCCTGTACGACCGCGCCCACGTCCTGGCGGGCCACCGCCTGGACGCGGACAAGGAGATCTCGGGGCGCTGGTCCCTGGCGGAGGGCGACTTCTTCACCGCCGTCCCGCCCGGCGACGCGTACCTGCTCAAGCGGATCACCCACGACTGGGACGACGACGCGTGCGCGACGGTCCTGGGCCACTGCCGCCGCGCCCTGCGCCCCGGCGGGCGGGTCCTGGTACTGGACGCCGTCGTCCCCCGGGGCAACGGCCCCCACCAGTCCAAGGCCCTGGACCTGATGATGATGGCCTCCCTCACCGGCCGCGAACGCACGGAGGCGGACTTCGCGCAGCTCTTCTCCGCAGCCGGCCTGCGCCTGGCCCGCATCCTCCCCACGCCGACGGTCCTGTCGGTGGTCGAGGCGGTCGCGGCCTGAGCCGTGCCGCCACCTGCCCGCCTCCGCCTCCACCCCTGCCACCGCCGGCCTGCGGACGGCGGCGGCAGGGGTGGAGGACAGGTCGCCGCCTCACCGACGAAGGCTCCAGGCCTCAGGCGTCGCGGCGCCAGCGGTCGCCGGCGAACCGGGTCAGCGCGACCTCCAGGTCGAGCGGCACCACCTCGGTCGGGCCCAGCTCCCACACCCGGATCCAGCCGTCCGAGGTGGTGCGGGAGCGCGGCGGCTCCCGTCCGGGCATCGGCTTCATCACGAGGTAGTACGAGCTGATCAGTACGAGGGAGCCGGTGTCCCTGTTCCGGTGGGACCGGATCCTGAGCACCCGTACCTCCGCCACGTCGTCCCAGCGCAGCCGCAGCCTGCGGCCACCGTCGAGCTCCACGCCCTCGTCGTCGATCCGCAGTCGCGTCGCGACCGCACGCAGGGCCAGCGCCCCGAGGACGAGGACGCAGACCACGCCGAGCAGTACCGGCCAGTGGCGTACGAGCAGCAGCCAGGTCCGGTACCAGTCGCCCCGGAAACCCGATCCCGAGGACATCGGGGAGACGACCAGGAGGAACACGACGACCGGTACCAGCAGATCGAACGCCAGCGCCCGCAGGGCCCCGAGACTCCGCACGCTGCTCCTGAGCACCACCTCGCGCGGCCCCGCCCCCTCCTCGGGCGCCCCGCCCGGTGCCCCGCCGGTGAGCCGCGACCGCAGCTCGGCGTGCCGGAACTGGTAGACCCCGCCGACCCGCCGCAGCACGCCCGACCGGCGGCCGTCCTCCAGGAAGCCCAGCACGTCCCGTGGCAGACGTCGCCTCCCCGCCAGGACGAGGCGCGTGGCGGTCCAGCGGCCCCACCGGCTGAGGGCGATCAGCACCGCGGCCGAGCACGACCAGCTGACGACGAGGGCGCCGCCGACGAGCAGCGGATCGCCGTCGAGCCAGTGGAAGAACGCCAGTGAGGTGCCCGCGACGGCGGGGGCGACCAGGGCGGCCTCGTCCAGGGCGATCCTGCGCTCGTCGTGCAGCAACTGCCTCGGCCTGGCGGCCATGTCGAACTCGGTCGAGCGGGTCAGGAGGACGCCGGAGAGGACGGGGAGGAGGAAGACGCACAGGGTCGCCGAAGTGGTACCGGGCAGGGCCGCGCCGACGGCCGTCGTGGCGGCGGCCGACGCGGCCAGCAAGAGCCGTCCGCCGGGTCCGGTGGCCGGTCGTCGTGGGCGGTTGTCGAAGCCGCTGAACAGGTGCCGGGTGAAGACCCGTCCGAGCGCCGTGGCGATGACGGCCATCGCGGTGACGGCCCCGAGCGCCTGGCCCACCTCCGGGATCCCGATCCCGGGCCGCGGGGGAGCGGCGCCGAGGAGGGCGGCCAGTCCCGCGATCGCGTAGCCGGCCGCGGTGCCGCAGGCGGCCACCACGACGAGGACGACGGAGCCCCAGACGCCCGGCTCGGTCAGCAGGCTCCGCAGCTGCCACCAGGCGATGTCGTGGGTGCGTCGGCGGTGCAGGTCGTCGGCCAGGAAGCGGAAGTACGCGGGCGCGCGGTCGGCCCTCCAGCGGTGTACCGGCCCGGGAAGGTAGGACGGTCGCGGCCCCTGTGCGCAGACGGCCGGGATCAGCCCGTCCAGGAGGTGGCCCTCGATGTCCGCCCGCGCGGGCAGCCGCGTCGCATCGAGCAGCTCCCGGGGATCGGAGTCCTTCGGCGCGTACACCGTCGCCGCGAGCCAGAGCATCAGCGGCGAGGACAGGGCGGTGGCGACCGGACCCTCGGGGTCGCTCTCCATCGCGTCGAAGAGCGCCTGCCAGGCGCCGAGGCGCTCCCGGTGGCACATCTGGGCGAGGTAGGCCCGGCCGGCCTGCGGCGGGACGGGGAGGGCGCGCAGAACGGGCACACCGCGCAGCACCGGTGAGACGTCCACGGCGTGCTGGTACGCCTCCGGGCGGGACGTCAGGACCAGGGGGTCCGTCGTGCCGAGCGCGCGCTTCAGTGCCTCGACCGCGTTGCCACGGGCCGGCGGCAGCAACTCGTCGAAGCCGTCGAGCACGGGAACGATCCGACGGCCTCGGACCAGGGCCTCGACGGTGGGCCGGTCGAGGCCCGCCACGAGCTGCCCGTAGTCCTCGCCGATACGCCTGACGACCCAGTCCTGGATGCTGGTCCCCGGCTCCCAGTCCGACATCGACAGGATGACCGGGACGCTGTCCCGTGAGCCGGGGACCGCGGCTCTGGCTTCCAGCAGCTCGACCACGATCAGCACGACCAGGGAGGACTTCCCCGCCCCGCCCGGTCCGGTCACCACCAACTGGTGCGGTGTGAGCGCCCGCAGGCGTGCGACCACGTCCTCGAACGCGAGCTGTTCGGGCAGCGCCGGGGTCGGGTCGCTCCCATGGGCCGGCTCCAGCTCCCACGGGACCGCCATCGGCACCCGCTCCCGCAGCCCGCGGACGTTGGCCTCGTCACGCCACTGCTCCAGGACCTCGCGGGCCAGCCCGTCCAGGGCGGCTTCCCCGGCGTCGATGGGGAGCGGCTCTCCGCCTCGGGGAGCGGGGGCGGAGCCGAAGTAGACGGCGCCGATGCTCCCCGCCTGGACCGCGTTCCCGGGCGATCCCTTGATGTTGTTGTGCACCTCTCCGATCACGCCGACATGCTGTCAGACGGCGCATGCGCGCGACGGGTGGCGTGCGGAACCGCCGACCCGACCCGCTGTGCGCCGGCGGCGGTGTCCCGGCAGTGTCAGTGCCACGTGCCACTGTGCGATCCATGATCGACAGACTTGAGGGCCTCGACCGCGTCGACTGGTCGTCCATGGGGCACGCCTACGGCCCGGCGGACGAAGTCCCGCTGTGGCTGGAGCAGATGGCCTCGCCGGACGCCGACGTCCGGGAGCGGGCGTTCAGCAGCTTCTACAGCTCGGTCCACCACCAGGGCGACGTCTACTCGTGCACGGCAGCGAGCGTGCCGTTCCTCTTCGCGCTCGCCGGCGACCCCCAGGCGCCCGACCGCGCAGCTGTCCTGCGGCTCGTGCTCAGCATCGGACGCGCGGCGCTGGACTGCGACCCCGACGGCGTCTACTACGGTCCGTCCGGTCACGCGTCGACGCCCTACGCGGATGTCGTGCCTCAACTGCGTGATCGCATCGAGGACTTCGTCCGGCACGCGGCGGACCCGGACCCGCGGGTGCGGCAGGCCGCCGTCCCGGCGCTGGGGCTGTTCCTCGACGACGCCGACCGGGCGTTCGCCCTGCTGCGCGAGCGGCTGGCGGCCGAGAGCGGCACCGTGGAGCGGCTCCTGGTCATCGAGACGGCCGCGACGCTGGCCCGCCGACTGCCGGCCGCGCTCGGCCCGGTCACGACCTGGCTCACCTCCCTGACGGCCGCCCCCGCGCTGGACGCCGACATCCGGCTCGCCGCCCTCGTCCACCGGGCCGCCTGCACGCCGGAGGCGATCGACGACAGCCTCGTCCCGACGGTGACGGGTCTGCTCCGGCAGCTCACCCCCGAACCGGCACCCGAGGACGAGGACGAGGACGAGGACGAGGACGAGCCCGGGCCCGAGGACGGGGACCAGGACGAGGCCCGACCGGCGGACTGCGGGCAGGGCGCCTGCGCGGACATCGCCACCGAACCGGCACCGGACCCCGGAGTCCCGCCGCAGATAGCCGCCGTCTTCGCCGACCTCGACCGCCACGGCCGCGTCCACGCCCCCACCACCGAACTGCTGACCACCCTCCACCGGACACTGGACGCCCGGGTGCCTGAGCGCACCGCCCTGCTCACCGCCCAACTCCGCAGCCCCGACGCGGCCGTCCGCTACGACGCCATCGCCATGACCTGGGACCTGATCCGCTCCTGGCGCGGCGACCACACCGGCCTCGTCCTCCTGCTCGCCGACTGCCTGCCCCCCGACGACCCGTACACCGCCGCCGAAGCCGCCGAAATCCTCGGCAAGCTCCCCGCCGCCCTCGCCGAACCCGCGCGCGAAGCCCTCGCCGCCCTCGTCGTAGCACACCGCGCCACCCACGGCCCGGACGTCTGGGCCGCACACCACCCGCTGCTGCGCCGGGCCCACCAGCAGGCGGTCACGGCGCTGGCCGGCCTGGGCGACGAGCGGGCCCTGCCCAGCCTGCTGACGGCGCTCGACACCGGCACCGACGACTGGCGCGCCCTGCAGGTCGTCGGCCACCTCCCGCAGGCCGCCGGGGACCTGGTGCCGAGGGTGGCCCGGCGCCTGGCCGACGCGGACTTCTCCTGGCCCTGGGGGTCCGCCACCGCGCTGATGGCCGCCCTCGACGGGCTCGGCGACCCGGCGGCCGTACCCGCGCTCACCACGGCCCTGGCCACCGCCGTCGAGCGGGAGCAGTGGCAGACCGCCGGCGCGGCTGTTCGGGCGCTCGGCTCCATCGGCACCGGCGCCAGGCCGGCGCTGGAGACGGTCCGGCCGCTCGCCGAAGCCGAGGACCCGGACCTGCGCTTCGCAGCCGTGAAGGCGTTGTGGGACATCGAGCGCGACCCCACCGATGCCGTGCCGCGGCTGATCGCCCTGCTCGACACCGGCAAGGACCGCGACGCCGCCGACGCCCTCGGCCGGATCGGGGGACCGGCGGCCCCGGCACTGCCCCGGCTGCGGCAGCTGTCCGAAGCCGGCCACGTCCGGACCCGGGTGCACGCCGCCGCCGCGATCCACGACATCGGCGGCCCGCCCGAGGCCGCGGCCGTCCTGGCCGTGCTGCTGGAGGCCTGGGAGGAGAACGACTCGACCGCAGGCCCGGTCCTGGACTGCCTGCAGCGGATGGGCCCCGCCGCCGCACCCGTCCTGCCACGGATCCACGCCGAACTCGCCCTCGCCCGCCGAAGCGGCGGCTTCTTCGGGAGCGTCGAGCACGACGAGGCACTGCAGCGCGCCGGCCGGGCCGTCATCGACCGGACAGCCTGAGAAAGTGTTGGGTAATCGGGTGGTCACTCGCTTTTGAGGTCGTCGGCGAGGCGGCGGGCTGCTTCGGTCTCGATGGGGCCGTGGGGTTCGATCGTCTCGCCGGCGAGGCGGGCGGCCATGAGTCGGATCATGGCGACCTTGATCATCGCTTCGGCGTGCGCGGTCTTGCGCTCGTAATCGCGTGCCAACCGTCTGCACCGTCCCAGCCAGGAGAATGTCCGCTCGACCACCCACCTTCGGGGCAGTACCTGGAAGCCTTTCACATCGGCGTTGCGCGGCACCGCGACGATCTCCAGGTTCTCGTGCCCGGCCGCCCAGGCGATGAGTCCGGCGTCGATCGCGTTGACACAGCCGCCGTCGACCCAGACCAGCCCGACCTGCGGGAACAGCTCGCGGATCCCGGCGAGGACCAGCTTGGCGCCCGCCCGTTCCTGGACGGACGCGGAGTGCACGACCACCCGCAGCACGAGCCCGCAGGTGTCCACGAGCAGGTGTCGCTTGCGGCCCCGCACACGCTTGCCCGCGTCGTAGCCGATCGCCTCGCCGCCCTGGTGGCTGCGGGCGGACTGCGAGTCCAGGACCGCGGCCGAGGGCTGCGGGTCCCTCCCGTCCGTCACCCGCACCCGCTCGCGCAGCGCGTCGTGGACCCGGTTCCAGGTACCGTCGGCCGTCCAGGCGCGAAACCAGCGGTAGGCCGCGTCCCACGGGGCGAGGTCGTGCGGCACCAGCCGCCACGCGCAGCCGGTGACCAGCACATACATGACGGTATCCACGACGAGTCGACGCGGGAACTTCAACGGTCGGCCGGCGCGGCGCGGATCCCGCTCCGGCAGGAGTGGCTCGATCACCGCCCACTGAGCATCCGTCAACGACGACTCGTAGGGCGGCTTACAGGAGCACAGACACATGGTTGTGATCTTCGCGGTCGCCTCGATCGCGAAGATCACCACCGACGCATTACAGCCCGCAGTTGATCAATTACGCAACACTTTCTGAGGCCGGCACCGCAACCACCGTGACGGGGTCGGGGGACGGCTTCGTGGGCCGGGAGCGCGGCCCCGGACCGGGGCCGGCCTCGACGCGGAACCGTCTGAGCCCGGGGCCGCACCTGACGAACCACGCGAGGAGCCGCTTCCCACCCGGGTCGAGGCGCGGCCGGCCGCCCCCGCCACGTCCTTACTTCTCCTCCGGCTCCCAGGCACGGAGCAGGTCGAGCAGCCCTGCGTCCCCGTCGACGTGCAAGGACTCGGCCTGGATCCGGTCGTACAGGTAGAGGACCAGCTCACTGGCCGTGCCGTGGACGGCGGCGCCGGCCGCGTCCGAGTCCTCGCCGGCCGCGGCGGCGGGCGTGGGGACACGGGTGACGCGTGCACCGTCGCCGTCGACGGTGAGGCGCCAGGAGCGGCCCTCGGCGGCGTGGAAGTCGAAGGCCGTCGGCTTGTGCGGCCAGGCACTCGGCGTCGCGCAGACGGTGAACAGGAACTCCTCCACACCGTCGAGTGCCGGCTCGACCGGCAGCGGCTGCGGGGCGCCCCCGGCGAGCTGGGCGTCGTAGGTGTGCACCGCGGTCTCCTGGACCCGGTGCCGGGCGACTCCGCCGGCGGTCCGCGGTGACTGCGACGCGGGCCACCACGTCCAGCAACCGCTCTCCGGTCCCGCCGCGCGCAGGGCGTCCAGCAGGAGCTGCGTCGACGCGTCCAGCCAGGCCAGCAGGGCCTCACGCTCCCGCGGCAGCTCCAGCGCGGCGCGCGCGGCGGCGGCCTCGGCCGGGGGAGCGTCGGCCGGCCCCGCCCCGACGATGGCGGCCCAGAACCGGTCTCCCCCACCCAGGTGCTTCACCAGATCGAACAGCGTCCACCCGGGGCAGCTCGGCACCTCCGCGTCGAGACCGGGCGCGGCGGCGACCACGGCGCGGAAGGCGGTCGACCGCTCATCGATCAGTCGCAGCAGGTCGGGGAACTCAAGATTCTTTTCCACGCCGGATGTCTATCACCGCGCTCCGGTGGCCGGACAGCGATTTTTCCCGCTAGCCTGTCGCCACCGGCCGGCCCTCGCGGACGTGGTCCTCGGCCCCACCGCTCGGGCGGCTTGCCGCGCACTGCCTCGAGGAGCCGGTGGTGGCGTCATGCCCGGGCGTCGTGCGTGCGGGGGGCGCTGCCGTCGCCGCACGGCCCGGGCACCTCGGTGACGTGGCGTCATCCGGGGCGCGTGGCCGCGCTGCCGTTCGAGGTGATGGACGCGGAGGCCACGACGGCGGGGAGGACGGGGTGTCGTCGGGAGTTGATGCCATCCCAGGAGAACCGGCCGGCCGGATCCGGCCGGCCCGTCGCCGGCAGGGACGGGAGTTCGGCCGGGAACTGGCCGCGTGCGGCCCGCCGACCCGCTGCCCCGGCTGCGGAAGCCCGGAGAGGCGGAGACGCTCCCCATACTGGCGCACTCTGGCCGAACTCCCGTTTATCGGACGGAAGTTGTTGCTACGGCTGCGGACGCGACGCTCCTGCTGTCAGGCTGTGGCCAGCCATCGAACTCAGTCAGCCGTCCAGGCGGCACTGGCTCCCTGGTGCTGGCGGCCGTCGGTGCTCCGGGTGACTGTCTCCCCGGGCGGGCGCACCCGCCGACCCAGCCGGCTCGGACGGCGAGCTGCAGCACCAGCGGACGCAGTGCCCGCCGCCCCATGGAGCGCGGCGAGGAGACTCTACGCATGCCGTCGGCCTGGGATTTCACGGAGCTCCGGTCAGAGCCGTTTTCGCAGAGCGTTATCAGCATCCCCAGGAAACCATGGAGCCGTCCGAAATTCGATGGACCCTCTGCCGTGAGCGAGGCACAATCCCCGGGAACCGCAGCGAGGGGAGCTTGTTTGGACGTGTTCGCGTGTGCCCGGTGCGGCACCGAGTTGACGGCACCGGTGTCCCGGGTCGCGCTCCCTGTCCACACCCACTACGGGGCCTGGGAGGAGCTTCATCCTCCGCTGATGGAGCCGTCGACGTACGCAGTCGAACCACGGCCCACGGGACCGCCATGGCGGTTGTGGGAGGAAGTCGGAGGGGAAGCCGCCGCTCAGCAGGGTGTGTACGCGCCGGTGTATTCCGTCTCCTTCGGCACGCGGGGCAAGATCGTCATCGCGCCCGGTGACTCCCGGTCGATGACTCTGATCCTGGAGAAGTGTGAGGGCTACTGCCGGGGCGTGGACGGCCGGGCCGGGCCAAATCTGGCCTGTGCAGGATGTGGGCGGGCCGTGGCGACCCGGATCGACGACTGCGGCTCGTGGCAGACGGTGTGGCTGGAGCCCGACGCGGTCGTCCGCCACCCGTCGGGGCTCCCGGCTGACCCGCTACCCGGCTGGGCTGACCTGGAGCGTGCCGAACACCGCGTCCCGCCCGTCGAACCCGACGGATCGTGGAGCCGCCGCTGGGAGGCCGCGGTCGGCGTCGCGCTGGCCCACCCTGTCACGGCCACCGAGAACCACCCGGTGACGCTCCCCGCCGGCCCCGTCACCGAACTGCTCGGCCACGCCGTGGCCTGCTACCTCCTGCCCGGTCCCGACTCCCGGTCGGTTGCGTTGGCCGGCCCGGGCCTCCCCGAGTCCCGGCCGTGCCCCGACGTCCTCCTCGTCCCCCGTCACCCCGGCACGGGCGAGCCGTGGTGCCCACCCGACCGCAAGGCGACGGTGGTGCCACTGGACAGTGGAGTCTGGGCGTACCTCGCCAGTCCCGCGGAGGAACCCTCGCCGACGCCTGTCACGGGAGCGCTCCCGAAGGGTGTCCTGCGCGACGACTACCCATTGCCGCCACGCCCCTGGTACCCCCTGAAACCTCATCACGGCGCCTTCAGGGACACTCTGGTCCAGCTGCCCGGGATCCGTGGCCCCAGGCTGCGCAGGCATTACGACGCCGCGTACCGATCATGAGCGCCCGATGGGTGCCGGGGGCCACTCCGAACCGTCCAGCCGTCCGTGACGGTCCTTCCCCGGGTTGCGGGTGCGCGCCTGGTGTTCGAGTCAAGGAGTTGTCGTCGACCGGCCGTCGGCCTGCGGCAGGAGTTGAACCACGCTGATCCAGGGGGAGTCGGCGCCGGTCTTCTGGAACGCGCGGATTCTCCAGCGTCCTGCGGGCAGGGAGATGGGGGCCTGTTCCGGCGCGTCGTCGACGCCTGCGGTTGACGCCCGTCATCCCGTCAAGAGGAGAACACCATGAGCCGGCACCACGCCGCCCACCCCGAGGCGCCCGG